>NZ_JAYWLQ010000006.1:0-180192 GCF_040946485.1 Corynebacterium sp. LK2537
ACTGAGACGGGGGGCAGCCGCAAACCCAAGGAACACACCCAGCCAAAACACGCGAAAGGCACCACGGACCACGTCCGTAGCGCCTACTCGGCGTGCCCAATCGCGAGTTATCCACAGAAATGTGCCTCCGCGCGGGCGCAGAGGTGACAAACCGCACACGAACACTCAAGTTGTCCACAGGCGGCGGGTGGGGTCCCTTCCGCGGGGGAGGGTAGCCCGCGAGGCTAGGAACCATGAACTTTTCACCACAGTATTTCCGCTCGCCCGCACCCGACCACAGCAACGCTTTAATCAACCTCTCCAAGACCCGCAGCGACCACCCTTACGTCTGGCACCGCCTCGAAACCGGGGCGCTGCTGCGCGTCGCGGGCCGCTTCGCCGTCTCCGCGCGCTATTTCCACTCCCTCGACCACCAGGAGCAGGGCCGCCTGCGCGCCATCGCCGCGGGCCGGAGCTCCTACAGCGCCGTGGCGATTTCTGCGGCGGCGGCGCATATGCATCGTTTGCCGGTGGCCGGACCGGCGGCCAACGCGCCGACTGAGATGTCACTGACCAAACACAATCTCCCACCCCACGACCGGCAAATCCCCGGCATCATGTTCCGCAAGACGCGGATGAACCAGTACGACATCATCGACGGCATCCGCTGCGTTAACGCCGCCCGCGCCGTCGTCGACGTGGCGCGCTTCCACGGCTTCCTCTCCGGACTCATCGCCGGCGATGCCGCCCGCGCCCTCGGCGTCACCCCCACCGACTTCCGCCGCGAGATCCAATTCTTGGGCAAGGCCCGCAACATCCAGGTCGCCCGCCGCGTGGCGGAGCTGTCGAACCCGTCGGTGCGCCACGTGGGCGAGTCCTACGCCCGCGCGCTCATCCTCGCCTCCGGGCTCCTGCGGCCCCACCTCAACGACATGAAGCTATGCACGTTCGCCAGCACGGGGGCGCTCATCGGCATCCTGCTAAACAATTGGCTCGCCATCGAGGTCGAGGACCCGGCGTGCGGGACCAGTCGGCTGCACGCCTCGGCACTGCAGCAGCGCGACGATGCCCTCCGCCACGCCGCCTACCGCCCGCTCAGGCTGCGCTTCGAAGACCTCACCGAGCACCCGCGCCGGACGGAGGCCCTGCTGCTGAGCCACCTGAAGTCGCCAGGTAATTTCCGCGCGCACGCTGCCTAAACGCACCAATTTTCAACAACCGGGAACTTTTCGGGAATCGATAACGACTTCTTAGAAGAGTTTCCGGCTGCAGACGCGATACTCCTTGTCCTTAACCGTTTCTTCCTTCCACAAGGGATACTCGCGTGAACTTTATCAACACGGGCCTCGGGCCCTGACCAAACGCCTGCACTTCGACGCCGGGCTTTTCATCGCACCGTTCATCCTGGTCGCGGCCATCAGCGGGGCGGCTATGCCGCCGCCCCGCAGATCGAGAACGTCGTCTACCGCGATCTGCTGCACGTCAGCGCCAGCGATGCCCCACCCCAGCCGCTCAGCGACCAAGTCCGCGCCGCCCAGGCGGCCTACCCGGACTTCCCCGTCGAACAGGTCTGGCCGGCCGATGCCGCCACGGACACCACCCGCGTGCTAGTCGCCGACCCGGCGCTGGGCGAGTCCCGGCTGCTGGCCGTCTTCGTCAGCCCCTACGACTCCCACGTGCTGGGCGCGCAGCCGTCCTATTCGGGCGTGGGCGAGCTGCCCGTGCGCTACTGGTTCTCCCAGCTGCACAAGTCGCTCCACCTGGGCGATGTCGGCGCCCTGTACTCGGAGCTGGCGGTGTCCTGGATGTGGTTCGTCACCCTCGGCGGCCTGGCCATCTGGCTGTGCTACCGCCGCCCGCGCACCACGTGGTCCGGCCGCCGCGGCCTGCTGCGCCTGCACGGCACCCTAGGCACCTGGCTGCTGGTGGTCCTGCTCGGTCTGTCCGCGACCGGCATCACCTGGTCGAATGTCGCCGGGGCCAACGTGGCAACGACGATTAGCGCCCTGCGCGGTAGCGCCGACCCGGTCGATACCGCGCTGCCTAACCCGCCCGTCGTCGCCGGCCAGTGGTTCGACGCGGAGGTAGCCGACCAGGCCGACGGGGTCTGGCGCACCGCCCGCGATGCCGGGCTGACCGGCCCCTTGCGCCTCTTCCCCGGCGAGGACACCGCCCACGGCTGGCAGGCCGCCGAGCGCTGGGTGCCCTGGCGCCTGGCCTCCGATGCCGTCGCCGTCGATCCGACCACCCAGACCGTCACCGCCTCCCTGCCGTTTAGCGACCTGCCGCTGTTTTCGAAGCTGACCTCGTGGGGCACCTACCTGCACATGGGCATCATGTTCGGCCTGCCGCTGCAGATCCTGCTGCTGGCCTCGGCGGTCGCCATCGCGGTGATGATCGGCGCGGGCTACGCGATGTGGTTCAAGCGCCGCCCGACGCGGATTCCGGGCCGCCACCCGCAGCTGAGCTGGGGCGAGTGGGCCATCGTCGGGCTTTTTGTGGCGACGGCGGGCACCTTCCTGCCGCTGTTCGGCGCGACCCTGGTGCTGTTTATCGCCGTCGACCAGTGGAAAATGAAACGCCGCTGGAGAGGGAATCCAACGGCGTCGGCCCTTCCCTCAGACCAGAAGGAAGGAAGTCTAGTTAAGCCCTAAGCGGTAGCGTTGCTCGCCTTTTGGGCGGCGCGCTTGGCCGCCACCTTGGCCACGACGGCCTGGACGCGGGCGCGCTCTTCCAAAAACGGCGGCGGGTTGTGCCCGCGCATGGCGCGGACGTAGCCGGGGTGGGCATCGGCAACGCAGTGCTGCCAGGCCTGCAAGGCCACGCCGACGGTTTGTCCCACGCGCTTGTACAGGTGCGGCAGGGAGACCATGTCGAGGTTGCGCGCCACGGCATCGGTCTGCGCGAGGACGTAGTCGACCTGTTCGCGCAGGTTCTCGGCCGTCGCCCGGGTGCGGGCGTTAAGCGCGGTGGCCAGCTGGTGGACGTCGACCGGCGGGCCCGCCACGGCGTAGTCAGCCTCCAGGCGCGCGGCCGTCAGCCCGGCCGGCGGGGCCACGTCGAACTCCCCCGACGCCGCCGCGGAGATGGTCCCGGAGCGCACCCCGGAGACCAGCGCCTGGCGCAGGCCGATGAGCTCGCCCACGCACCGGCCGGCGTCCACGCGGGCGTCGGCGATAATGTCGTCGAGCTCGGCCACGCAGTCCACGACCAGCTCGACGTCCCAGTCCTCCAGCGCCTCGATGAGGTGCTCGATGTACTCGGCCACCTCGTCGCCGATGTTGTAGATCTCCTGCGTCAATTCGCGGTGGCGCAATTCAGCAGCCAGTTTGTGCATATCGTCCTTTCCGCGAACAAACCCAATCCTGAAGTAAAGGTTGAGACTTACCGTTGACGCTTGCTGACTTTAGGCGAGAACCTGGCAACTTTCTGGGCGACACTCCGAGAAGATTTTTATCTCTAGCGCTTGTAGATGTGCTCGATCGCGGACGCGTAGCGTTGAGCGACGACGTTGCGCTTGACCTTCATGGTCGGCGTGAGCTCGTTTTCCTCCTCCGTCAGGTCGGATTCCAGGATATAGAACTTCTTGATGCCCTCCGCGTGGGAGACGGTCGCGTTGACCTGGTTGATGGCGTCCTGGATTTCGGCGCGCAGGGTCGGGTCGGTGGCCACGTCCTGGGCGCTGCGGTTGGCCGGGATGTTGTATTCGCGCTTCCAGCGCTCCAGCGCCTCCGGCTCCAGGGTCAGCAGCAGGCCGACGAAGGGCTTGCCGTCGCCGACGACCATCGCCTGTGAAATCAGCGGGTGGGAGCGCAGCATGTCCTCCATCGGCCCCGGCGAGACGTTCTTGCCGCCGGCGGTGACGATGAGATCCTTCTTGCGGCCGGTGATCATGATGTGGCCGGAATCCAGGATTTCGCCTAGGTCGCCGGTGTTGTACCAGCCGTCCTCGAGCGCGGCCTCGGAGGCTTCCGGGTTGTTCCAGTAGCCGGCGAAGACGATGTCGCCCTTGATGCAGATTTCGCCCTCTTCGTTGGTACGGATGGTCACGCCCTCCAGCGGGCGGCCGACGGTGCCGATCTTCTGGTCCTCAAAGTCCACGGCGGCGGCCGCGGCAACCTCGGTCAACCCGTAACCCTCGTAGACCGGCAGGCCGATGCCGCGGAACCAGTGCAGCAGGTCGTGGCTCATGGCCGAGCCGCCAGTAATCGCGTAGCGCACCTGCCCGCCCACGCCCTCGCGGATCTTGGAGTAGACCAGCTTGTCGAAGAGCTTGTGCTGGGCGCGCAGCAGGCGGTTGGGCCCTTCCGGGGTGTCCTGGGCGCGCGAGTAGTCCTGGGCGACCTTCTCAGCCTGGCTGAACAGGGCGGCCTTGACGCCGGAGCCGTCGGCGGCCTTGGCGGCGGCGGAGTTGTAGACCTTCTCGAACACACGCGGCACGCCCAGTATGAGGTTCGGGCGGGAGCGGGCGAATTCGATAGACAGGGTGGAGAAGTCGGACCAGTGGTTCTGGGTGGCGCCGCCGATGGCCACGGCCAGCGAGACCGCGCGCGAGAGCACGTGCGCCAGCGGCAGGAAGGTCAGCACGCGGGTGCCCGGCACGGCGATGTGCCCGATGGGGTTGGTCAGCAGGCCGCGGACCTCGGCCAGCCAGTTGCGGTGGGTGAGCATGCAGCCCTTCGGCCGGCCGGTCGTGCCGGAGGTGTAGACCAGCGAGGCCAGGTCGTCGGTGCGCGTGGCGGCGATCCGCTCCTCGATGGCCGAGTCCTCGATCCCGCGGCCCTCGAACTTGAGCGTGTCAATGGCGGCGGAGTTAATCTCCAGCACGCGGCGCAGCTGGGACGGGGAGTCCTTGAGCATCGGCTGCCCGTCGTCCTGGAGGACCAGGTGACGCACCAGCTCGGAGTGCTCGCGGGTTTCGGTAATGGCCAGCACGGCGCCGGAGTCTTCGATGATCCACTGGACCTGGGACATCGACGAAGACGGGTAGACCGGCACGGAGCTAGCGCCTACCGCCCAGATGGCGTAGTCCAGCAGCGACCACTCGTAGCGGGTGGCCGAAATCAGCGCGATGCGGTCGCCCTTCTCCACGCCGCAGGCCATCAGCCCCTTGGCAACCTCGAAGACCTCGGCGATGAATTCCTTGGCGGTGACGTTAACCCATTCGTAGTTGGCCGGGCGGGTGAACATGACCCCGTGCGGGCGGGCCTTGGCGGTGGCGATAAGGGCGGTCAGGCAGGTCTCGCCCTCTTCGATCTCGAATTCTGCAGGGGTATGTACTTCCGGTAGGGTCACAATTTTCCTTTCAGGCCTGCTTTAAGAACATGACCATTTCCTCATAAACCGTGGTCCACTCTACCAATTGTCGCCTCCCAGTCAGCCAGCAACACCGCAGTTTTCATGGCACAATGAGCACCGTGACTTCCCGCCACCTCCTCGACGAGCTCGCCGCCCACCACGGGGTCGCGACGGGCTACACCGCCCAGTCCGGCGAGCACATTGCTATCGATTCCCCCACCATCATCGGCACCCTCCGCGCCCTCGGCGTCGGAATCCCCGCCGAGCCCAGCGACGACGATCTCACCCTGCAGCTCTACTGGGACTACCAGGACTCCGCCTCCCGCCCGCTGCCGGCCTGCGTGGTCGCCACCGCCGGCCACGAGGAGCCCTTCGTGGTCCACGTCCCCGCCGGCGCGCCGGCCGAGGTCACCGTCCACTTGGAAGATGGCGGCACCGCGCCGACCTACCAGGATCCCAACGACTCCCCCGACGTCGAGGTCGACGGCAAGGCCTGGGGCGAGGCCAGCTTCCACGTGCCCGGCGACTTGCCGCTGGGCTACCACGAGCTGCACCTTTCCAGCGCCGATCTGGAGGCCAGCTGCCCGCTCATCGTCACGCCCTCCCACGTGGATACCGCGGACGAGCTACTCACGGACCCGGGCACCGGCGTCATGGCGCAGCTGTACTCGGTGCGCACGGCCGCCAGTTGGGGCATCGGCGACTTCCACGACCTGGGCGCTTTGGCCGAGCTCGTGGCCGAGCACGCGGGCGCGGATTTCCTGCTGGTCAACCCGCTGCACGCGGCCGAGCCCTTCCCGCCGGTGGAGGATTCGCCCTACCTGCCAACGACCCGCCGCTTCATCAACCCGCTCTACCTGCGCGTCGAGGACGTGCCGGAGCTGAAGCTTCTCGATGCCGACACCCGCGCCGACGTCGCCGAACTCGCCGCCGAATTCCAGCTGGCCAACACCACCGGCGAGTTCATCGATCGCGACGCCATCTTCGACGCCAAGCTGCAGGTGCTGCGCGAGCTGTTCTTCCTGGAGCACACCGAGGACCGCCGCGCGCAGTTCCGCGAGTTCACCCGCACCGAGGGCGCGGGCCTGGCGGAGTTTGCCCGCTGGTGCGCCGAGGCGGAGTTGGCGGCGCAGGCGGGCAGGCGGCATCGGCAGCAGGCGGGGCTGGACCAGCTGACCGAGTACTACAGCTGGCTGCAGTTTCTGTGCGCCGAGCAGCTGGCCGCGGCCCAGGACCGGGCGCGGGCGGCCGGCATGCGGGTGGGCATCATCATGGACCTGGCCGTGGGCATCCACCCGGGTGGGGCGGACGCGGTCAACCTGGCCGAGTACCTCGCGCCGCTGGCGTCGGTGGGCGCGCCGCCGGACGCGTACAACCAGCTGGGCCAGTACTGGTCGCAGCCGCCGTGGCACCCGGTGCGCCTGGCCGAGGCTGGCTACGGGCCGTGGCGGGACCTGCTGCGCACGGCCATGCGCCGCTCCGGCGGCCTGCGCGTCGACCACATCCTGGGGCTGTTCCGCCTCTACTGGATCCAGCGCGGCCTGCCGCCGACGGCCGGGACCTACGTGCGCTACGACTCGCGCGCCATGGTGGGCATCCTGGCGCTCGAGGCCCAGCGCACGGGCACCGTGGTCATCGGCGAGGACCTGGGCACGGTGGAAGAATCGGTGCGCGACGAGCTGGCCCGCTACGGGATTTTGGGCACCAACGTGGTCTGGTTTGAAAAGGCCGGGGACACGGAAAACGCCCGGCCCTCGGCGGATTACCGGCGCCTGGCGCTGGTAGCCGTGGGCACGCACGACATGCCGCCAACGCTGTCCTACCTGCGCGGCGGGCACATCACCCTGCGCGAGGAGCTAGGCGTGCTCACCCGCCCGGCCGAGGTGGAAGACGCCGAGGACCGCGCCTGGCAGCAGGCCGTCTTTAACCAGCTGGCCGCCGAGGGCTTCCTCGACCCGGCGGTTAGCCCGCGCCCGGACGACGAGCTGGCCGTTATCGAGGCCCTGCACCGCTTCGCCGCGGCCACCCCGGCCGCGCTGACGGTGACGAACCTGGTGGACATGGTCGGCGACACCCGCGCCCAAAACCAGCCGGGCACCACGCACGAGGTCTACCCCAACTGGTGCGTGCCGCTGTGCGATAGCCAGCAGCGCCCCGTGCTGCTGGAAGAGATCCCCCGCCAGCCGCTCTTTGCCCGCCTGGCGGCGGCCGCTAGACGAACAGCCCGATAAGCGCGGCGACGATGACCAAGGCGATGAGCAGGCGCAGGGTCGGGGTGACCTGCGAGCGCGGCAGGGCGCGCTTGCGCTTCGGCTGCGCCGCCCCGCTCGCTTCGGCCGCCTCGCCTGTTTCGGGCACCTGGGACCCGGACAAGCCCTCGCGCGGCTGGTAATCCGGGCGCGACTGATCCGCCGACGGGTTTACCTGCGGGTCCACCGGCGAATACGGGCGGTGGGAACGCCCGACCTCTTCCGGGGCGTCCGCGGAGTGCTTGTCATCCATAACGTCTCATCCTAGTGCTGTCCGGGCCGGCGGTGGAATCGGCGGGCGCACCAGTCGATGACCAGCATGAGCACCCACGCCGCCACGACGAGCGCCGGGACGACCGTCAGCAGCATGATCACTACCTGCAGCCACATGGGGGCCGAGGCCACGGCCTGGGAGGTGGCATCGGCAAGCTGCGTAAGAAGGTCCATGGCCTATGATCTTATAGCATGGCGCCAGAATCCCTCGAGCTTCCCGCAGCTGCCCCGGCAGATCCCTTCGATGCCGCCCCGCAGGTCGGCGCGCTGACCATCACCCGGCCTACAAGCACGCGCCCGGGCGCGGACCTGCCCGTGGTGGTCTTCATCCACGGCGGCGGCTTTGATTCCGGCTCCCACCGCGAGACCATCGGCGACGCGCCGGCCCGCGCCGGCCTGATCCTGGTCCAGCTCAGCTACCGGCTGGGTCTGGCCGGCTTCGCCCGCTTTGAACGCGACGAACCGCGCTCCTACCGCGGCATCAACGACTGCCTGGCGGGCCTGGAATGGGTGCAAAAGAACATCGAGGCCTACGGCGGGGATCCGACCAACGTGACCCTGGTAGGCCAGTCTGCCGGGGCGGCGATCGCGCTGTGGCTGTGCCGGCGCGATCACTTTCGCGGCGGCTTCCGCCGGGCCGTAGCGCTCTCACCGGCCTTCCCGCGCGCCCCGTTTTCCCGCCGCAAGGCCAGCCTACGCACCGCGCTGAGCGCCCCGGTGACCCGCCGCAGCCTGTCCAAGCTCGCGCAAAGCGGCCGCCTGGAGCGCGGCTACCGGCGCTTCCGCGCCCGCCACGCCCTGGACATCGCGCTCGGGCCGTGGCCGCTGGAGCCGGCGGAGCTCGCCGCGGTCCCCCTGGTTATTAGCAGCACCCGCGAGGAGATGTGGGACCAGCCCGGCGCGCGCCGCCTCGACCGGTTCCATATCCCGCCGCGCCCGCTGGCCGCGGCGCTGAGCCTGCCGCGCTTTGCCACCTGGCGCGCGGGGACCCACTCGGTCACAAACCGCGCCGTGGTCGGCGATGCCGCCATCCGCCGCTGGGTCGCCGCCGTGGCCCACCAGCACCCGCACCCGGAGCTGGTCCGCCACATCGAGTTCGTCCGCTCCGACGGGGCGCCGGCGCGCCACTGCGACGACCTGCCGGCCCTCTTCGACCCCGCCGACGGGGTCTTCGCCGACTGGCTGGCCCGCTTCGCGCGCACCGGCGACGCCGGCTTCCCGGCCGGCACGGCCCGGCGCTTCGATCTCGCCACCGGCGCCCACGCGGAACACCCGGGCCCTCTGGACTACCTGTGGGCCTGCTACCGCCCGGACACGCCCAACAGGTAGTCGCGCAGGGCCGGCTCGGCCAGCTCCTCGACCATCCAGGAGCTAAAGGCAAACGGGGTGGCGCAGGCGGCATCGATGAGCGCGCAGGCAGTAACCCACTGGTAGGAGTCCACCTCGTCCGGGTTGGGCGCCAGCTCGGCGGCCGGGTCCAGCTCCAGGACGAAGACGGGGCAGATCTCGTTTTCGACCACACCGGAGGAATCCACCGCGCGGTAGGAGAAATCGGGCAGCACGCACTCCGGCCGGGCGACATCCCGCAGGCCCAGCTCGAAGGCGGCGCGGCGCAGGACGGCATCGGCGGTGTCTTCGCCGGGGCCGGGGTGCCCGCAAAACGCGTTGGTCCACACGCCCGGCCAGGTCTTCTTCCCCAGGGCGCGGCGGGTGACGAGGACTTCGTCGCCGCGGTGGACCCAGGCGGAAAACGCGAAGTGCAGCGGCGTGTTGTCCGTGTGGACCGTGGCCTTGTCGGCGGTTCCGGCCGGCTGGCCGGCGGCGTCGGCGAGGACGACTAGTTCCGGGGCGGGCGTCTTGGGCGTCATAGGTTCAGGTTCCCCACCCAGGTGACGTTGCCGAGGTTTAGGCGGGCATCGGTCAGCGCGGTCGGGGACGCGTCGACGCGGTACTGGACGTTGGTGGTCGCCTTCTCCCCCAGCGGGTAATCGAGCCCGGGCGGGTTGACGTCGGAGTTGACCTCCGGGTCGTAGTCCAGCAGGTCGACCTCCTCGTAGCTGCTGCCGGAGCGGTATTCGAGCTTGGGCTCGCCGATGGCATCGGCCGGCAGGGGCACGTCGTTGAGGTTTTTCAGCGCCACGGTGACCACGGAGCCCTGGACGCTGTCGGCGTAAACGCCCTGCAGGGTCCACTCGACGTTGAGGCCCTCGTCCTTGACGGTCTGGGTGAGGTCGTCCTTGACTTCCTTGTCGGGCACGTCCTCCGGCTCGAAATCGGGCATCTCGGAGGAGGTGACCGTGATTTCTTCGTCGGGGCTCAGTCCAGCTTCTCCGGGCTCGAGCACGCTGCAGGCCGCAAGCCCGAGCGCGCACACCGGCACCAGCCCGAGGGCCCGCCACTGCGAGTTATTCACCGTGGATTATCTCCCGTCCGTGTAGTACTTGCTCGCCGTAAGCTTAACCGACGCAGCCGGCATTTATAGCATCGACGTCCCGTTTGCCTGGCGTGCCGGACCGGCCTAGTATCTGTGGGTTCCCGTGACTTAATCAAAAACAACGCTCAAGGTAGTGGAGGCAGGGCATGAATTCTTTGGCCCGGATCGTCAAAAGCGCGTGGGCACTGTGGCCCTATTACCTCGGGGTGGTGTCGACCGCCACTCTGGCCGCCGCGCTGTCGCTGGCCTCGCCGTTTATCGTGCGCGAGGCCACCGACACCATCGTCGCGGCCGTGTCCGGCGACAGCCCCGCCGAGACCGCCCTGCGCACCGTCCTCTGGCTCGCCCTGCTGCTTTTTGCCGCCGATGCCCTAGGCTCCATCTTCAACAACCTGGGCGGCTACGTCGGCGACGTCATGGTCTCGCGGCTGAGGCAGATCCTGTCCACGCGCTACTTCGCCAAGCTGCTGTCCCTGCCGCAGCGCTACTACGACAACCAAATCACCGGCACAATCATCGCGCGGCTGGACCGCTCGATCATGTTCGTCACGCAGTTTTTGCAGTCCTTTTCCAACAACTTCATCTCCATGCTGCTGCAGGTCGTGGCGATCCTGATTATCACCGCCTTCTACTACTGGCCACTGGCCATCATGCTGGCGCTGCTCTTCCCTATCTATATGTGGCTCACGGCGCTGACCTCCAAGCGCTGGCAGCGCTTCGAGGCGGTCAAAAACGAGCACATCGACGTCGCCAACGGCCGCTTCGCCGAGGTCATCGGCCAGGTCAAGGTCACCAAGTCCTTCGTGGCGGAGCTGCGCGAGCTGACCAGCTTTGCCCGCCACTACCGCGGGTACGTGGAGACCACCCGCCCGCAGTCGCGCTGGTGGCACACCATGGACGGCCTGCGCGGGCTGGCGATGGCCGCCATCTTCTTCGGCATCTACGCCGTCATCTTCTGGCGCACCCTGGGCGGCCACTTCAGCCTGGGTGACATGGTCATGCTCATCCAGATGGTCACCATGGCCAAGCAGCCGGTGTTCATGATGAGCTGGATCGTCGACTCCGCGCAGCGAGCCATCGCCGGCTCCCGCGACTACTTCCGCGTCATGGGCGAGGACGTCGAGCCGACGGCCAACCCGGCGCTTATCCGCGCCGCCCGCGCCGCCGATGCCACCGAGCCCGGCTCCCAAGACGTCGCACCGCTGGCGCAGACCCCGGGACAAGCGGGCTTTGCTTTCCACAACGTCTCCTTCTCCTACGAGGAGGGCAAGCCGGTGGTCGACGACGTCAGCTTCACCGCGCACGAGGGCCAGCAGGTCGCCCTGGTCGGCGAGTCCGGCGGTGGCAAGTCGACCCTGGTCAACCTGCTGCTGGGCCTGTACCGGCCGACGGAGGGCAACCTCGAGGTGCTCGGCCATCCGGTCCACGACCTGACCGCGGAGCAGCTGCGCGCCTCCGTCGGCGTGGTCTTCCAGGAGCCCTTCCTGTTTTCCGGCACGGTGCGCGAGAACATCGCCTACGGCAAGCCGGGCGCTAGCGATGCCGAAATCATCGCCGTCGCCCAGCGCGCCAACGCCCACGATTTCATCACCGCCTTCCCCGACGGCTACGACACCGTCGTCGGCGAGCGCGGCCTGCGCCTGTCCGGCGGGCAGAAGCAGCGCGTGGCGGTGGCGCGCGCGATGCTCAAGGACGCACCCATCCTGGTCCTCGACGAGGCGACCTCGGCGCTGGATACCAAGGCCGAGCGCGCCGTCCAGGCCGGCCTGGACGAGCTGATGAAGGACCGCACCACCTTGATCATCGCCCACCGCCTGTCCACCATCGCGGGCGTGGACACGATCGTCACGCTGGACCGCGGCCGAGTCCAGGAGATCGGCTCGCCGGCCGAGCTGGCCCAGACGGGCGGAATTTATGCACAGCTGCTGCAGCTGACTCAGTCGGCGTCTGCGGCGGATAGGCGGAGGTTGAAGCGTTTCGGCTTCGTCGACGGCAGCCCGGAGCGCGAGCCGGAAGAGGAAGCCGAGGACTAAGCGCTACTAGGCTGGGGGCCATGGAATTTCCGAGTCTTGAGCAACTAGCCGCCCGCGGCACCCGCAAGTGGACCGTCTACGACTCCGACGTCATCCCCCTGTGGATTGCCGAATCCGACTTCCCCACCGCTCCCGCGGTCAAGGACGCCATCCAGGACATGGTGGACCGCGAGACCTTCGGTTATACCCCGGCCCCGCGCTTGAGCGATCTGCCGGGAGCGCTCGCGGATTTTTACGCCGAGCGCTTCGGCTGGCGCCCGGACGAGAAGGGGATTTTCTGGATCGGCGACGTCGTGCGCGGCATGCTGCTGGGCGTGCAGTATTTCACCCGCCCGGACTCCCCGGTCGTCGTGCCGGTGCCGTCCTACCCGCCGCTTTTGGAGGTACCTGCCACCGCCAGCCGGGACAAGGTCGAGGTCTCGGCGGAGCTGGACTTGGGCGAAATCGAGCGCGCCTTCGCCGCTGGCGCCGGCTCCGTCCTGCTGGCCAACCCCTACAACCCGCTGGGCCGCGTGCTGGACGAGGACTTCCTGCGCGGCCTGGTCGATCTCGCGCGTACCTACGATGCCCGCATCCTGGCCGACGAGATCCACGCCCCGCTGGTCTTTGACGGCCAGCACACGCCGGTGGCATCGTTGGGCCCGGACGTGACCATCACGGCGACCTCGACGTCGAAGGCCTTCAACGTGGCCGGGCTCAAGTGCGCGCAGATGATTTTTTCCAACCCCGCCGACATCGCTACTTGGAAAAAGCTGACCGGGGTGGCCAAGGACGGCACCGGCACCCTGGGCGTCATCGCCGCCGAGGCGGCCTACCGCGACGGCGGCGAACACCTCGACGAAGAGCTGGCCTATCTGAAGCAGACCCGGGACTGGCTGCTAGCCGAGCTTCTCCAGCGCGTGCCCGGCGTTAAGACCGCCTGCCCCCAGGCGACGTACCTTTTGTGGCTGGACTTTTCCGACACTAAGATTGGCTCCGATCCGCACCCGGCCCGCTGGGTGCTGGACAATGCCCGCGTCGCGCTCAACGAGGGCTCCACCTTCGGCACCGGCGGCGAGCACCACGCGCGGTTGAATTTCGCGACTTCCCGGGAGATTCTGCAGGAGGCGCTCGAGCGGTTGGGCTGCGCCTTCGAAAACTAGCACCCCGTCTTTACTTTCTCATACAGTGGGCGGTATTGTCTCATTATGCGAACGGCGCGACCCGCCGGCCATAACCCGCCGCACGGCCCCACACCACCCCCGTGGGGCTCGGTGGCGGGAGCGATACTATACGACCCCTGTCAATGAAGGGCTTAAGCAATGGCTCAACCCGTTACGTCCGCACCGAAGCGGCCCGCTGTGACCATCGTCGTGGCGGCGCTCATGTTGTTTTCGATGTTCTTCGGCGCCGGCAACCTCATTTTCCCGCCCATGGTGGGCGTGTCCTCCGGCACTAACTTCTGGCCCGCCGTCCTAGGCTTCCTCGCCGCCGGCGTGCTGCTGCCGGTACTGGCGGTCGTGGCAGTCTCGCTGTCTGGCCGCAGCGTCCGTGACCTGGGAGCCCACGGCGGCGCCTGGTTCGGCGTCGTCTTCTCCGCCATGGCCTACCTGGCCATCGGCGCCTTCTACGCGCTGCCGCGTACCGGCGCGGTCTCCATGGAAACCGCCATCACCCCGCTGCTGGGCTGGGAAGGCACCTCCGCCAACGGCATCTTCAACGCTGTGTTCTTCCTGATCGCGCTGGCGCTGTCCTGGAAGCCGAACTCCATCATGGACACCCTGGGCAAGTTCCTGACCCCGGCCCTGGTGGCCCTGCTGGCGCTGCTCATCATCCTGGCCACCACCGCCAACCCGCGGAACCCGGGCGTGCCTACCGAGGACTACTCCAGCTCCCCCATGGTCACCGGCCTGTTCGAGGGCTACAACACCATGGACGCCATCGCGGGCCTGGCGTTTTCCATCGTCATCGTGGGCTCCCTGCGCAGCAAGGGCTTCAAGTCCACCAAGTCCCTGATGGGCGGCACCATCACCGCCACCCTTGTCGCCGGCGGCCTGCTGGCGGCCATCTACCTGGGCCTGGCCTGGCTGGCGCAGACCCTGCCCAACGGCCAGGACTACGAGTCCGGCGCGGTCCTTTTGGCCGATTCCGCCAATATGACCATGGGCACGGTCGGCCAGGCGGTCTTCTCCACCATCGTACTGCTGGCGTGCATGACCACCGCCGTAGGCCTTATCACCGCCTGCTCCGCCTTCTTCGAGATGCTGGTGCCCAAGACCACCTACCACTTCTGGGCCGTGGTCTTTACCGCCCTGTCCATCCTGCTGGCTTTCCAGGGCCTGGACACCGTGCTGTCGGTGGCCGTGCCGTTTATTACCTTCCTGTACCCGCCGGCCATCACGCTGATCTTCATCACGCTGCTGCAGCCGCTGGTGAAAAAGGCCGTGACCTTCTACTGGGGCTACCGCTTGAGCCTGTGGGTCTCCGTCCTGTGGTCCGCCCTGACGGTCCTCGCCGACCTCGGCTGGGCCAGCGCCCTGGAGCCGATGCTCAACCTCTCGCCGGGCCAGGCGCTGTCGCTGGGCTGGGTCGTTCCCACCGTGATTGCGTTCGTCATCGGCGCGGTTATCGATGCCCTCGTGCGCCCCGCCGCCGAATAAAATCCGCCGCAGGTACCGTGGGTAGCAAGATGTCGTCTTCCGAAGGAGCACCATTGACTACCCACGCACCGCTTTCCGTTCTGGACTTCTGCACCATCTACGAGGGGGAGACCGCCGCCCAGTCCATGGCCCACTCGGTCACCCTCGCCCAGCGGGCCGAGGAGCTGGGGTACAAGCGCCTCTGGTACACCGAGCACCACAACATGTCCACCATCACCTCGTCCGCCCCGGCGGTGCTGATTTCCCATATTGGTGCCCACACCAACAGCATCCGGCTGGGTTCGGGCGGGGTGATGTTGCCTAACCACGCCCCCTACGTCATCGCCGAGCAGTTCGGCACGCTGGCCGAGCTCTACCCGGACCGCATCGACTTGGGCGTCGGCCGTGCCCCCGGCACCGACATGCACACCTTGGGCCGCGCCCTGCGCCGCGACGGCAACGCCGCCGAGCGCTTCCCCGAGGACGTCCGCGAACTGACCAAGTACCTGGCCGGCAAGTCCATCATCCCGGGCGTCCAGGCCGTGCCCGGCGCCTACACGCACGTGCCGGTCTACATCCTGGGCTCGTCGATGTTCGGGGCATCGCTGGCCGCCAAGTACGGCCTGCCCTACTCTTTCGCCTCGCACTTCGCGCCGCAGCACCTGGAGGCCGCGACCAAGTACTACCGGGACAATTTCCAGCCCTCCGACGTCTTAGCCGAGCCCTATGTCATCGCCGCGGTCAACGTCACCGCCGGCGATACCTCCGAAGAGGCCGCCGAAATCTTCGAGCGAGTCGGCTTCAACCGCGTCAAGTCCTTCGCCGGCCGCGGCAAGTTCCTGACCGATGAACAGGTCAACCAGATCATCGGCTCCTACCAGGGCCAGCAGATCCTGGAGATGCTGCGCTACTCCGCCGTCGGCACCGGCGACGAGGTCCGCGAGTACCTCGAGTGGTTCCAGGATCACGCCAGCGCCGACGAGCTGATGGTCTCCATTCAGACCAGCAGCCGCGCCGAGACGCTCAAGTCCCTGGACATCCTGGCCCAGGCCTGGTTTTAAGCCCGGGGCCGGTCCCCCGAGCCGGCGGGGCTATCGCCGTCCCAATCGTCGTCGAAGTCGCCGCCGACCCCCAAGTCGCCTTCGACGATGATATTGCCCGGGATGCGCATATTGCCCTCCTCGTCGTATTCGAGCTCGGGGCGATCCAGTTCGTTGCCCTCGCTGTCGTAGCCAGGGGCGGGGCGGGCATCGGCGGCCTCGTACTTTTCCGGAGTGTCCGTCTTGCTCCAGTGGCGGGTGCGGGTACGACGTTGGGCCGCCGAGTCGTCGTTCATGCCCTTGACCAGGGAGTACATCATGACGAATTCCATCAGGAAGAACGGCAGCGCAACCACGATAACGACTTCCTGGATGGCCTCGATGCCCGTGTCGTTGATAAACAGCAGCGCCGCGGTCACCAGGCCGACCGCGCAGGCCCACGAAACTCGGTAATACGTCGGGGTCTTGTTCTCCTCGCCGCTAGCGAAGGTGTCCATGACCAGGGCCGCCGAGTCCATCGAAGTAATAAAGAAGACGATGATGACCGCCAGCGCAAGCGTGCCGGAGAGCATATACAGCGGGTACTGCTCCAACAGGGCAAACAGCGCGACCGGGGTATCCCCGTCCTCGACCACCGGCTTGGTCAAAATGCCGGGATTGCCCAGCTCCGTCTCGATGGCCGCGCGGCCGAAGATGGAAAACCAGACCACGACCACGATGGTCGGTAGCGCTAGCACGCCGCCGATGAACTGGCGCACCGTGCGCCCGCGCGAGATGCGTGCAATGAACATACCCACAAACGGGGCCCAGCAGATGGTCCAGGCCCAGTAGAAGGCCGTCCACGTGCCCTGCCAACCCGGGTTCTCCTCGAAGGAGTCCGTCCAGAACATCAGCTCCGGCAGGGAGCTGGCGTAGCCGCCGAAGGCCTCCACCGTATGCTTGAGCAGAGTCAGCGTTGGGCCCATTACGAGGACGAATAACATCAGCACGAAGGCGGCGACGATGTTGACGTTCGACAGGATCTTCACGCCGCGGTCTAGGCCAGACGCCACGGAGATGGAGGCGATAGCCGTAACCACCACGATGATGAGCACCTCTACCCAGCCGACCAGCGGAACGTCGAACATGATGTTCAGGCCGGCATTAATCTGCAGCACGCCCAGGCCCACCGAGACGGCGAGGCCGAAGACGGTGCCGATGATGGACAGGGCATCGATAAGCTTGCCGGGCCAGCGGTAGACGCGCTTGCCGAGCAGCGGCGAGAAGACCGAGGACATGCGGGCGGGCATCTTGCGCTTGTAGACGAAGTAACCCATCGCCAGGCCCGGCAGGGCGAACGGGACCCACATGTGCACCGCGAAGTGGTAGTAGGTGAAGTGGAAGCCCCGATCGATGGCCTCCTGGCTCATCGGCTCCAGTCCCCCGCGCGGCGGGTTAAAGGAGTGGTGGAGCGGCTCGGCCGCACCCCAGAAGAGCAGGGTCGCGCCCAGGCCGGCGGCGAAGAGCATGGAGAACCAGACCGGCAGGGAGTACTCGGGTTCGTCATCGTCGTCGCCGAGGCGCAGATTGCCATAACGAGAGACGAAGATTCCAATCAAAAAGACGAAAATAATTGAGAAGCCGCCGATGTACAGCCAGCCCAAGTTGGTAAGCAAGGAATTGGAGGCGACCGCGTAGAGATCGCGGGCCCGGGCCCCGAACAACAGGGTGCCGGCCACGAAGACGACGATAAAACCGGCGGCCACTAAGAAGACAAAGGGGTCGGTCTTGAGCCCAAGAAACCTCTTGGACCGATCGGAAGACATGGGGAATGATCCTTTCCTTGGACGAAATATTTCGTTACCAGAGTAGCGGACGCCACCGCCCGAATCGACGAAACTGAGAATTAATAATCAACCCCCGCCCGATTGACCCACCGACGGAAGCAAAAAATCTACAGATGTAGATATGTACACAGATCAAGGTGCCACAGTTGTGCCACACTCAAACAGCATGGAAGCGGATTTGTATACACTTCCCACCCCTGGTGTCTCCACGCCGACTATGTGACTTATCTATCCTTCTAGGTTTTCTTAGTTTCACGCACGCTCTCGCGCCCTAGATACGCACCCCAGCAACCCTGCAATCGCGCTAGCTAGGGGGCGAACAGCGCGCCGGCAAGCCCCTCCAGATGGACACCATCCCATCGCCTTGACCTAGACAAAGCCTGTCTACATCCCAATAATTACTTGTATGTCGTTTTTTATAAAACCGTCATTCGTTACACTTGACATAACTAAGACAAACCGTTATTAAAACCCACGTTCTCCCCAGCTCGTGGGCCGGCCGACGCCTGCCACCCCAGGTGGCGGAAGCGTCGGCGTTTTCCAGCCTGCCTGGATTGAAGGGAGTACCGAACAACTAATGAGGCAGCACCGAGAACCGAAGCAGCACCTCAAGATCTGCAACTATCTGAAGGAGCAGATCCGCAGCGGCGAACTTCAACCAGGAGATCAACTGCCCAGCGAGGCCGAACTATGTGCGCAGTTCAACTCGTCGCGCGGCCCCGTCCGCCAGGCGATGGCCGTCCTGCGCACCGAGGGCGCCATCTCCTCCGGCCGCGGCCGGCGCTCCGTCGTGCTCGGCAACTTCAACGCCGAAACCTTCGACTCCATCATCTCCGTAAGCTCCTGGCTCAGCCAACACGGCTACACCCCGCAGCAGAAGACCTTCTGGCTGGCCCGCCGCCCCGCCCCGGAGGACGTCGCGCAGCGCTTGGGCATCGGCGCCGACGAGCAGGTAGTCTACGTCCACCGCCTGCGCAGCACCAACGGCCGCCCGCTGGTCATCGAGCGCCTCTACTTCCCGATCGACATCGGGCAGGAAGTCCTCAACTTCGACGCCGACTCCGGCTCGCTGCACGCCCACCTGCGGGCCGCCGGCGTCGATTTCGACAATGTCAACCGGCGCATCCACATCGGCGCCGCCTCGGCCGACGATGCTGAAGCCCTCGACATCGAGCCCGGCTCCCCCATCTGGACGGTGGAGCTGCTCATCGCCAACCACCAGGGCCGCCCCGTCGAGCTGGCGGTCTACCGCTACCGCGCCGACGCCCTGTCGGTGAGCCTGTCCTCGGTGCGCGGCGGCGCCTCCCCACTGGAGGTATTCCCGGGGGTCTAGCGGCAGCGAAAGCGTGGCAATTTCGCCAAAAAGTGACGCGGTGCACTAACCTTTCGTTATGACTTTCCGAGGCAGACGCAGCGCGTCGCTGGCACTCGCCGCCACCCTGCTGTCCGGGTGCGCGGCCGGGCACACCACCGTCGTCGACCCGGCCCCCGCCGGCCAGGCCGCCGATACCCTCACCGTCGCCACCACCTCCCCCGCCACCTCGTTGGATTTCACCACCGTCGGCGGCGCGGCCATCCCGGCCGCCCTGATGAACAACGTCTACGAGACCCTGGTGGCCATCGATTCCGAGACCGGCGAAGTCGTGCCCCAGCTCGCCACCGACTGGGAGGTCTCCGCCGACGGCACCCACTACGTCTTCCAGCTGCGCCAGGGCGTGCGCTTTTCCAACGGCTCGCCCTTCAACGCCGAGAGCGCGGCCTTCAGCCTGAATTACGTCAAAAACCACTGGTCGAACGCGCTGTCCTCGCAGATGGCCGTGGTGACCAGCGCCCGCGCGACCGGCGACTACGAGCTCACCGTCGACCTGGAGCACCGCTCCAACAATTGGCTGTGGCAGCTGGGCACCACCGTCGGCGCGATGATGACTCCCGACGGCGTCGACGAGCTCGCCAGCCACCCCGTCGGCACGGGCCCCTACGCGGTCAGCAAGTTCAGCCCCAACGAGTTCGTGGCCTTAAGCCCCCGCGAGGACTACTGGGGCACCCCGGCCGCCCAGCCGGTCACGATTAGTTACTTCCCGGATTCGCTGACCGCCCTCAACGCGCTGCGCTCCGGCGGGGCCGACGTGGTCTGGGCGGTCCAGTCGCCGGAGCTGCTTGACGACCTGCCGGACGGCATCGAAAAGCAAGTCGGCACCACCAACGGCGAGGTGCTGCTGTCGCTGAACAACCAGGCCGCCCCCTTCGACGACCCGCGGGTGCGCCAGGCCGTGGCCTATGCCATCGACCGCCAGGCCGCCAGCGACATCCTCTTCGGCGGGCTGGCCACCGACACCGGCGCCGCCCCCGTGGCACCTACCGATCCCTGGTTCAGCGGCGAGGACTACTACCCCTTCGACCCGGAGCGGGCGCGCCAGCTGCTACACGATGCCGGAGCCGTCGGCGCCCCCATCACCATCACCGTGCCCACCCTGCCGTACGCGCAGACCGCCGCCGAGCTCATCTACTCGCAGCTGACGGAGGTCGGCTTCGACGTGCGGCTCGAGTCCGCGGAATTCCCCGCGGTGTGGTTGGGCCAGGTCATGGGCGCCCGCGACTACCAAGTCTCGCTGGTCTCCCACGTCGAGCCGCGCGATCTGACCACCTTGTTCGGCAGCCCGGACTATTACCTGGGCTACGATTCGCCGCGCGTGCGCGAGCTCTTCGCCGCCGCCGATACCGCCGACTCTCCCGAGCAATTCCGCGCCCTGACCTCCCAGGCCGTCGACCAGATCATGGCCGAGGCCGGCGCCGTAACACTGATGAACATGCCCAATATCGTGCTCACCCGGCCCGGCGTGACCGGGCTGCGCCCCGACATGGTTACCGACTCGGTCGACCTGACGGAGGTGAGCGCGCGGTGAGGGCAGGGGGCATCGTGAAGCTGGTGGGCCGCTACGTCTTCGTGCTGGCGGTGGCCAGCGTGGTCATCTTCGCCATGATGCGGGCGGTGCCCGGCAACCCGGCCCGCGTGGCGCTGGGTATCAACGCGACCGACGAGGCCGTCGCCGAGCTCAGCGCCACCCTCGGCCTGGATCAGCCGCTGCTGGCCCAGTACGCCGAGTGGATGGGCGGGCTGCTGCGCGGCGATTTTGGCGTCTCGCTGGCCTCGCAGACCTCGATTACTGCCCAGGTGCTCGACCGCGCGCAGGTCTCGCTCATCCTGGTGGGGCTGGCGCTGCTGTTGGCGCTTATCATCGCGGTGCCGCTGGGGATTGCCAGCGCGCGGTACCCGGGGCTATCCGTGCTGAGCCAGCTGGGCATCGCGCTGCCGAACTTCCTGGTCGGCCTGCTGCTCATCAGCGCCTTCGGGCGCTGGCTGCCCGCCGGCGGGTGGGTGCCTCCCAACCAGGGCTTCGGCCAGTTCGTGGCGCACCTTATCCTGCCGGTGGTCTCCCTGGCGCTGGTGCAGGCGGCCATGCTGACCCGGTATGTGCGCGCCGCCGTCCGCGAGGTCATGGGGCAGGACTATATCCGCACCGCCCGGGCGTTGGGGGCCTCGCCGACGCGCGCGCTTATCCGCCACGGGCTGCGCAACGCGGCCCTGCCGGTGCTGACTGTCGCCGGGGTGCAGCTGACCACGCTGGTTATCGGCGCCGTCGTCATCGAATCCGTCTTCGTGGTCCCCGGCCTGGGCAGTATGCTGCTCGATGCCGTCGCCAACCGCGATCTCACCACCGTCCAGACGCTGGTCATGCTCCTGGTCGCCTTCACCCTGACGGTGAACCTGCTTGTCGACGTGGCCTACCGCCTGATTGATCCGCGCCTGGCGCGGACCCGCGCGGGCGTTAAGGAGGCCGCGTAATGCAGAAGTACTTAGGCGCCGTCCTGGTGGCCATCCCCGTCGTCTTGGCGCTGGTGTCCCTGGTGTGGACGCCCTATCCGCCGGACCTGGCCGACACGGCCGCCCGCTTGGTCGGCCCCGGGGCCGACCACCTGCTGGGCACCGACCGGTTTGGCCGCGACGTGGCCGCGCGCATCATGGTCGGATCCCAGGTCACGCTGCTGGTCGGCGTGCTCGCGGTCGGCATCGCGGCGGTAGTGGGCGTGCCGCTGGGGATCATGGCCGGCATGGGCTACGGCGACTGGCTCATCATGCGCGCCTCCGACCTGGTACTAGCCTTCCCGGCGCTGCTGCTGGCGATTGTTGCCGGCGCCGTGTGGGGCCCGTCGACGGTCACGGCGATGGTGGCCATCGGCATCGCGGGCATCCCGGCGTTTGCGCGCGTGGCCCGCTCCGGCACGCTGCAGGTCATCCACCAGGATTACATCGCCTCCGCCCGGGTCTCCGGCGTGTCCGCGCCGCGGATCGCCTGGCGCCACGTGCTGCCGAATATCCGCGGGCTGATCATCGTCCAGGCCTCCGTCTACTTCGCCTTAGCCGTGCTCGCCGAGGCCGCCCTGTCCTACCTGGGGCTGGGCACTGCTCCCCCGGCCGCGTCCTGGGGGCGGATGCTGCAGGACTCCCAGACGCTCATGGGCACCGCCCCGTGGCTGGTGTGGGCGCCGGGGCTGGCCATCGCCGTGACCGTGTTGGGCTTTAACCTGCTGGGCGACGGGCTGCGCGACGCCTGGGATCCGAAGGAGGACGCATGACTTTGCTTGCCATCGAGGGCCTGCGCGTGGGCGACAGGCTCGTCGACGACGTCACCCTGCACCTGGACCGCGGCCAGCGCCTGGGCCTTATCGGTGAGTCCGGTTCCGGCAAGTCCCTGACCGCCCTGTCGGTGATGGGGCTGCACGACCTGCCGGTTAGCGGCAGCATCCGCTTCGACGGCCAGGAGTTGGTGGGGTTGGCGGATAAGCGGCATCGGCGGTTGCGGGGCAACCGGATGGCGATGGTCTTCCAGGAGCCCATGAGCGCGCTGGACCCGTCGATGACCATCGGCCGGCAGCTGCGCCTGGCCGGGGGACGGCCGGAGATGCTGGAGAAGGTGCTGTTGCCGGCATCGGTGGCGCGGCGCTACCCCTTCGAGCTCTCCGGCGGGCAGCGCCAGCGCGTGCTCATTGCCATGGCGATGGCGCGCACCCCCGACCTGCTCATCTGCGACGAGCCGACCACCGCCCTGGATGCGACTACGCAGGCCGAGGTCCTCGATCTTATCGACGCCCTGGCCGCCGAGAACGGCACCGCCGTGCTGTTTATCACCCACGACCTGCGGGTGGCTCAGCGGATGTGCGGCGAGATTGCGGTGCTGCGCGACGGGGCCATCGTCGAGGCCGGCGAGCACGTGCTGGACCGCCCGCAGCACCCGTACACCCAGCAGCTCGTGCGCGCCTCGCGGCTGCCGGCCGGCGATGCCGCCCCCTCGCGCCAAGACCCCGTCATCGCGCTGGAGTCAGTCACCAAGACCTTCGGCGGCGCGGCGGCGGTCGAAGACGTCGACCTGGCGGTGCCGCGGGGCGGGCGCGTCGGGGTGGTCGGCGGCTCCGGGTCCGGCAAGACGACGGTGCTCAAGCTCATCGCGGGGCTGGAGCGCCCCGACAGCGGTTCGGTGCGCGTTGACGGGCGCGTGCAGATGGTCTTCCAGGATCCGCAGGGCTCGCTCAACCCGCGGCTGACGGTGGGCCGCTCCATCGTCGAGGGCGGCGCCGGGCCTCAGGAGGTCGCCCGCGTGCTCGAGCAGGTCGGGCTCAAAGCCAGCGATGCCTCCCGCTTCCCCCACGAGTTTTCCGGCGGGCAGCGCCAGCGCATCTCGATCGCGCGCGCCGTGGTGGGCCGGCCCGACATCGTGCTCGCCGACGAGGCCGTCTCCGCGCTGGACGTGTCCGTACGCCGGCAGGTGCTGGACCTGTTCGACTCGCTCATCGATGCCTACGATCTCACCGTCGTCTTCATCTCCCACGACTTGTCCGTGATTCGCTACCTCTGCCCCACCGTGGTGGTCATGCACGAAGGCCGCGTCGTGGAGGCCGGGCCGACGGCCGAGGTATGGGAGAACCCGCAGCACGACTACACGCGCGAGTTGCTGGCCGCGGTGGAGGATTCCTCGGTTTAGGGATTTAGGCATTTAGGCACGCCGAGTAGGCGCTACGGACGTGGTCCGTGGCGCCTTTCGCATGTTTTGGCTGGGTGTGTTCCTTGGGTTTGCGGCTGACCCCCGTGTCAGCCGTCCGCCGTCAGCCGTCAGGGCCCGCCGCCCCAGGGAGGATCCCAGGTGATGTGGCCGTGTCTTCGGTTGACCCGGCCGTGCCTGGGGTAGGCCGGGTTGTCGTCGTTCCACGAATTATGGAACTCGCACAACAAGGTGAGATTCTCCTGGTTGGTCTCACCGCCATCGGCCCACGGGTGGATGTGGTGGACCTGGCATTCGTCGGCTGGTTTCCGGCAGTTCGGCCAGGCACAGGTGGTGGTTTCCGCCTTCGCCATGTCTTTTTGTTTGGAGGAGGCGTGGCGCTGGTAGCGGTACTGGTTGACCGGACCCCGCCTCGGATCCACCAGGGTGGCCAGGCCCGCGTCCAACAAGCATTGGCGGACGTACTCGGCACCCGTCATGGTGGTGCCGTTGGTGAGCTGCAGGGTGATTTCGTCCCCGTCACCGGCAAGGATGCGTACCCAGTCGGGCAGGGGGTGACCACGTGCGTGGCCTTCTGTTGCTTGTTCAGCCCGCCGCTAAACAACGCCTCGACATCCGGGATGGTCTTAATTGACGCCCAGAGGTTTTCTACCAACTCCGGATCACCGGTAACAAAAAAATGCTGGGCCCATCCTTGCGGCGGGTGACCCGCACGCCTTCGGCCGGCGGTGCCGGGCGGTTGAGCTCCAAGACCTTTTGGTTGGCCAGTCGGCGCAGCTGCTTGGTGGTGCCAGGAGTGTTGCACAGTTCGATGAGCATCGCCCAGGCCTCGCCCTGGTTGCGCACCCGCCGGAAGGCGTTGTCCAACACCAGCAGTGTGTCGAGGTGGTGTCCGGATTCCGCGGCGCCTTTCCTCGCGGCGGCTTGCTTCCTCGTGTAGGTGGTGTGTCCGAAGAAGGTCTGGCAGGCGCGGTAGTGGGCGGCCGCGGCAACGTCGGACATGACAGCCTTCAGGGCAGGCAGGCTCAGCTCGCGGCACAGGCCCACGTAGGAGATCCCGTCCGCGAAGATGGAGTGCGCTGCTTTCAAAGTGTCCATGGCTGTCGTTGCTGTCATGCCCCACACGCTAGAAGCACGCGTCAACCCCCACAAGGGCACAAATTCGCGCCTGTGGATAACTCCACCGACCGAGTGAAATAGTTAACGCTCGGGAACCACCGCCTGTGGACAACAGATAACTAGGAGTACAAAAGTTCGCGAAAACCCACAGGAAGAGTACGCTGTATAGGCCGAACAAATTTGATACGAGAAAGGAACGTGTAGCAGCACCGTGACGGACAACCCTACTCCCCAAAGACCAAGTACCCTCCAGCTGCTGACCACCTTCCACTCCTCCGCCCCGCGGTGGCCCGGCGCGCTGCGCGCCGCGCTGGCCATCCTCCTGCCGGGCTGCGTGGCCCTGCTGCTGGGCTATCCCAACGCCATCCTGCTCATCGCCACCGGCGCGTTCTCCGTCATCTACGGCGAGGGCCACCCTTACCGCACGCGCGCCCGGATCATCGCGGTGGCCGGCACGCTGCTGGTCCTCGGATCGGCGACCGGCACCCTGGTGGGCACGCTGGTCTTCGCGCCCGGCCACGGGCACTGGTGGCTCATCCTCTCGGCGCTGTTTACCGTGGTGCTGGCCACCACGGCAGCCTTTGTCCAAAACGCCCTGCGCCTGCCCCCGCCGGGCGGCTTTTTCATCGTGATGGTCTCAGGCGGGTCCACGATGCTCGCCCGCAGCGGCACTCACGTCGGCGAGGTCATCCTGTGGGCCTGCGTCGGCGCGGCGACGGCCTGGCTGCTCGGCATGGCCCCGGCGCTGCTGGACAAGCACGGCCCGGAGCGGCGCGTCGTCGCCATCCTGGAGCGCGCGGCCGAAGACTACGCCAACGCCGATAAGGACCACCTGGCCCGCCACCACCAGGCGCAGACGGCGCTGTCGAATGCGTGGCAGTCGCTGGCGGATGCGGGCATCGTTAGCGGTGGGCGCATTATCAACCAGTCCCAGTCCGAGCTGGTGCGGCGCACGCTGGCGGCGCAGCGCAGCATCGTCAGGCATAACCTGCGCGACGAATTCGGCGCCGCCGAGGCTCTGCTCACCGACACCCCCAACGACATCGACCCCAGCCGCACCGTCATCCCGCATAGCCGCCCGACGGTGACCTACCGCCTCTACCGCTCCGCGGTGCGCAACGGGCACGCCTTCATCACCACCGAGCGCGTCTTCTTCGCCGGCCTGGTCACCGCGCTGCTGGGCGTGGCCCTCGGCCTGGGGCGTCCGGACTGGGGTGCCATTTCGGTCCTGCTGATTCTGCAGTGGGGCCCGGACCGGGTGCCGGGCACGGTGCGCGCCATCCACCGCGCGGCCGGCTCGGTGCTGGGCGTGTGCCTGTTCGCCACCTTCCACTACTTCGGCGTGTGGGGCTGGTCGCTGCTGATCGCACTGGCGGCCTGCCAGTTCTTCGCGGAGATTTTCGTGGTGAAAAACTACGCCTTCTGCGTCATCTTCTCCACCCCGCTGGCGCTGCTGATGGGCAATTCGCAGGCGCCGGAGCTCGCCCCCGTCGTCGGCGCGCGCATGGCGGAGATTTCCCTGTCCATCCTCTTCGCGTTGCTGGTGCTGTGGCTGTACCGGCCGGCATCGGCGGCGCTGAACCACCACCGCCTGCAGATCCGCTGCTACGAGTCGATGGGCGCGCTGCTGGGCGCCCTGCTGACGGAGACGCCGCAGCAATCGCTGAGCCAGCGCCGCGACCTGCAGTACGAGCTGCTGTCCGAGCGCCGCTCCATCCAGTCGGTGGAGGCCAACCAGCCCGATCGCGTGGGCGAGTTCAGCGCCCAGCACGAGGCCATCCAGCACGCTGGCTACCAGCTGCTAGACTTTTGTAACTTGGCGCCGGATACCCAACCCAGCGCGGCGGATATCCAGCAGTTGGCGGACAAGGTGCGTATGGCCAGTCCGCAGGCCCGCTAGCTAGCGCGGCTGCAACAACAGTGAGGCGTCCAGGAGATGCTCCTGGGCCACCGGGGCGAAAAGCTCTTCCAGTTCGGCCACGACGGAATCTGGGAACTGCATGGTGGGATACCTCGCTGAGACAAAGTTAAAGGGGCATCACAAACGCCTGCGATGCCCCTTCATCCTAACTCACACCCGTGTGATTAGCCTCCTTTCACGACGGTAACCTGCCAGCCGGCATCGCTGGCGCGGTGGAAGTCGGTGATGCGGTGGCCGGCATCGTTTGCCCAGGCGGGGATGGAGTCGGTGGCCTGGGTGCAGTCGAAGTCGATGACCAAAGCCTCGCCGTTTTCCAGCTCGTCCATGACCTGCTTGGCCTCGATCAGCGGGAAGGGGCAGACCGCGCCCAGAGTGTCGAGCGCGTAGCGGCCCCCGCCGAGCGGGCGGGCCTTCTGGGTTGACGTGGCTGCCTGCGGCTTGAGGGTTACGGCGCCGGTGGCGACTGGGAAGGGCTGGTTGACCGTGGGGGCATCGTTAAGCACGGCGTCTTCGGCCGAGGCCGGGGTTTCGGCAACGCGGTGGGGCTTGAGCCACAGCTTGGCGCCGACGGCCACGCCCAGGCCCATGAACAGCAGGGCGACCCAGCCCTTGAAGCTGAACAGGGAGGTCTCCACCATGCCGTTACCGACGGTGCAGCCGCCGGCCAGGGACGCGCCCACGCCCATCATGACGCCGCCGGCCACGGCGCGGTAGGCGGTCTGGGCGTCCGGGACGCGCACGCGGAACTCGCCGGTCGCCTTGGCGGCGATGAAGGCGCCGATGAACAGGCCGACGACCAGCAGCGTGCCCCAGTTGAGGTACTGCCCGTCGCCGGTGGTGGTGTAGCGCATGACATCGGCGGTCGGGGTGGTAATGCCCAGGCCGTTGTTGCGCCCGGTCGCGGCCGACAGCGGGAAGGCCACGGTGGCGATAAGGCCTACCAGGATGGCCGCGGTGTTCAGCGACAGCGGGCGGGCCCACCAGGGCTGGCCCAGGTCCAAGGTCGGGCGG
The DNA here is from genome assembly GCF_040946485.1 of Corynebacterium sp. LK2537. Lineage (NCBI taxonomy): Bacteria > Bacillati > Actinomycetota > Actinomycetes > Mycobacteriales > Corynebacteriaceae > Corynebacterium > Corynebacterium sp. LK2537. Next base: position 27,858 of record NZ_JAYWLQ010000006.1, read on the forward strand.
CCGGCGTCCTTGCGGCGGTAGTGGCTCCACAGCATGAACGTCACGGTCCAGACCACGGCCACCAGCAGCCAGGGCGTAATCCCCAGCGCACCGTGGATGGTGGTCAGGGGCATCTCCCACTGCTTGAACCAGCCGTCGACCTCGGCCAGCGGGCCGGACTTCATCGCCGCGGCGGACAGGCCGTAGAGCAGTAGCGCGATCCAGGAGCCGACCAGGCCCTCGGCGGAGCGGTACCACGTGCCAGAGGCGCAGCCGCCGGACAGGATGATGCCCAGGCCGAAGATGAAGCCGCCCACGATGATGGCCACCGGGGTGAAGTTGGCGACCTCGGGCTGGATAACGCCCAGGCTGGTCAGCAGGGTCAGCCCGAAGGCGTGCACGGAGATGAGGAACATCAGCGCGGTAAACCCGCGCCAGGTCTTGTTCAGATAGATATCGCGCAGCATGCCGGTCACGCAGAAGCGCCCGCGCTGCAGTACGGCGCCGAAGACGCCGCCCACGAGAAGTCCGGAAATCAACATGGCGCCCACCCTATTCCTCCACAGACGAGCTTGTCTAGTATGCCTAGACTAGGCGGTCGACTCGGCGTGCCTGAGTTGTGACTTATGCCAATTTCCTGAATGATTGACCTTCGTGTCGAAATCCGAACCTGAATCCGCGTCCTCCTCGTCCACCCCGTCTACCTCTTCCGCTGCCTCCCGCGAGCCCCAGCCGCGCAACGCCGGGCCGACCGGCAGCACCGGCCCCGCGGTGGGCCTCTACCCCCACAACATGCACCCGGGCCTGGTCCCGGGCATCGGGGTCGAAGACCAGCGCAACACCTTTGGCCTGGACAAGATCATCTTCGGCGTGACTGCGGTGCTCGTCGTCGGCTTCATCGCCTGGGGCGTGACGATGCCCGACCAGGTGGCGCAGACGGCATCGGCGGCCTTTGGCTGGGCTATTACCAACGCGGGCTGGCTGCTGAATATCACGATGATCCTGGCCATCGTGGTGATGGCGTACGTGGGCCTGTCGAAGCTGGGCCGCATCAAGCTGGGCACCGACGACGAACAGCCGGAGTTCGGTTTCTTCTCCTGGGTGGCGATGATGTTCGGCGCGGGTATCGGCGTCGGGCTGTTCTTTTATGGCCCCTCCGAGCCGCTGAGCTACTACCTGACCCCGCCGCCGCACACCGTGGACGAAGGCGGCACGGTCGAGGCCCTCCACCAGGCCGTCGCGCAGTCCCACTTCCACTGGGGCATTTCCCCGTGGGCGATGTACTCGCTGGTCGGCGCGGCGATCGCCTATTCGTCTTACCGCCGCGGGCGCGTGCCGCTGATTTCCTCCATCTTCAAGCCGCTGTTCGGCTCCAAGGACACCGACGGCCCGCTGGGCAAGGTCATCGACATTATGGCGCTCATCGCCACGCTGTTCGGCACCGCCGCGACCCTGGGTGTGTCCGCCGTGCAGATCGGCCAGGGTGTGGAGATCATCTCCGGCGCCGGGCCGCTGCCCAACCGCATCTTGCTTGTCATCATCGCCGTGCTCGGCGTGGGCTTTGTCATCTCGGCGGTCTCCGGGGTCTCCCGCGGCATCCGCTACCTGTCCAACCTGAACATCACGCTGACGCTGGCGCTGGTGGCCTTCGTCTTTATCACCGGCCCCACCCTGCTGCTGCTCAACCTGCTGCCGTCCGGCATGGTCACCTACCTGGACGAGCTGCTGCCGATGATGTCTAAGTCGCTGTCCTGGGGCGATGAGACGGTCGAGTTCCAGTCCTACTGGACCGCCTTCTACTGGGCCTGGTGGATCGCCTGGGCACCGTTCGTCGGCATGTTCGTCGCGCGCATCTCGCGCGGTCGCACCCTGCGCCAGTACGCGGCGGTGACCATCCTGGCACCCACCATCATCCTCATCCTGGCCTTTACCATCTTCGGCGGGACGTCTATCACCTTCCACGACGCCGGCATCCCGGGCTTCGACGCCGACGCCTCCGGCGAGGCCGTCCTGTTCAACATGTTCAGCAACCTGCCGCTGGGCACCATCACCCCGTTCATCCTGCTGGGCGTGCTGGCCATCTTCTTCGTCACCTCGGCGGACTCGGCCTCGGTCATCATGGGCACCATGGCCTCGAAGGGCAACCCCTCCCCGAACAAGGCCCTGGTGGTCTTCTGGGGCCTATGCATGATGGGCATCGCCGTTGTCATGCTGCTCACCGGCGGCGAGGAGGTCCTGTCCGGCCTGCAGAACCTGACCATCCTGTCCGCACTTCCCTTCTGCGTGGTGCTGCTGGTGATGATGGTCGCCTTCATCGTGGATCTGCGCAGCGACCCGATGTTCATCCGCCGCCAGTACGCGCGCACGGCGGTGGAAAACGCGGTGATCCGTGGCATCGAGGAGCACGGCGACGACTTTGAGTTCTCCGTCGAGGAAGCCTCCGACGGGCGCGGCGCCGGCTCCGACTTCGACTCCGCGGCCGGCCGCTACACCCGCTGGTACCAGCGCACCGACGAGGCCGGCGACGCCGTCGACTACGACTTTTCCACCAACACTTGGTCCGACGGCTACGACCCGAAGCACGACGCCTCGCACCCGGACTACATCGGCGACCAAGAAGACCACGCCGGCCAGGCCAACGGGAAAGCCCAGAAAGACTAGCGCCGTAGTGGCCAGGCTTACAGCGCTATCCCGCCCGGGCTGGAGCGGGCGCCGCTAGGCTTTCAAGGTATGGGCCTTCCCGCAGACGTCGTCCTCGACGGATTCACACTCATTGACCAGCACCGCGTCGACCACGAGTTCTTGCTGAACGGTTCGCCGTTTTCCATCCAGACCCCGCTGTGGTTCGCCGCCACGATGGTAGGCATCGTCCTGGTGGCCGTCGGCCTTTTGTGCTGGGCCTTCCGCCGCGGCAGCCGCGCCGGCATCGCCACCACCCTGGTGGTAGGGGCGGTGCTGGCCACGGCGAAGCTGTGGTGGCTGGCCATCTCGCTGGTCCAGCAGTTCGACGACGGCCAGGTCTTTGGCTACGCCCTGCGCTACTACCCCACCTACTGGGGCGCGGCCGGGTGGGCGTCGGTGGTGATAGCGGCCATCGGCCTCGTCGCCGCGCTTATCGTCCTCATCATTGGCCCGCGGGGCCGTCGCCGTAGAAGGCCGTAACCTCCCGGCGGCGGGCATCGATGAGCAGCTCGCCGCCGTAGGGGATGACGTACTGAGGGCGCTGGTGCCCGATGGGCAGCCCTAGCACCCGGGTTAGATCCGGGTTATAGGCGCCGACCTGCTCGGACATCTCGGCCAGCAACGCGTGTGCTTTCGCCGGATCGGGACTCACCTGCCCGCCGGGGCCGGTCACGGAGTGCGGGGGCAAGGCCAGGGCGAGGGCCGCGACCGCGTCGAAATACCCCGCCTCGCCTAGGGCACGCACGAGCTTGCACACGTTGCCATCTCCGAGCGGCTCGTCGGAAAGCTCGAGGAACATAACGGCCCCCGCAAGCTCGGACGGCTCCGGAAGCTGCCCCATCGCGGCCAGCTGCACCAACGTCTGGAGGCATCCTCCCCACGTGCGACCGCGCACTGCCCTGCGGGCCCCTTCCCAGACATAGGGCGGAAACTCCACGCGGTTACCGTAGCTGTCCAACGCCCGCGGATTCTGCCACTCAACGCCGCGGACTTCATATGCCGCGGGCGCAGACAGTTCTATTGCTCCCCGACCAGCCACGGCGGCACCCAACGATGCCACGTGTTCCGGATCCATCCCCGGCCCTGGCCCCACCTGCACCTGGGTGGAGCCGCCGTAGAACGAGCGCTTCCCCAATCGGCAGAGGAAATTGTGAATGGCGGTGTTGTCACTGTAGCCGATGAAGGGAACAGCGCTGCCGGCCAGCGCCTCAGGGTCCAGGTGGCGCAGCAGCCGGATGGAGTCGTTGCCGCCGGCTACGGCCAGCACCGCCGCGCACTCAGGATCCGTCATCGCGTGGTTGATCTCCGCCGCGCGCTGCTCGGGGCTAGCCCCGTCCCAAACGGAGGCGCCCTCCTTGATCGGCAGGCGGAATAGTTCCTTCACGCGGGCCATGGCCTGCCGGTGAACTGCGGGGCCGATGACGGAGACCGCCACCGACGGCGCCACGACCGCAACGTAGCCCTTGCCGTTGATGACTAATGAATGCAGTTCAGTCATGTTGTTCTGCCTTCACTTCTCTATAGTCCCGCATCCAGCACCGTGATGACGATGTGGATGCGGCTGCGCGCCGGCAGCTTGCGCAGGATGTGCTGGACATGGGTTTTGACCGTGGTGATGGAGACGAACTCGGCCGCGGCGATCTCGGCGTTGCTCAGCCCCTTGGCGACTAGGCGGGCGATTTCTAGCTCGCGCTCGGAGAGGTTGGCCAGCTTCGCACGCGCGGCGTCCTGCTTCGGGGTGGCCTTGGGCTCGGCTTCGAGCAGCGATCCCACCACCCCGGGCGAGAGGATCTGATGGCCCTCGTGCGCGGCGCGCACCGCGGAGGTCAGGGCCTTCGGCGGGGTGTTTTTGAGCAGAAATCCCACGGCCCCGGCGCGCAGGGCGGCGGCGATGAACTCGTCGGTGTCGAAGGCGGTGAGCATGATGACCGGCACGGCTGGGTCGATCTTTTCCACCGCGGCGATGCCGTCGAGCACCGGCATGCGGATGTCCATGAGCACCACGTCGGGCTGCAGGTCGGCGACGACCGCCACCCCGTCGCGGCCGTTGCTGGCCTCGCCGACGACCCGGATCTCCGGATCGGATTCCACCACCAGCTGGACGCCGCCGCGCACCAGCTCCTCGTCGTCGACGATGACGACCCTTATCATTGCGCCTCCTTTAGCGGCAGAGTGATGCCCACGCAGAACTCGCGGCCCTGATGGATGTCCAGGCTACCGCCGACCAGCTTGAGCCGCTGGCGCATGCCGTCCAGCCCGCGGCCGGTGCCTGCCCCCTTCGAGCCTGCCAGGAGCGGGTTGCTGACGCGGCAGGTGTAGGTGCCGGCTTTGGGCTCGGTGGCCTCGACCACGGTGACCGGCTGGCCGGGCGCGTGCTTGCGGGCGTTGGTCAGGCATTCCTGCAGCGCGCGGGCCCGGGCCTGGGCAGCCGCGGTGGACAGGCGCGAGGTGGCGCCGTCGCTGGTAAAGGTGATGGCATCGCCGGCCTCCTGAGCGGAGCTTATGATCTCGCGGACGCCGGGGCCAGGGGCCTGCCGCGAGGTGATGGACCGCAGTACCTCCCGCAGGTCGTCGACGGCGTGGGCGGCCTCGGTGCGGATGGTTTCGGCGGAGCGGCGCTGCTGCTCGGGGCTCAAGTCCTCGCGCTCGGCCAGGGCCCCGGCGTAGAGGGAGATCAGGCTGAGCCGGTGCGAGAGGCTGTCGTGCAGGTCGCGGGACAGGCGCTCGCGCTCGACGGTGGCGGCGGCCGCGAACCGGGCGCGCTGGTCCCGCTTGCTGGCCGCGCGCCCCATGCCAACGAGCAGCATGGGCACCATGACCACCGCGAGCGCGGCCAGGAAATACCAGTCGTCCAGGGGCGGGGCGCCGCTCGGGTTAAACGCCCAATCCACCAGCACACCCCCGACCATCGCGAGGACCCCGACCACGGACCACCGCGTGGAACCGCGCCCGACCAGGGAGATAAACGCCACCGCGGAGGAGACGCAGCCGAAATAGGAGAAGCCGGCCAAGGCCACCAGCGCGCTGCAGACCAGCGCTGATCGGGGGCCGGGGTGGGCGGAATCTTCTCCCGGCTCGTGGCGCAGGCCGATAAACAGCAGCGGCCAGCCCGCCACGCCAAAAAGCGCCATGATAGCCACGTAGGCGTCGAACTCCGGCGTGTCGGCGGCGGGCGAATCCTCCAGGTCAATGCCCACCAGCACCAGGCCCACCACCAGGTCGCACAGGGCGCACAGCACAACGATGCCTATCCGGCGCACGGTCTCCGGTCCCACAGTCATGGGCTCAGTATAGGCCGCGTCCCCGGCCGCGAAATCCTCCCCGGGGAGGAGACTCCGCGGCCCGAAACCTGACACCGTAGAAGGTATGGACGAATTAACGCAGAGTTCTTTTCACCGTGTGCTGCCGGGCAGCTGGTGGCGCCCGCTGCTAGAAGCCGCAGTCTTCATCGCTATCGCGGTGGTCTTTTTCTTTGGCTTCGCCCTGGTCGCCGGGCTCAGCCTGGGCGGCGAGGCTATCGACGCTATCGATGACATGTCCCGGCCCGGCCCCTTCGCCGTCAGCCTGGGGCTTATCATCGCCCTCGGTGCCGCCGCCTGGGTGGCGGCGAGCATCTGCCGCCGCGGTCGGAACGTGCCCGCTGCCCGGCGCGGGGCCCGCGGGCTGTGGTCGGTTGCCGGCCGCGTGCGCTGGGGGCTGGCAGGTCGGGCCGTGCTGCCGGCCGTGGTCGCCTGGGCGGTGGCCTACCTCCCAATCACGGTCATCGAGGGCCATTCCCCGCGGTGGGATTCCACCGCGGCCGTACTCCTGGCCCTCACGGTGACGCTGGTTCCGCTGCAGGCGCTCAGCGAAGAACTCATCTTCCGCGCACTCCTCCCCCAGTGGCTGGGGCGCTGGATCCGCTCGCCGTGGCTGGCCTACCTGCCCGGCTTCGGGCTGTTTATCGCCGGGCATGCCTACGATGCCAAGGGGCTGGCCGCCATCGCAGTCTTCGCCGCGGCCGCGACCGTGTTGACGTGGTCCACCGGCGGCATCGAGGCCGCCGCGGTGGTCCATGCCGTGGGCAACGTCTTGGCCTTTGGCACCGCGGCCGTGGGCATTTCGGACCCCAACGCCGTGGAGGTGAGCTGGGCCTCCGTCGGCGCCGAGGTCGTCTTCTCCGTGGGCGCGACTGCCTGGATTCTCTACCTCGTGCGCCGCCGCCCGCAGCTGGTGGCGGCTAGCCCTGCTGGGCTGCCTGCCGGGCCGCGTGAATGGTCGGCGACGGGAGCAGCTCCTCGGCCACCAGCCGCTCAAAGGCCACCCCGGCAAGTGCGGCGGCCTGATCGCCCAGAATAGAGTCGTCGAAGCGCGCCAGCGGCGAGTGGTTCCACTCGCGCTTGGACTGCGGGGTCTCCGGGTTGGCGGTACCCAGCCACACGAAGGTGCCCGGCACCTGCTGGAGGACGAAGCCGAAGTCCTCGCTGGCCATCATCGGCGAGCGCATCGGTACCACCCGGTCCGAGCCGAACTGGCGCGACCATACGCCCGCGGCGAAGGCGTTCTCACGCGGGTTGGTCTTGGTGGTCGGATAGAGGATCTCAAAGTCGATGTCCACCGCGCAGCGGTGCGCCGCCGCCACGTTCGAGGCCACCTCGGTGATGACTTGGCGGACGCGGTCGATGGCGGCATCGTCCAGCACGCGGACCGTGGCAGAAAAGCCGCACTTGTCCGGGATGGCGTTGATGGCTCCGTCGCCGGCCCACAGGTTGGTTACAGTGATGACCACCGGGTTCATGGCGTCGAAGCGGCGGGTGACGGCGGTCTGCAGGGCTACCTGGATTTCGGCCATGGCGGCGACCGGGTCGATGGCGTCGTGCGGGCGGGAGCCGTGCCCGCCCTTGCCGTGGACGGTCAGCCGCAGGTTGGACGAGGAGGCCATCAGCGGGCCGGGCACGTGGTAGAAGTTGCCGTAGTCCTGCGGGCCGACGTGGATGCCGTAGGCGGCCACTGGGCGGCGGCCGGCGGCATCCAGCACGCCCTCCTCGATCATGGGGCGGGCCCCGCCCGGGCCCTCCTCGCCGGGCTGGAACATGAAGATGACGTCGCCGGGGATCTCCTCGCGGTGCTGGCTCAGCAGCTTGGCCGCGCCGACCAGTGCGGCAGTGTGCAGGTCGTGGCCGCAGGCGTGCATGTACCCGTTGGTGGCCGCGAACGGCGAGCCGGTGCGCTCGGCGACCTCGAGGGCGTCCATGTCCGCGCGCAGTAGGACGGAGACCGGGTGCTCGCCGCGCTTGCCGCCGCGCAGGACGGCCACCACGGAGGTCACCGAGACGCCCGTGGTGATTTCCAGCGGCAGGCCGGAGAGCTCCTCGAGCACCTTGGCCTGGGTATAGGGCGCGTGGTTGCCGATCTCCGGGTTCTGGTGCAGGTCACGGCGCAGCACCTGCAGCTGCTCGAGCAGCTGCGCTCCGTCCTCGCGCAGGACCTCGCCGGCGGGGCGCTCGCCCAGGGTCGCCTGCGTGACCGGCAGCGGGGGCAGCTGCTGGCCCTGCCGGGGCACGGACTGTTCCGGGGAGGGCTGCCGGTAGGGGCCGGTGCGGTAGGCGGTTCGCGAGTCCTTTTGGTGCGGGGACTGAGGCACCGTCATCGTGACTTCTCACTCCTTGTTACTGGCGTTTAGCAACCGAGCGTACCAAGTTTTTCTCGCTTACCCTTTTATCTCACTTGTATACACACTAATCTGCCTTTTATGAGACGTATAACACTTTTGCCCTCGCCCCGCTCTTCTTCGTCGCCGCCTGTTCCTCCGGTGAATCCGCCCAAGACACCCCCACCCCCGAGGCCGGCAGCACCGTCACGCAGGAATCCAGCGCGGCGGAGAACTCCGCCCAGTCCTCCACCCAGTCCAGCTCGAAGGCCAAAGAAAAAAGCTCCAAAGCCGGCGATGCCGACGCCGAGGCCTCCGCCGACAACACCGCGGCTGCCGACAGCACCCAGGAACCCGCCGCCGAGAACAACCAGGAAGCCGGAGCGGGTGCCGGAGCCGGCGCGAGCAACCGCGCGGTCGACTACGTTGCCTCCGACTACATGGATCTGGTCATGCACAACCCCAACCCCGGTCAGACCGCCACCGTGGCCGGCACCTACTACGAGGTCTGCATCTTAGGCGACGGCTTCGGCATTAACACCGTCCTGGCCGGCGAGAACACCAGCTGCGAATTCGGCAGGGCCGTCTTCGACGCCCAGACCGCCGGCCACAACCCCACCGGCGAGAACGTCCGCGACTTCTACCAGCCGGAAATCTCCGTGGCCAGCCCGGCCACTGGCCAGACCTATAACATGCAGTGCAGCGTGTTGGGAGATAAGTCCATGGAGTGCACCGGCGGGAATAACGCGCGCGTGGCGTTCTACTAGTCGGAGTCGGTCGACAGCGCGGCGACGAAGGCTTCCTGCGGCACGGAGACCGAGCCGATGGACTTCATGCGCTTCTTACCGGCCTTCTGCTTTTCTAGCAGCTTGCGCTTACGCGAGATGTCGCCGCCGTAGCACTTGGCGAGCACGTCCTTGCGCATGGCGCGGATGTTTTCACGGCTGATAATCTTCGAGCCGATGGCCGCCTGCACCGGCACCTCGAACTGCTGGCGCGGGATGAGCTCTTTGAGCTTCTTGGTCATCTTGTTGCCGTAGTGCTGGGCGTGATCGCGGTGCACGATGGCCGAGAAGGCGTCCACGGGATCGCCCTGCAGCAGGATGTCCACCTTGACCAGGTCGGCCAGCTGCTCGCCGGCCTCCTCGTAGTTGAGGGAGGCGTAGCCCTTGGTGCGGGACTTGAGCATGTCGAAGAAGTCGAAGATGATTTCGCCCAGCGGCATGGTGTAGCGCAGCTCGACGCGGTCCTCGGACAGGTAATCCATGCCGCCCATCTGGCCGCGCTTGGACTGACACAGCTCCATGGTGGGGCCGACGAATTCCTCCGGCACGATGACCGTCATCTTCACGATGGGCTCGTAGACCTCGCCGACCTTGCCGCCCGGCCAGTCGGAGGGGTTGTGCACGATCTGTTCTTCCCCGTCCTCCTTGACCACGCGGTAGGTCACCGACGGCGCGGTGGAGATGAGATCCAGGTCGAATTCGCGCTGCAGGCGGTCGCGGGTGATCTCCATGTGGAGCAGGCCCAAGAAACCGCAGCGGAAGCCGAAGCCCAGCGCCACGGAGGTCTCGGGCTCGAAGGTGAGGGAGGCGTCGTTGAGCTGGAGCTTGTCCAGCGCGTCGCGCAGGTCCGGGAAGTCCGCCTGGGAGATGGGGAACAGACCGGAATAGACCATCGGCTTCGGGTCCTCGTAGCCGCGCAGCGGGTTGTCCGCGCCGTTTTTGGCCCAGGTGACGGTGTCGCCCACCTTGGTCTCGCGCACGTCCTTCACGCCGGTAATCAGGTAGCCGACCTCACCGGGGCCCAGCCCCTTGCAGGAGGTGGGCGTGGGCGAGACGATGCCGATGTCCAGGATCTCGTGCTCCACGCCCGTGTTCATCATGAGCACCTTCTGACGCGGCTTCAGGGTCCCGTCCATCATGCGGATATAGGTGACCACGCCGCGGTAGGTGTCGTAGACGGAGTCGAAAATCAGCGCGCGGGCCGGGGCATCCGAGCCGCCCTCCGAAGTCGGGGCCGGCACCAGGTCGACCAGGCGGTCGAGCAGCTCGACGACGCCCTCGCCGGTCTTGCCGGACACGCGCAGGACCTCCTCCGGCTCGCAGCCGATGATGTTGGCCAGCTCGAGGGCATACTTATCCGGATCGGCAGCCGGCAGATCGATCTTGTTGAGCACCGGGATGATTTCCAGGTCGTTTTCCATGGCCAGGTAGAGGTTGGCCAGGGTCTGGGCCTCGATGCCCTGGGCGGCATCGACAAGCAGGATGGCACCCTCACAGGCCTCGAGCGCGCGGGAGACCTCGTAGGAAAAGTCCACGTGGCCCGGGGTGTCGATCATCTGCAGGACCATCTGGGTGCCCGCCAGCTCGCCCGACTGCGGGACCCACGGCAGGCGCACGTTCTGGGCCTTGATGGTGATACCGCGCTCGCGCTCGATGTCCATGTTGTCGAGGTACTGGTCGCGCATGTCGCGCTCCTCTACCACCTTGGACAGCTGGAGAATGCGGTCGGCCAGGGTCGACTTCCCGTGGTCGATATGAGCAATGATGCAAAAGTTCCGGATCTTGGACGGATCCGTGAACGTAGTGGCCGCAAAATTCTCAGACAACGATGTCCCTTAATCTCCTCGAGTAAATAGGTAGTCCGTCCCAGCTTACCCAAGACACGGGCGCTACCGGCAAGTAGGATAGACACATGGTTAACCCCGAGTCTGCTCGCACCTCCTCACCCTCCTGGGGCCGGAAAGTCCTGCACGCGCTGGGCGTGGGCGACAAGGAACCCATCGACAAGGGCCTAAGCCACATCAACCAGAGCCTGGGCCTGCACGGACACCGCACGAGCTGGGAGCCGCGCAAGCCCGCCGACATCCGGGTGGAGGCCACCCAGGACCGCGCGCGGTCCATCTTCTTCGCCCCGGACATGGACGGCCAGGCCGACTCCGGGGAGGTCGTCTGGGTCTGGGCGCCGACCGGCGGGGCGCAGTCCCCGCCCACCGAGCGCGCGGTCCTCGTGGTCGGCCGCACCCGCACCACGGTGCTAGGCCTGCTCATCTCCCCCAACCCGGAGCACGCCGAGGACGATTGCTGGCTGGAGATCGGCTCCGGCGAATGGGACGAGTCCGGCCGCCAGTGCTGGATCCGCCTGGACCGCCTGCTGGAAATCAGCGAGGAGCAAGTCCGCCGCCAAGGCATCCTGTTCCCGCAGCGCCGCTTCGAGCGGATCGCCAACCGCCTGCGCGCCGTCTACCACTGGGCGTAGGCGCTAGAGTGCGTTTTGTCCGGGCAGGCACCCGGCTGCTAAGATAGCCGGGTTACTTGGACTCCGGGCGCGTCGGCCGGGCGGGCAGGACCTTGGGTTCGCCTTGTACGCCGGCGCCGCGGCTGCATCTGTGGCCTGGAGCCATGTCCGGAGAGTGCCCCAAGTTTCGTTGTCAATCAGATCGATTACTTAAGAGGTATTTTCAGCTATGGCTAACATCAAGTCCAAGCAGAAGCGCGTCATCACCAACGAGAAGGCTCGCCGTCGCAACAAGGGCATCCGCTCCGCGGTCCGCACCGAGATCCGCAAGTTCCGCGAGGCTGTCGCCTCCGGTGACAAGGCTGCCGCTGAGAAGCAGCTGCGCGTTGCTTCCCGCTCCCTGGACAAGTCCGTGTCCAAGGGCGTGTTCCACCGCAACACCGCTGCTAACAAGAAGTCCGGCATGGCTAACGCCTTCAACAAGATGGCCTAGGCCCACCCCGGCTTCATAAATACTGGCCGCCGGCCCGCACGGTAAGGAGGATTCCTCCCCGCGGGCTGGCCCCCTTTATTTTTAACCCTCCAGGCGAACACCTGTTCCCCGCAAGGCGGGCCGCGCGGCCGGCGGGTCGGCCGGGGCGCTAAGATATTGCCACGATGAACAACCTGAAGCCTTTGATGAAATGGGTAGGCGGCAAACGCCAGCTCCTACCAGCCATTCGGTCCGCCCTCCCCGCGGCCGGGTTTCAGCGCTATTTCGAGCCCTTCCTGGGCGGCGGCGCGGTACTGCTCGCGCTGGCCCCGGGAAAGGCCACGGTCAACGACTTAAATACCGAGCTCATCAACGTCTACCGGGTCGCCCGCGACCACGTCGACGAGCTCATCGGCCTGCTGGCGGGCTACCCGAACACCCCGGAGTTCTTCTACGAGCTGCGCGCCCTGGACCGCGACCCGGAGGTCTTCGCGGCGCTAAGCGACGTCGAGCGCGCCGCCCGCACGGTCTATCTGAACCGGACCTGCTACAACGGCCTGTACCGGGTCAACTCCGCCGGCCAGTTCAACGCGCCCTTCGGCCGCTACAAGAACCCGACCATCTGCGACGAGCCCACCCTGCGGGCGGTGGGTGCCTACCTGCGCGACAACGACGTCGAGTTGCTCAACGGCGACTACGCGGTGCTGCTGGAGGCGGCCCAGGCCGGCGACTTCGTCTACCTCGATCCGCCCTACGACCCGGTCAACGTCACCAGCTCGTTTACCGGCTACGCCGCCGGCGGCTTCGACCGCAGCCAGCAGGAACGCCTCAAGCAGGCCTGCGACGAGCTGGACGCGCGCGGGGTCAATTTCCTCCTGTCGAACTCCGCCACGGATTTCATCCGGGACCTGTATGCGGACTACCCCACGGAGATTGTGGGCGCCACCCGGGCTATCAACTCCGTGGCTTCCAAGCGCGGGAAGGTCGATGAGGTCCTGGTCCGCAACTACACCGACACTGTGGGAGGAGGCACCGCATGAGCCGGGCTACAGACGCCGAGGCCGCCGAAATAGCCGAGCTGCGCGACCGTTTCGAGATCAGCAAGGACACCAAACTCGGCGTCAACGACATCGGCTGGCTGCGCGTTTTCGCCGCCGAGGAATTCGCCGGGCCCCTGGAGCGCGACGGCTTCGCCTGCATTACCGCCTCCCGCCTGAAGGAGATCAGCCGCCGCGAGCCCCGGCTGATGGCCAAGCACGACTACTCCAGCTCGCGGCCGTGGCCATTCCGGAAACACGGCCTGTCCGTGGTGCCGCTGTCGCGCGATTCCTACCTGGTCGGCAAGTTCGGCCTCTATCAGGCATTCGAGCGCGGGCCGCAGCCGACCCGGCGCCTGCCGGTGCCGGCGGACATCGAGTCCCTGGACTTTTCCCAAATCACCTCCGAGTCGCTGGCCCTGGCTGCGGCGGATCTCAGCGGCATTCTGGAAGACTTCATCGGCAGCAGCCCCCTGCGCTCGACGGTCTCGGGGCGCATGTCCACCCACCAGATCCTGCTGCGGCTGGCAGGCCGGGACTTCACCGTGGACCGCGCGCAGATGGAGATCGACGGCGGCTACGAGTCCGCGGACTGCCTGGTGCTCATCGAGGCGAAAAACCACCTGCCCGAGGACTTCAACATCCGCCAGCTGTATTTCCCCTACCGGCGCTTCCGGCAGGTGGTCTCCAAACCGGTGCTGCCGGTCTACCTGCTTTATTCGAACGGCGTTTTCCACCTGTTCCTCTACGCCTTCGACGACGAGAACGATCCGCGCAGCATCCGGCAGGTGCGCTCGGCGCGTTACTGCCTGGGCAGCACGCAGCTGTCGGCCGACTCGCTCCTCGACGCCATCGAGCGCACCCGCGTGGAACCTGAGCCGGCCGCAGCCCCCTTTCCGCAGGCGGATGCCTTCGCGCGCGTGGTCAACCTGTGCGAGCTGCTCGCCGCCAGCGAGGAGCCGCTGACGAAGGACTATATCCACACCGCCTACGGCTTTACCTCCCGGCAGGCGGACTACTACGGGAACGCGGCGGCCTACCTCGGCTTGGTGAGCATCGACGCGCAGGGCGTGGCCCTGACCGAGCTGGGCGAGCAGGTCATGGCGCTCGATGACCTAGACGCGCGCAACTTCGCCATCGTGGAGCGCCTGGCCGCCCGCGGGGTCTTCCGCACAGCCGCCCGGCGTGCGCTGGGCGGGGAGAAAATAGGCCGCGACGAGGCCGCGGAGATCATGCGCACCGCAGACTTGGGCCTGGGCGAGAGCACCCTCAAGCGGCGCGCGGCCACCGTCGCCGCCTGGACCGAGTGGGTCCGGGACCTGGCCCAGGCCGCCCAGGCCGAGCCCGCGGCCGGGCAGCCGGGCCTATGGGAAGAGGATCTCCCGCAGGCCGTTGACGGCCAACAGGACGCCGGCCACGAGGAAGAAGGCACCGGCGGCGATGTCGATCCAGGGGCCGGCCGCCAGTAGCTTCCGCCGGACCGCGTTGGTGGAAATCACGCAGCTTAGCGCGACGAAGAGAAGGAAGCTGGACAGCGACAGCGACAGCACCAGCGCGACCGATAGCCCCAGCGGCGGGTGCGCCGGCAGCAGCGGGGCGATCATCGCGGCCAAAAACAGCACGATCTTCGGGTTGGACAGGTTGGTCGCCAGTCCCAGGCGGAAGGCCTGGCGCATGCGGCCCAGCCGCTGCACGGCGTCATCCAAGCTCTGCAGCGGGTTGCGGCGCTCGGCCAACCCGGAACGCATGGTCTTCCAGCCCATCCACACCAGGAAGGCACCGCCGATGGCTTGGACGAAGCCTAAAACGGACGGGAAGGTGCTCAGCAGCGCGGCTGCGCCGAAGACGGTCAGCGTGCACCACATCAGCACCCCGACCTGGATGCCCGCGGCCGCGGCAATGGCGTGGCGGCGGGACTTAGTGGCGTACCGGGTCACCAGGATGACGTCCGGGCCGGGGCTGGCGGCCCCGACCAGGTTCATCACGATGATCGCGAGAAACGATGACCAGCTCACGAAAGGCGCTCGACCAGGTCGGTGCGCTCAAACATGCGCGCGGTATCCAGGGCGCTGGGGGTGCCGGCCTGGGGATCGGCGCCGGCGGCCAGGAGGGCGTCGATAACCGCGTCTTCCTTCTTAAAGATGGCGCCGGCCAACGGCGACTGGCCCCGATCATTGAGGAGGTCCACGTTTGCGCCCTCCTCCGCCAGGGCGGCGACCAGCTCAGCGTGGCCGTGGTAGGCGGCGAGCATGACGAAGGATTGCCCCTCGTGGTTGACCAGGTCGATGTTCACGCCCTGGTGGATGTAGTCCAGCAGGGTCTTATCGCCCTGGCGGGCCATGTCGAAGAGGCGGTTAACGAGGTCTTGGAGTTCCGGTCCGGGTGCAGTCATGCCCCTAAGCCTAATCTTTTGCCCCCGGCGGGCCGGCCTTAGGCCCGGGTTTTCATCCGGCTAGCTCCGCGATCCGGCGCACCGCCGACTCCACGGCGAAGTCCGGGTCCTTGCCGGACTGGCCCTTGACGTCGTAGTCGAGCTCGTCGATGAGGATGACGGCCTCCGTGACCGCGCGGCCGGACCAGCGGCGGGCCACCGGCTGGGTCAGCTTGACCACGTACGGGTTCAGGCCGGTCTGCTTAGCCAGGGAATACTGGTCGCCGCGGGCGGAGTACAGCCTGGCGATGGCGCTGACCTTGTTGGCCAGGGCGCTGGCGATGGCCACCGGGCTAGCGCCCAGCTGCAGCGCGCGCCGACAGGTGGCGACCGCGGTGTTGGTCTTGCCCGCGACCGCGGCGTCCGCGATATCCCAGTTGGCTACCTCGGCCACCCCGGAATAGTATTCCTGGACCGCCTGCATGGTGACATTGCCGCCGGTGTCCGCGACCAGCTGGCTAACGGCTGAGGCCAGCTCACGCAAGTCCGAGCCCACGCCCTGGAGCACCGCGTTGACCACGTCCGGGGTCGGCTGCACCTTGTGCCGGGAGAATTCCTTTGTCACCCAGCGGCCCAGCTCGTTCGGGTAGAGGGAAAAGGCGTCGTGGCGCTCCCCCAGCTTCTGGAATGCGGTGATCAGCTCGGGCTGTTTCTTCTTGTTCTTGAGCGTCTTGGCCGTCACGCTGTAGACCGCCACCAGGGTCATCCCGGGGGCGAGCTGCTTCGCGCAGTTGATCAGCAGACCGGTCAGCTCCTTACCGACCTTCTCGGCGTCGGTGACCACGATGAGCCGGTTGTCGCCGAATAGCGACGGGCTGGTGGCCTCGGCCAGTTCGCCTTCGGTGACCTCGCTGGCCCGCAGGGTGGTCGTCTCCGGGGTCTGTCCGGTATCCGCCGCGACCTGCTTGGTGATGGTGCGGCGGGCGCGTTCGGTGAGGAATTCGTCGTCGCCGACGATGAGGTGGACCGGTGAAGCTGGCATGCCCTTCATCTTAGAACCTCCCGTCCACCGCGTGCTGGGTGCCGTCCACATAGACCCGCACGGGACCGTCCCGGGCCGGGTAGAGCACCGGGATATAGTCCGGCGTGCGCGTGGGCCGGTCCGCCGCGGGGCCTTCGCCGGATAAGACCACGATCACCTGCGTGCCGGGCGGGACCGGCTCGATGTCGTCGTCCGTGTCCACCACGTGCGCGCGCAGGTCCGCCAGGTTAACTTCCGGGGCGCTGGTGTGCACGCGCGCCCCGCCCCGGGCCTGGAGCCAGGCGGGCGCGTGCCCCAGCGACCCCGCAATCCCCAGCACCGCGGCCAGGCTCAGCACCAGCGTGACGGTCAGTCGCGGCCGGTGGAAGAGGAAGCCGGCTACGACCCACCCGTAGACCAGCGCGACCGCCACCGGGCCGGTACTCACCACCGCCAGGGGCAAATCCCGCACCGCGTACGCCACGGAATTGATCCACCACGTGCACGGCTCTATCACCTTGAGCAGCACGCCCGCCAACGGCGCCCCGATCCCCGGGATGTTAACCGCGATGGCGGCCGCCAGCCCCACCACCGTCACCGGCGCGGTGGCCGAGGCGACGGCCACGTTCGCCACGATAGAGACCACCGAGACCTCCCCGGCCATCAGCGCCACGATAGGGATGGTCACGATATCGGCCGCCACCGCCACCGCGAAGGCGCGGGTGATAAGGTCCGGCAGGCCGAGCGGGGCCAGCCAGCGATAAAAGACCGGCTGCAGCGCCACGATCCCCGCCGTCGCCGCCACCGAGAGGGCGAAGCCGTAGTTGACCGCCAGCTCCGTGTCCCACCACAGCAGACCGATGATCGCCAGGCACAGGCCGTGGACAGGTTCCATGCGCGACGAGTTGACCACCGCCAACAGCCCGACCAGGCCGGTCACTCCCGCGCGCAGCACGGAAGGCTCCGCGCCCACCAAAGCCACGAAGACGGCCAGCGCCCCGAGCGCGCTCAGCACCTGCCCGCGCGGCGAGGCCCGCGCCCAGCGCGCCACGAGGGCCGCCGCCGCGGTGACCACCACGACGTTGGCCCCGGAGACCGCCGACAGGTGGCTCAGGCCGGTCTCGATATATAGGGCCCGCTCGGCCGCGTCCTGCAACCCCACGTCCCCCAGGACCATCCCGGGCAGCAGGCCTTGGCTGGCCGGGCCTACCGTGTCCAGCACCACGGCCTGGAACTTCTCGGTCACCCCGGCGGCCCAGCCGGCCCAGCCCTGCGGGGCGGCCAGGGCCGCGGCGTCGCCGTTTATCACGACCTCCACCACGCCGGGACGGTTCGATTCACTCACAGTGCCCTCCACGGCCACCCGCGTGCCCGCCGGCGGGTTTTTAAACCCGTCGACCGTGGGAAGGGACTCGCTAAAAACCGGCACCGTTCCCGGCACCCCGTCCACGTCCAGGCGCAGCAGCCACCCACCGCTGTCCAGGGCCACCGGAGCCGATTGCAGCTCGCCTTCCACCCGCCCGGTCGGCGAAAACCTCGCGGCCCGAGCCTGCCGCACCAGCGCCACCGCCAGCGCCACGCCGCCGGTTGCCGCCACGACCAACGCCTGTCCGACGTGCCGGCGCAGCGCGGCGGCCACGACCACTGCTCCCACCACGCCCAGGGCCACCAGCGGCCAGCCCAGGACCACAGCCAGGGTGGCCGCCCAGACGCTGGCGGCCGCGGGCACTAAGCGCAGCTCCCTCACACGGTCACCTGCCCTTCCAGCTGCGCGAACTTCGCCGGCCCGATCCCACTGACCTCCAGCAGCTGGTCCACCGCGCTGAACCCACCGATGCTGTCGCGGTAGTCCACGATGGCCGCGGCGGTGACCTCCCCCACCCCGCTGAGGGTCTGCAGCTCGCTGGCGCTGGCGGTGTTGATATTCACCGCCCCTCCGGCGGCTTCCGAGGAGCCGTCGGTACTGGCACCGCCGCTGCCGCCTTCCCCGCCCTGGAGGCCGCCGGGCTCCACGGGGGTCTCGCCGGGGCCGACCACGTGGATCTGCTGGGCGTCCTGGAGTACCTGCGCGTGGTTGACTTGCGCCAGGTCCGCCTCCGGGAGCGGGCCGGCGGCGGCGAGCGCATCCGCCACCCGGGCGCCCGGCTCCAGCGTGACCAAACCGGGCCGGGCGACCTTGCCCACCACGGAGACCACCACCGGGCCGGTGGTCGGCGCGGCCTGGTCAGTTGTTGTTGCCTCCGCCCCGCCGGCCTCGGCGGGGTGGGCGCTAAGCGCCAGGTTGGATTCCTCGATCTCGGGACCGCCCTCCTCCCAGGCCAGGTGCGCCTCCTCGGCCGGGTCGTCGCGCAGGGCGCTACACCCCACCCACACCACCAGGCCGAGGATGAGGACGACGCCGAGGACGGCGGCAGGGGCCACGGGGATGCGAAACCGGGGAGCCGGGAAGGAGACGTCCATGAGTTCCTCGGTCCCGGTGGGCCGGGTCAGTTCTCTTAATCTATCGCTCAAATGCGGTGCGCTCATGCCGCCGAGACTAAAGTCCCCGCACCGGAAAGGGAAGGGATTTTCCCAGGACACCGGCCACAAAACGAAATTTAACCCGAAACCATAAAAGTCCTTTTATCGGTTACTCGCAATGGTCCCATCCAGGCACGAAAAATTTCGGCCTCCTTGGCTACATTGCTGTTTCGCTGCTATTGCTCGCGCTGGTGGCGGGCGGCGAAGGTTCCCAAGGGGTTCTTCGGCTTCGGGGCCGGAACCGGGGTTTCGGTGGCAAAGACCGCAGACACTCCGATGGCGCCGGAGCCGACGTGCACGGACAGCACCCCGCCGAGCGGGAGCAGCATGAACGACGAGCCCTCCGGCAGCGCCCCGTCTAGCAGGTCCTGGAGGCGTTCCGCGGCCTCCTCGTCGCCGTTGTGCTGGATGGCCACGAAGGCTGGCTCGCCCTCGGCGCGCTCGACGGCCAGCTCCACCAGCTTGGTAAAGGCCTTGGTCTGCGTGCGGGTCTTGCCCACTAGGTCCACCTTGCCGTGGACGAGCTCCATGATGGGCTTGGTGGCCAGCAGCGCGGTCGAGAGCATCGCGGTGGCGGTGGACATGCGGCCAGAGCGGCGCAGATCGTCCGTACTGGACAGGTAGACCCAGGTATTGGAGCGAGCCAGCGTGTCCTCGGCCGCGGCCCGACACTCCGCCAGGTCCGCGCCGTCCTGCGCCATCCGCGCGGCCGCCATGACCGCCGCGCCCATGCTCATGCCGGTGGAGCCGGAGTCGATGACCGCCAGAGCATCGGCGGCAAAGGCGCCGGAGGCCGTCACGGCGGAAGAATACGTCGAGGACAGTTCCTTCGACAGGTGGATGGCCAGCACGGCTTCCTCGCCGCCGGCGGAGGCCGCGCGCTCCATCTGGCGGCCGTAGAACGCCGCGAGCTCGATGGCGCTGACCCCGGCGGTGGACTGTTCGGTGCCGTCCTTGCCCTCGCCGTCCATGACGTGGAGCTGGATCACACCGATGCCCAGCTCCGCCACGATCTCCTCGGGCAACCCGGCCGAAGAATCCGTAACTACGCGTACCGCCACTAGATATCAGCCCCGCCGTCGCCGACGACGCGCCCTCCCATGTTCCAGCCATCGAAGTACCAGGTGGCCTTAGCCGGCTGGGCGGGATCGAAGTGCACGGGGGCGAGCGGACGTGCCGCGTCGAAGACCGGGCGGGCGGTCAGCTGCGCCCAGTGGGTGTTCTTCAGCCCGGACAGCGTGCCGTACTGGCGGTGCTCCAGGCCGAGCAGGTGGCAGGTCAACGCCGCGATAGCCCCGCCGTGGGCCACCACCAGCAGCGCCTGGTCATTCCAGTCGTGGAACGACTCCATGAGTTCGTCGATGACCGGCCGGGCGCGCTCGGCTACCTGCACGCGGGACTCACCCTCCGGCGGGGCCCAGGTGGCATCGTGGCGCCACAGGGCGCGGGCGCCGGGGAACTGCTCGTCCACCTCAGCGGAGCTCATCCCCTGCCAGTTGCCCAGGTTGGTCTCCCGTAGGCGCGGATCGGTCTGGTAGTCCAGCCCCAGGGCCTCGCCCACGACGCGGGCGGTCTCCGCCGCGCGGCGCAGGTCCGAGGCGACGATCTTGGCCACGCCTTCCCCGCGCAACAACTCGCCGGCTGCCCGGGCTTGGGCGTAGCCGGTCTCCGACAGCTCCGTATCCAGGTGCCCTTGCATGCGGCCCGTGGCGTTATAGGTGGTCTGTCCGTGGCGAATCAGGATCAGGCGGCGGCTCATGATGCGGGGACTACCTAGATCTCTTCGTGTTCGCCCGGGGCCTTGTCAGCCAGCGGGAGGTCGGCGACGGATTCCGCCTCGCGCGGGTTGACCTCGTCGGCCCACTGGCCGGGGCGCTGCGGGGCCTCGACGCCCGGGATTTCCACCAGCGGGCAGTCGTGGTAGAGGCGGTCGAGGCCGTAGTGGTCCCGCTCGCCCTCGCGCTGGACGTGGACGACGACGTTGCCGTAGTCCAGCAGCACCCAGCGGTTTTCCCGATTGCCTTCGCGGCGCTTCGGCTCGTAGCCGGCCGCGGTCATCTCGTCTTCGATCTCGTCCACGATGGAACGGACCTGGCGCTCGTTATCGGCGGAGGCGATCACGAAGACCTCGGTGACCGCCAGCACGTCGGAGACGTCGATAGCGGCGATGTTGCCACCCAGCTTCTCTTGGGCAGCGCGCGCGGCTACCTCGGCCATGCTCCGGGCTACGTCAGTAATAGACAATGCGGGAAATCCTTTAACAAATTCTGCAGACGTTAATTTCTACCAATTATCGATACTAGTGTCCCACGTTTTCGGACATTTTCCTACTCGCGGCGCGCTGCTAGAGCGGCTGATCGGGGTTGATCCGGTAGAGATTGTTCTTGGCAATATATTGCACTACCCCATCCGGGACCAAATACCACACCGGCCGGCCGGCGGCGGCGCGCTCACGGCAGTCGGTGGAGGAAATAGCCATCGCGGGGATCTCCACCAACTCTATCCCCTGCCGCGACTCGCGGGGCAGCATTTTATCGGTCAACTCGTAGCCCGGGCGCGTCACGCCGACGAACCGGGCCATCTGCAGCATCTTTTCCCAGTCCCGCCAGCTCATAATCGAGCTGAGCGCGTCCGCGCCGGTGATGAAGAACAGCTCGGACTCCGGGTAGTACTCCCGCAGGTCCTGCAGGGTGTCGATCGTATAGGTCGGCCCCCCGCGGTCGATGTCCACGCGGGAGACGGTAAACCGCGGGTTGGAGGCGGTGGCCACCACCGTCATCAGGTAGCGGTGCTCGGCGGGGGTTACCTGCCGGTCCGCCTTCTGCCAGGGCTGGCCGGTGGGCACGAAGACCACCTGGTCCAGCTGGAAGCGGTGCGCTACCTCGCTCGCGGCCACCAAGTGGCCGTGGTGGATGGGATCGAAGGTCCCACCCATAATCCCTATACGGTTGCTCATGGATGATGAGTATACGTCC
Organism: Corynebacterium sp. LK2537; assembly: GCF_040946485.1. Classification (NCBI taxonomy): domain Bacteria; kingdom Bacillati; phylum Actinomycetota; class Actinomycetes; order Mycobacteriales; family Corynebacteriaceae; genus Corynebacterium; species Corynebacterium sp. LK2537. Next base: position 49,784 of record NZ_JAYWLQ010000006.1, read on the forward strand.
CGGCTAGGGGCGGGTGTGGCCGTTGCCCTGCAGCACCCACTTGGTGGAGGTCAGCTCCGGCAGGGCCATGGGCCCGCGCGCGTGCAGCTTCTGCGTGGAGATGCCGATCTCCGCACCCATGCCGTAGACCTCGCCGTCGGTAAAGGCGGTCGAGGCGTTGAGCATGACCGCGGCGGCGTCCACCTCGTTGGCAAAGCGCAGCAGGACGTCCGCGTCCTGGGCCGCGATGGCCTCGGTGTGGCCGGTGGAATAGCGGCGGATGTGCTCGATGGCCCCGCCTACACCGTCGACGACCTTGGCGCAGATATCCATCGAGAGGGATTCTTCCGCCCAGTCTTCCTCGCTGGCCTGCACCGCGCCCTCGACGCCGAGGGCGGCTAGCTCTTCGGTGTCGCCGTGGATGGTCACCCCGGCGTCCTGGAGGGCCTGGATGACGCGGAGCTGGTCGGCGGCCGGCAGGGCGGCATCGACCAGCACGCACTCGGTGGAGTTACACACCGAGGTCCGCCGGGTCTTGCCGTTGATGACCATGTCGATGGCCTTGTCCAGGTCCGCGGAGGCGTCCACGTAGAAGTGGCAGTTGCCGGTGCCGGTCTCGATGGTCGGCACGGTCGCGCCGGTGACCACGGCGTTAATCAGGCCGGCGCCCCCGCGCGGGATGACCAGGTCGACCAGGCCGCGGGCGGTAATCAGGTCCTGGACCGAGTCGCGGGTGGTGCACGGCAGCAGCTGGACCCCGGCGCGCGGCAGGCCCGCGCCCTCCAGGGTGGACTGCAGGATCTCCACCAGCTTCTCGTTCGAGTTGCGCGCCGACTTCGAGCCGCGCAGCAGCGGCACGTTGCCGGACTTCAATGCCAGGCCGAAGGCGTCGACGGTGACGTTCGGGCGGGCCTCGTAGACCATGCCCATGACACCGAGCGGCACGCGGATCTGGCGCATCTGGATGCCGTTATCCATGGTGCGGCCCTGCACCACCTCCCCCACCGGGTCTTGCAGGCCGGCCACCTGGTTGAGGCCGTCGGCGATGCCGGCGACCCGGTCGGCGTCCAGGCTCAGGCGGTCGATGAGCGAATCCGACATGCCCGCCTCGCGGCCGGCGTCGATGTCCTTCTGGTTGGCCGCGAGGATCTCCTCGGTGGCCGCGACCAAGTCCTTCGCCGCCTGCCGCAGGATCTCGTTCTTCTGCGGGGTGGTCAGCTGCGCGATCTGCGCGGCGACCTCCTTGGCCGCGCGGGCCTTGGTCAGCACCTCGTCGCGCTCGGCTTGGCGTTCTGGGCTCAGTTCATCCGTAGATTGAGTCATGCGTCCCAGTGTACGTAACCCCCGCCCGCTCATCCCCCGGATTGATGCACTGGGTCACACGGAAGCTGTCGCCTCCGCGCCGTTAATAACCGGCGTCCACGTCGACCTCGGTGGGCAGGCTGCCGTCGTGGGCGAAGGCCCGGGCCACCTCGACGGTGTGGGCGCCGCTGCGCTTTTTGACCGAATACGGCGGGTTGGCCACGTGCGGGGTGATGACCACCTGCGGCATCTCCCACAGCGGGTGCCCGTCCGGCAGCGGTTCCGGGTTGGTCACGTCCAGGCCGGCGCCGGCGATGGACCCCTCGCGCAGGGCCTTAACCAGCGCATCCGTGTCCACCAGGGGCCCGCGGCCAACGTTGATGACCACGGCGTGCTCCGGCATCAGTTCCAGGGCGTGGCTATCCACCACGTGGTGGGTTTCATCGGTCAGCGGCAGCAGGAGAACGAAGTAGTCGGCTGCCGGCCAGACCTTCTCCAGCTGATCGGTCGGGATGGTGCGGTCCGCGCCCGGCACGTCCTTGCCGCTGCGGTTGACCGCGATGATCTTTGGGCCGAAACCGCGCAGCATCTCGATCAGCCGCTTGCCGATGCCCCCGGCGCCGACGATAGCGACCGTGCTGTCCTCGAAGAGGAAGGAGGTGTGCGCCTCCACCTCATCGCGGTTGCCCCAGCTATCCCCCACGCGGCGGTGGGCGTGCAGCTGCGCCAGCAGCAGGGCGATGGCGGATTCGGCCACGGTCTCATCGTAGAGCCCGGCCGCGTTCGACCAACGCGTGCCGCAAGTGCGGGTCAGCTCGCGCATCTGCGGCAGCAGCGCGTCCACGCCCGCAAACGGCAGCTGCACGAAGCCGAGGGATTCCGGCAGGCTATCCGGCAGATCCTCGGCGCCGCCGGTGAAAAACAGGAAGTCCGCCTCGCCTAGCTGGTCCATGCCCAGCTGGGTGAAACCGGCCTCGTCGAAGGCGGCCTGGGCCGCCTCCCAGCGCTGCGGGTGCATCACGTATTTCATGGCCTAATAACCTGCTTCCGGGTTGACTTCGGTGGGCATGCGCTCGCCGGCGGCAAAGGCCCGGGCGTTCGCGTCGAAGACCGGGCCCATGTGGAAGCGCGCCACCCGCTGGGAGGCCGCGATGTGCGGGGTCATCGTGCAGTTCGGCAGCGCGTAGAGCGGGTGCCCGTCCGGCAGCGGCTCCGGGTCCACGACCTCGAGGCCGGCCCCGGCGATGGTGCCGTCCTGCAGCGCCTGCACCAAGTCGTCGGTGACCACGGTGGCCCCGCGGCCGACGTTGATGAAGATAGCGCTGGGCTTGAGGCGAGCGAAGAAGGAGGCATCGATAAGCCCCTTGGTCTCCTGCGTCAGCGGCAGGATGTTCACGACGAAATCGGCGCGGCCCCAGACCTGCTCGGATTCCCTGAGGGCGAAGGTCTCGCCCGCGCCGGCGACCTCGCGGCCCGAATTGTTCACGGCGATAACGTGCATGCCGAACGGGGCGAGCATCTCAATCAGGCGCTTGCCGATGCCGCCGGCGCCCAGCACCACCACCGTCTTTGGGTCGCGGCCGCCCGGGCTGTAGAGCCACGCCTGCTGCTTGTCCAGCTCGCCGGCCACGCTCCAGTCCGCGGCCAGGGCGAAGGCCTTGTGCTGGTGGGCCTGGGAGAGTAGCAGCCCCAGCGCGGATTCGGCGACCGGGGTGGCAAAGGCGCCGGCCGAATTCGCCCAGCGCAGCCCGCCCTCACTAATCACCCCGGCCTCGATAAGGCCCTCCACCCCTGTGAAGCAGTGCTGGACAAAGCCGATGTTGTCGGGCATCTGCGGAATCTTGGCGGGGTTCGGCGAGGTGTTGATATACGCTTCCGCGTCCTCCAGCCGGTCGACGCGCTCATGGCCGGCGGCGTCGATATCGGCAACCGTCTCTTCCCAAATATAGGGGCCCATAAAGTACTTCATGGGCCCCACGCTACGCGACGACGCCAGCTCGCGCTGGCGCCTTGCGCATTCTTTTCGCCGCCGCCTTAGAGGCGGGAGGCGTAGTTGGACAGGTAGTCCGCGTGGACGACGGCGCGCTGCATCTCCACCGGCAGCTCGTCGGTGTGCCGGCCCATGATTTCGCGCAGCGTACTCGAGTCGAAGTTGACCTCACCGCGGCCGATGACCTTGGACTCCGGCCCAACGATGTCCACGATCTCCCCGGCGCGGAACTCGCCGTCCACGTCGGTGATACCGACCGCGAGCAGGGAGTTGCCGCCGCGGGTGACGGCCTCTTCCGCGCCGGCGTCCAAGCGCAGGGTTCCGCCGGAGTCCGCCGAGTACAGCGCCCAGAACTTCCAGGCGGACAGGCGGCGCTCCTCGCGGGTGTGGAAGACCGTCCCGACGCGGGAATCCTCCAGGGCCGGGCCGATGTTATCGGCCGAGGTCAGCAGCACCGGCACCCCGCCGCGGGCGGCCAGGCGCGCGGCCGAGACCTTCGAGGCCATACCGCCGGTGCCCACCTTTCCGCCGTCGCCGGCGGCCACGCCCTTGAGATCCTTGCCGGTGCGGACCTCGTCAACGAACTGGGCGTCCGGCTCCGCCGGGTTGCGGTCGTAGAGCCCGTCCACGTCAGAGAGCAGGAAGAGCGCGTCCGCCGAGGTCAGGTGGGCGACCAGGGCGGAGAGCCGGTCGTTGTCGCCGAACCGCATCTCGGAGGTGGCCACCGTGTCGTTCTCGTTGACGATCGGCACGGCGCGCAGGTGGCGCAGGCGCTCGATGGTGCGCTGGGCGTTGCGGGCGCGGTCGCGCTTGCCGGCATCGGAAGCCGTCAGCAGGACCTGGCCCACGGTGCGGCCGTAGCGAGCGAAAGACCGCGACCACTCGTAGGCCAGGTGCACCTGGCCGACCGCGGCGGCGGCCTGCTTGGTGGCCAGGTCCGTGGGGCGCTGGGTCAGCCCGAGCGGCTTCATGCCCGCGGCCACGGCGCCGGAGGAGACCACGATGACGTCGGAGACCTCCATGCGGGCCTGGATGGCGTCGACGATCCGGTCGATCTTTTCCGGGGCGACCGAGAAATCATCGCCCGTTAGAGAGGAAGAACCGATTTTGACCACCACGCGCTTGGCCTTGGCGATCTCCTCGCGCAGCTGGGATTCGTGCCCCATCGCCAGGGACTCGTCGGCTTGCGGCGCCGGATCCGGGAAGGGAGTCTCCGGAGCTTGGTCCGCATACGGTTCCAGCGGCAGGGGCCGGGAAGGCTGGTCGGCAGAAGTACTGTGATTGTCCGATTGCGCAGTCATGCCCACCGATCATACAAACCTACCGCGCCGGTGTGCAGGCCTTACCTACTTTTGGCCCACCTCGCCGCGCCAGCACGGCCCCCGCACTGGCGAAAAAGGGCATTGACTAGCCCTGCCAGCGGTCGCGGTTGGCGCCCTCGCGGGTGACTTCTTCGTCCTGGCCGTAGTCGTATTCGTCGATAAGCCCGCGGCGGGCCTGGGAGGCGCGCTTGCGCTCGGCGGCAGATACGCGCGAGGTGCCCTGCAGGCGGGCGTCGTGGCCGCGGCCGGCCAGGGTCGGATCCCCGGCGGTCATCGGCTCCCACTCGAAGGTGATGCCGCCGATGGTCACCGGCGCGCCCTCGACGGCACCGGCCTTGCGCAGCTGGTCTTCCACGCCGGCCTTGGCCAGGCGGTCGGCCAGGTAGCCCACGGCCTCTTCGTTTTCGAAGTCGGTCTGGGTAATCCAGCGCTCGATCTTGTCGCCCTCGACGATGAAGCCGCCCTCGACCTCCGGATCCTTTTCGACCGTGAACTGGGCGAAGGAACCACCCGTGCGGGGGCCGACCGCCTTCGGGCGGATGACCGTGTGGTTCGGGTCGGCCTTCTTCTTCGGCCGCTCGCGGCGGGCCTTGTCCACCGCTTCCATCAGGGCGTACTTCAGCGGATCCAGGCCCTTGCGGGCCACCGCGGAGATGATAAATACCGGCCAGCCGAACTGCTTTTCCAGGTCCTCCTTGACGAATTCCGCCAGCTCCGCGGCCTCGGGCACGTCGGCTTTGTTGAGGACGATAAGCCGCGGGCGGTCGCGCAGATCGCCCAGGCCCGTGTCCTCGTCGAGCACGGACTTGTACTGGGCCAGCTCGTTTTCCAGCGCCTCAATGTCCGAGACCGGATCGCGGCCGGGCTCGATGCTGGCCGTGTCCACGATGTGGACCAGCACCGCGGTGCGCTCGATGTGGCGCAGGAAGTCCAGGCCCAACCCCTTGCCCTGGGACGCGCCCGGGATAAGCCCCGGCACGTCCGCGATGGTGAAGGAGGAATCCCCCATGTCCACCACGCCCAGGTTGGGCTGCAGGGTGGTAAACGGGTAGTCACCGATCTTCGGCTTGGCGGCGGAAAGCACCGAAATCAGCGAGGACTTGCCGGCCGAGGGGAAGCCGACCAGCCCGACATCGGCCATGGACTTCAGCTCCAGGACCAGGTCGTGCGCCTGCCCCGGCTCACCCTGCAGGGCAAATCCCGGGGCCTTGCGCTGGGCGGTAGCCAGCGCAGCGTTGCCCAGGCCGCCGTAGCCACCCTCGGCCGCGATGAAGCGCGTGCCCGGGACCGTGAGATCCGCCAGCACGCGGCCCTTGGTGTCCTGGACGACGGTGCCGGCGGGCACCTCCAGCACCAGGTCCTTGCCGCGGGCGCCGTTGCGGTTATCGCCCGCGCCGTTGCCGCCACGCTCGGCCTTGATGTGCGGGCGGTAGTGGAAGTCCATCAACGTGTGGATCTGGTTGGAGACCTCCAGGACGATGTCCCCGCCGTGGCCGCCGTTGCCGCCGTCCGGGCCGCCGAGCGGCTTGAACTTTTCGCGGTGGACGGACACGCAGCCGTGCCCACCGTCGCCTGCCTGCAAGTGCAGCACGACGCGGTCAATAAAACGAGCCATGGTAGAAATTCCTCCGCAAAAATCTAAAACGTGAAGGCCCCAGTCTAGCAGCCTATTCGGCTTCCTCCGAAGCCTCGCGGGCCTCCTTCGCCGCACGGGCACGGCGCTTCCGGCGGTATTCGTTCCAGGCGACAATCAACAGCACCAACGCGATGACGATGAGTGCGGCGATCATCCACCAGGACAGCTTCGGTACCCAACCGCCATCGTCAAGTTCGTTGCCGAGGTACACGCGCTCTGCGTGTACCAGCAGGCGATCGGTGTTGATGCCATAAGGCGTACACGTAATCAACGTCAGGCGGTCTTCGCCTTCGACGTATTCGACCGCCTCGTAGTCATCCGGGGCGACGACCTCGCGGCCGGTGACCTTGTAGTGCAGCACCCGGCCCATGACTTCGATGCTGACAATTTCGCCATCTTTGAGCCGCGGCAAATTATCAAACATGGAGGCATCCACCATGCCGGTATGCGCTGACAACACTGCATTGTTGCCCTCGCCGCCTACAGGAAGGGAGGAGCCAAACATGTGCCCGGCGCCATCGTAAAGCACGTCTGGTGCCGTGGTGTGATAAACGGGCAGGTCAACCTCAATGGAAGGAATGCGCAGACGCGCAATCACACCGTGGGTCTCCGGCGCATCCAGGGTCTGCATGTAGCGCTCATAGCCTGGTGAACCTGGTAACGGCGGGTACGCGTGGTGGCCCTGGCCGGCCAGCCACTCGTTGTACTCCTCTGCCTCGCGCAGGTACTGCTCGCGCTGGCTCGGCGGGTCAATCTGGCGCACCGAATCCTCGTACAACTCTGCCTGTTTTTGCAGGTTGTAGTCGTTAATCTGCGTGGCGACGATCGGGTACAGCAGAAGCAGAATGCCGGCCAGAATCAGCCACAGTGAGCGCCGCCGCTTGCGCGGCGGACGCTGCACCTTCGTGGAATTAGCCATCAACCATCCTGGTTTCTCGATTACTGCTCGCTGGTCTGTGCAGCCAGCTCTTCGTCTTCCTCATTGCGATTGCGCAGGTAAGACCACAGTCCCAGGCCCAACACTAGCAGTGCAATAAGCAGCACCCAGACCAGAGTTTGCATACCGGTATCCGGCAGCAGGAAGCCCAGAGCCGCGCTCAGGCGGAACGCACCATAAGTATCTTCCGCGGTGAAGGTCGCACCCGCAGCCGTACCCGTGACTACCGCAGTACCGCGGTAGCTATAGGACTCATCGGTTGGGGCGTTAATCACCACATCGAAGGAACAGGTGCGCTCTTCACCCTTGGGCAACTCGCCACCATCGTTGAGGTTGCACACTTCAGCCGGGATAGTGCCGTTGTCATCGATGACATACTCGCCACCGGCGGCATCGCGGACCGTGTAGCCAGCCAGTTCCGGCTCGCGGATGCTGAACTCCCCGGCAAGAACTGCACCATTGTTTCGAACGGTGTAGTTAAAGCGCATGGTCTCTGCCTCATCAGGCAGCACCGCCGTATCAGCCACCGCACCGGTAACCGCACTAATCGGCGCACCTTCGATGTGCTTGTCTAACTCAAAGCCTGGGAAGGAGTTCTTCGCCACCAGGGTCCACGGCGGGCCCGAACGACTAGTGTCACTGGCGTTGCCCACTGGCTGCACACCAAAGTTCCAGAATGCCGCACCTAGGCGCCCATCCTCAGTGGCAGTCAGATTGCCCGCCGTCGAGTCGCCTAAGTTCGCACCAGCGCTTTCCACACTGGCGACAGCATTGATTTCTTCGGCGCCTTCCTCAGTATCTCCCGTCAGGATAGGACGCTCTTGGATGAAGCAATCGCGGTCGACTTCGATGTCGCGAAGCAGCTGCGTCTGGTTGGCAGTCAGGTTGAAGTCCGATCCACAGGTAGTACTGAAGTGGAACTGTCGTCCCTCACCAGCAGCACCTTCTGACGTCTTTTTGAAGCTGACATCCACCTTGGCGCGCAGGTGCATTGCCTCAGCAGCAATCGTCATCACAGGTGCACCATTAGCCGATACCAGCTCATCGCTGACGCTGAAGTCGTAAGAGTAGTTCTTGAGGTTCTGCCCCACCTGATCTGCCTTCAGGTCGACCAGCTTGGTATCCGGGTTGTCCTCTTCGGCGACACCGCCGACCCACTTACCGAAGGCCACGTAAGGCGTACGCGCACCATTGGTGACCTCCAAATGCGGGCGGGCAGCGAGTGCCGACGAATCATTCAAGTCCAAGGTGCAGTCCGCGCCCACCGGAAGCTGGACGACGCGGTTGCTAATTGGTGGGGCATCGTCAGCCACGGTCGCCGACGAGTATGCCTGACCAACAGTGAAGTTCTCAGTCAGGGTCGTGCCTTCTTCATCAGTACAACGGATGTTGAAGTTGTAGGAAGCATCCTCCGCACCAGCGATGTAGCCATCCTGCAACGCAGCCAAGCGAACCGGAACGGTGCGCTGGTCGAAGTTGTTGACGAAGTCATAGGACTCAACGTCATCTTCGGCACGTCCGACCTGCTTGGAAATCTCAGTTTCGTCAGCTTCCCAATCCAGCGCAGCTGGCTTGTTCTCCGGCTCCAGCTCCTGCATGGTGCACCATGCACCGGCAGGAATCTGAACAGTGTCACTGGTAAAGCGACGATCCGCATTGTCGAAGTTACCGTCCTCAGTAACCCCTACAGATCCTGGAAGGCCCACATTCGATAGCGAGTAGCCAACACCCTGGCACTGGTAAGCAAAGCGGAAGGAGGTATCTGCTTCCTGCAGCTTCTGCCATGCGTTGTCGCTGGCGTTGACCTTCTTCGTCATCTGCATCTGCGTGGGGACGAACTGGTAGTAGTTGGTCAGGTCCACGACGTTACCGTCGCCGCCGGAACCCACATTGTCATCCACGGTCATCTTCGGTGAAGTCGTCTCACCATCATCGAGATCCGTATCCGTGAATGCTGACTGGTCGTCACGACGCAACTGCCAAATAACCTGGTTCGGCTTCAGCAACGTCTCCAGCGTACGGCCAGACGGATCATCCTTCGTTAGGTCCAACTGACCAAACTGATCACCGGTGATGTCGCACTCAGCACCCACTGGCACGTTGGTAAACGTGGTCGTTCCAGGGCCAGTGATGGTCTGTGTAGGAATAACCGGCAGGTTGCCGCTGCCATTGGCGTCACCTTCTGGGTCACGGCACACCAGGTTGAAGTTGTGGGTGTAGTAAATCTCTTCCTTCGACTTCTCCGGAAGTGCGCCTTCAATATCAATCGGGGCATTAGCAATCTTGTTGACCTGCACGTCTGCCAGACGACGGGAGTAGGTGTTAATCAACTCCACGTCATTGTTTGTGCCGACTACAAAGTCGACGGTCCTGTTACCGCGGTTGCCACCAGCAGCAACTTCCTGGGTGAAGTCAATGCCTTCAGCAGCAGTGGTTGCACCTTCGGTGGCAGTACAGTTCGCACCATCGGGAATGTTGTCGAACTCCAGGCGCTGCGATGCCGGGTCATTCGACTGCGGGGAGCTGACCACACCACCCAAGCTCAGCGGGGTATCGGAGTACGGCACCGTACAAATCAACGTCATGTTGAACTTGCGGTTGTACTTCACGTCCTTGCGCACCTGGGAAATGTACTGCGCGGTGGCCGGGTCGAACTGCACGTTCTTGGTCACGTTCACCGGACGATCGACGTAGTCATAGTTCGCCGCAATCGAGACCACAGTCTGCTCACCGACAGTGAAGTTAGAAACTTCAATCGGTGCTTCATCTTCGAAGTTGGAAGCTTCACCATCCACCGTGGCAGTGACATCACGGTCAATCTCGAAGGTGTCGCCATTATCGGTACGAGTACCCGAATCGCGGCCTTGCTCTTCGAGCGAGCACTCGCTGCCTTCCAGGATCACGCCGGCGGGTATCTCGACGCTGTTAACGCCACCGCCGAGGGTGAAGTTGGCGTACTGGCCCAGGTCCAGCGGCAAGCCGGACTCATCCGTACAGCGGATCGTGTAATCGATTGGCTCGTACATCTCCGTCACACCAGTTTGCTGCTGGTTGACGGTCACACCATTACCAGCGGCATTAAAGGTGTTGTTGACGGTGACGTTTTCCTGCTCGGAGTCAACAACGGCATCGATTTCACCGGCGTCGGTGCTCCACAAAATGCCAGAGCCAACCTGCGGGGTGGTCTCGGTGAAAGTACAGGTGTTGCCATAAGGCACACCGAGACTGCCGTTTTGGTCATTAATCAGTGCTTCCAACCTCGGGTTTGCCGCAGTACCCACCAAGGTGGCGCTACCACCATTGGTGAGCTCCACCGTGCCCTGCAGTGCGACCGACTGGTAGTTATTTTCGGAAACCTCCACCGAACGGGTACCGCAGCGGAATGCCAGCTCGAACGTGCTCGGCAGCTGTCCTGCGGCAATCTCCGAAGTGACCTGCTTGGTCACATTCACCGTGCCCAAGCGGTTGACGTAGTGGTTGGTCACCGTCACGCGGTTCTGCGTCGGCGCGGTCGAGGTATTCACCGACAGCACCGGCTGAGTCTGAGCTTCCTCATTGGTCAACGTGGTGACGGTATCGCTCGGGTCGCTAGCAGAAATCGTCGTGCGGTCCAGCTCCACATTGTCAGATTCGGGAGTATCCGACTCGTAGACCAAGCACTCCGACTGCACACGCACCTCCGGGATGACCTCAGGTTCATCCGAGTTAGTGGTGATGTTCATCTGACCTTCGCGCAGGCTCGAGCTATCCCCTGGCACCTCACAGCGATAACGCACCGGGTAGGTAGCGTCGTTGTCCATCAGACCAGCTGCCGAACCAGCCAATTCCTTCACAATGGCAACGTCACGAGTCTTGTAGGCGTAGTTTGCCTGAATCTCGACGTTGCTCGAGGTTGGCGTGCCACCTGCCGGGTAATCCGGTAGACGCACCGTGTAGGAGCCATCTTCTTCAGCCTCGGTCGCTTGACCATTAACGGTCACATCGCGGCCTTCGAACAAGATCGTCTGGCCTTCCGTATTCGACAGACCCGACAGTGGTCGCAGCGAACAATCACGCGCGACCGGCACGTCTTCAAAGGTCAACGAACCGTCCAGGTTATCCCCACTACCCGTGGCATTCAGCGTGGCAATCTGCGAGTAATCGGTTGCCTCACAAGCCAGCTCAAACTGGTATTCACGCGGACTTCCCAAGTCACTAACGGCCTCACCACGGATGTGCTTGTTAATAGTCACCGTGCCCGGGCGGTAGTCATACTTGTTCTCAATAGCGACATCATTCGTACCAACCGCATTGTTGGCACCCTCGCGCAGCGTAATCTTCGCCGTCGGCAAATCTGTCCCCGACAGTGTTTGCACTCCTGTGCCTGTCCACTGCGTGGTCAACTGCTTGCCTTCCACTACACGTGGTTGACCAGCAAAGCCCTCGGTCAGAGTGCACTCGGTACCAGCAGGCAGACCGGCAACGGTGAAGCTACCGCCGGAAGCCACCCGGCGAGTATCTTTGGCTTCAATCGCGTCATAAGCAGCGGCATAGTCTTGCGACACCTTGCACTCGTAGCCCAGATCGAAACGACGATTCTCCACATCGTTGAAGTTTTGAGCGGTACCCGTGACGTTCTTACGCATAGTCAGCGAGGATGGCTTAAACTTCGGAACCCAAGTCACCACACAAGAGGTCGGACGCGACTGCGGGTTCTGATAAACAACCTCAGATGTACCCGCCGCCACGTTGTTATTCAGGCTAAATCCTGCGGGCACCTGTCCTTCACGGATAGTGAAATTGCTACTATTGCTGCCACCGAGGTTGCAACGCCACTCTGGGGTATAACGCAGCAGGGCTTTGTTCTTTTGTGCACCCGTAGCGGTGGACTTAAAGACCATCGAGTCGCTTGCATTGCGGCCTACGGGATCTGCAGGATCCATCTGACGAACTGCCTGGGTGTACGTACCCTGGCCCTGCCATGGAACCGGAGTATCAGTACCGCCCTGGCGCATCGCCATCGAGAATTCAAACTGCGTTGCCTGGTTCGTTGCGGCACGCTCCATGGAAGTATCCACGGGGTTCACGCCACCGGTCATACGCCCCATATTGATTGACAGTGCAAATGCCTGAATGTCCTTACGGGAGAACAGACCAACATCCAGGTTCCTAACACCATCGCCACCAACGAGGTAGCTACCGGTATTCCCGCCAGCGAATTCGCGACAGAAGAAATTCACATTCGCCAGAGCACCTTCGAGGTAGTACTCCTCTTCCCCCGGGCCAAAGACGTTACGGCCATCCCGGGCAGGGTCACAGGCTGGACGGTATCCGTTTGGGGTAAAACGCGTCAGCGCGCGCATACTCTGGCCACCGCTTGGAACGTGCATAGAGACCGCCTCCGCGTTGGCACCCCACGGGTTGCGGGTCATCTGGGCATCGGCAGCAGTGATGCGATAGTTGTTCACATATTGACCAGTAGCCTTATCCAGCAGACGGATGTTACGGAATTGGAATTTCGCCATCTGGTCGCGGTCTATTGCGGTGGTATCACCGGTAAAGCTCACTATCGGCGAAACCGTATCGTCAGCATACGGAGTGAAGTAATCGGTGGTTCCATCGCTTCCACCAAAAACGGAATTACCCATGCGGTCCTTCGAGACCGACAGGCGCTCAGTATCGGTGTACCAACGAGTCCAGTCACGGTAGTTGTTGTTCTCGTCGAGCAGATTCACGTCAAAGCTAAGTTCGTAGCGCCCCAAGTCCTTCGTCATGGGCTTAGGCGTCGTACCCAGGCCGTTAAGCAAGCCCTTCATATCCAACCAGCACAACTGGTTCGCATATGGGCCGGCTTCGGCGGTGCCGCGGCGGAAGGAACAATCCTTGAAGGCGGTGTCACTGGTAGACCAATTGCGGGAAGTCTGCGCGTCGGCCTCCGGGGTCACCGCTTGATTGATCGGTGAGATTGGCGATACCGCGACGGTAAACACAACTAGCAGCGTGATAAACATCGCCATCACGCGGCGTAATTGCATTCTATGGGACATCGTCGTTCTCCTCGTATGTGAAAGGTTCTGGGGCAAGAAGATAAAGGTGGAAGATTTACTTGGCATCGGCTGCGTCCACCTCTTCCTCGTCTTCGTCGGTCTTGCGTCGCATCAGCCAAATGCCGAGCAGCACTGCGAGCAGACCAATAACCACGATGCCGATCACTGCGGCACCGGTTCGTGCCAGTTGGGCTGGAGTGGACTGGGCATCAGAGCCATCGCTGTGCGACGTCTCCCCTGCCTCGCCCGGGACTTGACCGTCTTCGGTAGAACCTGGCTGGCCAGGGGTGGTGGAGCCATCGCCAGGCACCTCACCTTCGGCACCTGGTTCCGAGGAACCAGAGGAGCCATCAGAGGATCCATCACTGCTGCCTACCAGCGCGCCCAAACCAAGAGCGCCCAAAACGATGACCCACCAGGGATCACCCTTGCTGGATCCGCCGTCGGAATCTTCTGGCAGTACCAACACGGTCACCGCTTCGGAGTGCTCCGGAGAGTGTGCTTCAGTGCAAGAAAGCTCATCGCGGGTGTAGGCGGCATCGGCAATGTCTTGGTCCGGGATGCAGTAACCATCCGGGGCGAAGTTAATGGCATTGCGCAGCGGCGCCGACCCGGTTGCGTCCGGGCGCAGGCGCGTAAGGAGGTCGAACTCAACCATGGTCTCCGGGTGACCAGCGCGTGCCGCAGCCAGCTTGTCCAGGCCGGCTTGCGTCAGCGACATCACCACGGTGTTGCCGACCTGGCGAACCTGGAAGTCCGTATTCGGGTCCAAGCGAATCTCACCGGCCGCATGAATCTCACCGGCCGCATTGCGGATCACGGCGTTGCGAATAGCCTCAAACGCTAAACGCGGTTCCAAACCATCGAAGAAAACGTACTGGTGCAGACGCCCATCGACATCCACGCGCGGGACGTTGGCACTCACCTTGAAAGGCACTTCGTCGCCGGGGCGGGCGGCATCGATAAGCGCTTCTTTGCTCACCGACAATGCCTGCGGCTTGGCTTTGACCTCAGTAACTGCACCGGCAGTGACATACATCAGGAAAGGCGCGGATTCTTCCGACGAATAGTTGCCGCGGTGCTTGGCCACCTCAGTGACCTGATAAGCACCGGCAGGCAGACCATTTATCAGCGCCACGCCCGAGGCGTTGGTGGCTGCCTCATGCTCCGGGCCCAGCTCGTAGCCTGGCTCAGCAGTCAGCAGCTCCGGGCGACGCTGGGACAACTCCCCCAGCTTTTCGATGTCCGTCTCTTTCAACCCAATCAACTGTCGGGCCTGGAAGTAAGCAGTGTCCACAGCCGGATTAAAACCCTTACCGGCTTCCTTAGTGATGCGCAGCGACCCTGTCTCCTGTGCATTCGCAGCCGGCGAATTGCCCACCGGAACCACACACAGGCACGCTACAGCGAACGCCAGAAACAACCCGAGTAGTCCTCGGCGCTCTGCGTGCTTCATCACCATGTCTTTGTACCTTTTCTTGAACTTCTATTCCTGGACTGCCATCGCTGCTTCTTCAGCTTGTTTCTGCTTCTTGCGCTGGCGGTACAGCCACCACAGCAAATACAGGATGATGAACAGCGCAATCGCAATCGCGATGGTCATCCACAGCTGCCACGGTGAATTGACTTTGTCGTCGTATCCGGCTGGCAATTCGGTGCGCTCGCCATGAACCAACAAACGGTGGGAATTGATGCCATAAGGCGTGCACGTAATCAGGGTGAGCATGTCTTTGCCCTCGACCGGCTTAATCTTTTCGATTTCCTCCGGCAGCACTGTCTCGATGTCTGTGACCTTGTAAGCAAGTGCTTCACCCATGACTTCGACGGTGAACACGTCACCCTTTTTCATGTGGGTGAGGTTGTCAAACATCGTCAGCGTGGTCAGTCCCGTGTGGCCAGTCAGCACCGCGCGGGTGCCCTCCCCTCCTACGGGAAGTGCAGTTCCGTAGA
Organism: Corynebacterium sp. LK2537; assembly: GCF_040946485.1. Taxonomy (NCBI): domain Bacteria; kingdom Bacillati; phylum Actinomycetota; class Actinomycetes; order Mycobacteriales; family Corynebacteriaceae; genus Corynebacterium; species Corynebacterium sp. LK2537. The sequence goes on from NZ_JAYWLQ010000006.1 coordinate 64,926, forward strand.
GGTGTCCCACACCGTGGGCCAGCACACCAGTGGATGTGCCGTGGTAAACCGGCAAATCAATGCCTACCGAGGGTGCACGCAAACGCGCCATGGGCAACATCACGCTCAAAATATCTTCGTATTCCTGATATTCCGGCGACTGCGTATCCACACCATTAATCCACGGATCCGGGGCGCCAACCTCAGGAAGCGTCTTGTTGTATTCCTGCGCCCGGACGAACTCTGCTTCGCGTTGCCCATCTTCCAAGTTACGAACCGCTTCGGAGTACTCATCAGCAATCCGCTGCTGCTCTGCATTCTTGTAGGTGGTCAGCACCACCGGAGTAAGAAAGACCAACAGCGCCAGAAGCAAGTACACCACTGAGCGAATTCGACGCTTCTTCGGTTGGGCGGGCGAAGCCACGGGCACGGCACTTCGACTATGTCGTGCCATGGCGTGCTCCTTCCTACCTGGCCGGGAACACCAGAGCGGTTAGGCTCAACGCGCCCCGGCATAGGGAGTGTTTACGCAGTTGCGCGGGAATCCTTGTAGGAGGTGTAGATACCGCGGGCCAGCAGCAACAGACCAACCAGGAAGACCAACAGGATGCCCCAAGCACCGGTAGCCGGCAGCATGCCCGCAATGGTGTCCTTACGGTTGTCCACAGACACAGTCAGAGCGAGGTTTTCAATGTCAGCGTTAACCGGCTGCAGCTCCGGGTTACGTGCGTAGTTTCTTGGCGCCTTGGTCTCCAGCACGCAGTACTGGTTTTCAACGGCACCGGTACCCGCTGCGAAGGAGGTCATCGGGATGGCATAGCCATTAGCGGTAGCGTCTCCACCTGAATCGTTACCGCCAGAGGTAGTCAGTTTGTTCAAAACATTGCCGGTTTCAGTAGTAGCCACCGGCAAGGCCTCGCCTAGCGAGGTGTAGGTGCCATCTTCTTCAGCCTGGCAGAGGTAGAGCTCAAACTCTGCACCGTTCAGCGTGGAATCACCATTTTGGGAGGTCTTAGTGATGGTCAAATTGCCGAAAGTAGTCGAGGTCGGCTGATCGCCACCCTCAGGGTTATTCGGGTCCGGGCCATCGGTATTTACGAATGCACCATTCGGCAGCTCAATCGTCGCGGTGTTAGTAATCTGACCATTCGCAGGAATCGAGTTCACAGTCGCGTTGAACTTAACGGTGACCTTCAGGTCCGGGTTGCCCTTACGTGCCTCCTGCAGCTTTTCACGACCTGCTTCACTGAAGTCCACCCTAAGGGTGTTGTCGTTGGTCGTGACGGTGTAATCGCCATCATCGAAGGACACTGCGCCGACTGGGCTTGTGGCGACCTCAATGCCTTCTGGCTTCAAGGTAAGTGCAGAAATCAACGGGTCAACAATATTGAAACGGGACAAGGTGCCTGCAGGAACCGGTGCGTTGATCGTGTAGGTCAAGTCCTCACCGAGGGTGACACCATTATCATCAACCTGCTTAGAAGGAATGATTTGCTGGTTCTTCGGGTAGACGTCGCGAGTGTAAGTCCAGTTGCCGTCACTATTCGCGTACGGGAGCGCAATCAGAAAAGCAGGCGCAGTGGTGTAGCCCTGGTTGTTACGCTCAGTAACGCGGTACAGACCAATAGGACCCTCGAAATTTGCTTCGCCGTTTGCATCGGTTTTAACTTCGACAACATTTTCGACTGTTAGACCAGCAATTTCCGCTTGGTCCAGACCACCGAGTCGGCTCGCTTGAGCCTGACCAGCCTGAGTAGTCAGGTCCACGTCTGCCACACGTCCGATCTCAAACGTTGCACCCTCTAGCCCTGGCAAACCCGCTGCCTCATCGGCACTAGTTGGGTCACCAAGCTTCTTGTGGATATTCAGAGTGACGGTCGCATTCGGATCAATGCGGTCAGCGTTCTGAGTAGCGGATGGGGTGGTCTCAGCACCTACTTCCCCAGTAGGAGTAGGGGTTGCCTCCTGGCCGATGGCAACAGGAGCGGCGAAGCCGGTGCCCATGATGGCGAGCGCGCTAGCGGTGATGACGCTGGCGATGCGAGAGTTGAGAGAGGTCATAACCCGACCTTTTCCTTCCAAGCAGGGTTAGTGAAGGCCAATCAATAAGTCTTGTCAGCCTTCTCCAGTGTTAACTACGCGCTTAGCATATAGCGATCTGCTCATGTTTGCAAGAGGAAATTTTCATACACCTTTTAACTTGTATGAATCTCAGGATTTTATTAGCCCAGCGTACAGCCTTGCAGTCAGTGAAAGACCAGGTTTTGCAAGGTTTGCATTGTATCGATAATTAAAATTCGCTTGTTGTTCTCAGTAAGTGAGATCCACCTACTAACAAGGGGAAATGCACGCGGGATAGACCTTTAATACTGATTGGGCATAGAAAAAGACCCAAGGACCAAAAGTCCTTGGGTCTTAGCAGAAGTTATTGCTTAGGCAGAAGCCTCAGCTGCGGCCTCCTGAGCCGGAACAATGCTGACGATGCGACGCCCGCGCTTGACACCGAACTCAACGGAGCCGGCCTCGAGAGCGAACAGGGTGTCGTCGCCGCCACGGCCAACGTTCTCACCCGGGTGGAACTTGGTGCCGCGCTGGCGGACGATGATCTCGCCGGCCTTGACCTGCTGACCGCCGAAGCGCTTAACGCCGAGGTACTTCGGGTTGGAGTCACGACCGTTAGAAGTGCTGGATGCGCCCTTCTTGTGTGCCATTGTGGTTTCCCTCCTTCAAGGGGTCTTTAGTGCAAGCCTCGCAGCTTACTTGATACCGGTAATCTTCAGAACAGTAAGCGGCTGGCGGTGGCCCATGCGCTTCTTGTAACCAGTCTTGTTCTTGTACTTCATGATGTTGATCTTCGGGCCCTTGGCCTGATCAACGATCTCAGCGTCGACCTTGACCTTAGCCAGGTCATCGGCCTTCGACTTGACGTTCGCGCCATCGACGAGCAGAACCGGGGTGAGAGCCACGGCAGAGCCTGGCTCACCCTCGATCTTCTCGACCTTAACGAGGTCACCTTCGGCAACCTTGTACTGCTTTCCGCCGGTCTTGACGATCGCGTACATAGAGGGTTACCCCTTATCTAAACTCGGCTCAGGGGCAGGCGAGACCCAACCCCTGAATGGACAATTACATTTTGCGCTTGAGTCCAGTGCCAGCGCTACACGTAAGTCATGAGACTTCTGGCGCGGCTCAACTGGACTTAAACGGCGACTTGGAAATCCTACCCCGACGGGACCAGAAAAGACAAACCGCGTCTTTCCTGCACCCGCCGGTCACACCAATTTCTGCCTATTTCCCGCTCCGGCGGGTCGCCCGACGGCGGCCCCGGCCGGTGTGCTTCCGGGACTCAGCGCCGGCGTCGTTCTGTTCTGCCGGGGCGGTTTGCCGCGGTTGACTTTCCCGACCACCGCCGGAATCGGACTGCGTCGGCTGGGCGGCCTTGGCAGAGCGGCGCACGGCCCGGCGGCGGCGCCCGCGCACCACGGTCTTGGTGCTGTCTTCTGCCTGGGCGGCGAAATCATCCCGCGGGTTCTCTGCTGGGGCCTGCGTCGGCGCGTCGTGGCCGCCGGCGCGATTGCCGCGCCCGCCGCGCTGTCCGGCGGTGCGGCGAGTGGCCCGGCGACGGCCGCGCTTGCCGCGCGCCGGCTGTTCCTCGCGGGAGCTGCCGGCATCGTCGGCACCCGCGTCGGCCTTCTCCGGCGCTGCGGCCTTGTCCTCAGCGTCGGCCGGCACGGAGTGACGTTCGCGGTCCGGGAAATCCTCCCGGCGCGGGCGGTGATCGGAGCGGGAGTTCCCGCGGGTCTTGCGCTTGCGGCGCGGGGAGGCCTCGAATTCTTCGATTGCGTCCTCGTAGGTGGTGGATCCACCAGCCTGCGCCGGCTGCACGTCCTCGTCCGGCACGTAGTCCTTTAACTCGGCGACGTCGTCGCTGTCGGCGGCGTTGTCCGCTGCGGCGAAAGCGATCTTCTCGATGTCGCTGACCGAGTCCTGGGACTGATCGTCACGGGACTGCTCGTCGCGGGAGCGGTTCGAGCGCCCGCCCCGACTGCCGCGGCGACGGCGACGGCGCGAGGAAGAGCCCTTGCGGTCCTCGGAATCACTATCGTTGCGTTCGTCGCGCTCTTCGCCGTCGTTGGCAGCACCCTCGTCCTTGACCACGCTGGCTACCAGCTCGTCGAGCTGCTTGGCGTCGCCGCGCGTCTCCGCCGGGGAGTCCTGCTCCTCGTGGGAGCGCAGGTTGCGATCCTGGCCCGTATCCGCGTGCTTGTGGTTGCGGCGGTCGTGGTGCCCGTGGCCGGAATGATCGTCGGTGTGCTCGACCGGGTCATCGTGGATGATGATGCCGCGGCCCTGGCAGTGCTCACACTCGGTGGAGAAGGTCTCCAGCAGGCCCGCGCCTAGGCGCTTGCGGGTCATCTGCACCAGGCCCAGGGAGGTGACCTCGGAGACCTGGTGACGGGTGCGGTCGCGCCCCAGGGCCTCCTTCAGCCGGCGCAGGACCAGCTCCTGGTTTTCGGGCAGGACCATGTCGATGAAGTCGACGACGATCATCCCGCCCAGGTCGCGCAGGCGCATCTGCCGCACGATCTCTTCCGCGGCCTCGAGGTTGTTGCGGGTCACGGTCTCCTCGAGATCGCCGCCGGAGCCGGTGAACTTGCCGGTGTTGACGTCGATGACGGTCATGGCCTCCGTGCGGTCGATGACCAGCGTGCCGCCCGAGGGCAGCCACACCTTGCGGGCCAGGGCCTTCTGCAGCTGTTCGTCGATCCGGTAGGCCGCGAAAGCGTCCTGGCCGCCGTGCTTGTTCCGATCGAAGCGCTCCACCCGGTCCGCCAGATCCGGGGCGACCGACTGGATATAGGCGTTGACCGTGTTGAAGGCCTTCTTGCCGTCCACGACCAAGTGCTTGAAGTCGCCGTTGAACAGGTCGCGGACGACCTTGACCAACATATCCGGCTCCTCGTAGAGGGTCACCGGCTTCGCGCCCTTGGACTTCTTCTCCTTCTCCGCGCGGTCCTGGATGTCCTCCCAGACCCCGTGCAGACGGCCCACGTCCGTGGCGATGGCCTCCTCGGAGACGTTCTCCGCGGCGGTGCGGATGATGGTGCCGCCCTCGCCCGGCACGACACGCTGCAGGATCTCCTTCAAGCGCTTGCGCTCCGGAGCCGGCAGCTTGCGGGAAATACCGGCGCTGCGGCCTTTCGGCACGTAGACCAGGAAGCGACCGGCCAGGGAAATCTGCGTGGTCAGGCGCGCGCCCTTGTGCCCAATCGGGTCCTTGGATACCTGGACCAGGATCTGGTCGCCGGACTTTAGGGCCTGCTCAATCTTGCGGGAGCGGCCCTTGAGCCCCATGGCGCGCCAGTTCAACTCGCCGGCGTAAAGCACACCGTTGCGGCCCTCGCCGAAGTCCACGAAGGCGGCCTCCATCGACGGCAGCACGTTCTGGACGCGGCCCAAGTAGATGTTGCCAATCAACGAGGCCTGCGAGTCGGAGGTCACGAAGTGCTCGACCAGCAGGTCGTCTTCCAGGACGCCTACCTGCGTGACGGAACCGGCGTGGTCGACGCGCTGGCGCTCGCGCACCACCATGGTGCGCTCGACGGATTCCCGGCGCGCCAGGAACTCCGCCTGGGAGACGATGTGCTTGCGCTCGCGGCCCTTCTCGCGCATCTCCGCTCGGCGGCGCTTCTGTGCCTCGATACGGGTCGAGCCCTTGATGCCGCGCGGGGCCTCGATGCGCTCCGGCTCGTCGTCATCGCCGTCCGCATCATCGGGTTCAGCCTGCCGGGCCGGCTTGGCGGCATTCGCCTGCGGGGCGATGAATACCGGCGCGTAGTCCGCGGCGTTGTCCTTGGCTGCCGCGTGGTGCGGCGGCGTCAGGGCGGCGACCAGCTCCTCCAGGTCCTCGTCGTGGTCAAGCTCGGCGGGCTCGTCGTCTGCCTCTGCGCTGTCGATGCCGCCGTCTTCAGCACCCTCGGCCGTGGCGAGGTTCTGCAGCTCGGACTCGACCTTGTCGGCGATCTGGTTGAACTCGTTTTCCACGTTCTTGCGCACGCGGTCGCGCAGCTTCTTCTCGGCGGCCGTGGCCACGGCGTCGGCCGAGTCCTCCTGCCCGGAGTCGTCGACTGCCGGGGCCTCGGCGCCGGCAGCGGTTTCGGTATCCGCGGTCTGCTCGCGCTTCTCCTCCTCCGGCTGCTGCGACTTTGCCGGCGCGGCAGCACGCACGGCCCGCTTCTTGGTGGACTTGCGGGACGCGCGCTTGCGCGTGGCCTTCTTAGGCTTGTCGGCGGTGTTATCTTCGGCCTGGTCCTCAGCCGGGTCGGCCTTATCGGTCTTGGTTTCCTCGGCCTTGGTCTCTTCGTCCTGGGCGGCGGCGCGCTTGCTCTTGGTCGTAGCCTTGCGCTTCGTCTTCTTGGTCGCCTTGGCCTTCTTGGTGGCCTTGGACGACTTCTTCTTGGCCGGGGGCGCGTCCTGGGCCTCGGACTCCGCGTCGGTTGCGGGCTCGGAGGGGGCATCGCTAGCCGGGGCCTGGGAGCCGGCGGCCTGGATGTGGTCGAGGATCTGCTCGGCCTCCGCCTTGCTCAGGCCGGACTGCGGGGCCTTCTTGATTCCCTGCTGGGCGAACTGTTCCACCAGGACCTTGGAGGAAATCCCCAGCTGCTTCGCGAGGGCGTAGAGCCGGGTCTTCTCCCCCAGCTGGCTCCGATCGATCCGCTCGGCCAATGCGGCGGCCGCTGATAAATCCGTATTCTGTTCGTTTTTAGTCTTTGCAGCCACGGGCTACTCCTGACGTCTAGTGGCGCGAGGGCAAGCTCGCCGCGGGGCCGCGCAAGTCATCCAAGCTGCAGGCAAGCACACCGCGGGGCTGTCTACCCTCTCAGCGCCGAAAGTTTAAGTGTTAAAGATTGAGTATTTAGTTATGCACAACTGCAAGCCTGTCTTAAAGGCTCTGGCTCCTATTGTGGCACACTTGGGCGCCCGCTTCTTGGCGCACCTGCCCGGACGCGCGGAATTTCGCCCTGTGTTAGCTTAAGACCATGTCCGACGGCAAACTCGTGCCCACCTCACCGGCAGCAGCGATCCGGCACTTCCGCCGCCGCAACGAGTTCAACCCGCGCGAGCTGCTTGCCTTCACCACCACGGCGAGCTTCGGCGTGGGCTTTTTCTTCCTGGACCATGCGGCCTTCTCCGTCCTGGGCGCGCTGCTGTTGATTGCGGCGGTGGCCTGCGGGGTCAAAATCGCACGTCACTTCCCGAAGGCCGTGGCCGTGCCGCAGACGGAATTCCGCGACGGCGACTACCCCGCCGTCGCCTACTTCGCCCCGTTCATCCCCATCGTCGCGCCCCTGCTGGTCCTGCCGGTGCAGGCGCTGGGCTGGGATTTTTCGGTGCCGCCGGCGGTTGCCACGCTGTCCACGGCGGCGTTTTACAGCGTGGGGCTGTTTCTTTCCGGCACCGTGCTCTTCCGGCGCTCCTTCAGCATCGGCCGCCGGCGCATCCAGCGGATGGACTTCGAGCTGACCGAGCTGACCACCACCACGCAGCGCTTGGCCGAGGAGAATACTGATATCCTCGCCGCGCTTATCGCCATCGGCGCCGTCGACGGCAACGAGGTGAGCTTGAAGGGGCTGCAATGGATTCTGGACCCCGCGATGAGCGCAGACGAGGAGGCGCTGCGCGAGCGCCTGCAGGAGCTAGACAGCGTCAAGCTGATTAAACTCCGCGCGCCCACCTGGCAGGGACAATCCGCCCGTTGGGACATGAGTATTACTCCCCTGGGCGTGCACGCACTGACCGAGTCGCAGCGGCGCTAAATCCAGGCCCCGCAGTGTGGCCGCGTAGTGGTGCTTTGAATGCACGAAACCCCCGCGCGGCGGCCGGAATTCCGGGGCACCGCGGGCGGGGGGCAGTAAAGAGGTTGCGTCTTAGAGGTTCGGGAACCAGATGGCGATCTCGCGCTCAGCGGACTCCGGGGAGTCGGAGCCGTGAACGACGTTCTCACCGACGGTCAGGGCGAAGTCACCGCGGATGGTGCCCGGGGTGGCCTTCTCGACCGGGTGGGTGCCGCCGGCCAGCTGACGCCAGGCAGCGATGGCGCTTTCGCCCTCGACGATGCCTGCGACCAGCGGAGCGGAAGTGATGAAGTCCACGAGCTCGCCGAAGAACGGCTTGTCCTTGTGCTCAGCGTAGTGCTTTTCTGCGGTTTCGCGGTCTGCGGTGCGCAGATCCATCTCCACCAGCTTGAGACCCTTGCGCTCAATGCGGGAGATGATTTCGCCTACGTGGCCGTTCTTGACGCCGTCCGGCTTGATGAGAATAAGAGTACGTTCAGTCATACGGGCCATCGTACCGAATACCGCGCGATCCTTCGCACTGGAGCCGCCAAAAATCGGCCGCGACCGCGGAACGCGGTCGCGCTAGCGGCCGGTGGTCAGCTGGCTGACCATGGCTTCGGCCTCGTCGTGGCCGACGTGCCGGTACCACAGCCGGACCTGCTTGACCGCGGTGCCGTACTTGCCGGCGGAGACGAGCTCACGGATTTCTTCCTCGCGCTCCGGGGAGAAATCCGCCTGACGCAGCGGCCGGTCCTTGCCCGGGCGGTCCTGATCCCCGCGGAACAGGGCCAGCGCCAGGAAGGCGGCCGCCACGATAAGGCCCACCACGATGACCGCGCCCGGCCAGTTAAAAGCGCGCGCCAGGATGACCACCACGCAGGCCAGCGCGGCCAGCAGCGAATACACGTAGCGCACGGCGGCCTCCCTAACCCTTCTGATCCAGGTGCTGGGTGGTCAGCAGGCCGCGCTCCATGCGCGCGATGAGGTTAGAGCGCAGGTAGGCCGCCAGCAGCCAGACCAGGCCGAAGACCACCATGATGGCCACGATCGACCAGTGGATAAACAGGCCGGCGATGATGCCGAGCACCTGCACGGCCAGGATGACATTCAGCGACCACCGGCGGCTGGCGAAGACCAGCATGACCAGGTGGAAGACCATCAGCGCCACGACGATGGCGATGTTGACCCCGGTCCACAGCTCACCGCTGTAGAGCATGCGCAGCATCGGCAGCGCCAGCACCAGGGTGAGCGCCTCCAGCGTCAGGGTGCTGGAGATGACCATCCCGTTAAAGCCCTTAATCGGGTCCTTGACGGGCTTGTGCCCCATGCCCAGGGGCCCGACGTCCTTGGGTTGCTCCGTCATGCCGGCTCCTTTCCAAACATCGCGCGTGCCTCACCGGCGGTGACCACCGATCCGGTGATGACAATACCGGAACCGGACTGGATTTCCGCATCCTCGGCCAGCTCGACGGCCTGGGCGTAAGCCGACTGCAGGTCGGGCTCGACGTAGACGCGTTCCTCGCCGAAGATGTCCCGGGCCAGCTCGGCCAGCTCGCAGGCGTCCAGCGCCCGCGGGGAGCTGTTCTGGCTGATGACTACCTCGGTCAGCACGTCCTCCAGCGCGGTGAGGATCCCGGCGGCGTCCTTGTCGCCCAGGATGGCGACCACGCCGACTAGGCGGGCGAAGTCGAAATCGCGGCCCAGGGCCTGGGCCAGGGCGCGGGCGCCGTGCGGGTTGTGCGCGGCGTCGATGAACGTGGTCGGCGACTGCCGCATGCGCTCCAGACGGCCCGGCGAAATGGTCTGGGCAAAGCCGTTGCGCACGCTCGCCGCATCCAGCGGGTGCCCGGCCGAGGCCCCGAAGAAGGCCTCCACGGCCGCCAGGGCGACCGCGGCGTTGCGGGCCTGGTGCTCGCCGGCCAGGGGCACGAAGACGTCCTCGTAAAGGCCGCCCAAGCCCTGGATGCGCAGCTGCTGGCCACCTACGGCGATGGTGGATTCCAGCGCGGCGAACTCGCTGCCGGCGCGCGCCACGCCCGCGTCCACGGCCACGGCTTGCTGCAGCAGGACCTCCATGGCTTCCGGCTCCTGTTCCGCCAGGATGGCGATGTTCTCGGCCGGGGTGATGGGGTCGTCGGCGTCCGGGCGGGCCTTGATGATGCCGGCCTTCTCACCGGCGATTTCGGCGAGGGTATCGCCCAGGTAATCGGTGTGGTCCATGCCCACCGGGCAGACGACCGCGACCTCGGAGTTGACCACGTTGGTCGCGTCCCAGCGCCCGCCCATGCCGACCTCGATGACAGCGACGTCGACCGGGGCATCGGCGAAGGCGGCATAGGCGATGGCCACCAGAACCTCGAACTTGGACATGGCCGGGCCGCCGGCGGCCAGCGACTCGGCGTCGACCATCTCCACGTAAGGCCGGATTTCGCGCCAGATGCGCACGTAGTCGCGCGGGTGGATGGGCTTGCCGTCGATGCCGATGCGTTCGGTCACCCGCTGCAGGTGCGGGCTGGTGAACAGGCCGACCCGACGGTGGAAGGCCCGCAGCAGCGAATCGATCATCCGCGAGGTCGAGGACTTGCCATTGGTGCCGGCCACGTGGATGGCCTGGAAGGCCCGCTCCGGGTGGCCGAGCAGGTCCATGAGCTTCTCGATGCGCTCGAGCGAGGGCTCGATCTTCGTCTCCGGCCAGCGGGCGTTGAGCTCTTCTTCGACCTCGGCAAGCTCGCGCAGTTCCTCGGCGCTCACGGTCTCCGGCGCGGGCGCGGAATAATCCTCCGCCCCGCCCAGGTTGAGCGTGAGCCCCGACTCGGTGATTTCCACCGGGGAGCCATCGGTGCCCTCCTTGAGGGCGTCGACGATCTCGTATTCGGTCTCTTGGTCCTTCTCGCGGCCGTTCTCGCCGTGTCCGGTACGGTCAGTCACTACTTGAGCGCCTCCAGACGCGCGCTGATGCGGTCGACTTCCTCCTGCGCCACGGTCTGGCGGGTGCGGATCTTTTCCACGACCTCTTCCGGCGCCTTGGACAGGAAGTTCTCATTGCCGAGCTTCTTGGTGGTCTGTTCCAGTTCCTTGTTGGCCTTGGCTAGGTCCTTTTCCAGGCGCTTGCGCTCGGCCGCGACGTCGACGGCCCCGGAGGTGTCCAGGGTGATTTCGACGGTGGCCTGCGACAGGCGGACCTCGATGGAGGCGGACTCGGTAAAGTCCTCGCCCGGCTCGGTGGTCTTGGCCAGGTTGCGCACCAGGTCCTCCTGGCCGGCCAGGTCCGCAGCAGCGAAGTCCAGGCGGCCCGGCACCTTCTGGGAAGGCTTAACCCCCTGGTCGGAGCGGAAGCGGCGCAGCTCGGTGATGAGCTTTTCCGCGTCCTGGATGCGGCGGGCGGCGATCTCGTCGGTCTCGGCGCCGCCGTTGGTGTCCGCGGCGGTCGGCCAGTCGGCCACAACCAGGGATTCGCCGCCGGTCAGGGCCTTCCACAGGACCTCGGTGACGAAAGGCATGGTCGGGTGCAGCAGGCGCAGCACGACGTCGAGCACGCGGCCCAGCACGATTTGGGTGGTGCGGGCGCGCTGCTTTTCGGCCTCGTCGGCCGGTTCGCGCGCGATCTGGGTCTTGGCGATCTCGACGTACCAGTCGCACAGCTCGTCCCAGGCGAAGTGGTAGAGCAGCTCGTTGGCCTTTGCGAACTGGAAGTCGTCCAGGTAGGCGTCGACGCGGGCGCGGACCTGCTCGGCGCGGTCCAGGATCCAGCGGTCGGCATCGGTCAGCGCCTCGCGCTCCGGCAGCTCCGCCACGCCGGCGCCGTTGAGCAGGGCGAACTTGGTGGCGTTGAAGAGCTTGGTGGCGAAGTTACGCGCCGAGGCCGCCGCGTCCGGGCCCAGCGGCAGGTCGACGCCCGGGTTGGCGCCGCGGCCCAGGGCGAAGCGCAGCGCGTCCGCGCCGTAGTCGCGGACCCAGTCCATCGGGTCGATGCCGTTGCCCAGGGACTTGGACATCTTGCGGCCCTGCTCGTCGCGCACCAGGCCGTGCAGGTAGAGATCCGCGAAGGGCACCTGCGGGCGCCCGTCGCTGCCCTGCCCCAGCAGTTCCGGGGTCTGGGTGGCGGCGAAGGTGCCGAACATCATCATGCGGGCGACCCAGAAGAACAGGATGTCGTAGGCGGTGACCAGCACGTTGGTCGGGTAGAACTTCTCCAGGTCCGGGGTCTTTTCCGGCCAGCCCAGGGTGGAAAACGGCCACAGCGCGGAGCTGAACCAGGTATCCAGGACGTCCGGGTCCTGCTCGTAGCCGGCCGGGGCCTTTTCGTCCGGGCCCACGCAGACCACGTCGCGGTTGCCGTCGGCGTCCTCCGGCCCGTACCAGATCGGGATCCGGTGGCCCCACCACAGCTGGCGGGAGATGCACCAGTCGTGCATGTCGTCGACCCAGTCGAAGTAGCGCGGCTCGAGCGAGGCCGGGTGGATGGTGGTATCCCCCTGGCGGACCGCCTCGCTGGAGTACTTGGCCATCTCCTTGACGTTGACGAACCACTGCTTGGACAGGCGCGGCTCGATGGCCTCGCCGGAGCGCTCCGAGTGTCCCACCGAGTGGACGTAGGGGCGGATTTCCTTGACGATTCGCCCCTGCTCGGCCAGCGCCTCGCGGATGGCGACGCGGGCATCCTCGCGGGTCATGCCGTCGAACTGGGTGCCGGTATCCGCGATGTGGCCGGTCTTGTCCATGATGATGGGCATGTCCAGGCCGTGGCGCTGGCCCATGGCGTAGTCGTTCGGGTCGTGCGCCGGGGTGATCTTGACCGCGCCGGTACCGAATTCCATGTCGACGTAGTCGTCGGCGAAGATCTTCAGGCTCAGGTCATCGCGGAACGGGTGCGGGAATTCCTTGCCCACCAGGTCGGCGTAGCGCTCGTCGTCCGGGTGGACGGCGATGGCGACGTCACCCAGCATGGTCTCCACACGGGTGGTGGCCACGACCAGGTGCGGCTCGTTGTCGTCCAGCGAGCCGTAGCGGATGGAGACCAGCTCGCCCTCGACGTCGTCGTAGACGACCTCCATGTCGGACACGGCGGTCTCCAGCACCGGCGACCAGTTGACCAGGCGGTAGTCCTGGTAGATCAGGCCGGCGTCGTAGAGCATCTTGAAGATGGTCTGCACGGCCTTGGACAGGCCGTCGTCCAGGGTGAAGCGTTCGCGGGACCAGTCCACGGAGTCGCCGATGGCGCGCATCTGGGACTGGATGGTGCCGCCGTATTTTTCCTTCCACTCCCAGACCTTGCCGATGAACTCGTCGCGGTCGTAGTCCCAGCGGGTCTTGCCCTCGGACTCCTTGAGGGCGGCCTCGACCTTGGTCTGCGTGGCAATACCGGCGTGGTCCGCGCCCGGCAGCCACAGCGTCGCATACCCCTGCATGCGCTTGCGGCGGATGATGGAGTCAATGAGCGTGTGGTCCAGCGCGTGGCCCATGTGCAGCTGGCCGGTCACGTTCGGCGGCGGCAGCACGATGGAATAGGCGGGCTTGTCGGAGTGGGCGTCCGGGGTGAAATACCCCGCGTCGACCCAGCCCTCGTACAGGGCGGTCTCCTGTTCTTGCGGCTCCCAGGACTTGGGCAGCGCGTCCGCGCGGTTGGTACCTACTAGTTCCTCATTTTTACGCTCAGTCACGCCGACCAATTCTACCCTGTCGGTCAAACCCCTTTGGGCCCCACCCAGTCGAGACCCCGGGTTTTTCTGACGGGCCTAGCCCAGCAGGTGGGCGACGGCTTCCTTTTCCTCCCGCAGCTGCGCCACGGAGGCGTCGATGCGGGCGCGCTGGACATCGTTAAGCTCCAGGCCCTGCACGATTTCCCAGCGGCCGTCCCGGCTGACCGTCGGGAAGCCCGCCACCAGGCCGGCGTCCACGCCGTAGGAGCCATCCGAGACAATCGCCGCGGTGCGCCAGTCGCCGTTCGGGGTGCCGAAGAGCCAGTCGTGCATGTGGTCCACGGCCGCCGAGGCCGCCGAGGCCGCTGAAGAAGACCCGCGCACCTCGATGATTTCGGAGCCGCGCCCGGCCACGGTCGGGATGAAGGTCTCCTCGTACCAGGACTGCTCGACCGCCTCGGCGAGCGGGCGGGAATCCGCCGTGGCGAAGGTGATGTCTGGGAACTGGGTATCCGAGTGGTTGCCCCAGACGGCCAGCTTCTCAATCGCGTCCGGGCGCACGCCCACCCGCTGGGCCAGGAGCCCAGCCGCGCGGTTGTGATCGAGGCGCATCAGGGCGCTGAACTGGGAGTCGTCCAGGTCGGGCGCGTGGTGGGCGGCGATAAGCGCGTTGGTGTTGGCGGGGTTGCCCACTACCAGCACGCGCACGTCGCGGGCGGCCACCCGGTTCAGGGACGCGCCCTGGCGGGAGAAGATCTCCGCGTTGGCCGAAATCAGGTCGGCGCGCTGCATACCCTTGGAGCGCGGCTGCGCGCCGACCAGGAAGGCGGCGTTCGCGTCGGCGAAGGCGGTGTCCTCGTCAGCGGTGATCTCCACGCCGGCCAGCAGCGGGAAGGCGGAGTCCTGCAGCTCCATGGCCACGCCTTCTGCGGCGCGCACCGCGGAGTCGAGCTCCAGCAGGCGCAGACGAACAGGCTGGTCCTTGCCAAAGACCTCGCCGGCCGCGATCCGCCACAGCAGCGAGTAGGCGATAGCCCCGGCGGCGCCGGTGACCGTGACATTGACGGGTTCTGAAACGTTGTGCTTCGGTGCAGCCTGTGCTGTTAGCTTCGACATAGTGTGTGCCATCCTTCCCAGAAAAACACCTCGAGTTTTTGCTGAACTCCCTAGTCTAGACGCAGAAACGATAACGCGACAGGTTCTGGTTGATTGCCCTCAAATTGAGGTAGCAGAAGTACACCTTTCGCTCGTCTGTGCTGGCGTTTTACCTCCCCCGGGGGCAATTCGCAGACGGGTTCGCGAATTTGCGGCACGATAGGGAATGAACCAATCCGTCTAAGCGATTCTTAAAAAGAGGGGCATGTTGCTATGGGTAACTCCGATTCTCCCACCGCCGTCACGGGAGCCGAGTCTGCCCAGCGCGCCGTCGACGTCGCGCTCGAGCAGTTTTCCCAGTTCGGTTTCACCGAAACCAAGATGGAGACCATCGCCAACCTCTCCGGCCTGTCCAAGCGCATGCTGCACTACCACTTCGGCGACAAGCGCGGGCTCTACCAGCGCGCCCTCGAGGCCGCGGTAGAACGGCTCAATCCCCCGATTGAGGATCTCGAGGTCGACTCCGCGGTCCCGGTCGAGGGCGTGCGCAAGCTTGTCGATGCCCTCTTTTCCTGCCACATCGCCCATCCGGAGGCCGTGCGCATGCTGGCGATGGAGACCACCCAGCAGGTCTTCGGCGTGGTCGGCCGGCAGCCGGTCAACGACGTCAGCGGCGTGGCCCTGCACCTGGACAAGCTCCTGCTCCACGGGCAGGACTCCGGCGCCTTCCGGCCGGGGATCTCGGCGGACGATATCTTCACCCTGATCTCTTCGCTGACCATGTACCGGGTGACCAACCACAACATGATCGACAACTTGTTGGGGATCGACATGCAGTCCGAGGCCAACACCGCCGGTCTGCACCGCATGGTGGTCGACGCGGTACTCGCGTTTTTGACCGCCAACATCCCCGACAGCGGCGAGGCCTCCTACCTCACCGCCCGCGAGGCCGTCGATACCGCCGACAACAACAGCGACATCTACGGCTAGCCCTCCCCCGCCGTACAAACGCAAAGCCGGCCCGCGCTTCCTTTTTCGAAAACGCGGGCCGGCTAATTTTCTGCCTCCAGCTATATAGACGTCTATACAGTGTTGCTGGGGTCAGGGGCTTAGGCCGACTGCTCCTCGGCGTCGGCGTAGATGAACTCCGGGCCGTCCTCGCCGCGGACGACGTCTGCAGTAATGCGTACCCCGGTGATGTCCTCGCGGTCCGGGATGTCGTACATGATGGGCACCAGCAGCTCCTCCATGATGGCACGCAGGCCGCGGGCGCCGGTCTTGCGCTCCAGCGCCAGGTTGGCGATCTCCTCGAGCGCGCCGGTATCAAACTCCAGCTCCGCGCCGTCCATGACGAACAGGGCCTGGTACTGCTTAACCAGGGAGTTGCGCGGCTCGGTGAGCACCCGGATGAGCGATTCCTGATCCAGGTTGTCCACCGTCGCCACGACGGGCAGGCGGCCGATGAACTCCGGGATGAGGCCGAACTTGACCAGGTCCTCGGGGCGGACCTCTTCGAAGAGGTCGACGCGCTCCTGCTCCGACTGGGTCTCCAGCTTGGCGCCGAAGCCCAGGCCCTTCTTGCCCACGCGCTCGGAGATGACCTTCTCCAGCCCGGCGAAGGCGCCGGCCACGATGAACAGGATATTGGAGGTGTCCAGCTGGATAAATTCCTGGTTGGGGTGCTTGCGCCCGCCCTGCGGCGGGATGGCTGCGACGGTGCCCTCCAGGATCTTCAGCAGGGCCTGCTGCACGCCCTCGCCCGAGACGTCCCGGGTGATAGACGGGTTGTCCGACTTGCGGGAGATCTTGTCGATCTCGTCGACGTAGATGATGCCGCGCTGGGCCTTTTCCACGTCGAAATCCGCCGCCTGGAGCAGCTTCAGCAGGATGTTTTCCACGTCCTCGCCCACGTAGCCGGCCTCGGTCAGGGAGGTCGCGTCCGCGATGGCAAACGGCACGTCCAGCATGCGCGCCAGGGTCTGGGCGAGGTAGGTCTTGCCGGAGCCGGTCGGGCCCAGCATCAGGATGTTGGACTTGGCGATTTCGACCGTGTCTTCCGGTTCCTTCTTGGCCCGCTTCCCGCCGCGCGCGGCGGCAGCTTCCTCCGCCTTGATGCGCTTGTAGTGGTTGTAGACCGCCACGGACAGCACCCGCTTGGCCTGATCCTGGCCAATGACGTAGTTATCCAAGAAGGCCGAGATTTCCGAGGGCCGGGGCAGCCGAACTTCTTCCTTTTCGGCCTGCTCGGCCTGGGCGGCGCCCAGCTCTTCCTCGATAATTTCGTTGCACAGCTCAATGCACTCATCGCAGATGTACACACCGCCGCCGGCGATGAGTTTCTTAACCTGCTTCTGGCTCTTGCCGCAGAAGGAACACTTGAGCAGATCCGCGCTTTCTTGCATACGTGCCATTAAACCCTCTCAACACATAGGGCACAATTTCCTTTATCCCAGCAACCGTACCACGCCCACCCGACGCAGCCGGCGCGCCTTAGCGGAAGGTAGCGAACTTGCTAACGACCCACTTGGCGAGCGCCAACAAAACCACGCCCAGCGCGATGGAAACGATGCCCAGAGTGATAAAGAAGGTGTTTTCCGCGCCGGCGTTGTCCGGGTTGTAGAAGCCGGCCAGCGTGCCCGCCAGGGAGGTGCCCATGGCCACGGCCATCATCCACACCGCCATCATGCGCGACGGGAAGGCCTCCGGGGCGACCTTGGTCGCCAGGGAGTTGCCCACCGGCGACAGGAGCAGCTCGCCCATGGTGAACAGGAAGAGGATCCAGATGATGGCGAACATCGGGGTGGAGTTCGGTCCGCCGCCGCTGAACGGCAGGAAGAAGAACAGCGAGACGCCGATGATGACGTTGGCGATACCGAACTTGGTCGGCGTCGACCACTGGCGGTCGCCCAGCTTGGTCCAGATGAAGGCGAAGACGCTGGAGAAGATAACGATAAAGATGGGGTTGATGAGCTGGACCATCGACGGCGGGATCTCGATGCCGAAGATGTGGCGGTCCAGGCGCATATCGGAGTAGATGGTCAGCACGGTGAACTGCTGCTGGAAGATGCCGAAGAAGAGCACGCCGGAGACGAACATCGGGATGAAGCCGAGCAGGCGGCCGCGCTCCTGCGGGGTGGTCAGACGGGAGCGGTACATCTGCAGCCACAGCGTGACCGCGGCGAGGAAGGCCACGACCGTGACGATGTTGGACAGCCACTCCAGCTTGACCACGCCGGAGGCGATAAGCCACACGCACACAACGACGATGACGGCGAGGAGGGCCAGGGCCACCAGCAGCTGCTGCCGCGAGACGGGGTTCGGGACCTCGTGGCCGGCCTCCTTGATGGTGCTGCCGCGCATGAGGGTGTACTGGACCAGGCCGAAGAACATACCGACGGCGGCGATGCCGAAGCCCCAGTGGAAGCCCTGCCAGCCCCACAGCAGCGTGGTGATCAGCGGCCCGAAGAGCGCGCCGATGTTGACGCCCATATAAAAGATGGAGAACCCGCCATCGCGGCGGGGATCATCGCGCGAGTAGAGCGCGCCCAGCACGACCTGCGCGGTGGTCTTCACGCCGCCGGAACCGACGGCGATAAGCACCAGGCCGATGGCTAGGCCCGTCACCGCGGGGATGAAGGCCAGCGCCAGGTGGCCCAGCATGACCATGATGGCCGAGTAGTACAGGGTGCGCTCCGCGCCGAGGACGCGGTCGGCCACGAGGGAGGCGAGCAGGCAGGCCATGTAGACCAAGCCGCCGTAGGCGCCGACGATGGAGGTCGCCGCCGCCTTGGGGATCTCCAGACCGCCCTCGGACACGGAGTAGTACATGTACAGCAGGACCAGCGCCTGCATGCCGTAGAAGCTGAAACGCTCCCACATCTCCACGCCGAAGAGGTTGGCCAACCCCCACGGGTGGCCGAAGAACTGCCGTTCCTTTTCTGATGGTTGTCCAACCGCCGAGGCGTCGCCGGACGCACCTGACACTGAGTGAGCGTTTGTGATTCGTGACATAGAAATATATAGCCACCTTCCACGCCACAACGCAATTAATGTGAGATCCTCCACCCCCATTTTCCGGTAGCCTACCTCGCCCTTCCCACCCGGTGGGACGGGCCGCTGCAGCCAGCGGCGCCGGGGCTGAGCAGGCAACTTCGCGGATCATTAATAGTTTTCGCTTGGGTAGTAACCGTCCCGGCACGGGGGCAGCCGCTGCCCCACTACCCCATGCGAAAGGCCCGCCGCCGGATGCTATTCCGGAGACGGGCCTGAACTACCCCTAAATTTAGGAGTTCAGCTTGCGGTACTCAAAGACCTGGTCGATGATGCCGTATTCCTTCGCTTCCTGAGCGGTCAGGATCTTGTCGCGGTCGGTGTCGATGCGCACCTGCTCAGCCGTGCGGCCGGTGTGCTCGGCGAGCGTGTTTTCCATCAGCTTGCGCATGCGCTCGATCTCGGCGGCCTGGATCTCTAGGTCGGAGACCTGGCCCTGGGTGCCCTGGGTGGCGGGCTGGTGGATCAGCACGCGGGCGTTCGGCAGTGCGGCGCGCTTGCCCGGTGCGCCGGCGGCCAGCAGGACCGCGGCGGCGGAGGCCGCCTGGCCCAGGCAGACGGTCTGCACGTCGGGGCGCACGTAGCGCATGGTGTCGTAAATAGCCATCAGCGCGGTGAAAGAACCGCCCGGCGAGTTGATGTACATGGTGATGTCGCGGTCCGGGTCCTGGGCCTCCAGGACCAGCAGCTGCGCCATGACATCGTTAGCGGAGGTGTCATCGACCTGGGTGCCCAGGAAGATGATGCGCTCCTCGAAGAGCTTCGAGTACGGGTTGGTCTCCTTGGTCCCCTGCGCGGACTGCTCGATGAACGACGGCAGCACGTAGCGGGAAGAAGGCATCTGCGATTGCGTCATATTAAAAATTCTCCTTGCTTCTGAGCTTTAGTGGTGGGTGCTACCTAGTTGCTGATGGGGCCGTTGACCGTCTCGATGACGTGGTCGACGATGCCGTAGTCCTTCGCCTGCGCGGCGGTGAACCAGCGGTCGCGGTCCGAGTCCTTCGTAATCTGCTCGAAGGTCTGGCCGGTGTGCTCAGCGATCAGCTCGGCCATCTCGCGCTTGGTGGCGGCGAACTGCTCGGCCTGGATGGCGATGTCCGCGGCGGTGCCGCCCACGCCGGCGGAGGGCTGGTGCATCATGATGCGGGCGTGCGGCAGGGCGAAGCGCTTGCCCTTGGTGCCGCCGGAGAGCAGGAACTGGCCCATGGAGGCGGCCAGGCCCATGCCGTAGGTGGCGACGTCGCACGGCGAGTACTTCATGGTGTCGTAAATGGCCATGCCGGCGGTCACCGAGCCACCCGGGGAGTTAATGTAGAGCGAAATATCGCGCGTCGGGTCC
This sequence comes from Corynebacterium sp. LK2537, assembly GCF_040946485.1. Lineage (NCBI taxonomy): Bacteria > Bacillati > Actinomycetota > Actinomycetes > Mycobacteriales > Corynebacteriaceae > Corynebacterium > Corynebacterium sp. LK2537. Next base: position 84,866 of record NZ_JAYWLQ010000006.1, read on the forward strand.
TCCGCAGACAGCAGGAGGATCTGGGCGCAGAGCTTATTGGCAATCTCGTCATCGACCTGGGTGCCCAGGAAGATGATGCGCTCGCGCAGCAGGCGCTCGTAGACGCTGTCGCCCAGGTTCATGCCCGGTGCCGGTGAGGTCATCTGAATACTGTCAGACATAGAATTCATAATCTCCTTGGTGACGGATCTTTGTCTTAATACGACCCACGATACTGCCTTTCCCGCCTCCCGTGGGACGTGTTCGCTGTCAGCGTTGCAGCCGCCGCAGACAGACGAAAAGCCCAGCCGAAGCTGGGCTAGGCGGTCCCACCGCGCCCGCTAGGGGCGGTGGGCCAAGGCCTTTACTCGGAGTCGGTTGCCTCGTCCTCGTCTTCGTCGATCTCGCCGAAGTACTGGTCGACGTCGACCTTGTTGCCGTCCTCGTCCTTGACGTCAACGCGGCAGATGGCGGCGGCCAGGGCCTTGCCACGGCGGACGTCGGCGAACAGGTTGCCGATCTGGCCGTTGGACTGCAGCTGCTGGACGAACTGGTTCGGGTCCATGCCGTAGGACTGCGCGGTGAACAGGATGTGGTCGGTCAGCTCCTGCTGGGAGACCTCCGGCTGCTCCTGCTCGGCGACGGTGTCCAGGAACAGCTGGGTGCGCACGGACTCCTCGGCGGACTTGCGGGCGTCAGCGTCGAATTCCTCGCGGGTGGTGCCCTGCGCCTCGAGCAGCTGTGCCAGCGCCTTCTCGTCGTGAGCCAGCTGGCCCAGGACCTGGTGCAGCTGGGCGTGCGCCTGCTCTTCCACGATGGACTCCGGCAGCTCGAAGGAGACCTTGTCCAGGGCGGCCTTCAGGACCTCGTCGCGGATGTTGCCGGCCTGCTGGGCCTTCTTCTGCTCCTCGACCTGGGATTTGGTGGCCTCACGCAGCTCGTCGATGGTGTCGAACTCGCTGGCCAGCTGGGCGAACTCGTCGTCCAGGGCCGGCAGCTTGCGCTCCTTGGTCTGCTGGACGTGGACCTTGATGGTGGCCTCTTCGCCCTTGTGCTCGCCGGACTCCAGCTTGGCGGTGAACTCGGCGTCCTCGTCGGTCTTCAGGCCGCGCAGGGCGGTGTCCAGACCCTTGATGAGGTCGTCGTCGCCGATACGGTAGTTCAGACCCTCGGTGGAAGCCTCGTCGATCTTCTTGCCGTCGACCTCAGCGGTCAGGTCGATGACGGCGATGTCGCCGGTCTTCATCTTGCGCTTGGTGTCCTTGAGCTCACCGAAGCGCTCCTGCAGGTTCTCCAGCTCCTTGTCCACGTCGGCGTCCTCGACGGTAAGGGCCGGGACGGTGACGGACAGCTCGGAGAAATCCGGAACCTCGATCTCCGGGCGGACGTCGACCTCGGCGGTGAACTCCACGAAGTCCTTGTCTTCGATCTTGGAGATATCCACGTCCGGCTGGCCGATGACCTTCAGGTCGTTTTCGGTGACGGCCTGCTCGTAGCGGGACGGCAGCATGTCGTTGACGACCTGCTCTAGGATCGGGCCGCGGCCGAAGCGGGCATCGATAAGCTGGCGCGGCGCCTTGCCCTTACGGAAGCCCGGGATGGCAACCTGCTGGGCGATTGCGGCGTAGGCCTGATCAATCTCTTTATCCAGCTCTGCGAACGGGACGTTGACGGTGAGCTTAACGCGGGTGTCGCTCAGCTTGTCGACGGTAGTCTTCACGAGTAACTCTCCTGGCTCTCAATTGGTAGAAGGATTTCTGGTACAGAGTATAAACAAGGGGCCCGGCAGCACCTCGCATGAGGGTGGCTGACAGGCCCCTATACGTCGGGGCGACAGGATTTGAACCTGCGACCCCCTGCTCCCAAAGCAGGTGCGCTACCAAGCTGCGCCACGCCCCGTATAGCTTGCCCTGCCAGCGCGGAAGCCCCCGCGCCGGCGTTGCTCGCCTTAGCTTACCGATGCCGCCACGCAATGCCCAACTTCGGGTCCCGGTTGGCCGGGTTTCCGCAGGCTCCGGGTGCGCGACGGCGCCGTCTAGCCGCTATTTCGCGTCCATTTCTGCCGGGTGCGCGCCGCCCCGGCCCTCCTCGCCGCGGTCCAGCGAGGTAATCCCGGCCATCTCGTCCTCGCTGAGCTCGAAGCCGAGGACATCGAAGTTTTCGCGGATGCGCTCCGGGGTGGCGGTCTTCGGGAAGACGATCGTCCCGTTCTGCAGGTGCCAGCGGATAATCACCTGGGCCGGGCTGACGCCGTGGGCCTCGGCCGGATCGGTGATTTCCGGCTGCTCGAAGATATCGGTCTTGCCCTGGCCCAGCGGGCCCCAGGCCTCGACCTTGATGCCGTGGGCCCGGGCGGCGTCGATGTCCTTCCACTGCTGGAAGTACGGGTGCAGCTCGATCTGGTTGACGGCCGGGGTGACGTCCGTGTTCATCTCCAGCTGGTCGAGGTGCTCCGGCAAGAAGTTGGACACGCCGATGGACTTGGCCTTGCCCGCCTGGCGCAGCTCAATCAGCTGCTTCCAGGCCTCGACGTAGTTGCCGTCGGCCGGGACCGGCCAGTGGATCAGGTAGAGATCGACGTAATCGAGCCCCAGCTTGCCCAGGGAGGTATCCAACGCCTCCTCGGCGTTGAGCTGGCTGTCGTTCCACAGCTTGGTGGTGATAAACAGCTCGTCTCGCGGGATGCCGGAGGCGGCAATCGCCCGGCCCACGCCCTCTTCGTTGCCGTAGATGGCGGCGGTGTCGATGTGCCGGATGCCCTGGCGCAGTGCCTCGGCCACCAGCTCCTCGGTCTGGTCCGGGTCCACCTGGAAGACGCCGTAGCCCAGCTGCGGGATGCGGTTGCCGTCGTTGAGCTCAATCATTGGTACGTTCATGCGCCCCACTGTACTGAAACCGCGCTTTTTAAGACGTCAGCGCGCCCCAGAGGACGTCGACGGTCCCGTTCTCGATGAGCAGGTAGACGCCCAGCCCGATGAAGACCACGGGCACGATGACTTTCTCATATTTCTCCACCGTCTCCCCGATGGCCGGGACGGCGGCCAGCCGCTGGGCCAGCTGGCACAGCAGGAAGATCCCCAGCGCGAAGACGGCCAGGATGACGAGGATCTGCGCCCCGCTGGTCCGGCTGAAGTAGGGCACGTAGACGCCCAGGTTGTCCCCGCCCAGCGCCAGGGTCAGCGCGGTGAAGGCGGCCAGCTTCGATCCGCTACCGCGGACCTTGTCCGCGATCTCCTCCTCGTCGACGTCCTCGTCCACCAGCAGCACCCGGATGCCGAGCACGATGGGGATAAGCCCCAGCAGGCCGATGATCCAGTCGTGCGGGATGAGGTTCATCAACGACGCCGCGACCAGGCTGGCCGCCACCAGGATCCCGGTGCCCAAGTACTGCCCGCCGTAGATGGCCCGGCCGTGGCGGGCACCCTGCGTGGCGAACAGGATGGTCAGCACGACGAGGTAATCTATCGAGGTCGAGATAAACACCAAGACCGCGGTCACGATAGTCTCCACCGCACTCCCCTTCCCAGCACAGCGGGCTCGGCTTCGGGCCCGCACATCAAAAACGCCGGAGACCAGGCTACTGGATTTTTCCAGTGCGGTCTTCTCCGGCGTTGGCGTGGAGGGAATGACGGGAATCGAACCCGCGTCTTCAGCTTGGAAGGCTGAGGTATTAGCCACTATACGACATTCCCACTGCCCCGTTTAAAGGCGTGGGAACAATAATAGCGCATGGTTTGGGCCGCGCCCAAAACCGCCCGGGCGGCTCCGGAAGCTTAACGGGAGGGAACTTTTCGGGATAGGCTGGCGTTTAACCTAGTAAGTACCCAGAGAAGTACCCCGCGCCGGGGCCTCGGCCCGCCGGGTGCGGGAGACAACCCTCGATTATCGGGAAGTGAACTTTTAAGACATGGATTTGCTCATCCTTCTTATCGTGGTCGGCGGCGGCGTGGCCTGGTGGGCCAGCAGCAACAACAAGAAAAAGGCCGAGCAGCGCCAGCAGCAGCAATTAGAAGACGCCCAGGCTGAGGCGCGGCGCTGGATTGAGCGCCTGGGCGGCCAGGTGATGAGCCTGTCCGGCACCGACAAGGCCTCCCAGCAGGCGATGGCGGATGCTTCGGAGCGTTTCACCGCGGCCAATTCCGCCATCTCCCGGGCGAATACCACCAAGCAGGCGCAGCTGGCCCGCGAGTCCGCGCTGGAGGGCCTGCACTACGTCAACGCGGCGCGCGAAATCATGGGCATGGATCCGGGCCCGGAGCTGCCGCCGCTGGAGGGCCAGCGCAAGGCCGGCAAGGTCACCGAGCGCCGCACGGTCGACGCCGGCGGTCAGGAGATCACCGCCTCCCCGTACGCGTCCGACGAGACCCCGAACTACTACCCCGGCGGCACCGTGGCCGGCCGCCCGGTCCCGGCCGGCTGGTACTCCCGCCCGTGGTGGGCCGACGCCATGGCTACCGGCGTGTGGATGATGGGCTATTCCATGATGTTTAACGCCATGTTCGCCGGTATGGCCGGCGTCGGCTACTCCGGCGAGGAGGCCGCAGCGGGCGACTTCAGCGACGGCGGCGACATGGGGGATGCCGGCGATATGGGCGACGGCGACGACATGGGGGATGCTGGCGATATGGGCGGCGACGGCGGTGGCCTGTTCGACGGCGGCATCTTCGACGGCGGCCTGCTCGGCGGCGACGGCTTCGACTTCGACTTCTAAGCCGGAGCGTCCGCTCAAAGGCGCCGGGGAGAAAGAACCACTGAAGTTCTTCTCCCCGGCGCCTTTTGTCTGGCTGGGTGACTCTAGTTGCCTAGTCCTCCGGGACCTCCGGGGCGATGCCGGTGCGCTCGTAGTCGGCCAGGATGTCGATCCGGCGCTGGTGGCGCTCCGCGCCCGACCATTCCTGATCCAAGAAGGCGTCCACGATGGCCAGGGCCTGCTCCGGGGTGTGCATGCGGCCGCCGATGCCGATGAGCTGGGCGTTGTTGTGCTCACGGGCCAGGCGCGCGGTCTCTTCCGACCACGCCAGGGCGCAGCGCGCGCCCTCGACCTTGTTGGCCGCGATCTGCTCGCCGTTGCCGGAGCCGCCCAGCACGATCCCCGAAGAACCCGGATCGTTGACCGTGCGCTGGGCCGCCTCGATGCAAAACGCCGGGTAGTCATCCTCCGGGTCGAAGGTGTGGGCGCCGCAGTCGATGACCTCGTGGCCGGCGTCGGACAAGTGCTGTGCAATCAGGTTTTTGGTCTCAAAACCTGCGTGATCTGCTCCTAGGTATACGCGCATAATCTTTATCCTACCGCCGGGCCTACTCGGCCGCCGGCATCTCGGTGCGGGTGCGCTTGAGTTCGAAGAAATAGGGGAACTCGGCGAGCTTCACGGCGGCATCGAAAAGCTCGCCGGCCTCCTCCCCGCGCGGGATGCGGGTGATGACCGGGCCGAAGAAGGCGGTCTCGCCCAGCTTGACCACCGGGGTGCCGACGTCCTCGCCGACCGAGTCGATGCCCTCCTGGTGGAAGCGCTTCAGCTCCGCGTCGGCGTCGGTGGTGTTGGCTACCTCGGCGTAAGCCGCGTCCAGGCCGGCCTGGTCCAGGGCCTGGGCGATGATCTCGTCGTAAGCGCCGTAGCCCTTCTTGCCGGCGTTGCCGTCGACGTGGACCAGCGTGCCCATCGCGGTGTAGAGCTCGTCGACCTTGGCCGGCTCCTGGGTGGCCACGCGGGCGAAGACGCGGGCCGGACCCCAGTTGGCTTCCATGGCCTCCATGTAGGCCGGGTCCAGGTCGCGGCCCTCGTTGAGCACGGACAGGGACATCGGCACGAAGGTGACCTCGATGTCACGGACCTTCTCGGCCTCCTTGATCCACCGCGAGGTGGCCCAAGCGAACGGGCACGAGACGTCGAACCAGAACTTCACCTGCTGAGTCATGATCGTTTTTCTCCTAATTTCTAGAGGCTGTTGTAGTGGTTATGGGGATTCCGCGCGCCCCAGCCTAGGCGACGGCTAGGCTGGACCGTAGCCTAAAATTCACCACCTAGGAGGTAAAACAGCTATGACCTCGACAAACCTGACTCGCGACGAGGCCCAGCATCGCTCGCAGATGCTGCGAGTCAACCATTACGACGTCGCTTTGGACCTGACGCAGTCGGACACGCACTTCATCTCCACCACCCGCGTGGACTTTTCGTGCCTGCGCCCGGGCAGCACCTTCCTCGATCTGCGCGCCGAGGAAATCCTGGACGTGCGGCTGAGCGGGGCTCCCCTGCCGACCGCCGCCTACGAGCCGGAGTACGGCATCCCGCTGTCCGGCCTGCAGGTCGCCGATTACACCGTCGAGGTCACCGCGCGCATCCCCTATTCCCGCACCGGCGAGGGCCTGCACCGCTTCGTCGACCCAGCCGACGACCAGCCCTACCTGTACACCCAGTTCGAGACCGCCGACGCCAAGCGGGTCTTCGCCTGCTTCGATCAGCCCGACCTGAAGGCGACCTACGACCTATCCTTCGCCGTGCCGGAGGGCTGGCGGGTTATCACCAACGGGCCGGCCACCCAGCGCGGCAACACTTTTAGCTGCCACCTGGACTACCCACTGTCGACCTACCTCATCGCCGTATGCGCTGGTCCGTACGTCGAATTCACCGACACCTGGCGCGGGCAGCTTACCGCCCACCCGGAGGGCCAGCCCGCCCAGGACCTCGAGGTCCCGCTCGGCCTGTACTGCCGCCAGTCCCTGGCCGAGCACCTGGACCACGAGCGCCTGTTCACCGAGACCAAGCAGGGCTTCGACTTCTACCACCGCAACTTCGGCTTCGCCTACCCCTACGGCAAGTACGACCAGGTCTTCGTGCCGGAGTTCAACGCCGGCGCCATGGAAAACGCCGGCTGCGTGACCATCCGCGACGAGTACGTCTTCGCCTCCCAGGCCACCCACTACATGTACGAGCGCCGCGCGGACACCATCCTCCACGAGCTGGCCCACATGTGGTTCGGCGACCTGGTGACCATGCAGTGGTGGAACGACCTGTGGCTCAACGAATCCTTTGCCACCTGGTCCGCGGCCATCTCCCAGGCGGAGCAGACCCAGTACGACACGGCCTGGGTGACCTTCGCCAACGTGGAAAAGGCCTGGGCCTACCAGCAGGACCAGCTGCCCACCACGCACCCCATCTCCACGGACGCCTCGGACATCGAGACCGTCGAGCAGAACTTCGACGGGATTACCTACGCCAAGGGCGCCAGCGTGCTTAAGCAGCTGCAGGCCTACGTCGGCCGGGAGAACTTCTTCGCTGGGGTGCGCCGCCACTTCTCGGCGCACGCCTGGGGCAACGCCACCTTCGACGATCTCCTGCGCCACCTGACCGAGGCCTCCGGCCGCGATCTTTCCTTCTGGGCCCAGCAGTGGCTCAAGACCACCGGCGTGAACTCGCTCAAGGCCCGCTTTAACGTCGCCGACGGCGCCTACACCGACTTCGCCGTCGAGCAGACCGGGGATACCCTGCGCACCCACCGCGTGGCCGTGGGGCTCTACCGGCTGGACGGCGAGAAGGTCACCCGCTACCAGCGCGTCGAGCTGGACATCGACGGCGCCAGCACCGACGTCGCCGAACTGGTCGGCGCCCCGGCCGCGGATCTGGTCCTGGTCAACGACGACGATCTGACCTACGCCCTGCAGGATCTGGACCCGGCCTCCCGCGACTTCGTGGTGGACCACATCGACAAGACCGCCGATCCGATGGCGCGCACGCTGTGCTGGTCCGCCGCCTGGGAGATGACCCGCGCGGGCAGCATGCGCGCCCGCGACTTCATCGCCCTGGTCGCCCGCGGCGCGGCCGCCGAGACCGAGCTGTCGGTCCTCGAGCGCATCCTCACCCAGGCCGTGCAGGCCCAGCTGCGCTACGCCGATCCCGCCTGGGCCCAGGACTCGTCCCTGCTGGCCGATGCCCTGGTCGCCGGCGCCCGCAGCGACGATGAGCAGCGCCGCCTGGTCTTCGCCAAGGCCCTGGGCACCCTGCCGCTGACCGAGGCCTCCCGCGACTACTTCCGCGAGGTTACCGAAACGTCCGAGGACAACGGCATGCGCTGGCGTGCCCTGGCCGCCCTGGTCGCCGACGGCGCCGGGGAGGACGCGGGCCAGCTCATCGATGCCGAGCTCGAGCGCGACAACTCCGCCACCGGCTACCAGGCCTCCCTCAAGGCCCGCGCCGCCGTCAACACCCCGGAGAACAAGCAGGCGGTCTGGCGCGAGCTCGTCGACGGCCAGCTGGGCAACCGCGACACCGGCTCGAAGCTGGCCGGCCTGGTCTTCCCCGGAGCGGAGGACAACCTGCCCAGCGAGGACTACTTCGAGGTGGCGGAGAAGATCTGGGACGGCCAGTCCCACGAAATCGCCCTGGCGACGGTCACCGGCCTCTTCCCGTCCTGGGACGTCAGCCAGGACACCGTGGATCGCGCCGAGGAATTCCTGCGCCGCGATCTGCCCACCGGGCTGCGCCGCGTGGTCACCGAACAGCGTGACCGCACCGCCCGCGCCGTGCGCAACCGGGCGGTGGACGCCAGCTAACAGTATGGGCGTTACGCTGGGATTTTAGCAGATTTGGTCCCGAAACTACTAAGCGGCGAGCTGTGATTATTAGCTCGCCGCTTTCATTATGTCCGATTGTGTCCGCTTCGATAATATTTTTACTGTCCCCCTTGTTTGTTATTAGTGGAAAGGCACCTCGATGTTAGCCACTGTCCTCGCCCCGGACTCCGTCCTGGCGATCGTGCTGCAAGTGGTCATTATCCTTGTTGCCCTGGTGCTGGGTACCCGCTACGGCGGGCTCGGCCTGGGCCTGATTTCCGGTATCGGCCTGCTGCTCATGGTCTTCGTCTTCGGACTGGCCCCGGGCGAGCCGCCGGTATCGGTGATGCTGACCATCATCGCAGTCATCGGCTGCGCCGCAACCCTCCAACAGGCGCGCGGCCTTGAAGTCATGATGCAATTCGCCGAGAAGATCCTGCGCGCCCACCCGGAGCGCATCACCATTCTCGCTCCCCTCACCACGTGGTTCCTCACCGTGCTCTGCGGTACCGGCCACGTCGTCTACACGATGTTCCCCATCATCGAGGACATCGCGCTGAAGAAGGGCATCCGCCCCGAGCGCCCCATGGCCGTGGCCTCCACCTCGGCCCAGATGGGTATTACCGCCTCGCCGGTCTCGGTCGCTACCGTCTCGCTGGCCTCCATCCTGGCTGAGCACGCCGGCGTCATCGACCAGGCCTACTCCATCCCGCAGATCCTCATGGTCGCCATCCCGGCCTCCCTGTCCGGCGTCCTCCTGGCCGCCCTGTGGTCCCTGCGCCGCGGCAAGGACCTGGATAAGGATCCGGTCTTCCAGGAGCGCATGAAGGACCCCGAGTTCGCGGACTCCATCAAGAACACCAGCCACTCGCTCATCGGCGTGGAATTCCCCAAGGAAGCCAAGCGCTCCGTGGTCATCTTCCTGGTCGCCATCGTCTGCGTGGTCTTCCTCGGTGCCTTCGAATTCCTGCGCCCGCTCGTCCCGGGCGAGGACGGCGAGCTCTCGCCGGTGTCGATGAACCTGGTCATCCAGATGGTCATGCTTGTCGCCGGCGCCGTCATCCTGATGAGCTGCAAGGTCGACCACAAAAAGATTGCCAGCACCCCGGTCTTCAAGGCCGGTATGACCGCGGTCTTCTCCGTCTTCGGTGTGGCCTGGATGGCGGACACCTTCTTCCAGGCGCACATCGATGCCCTGGAGGCCGGCCTCGGCGACGTCGTCGCCCAAGCCCCGTGGGCCTACGCCGTCGTGCTGATTATCGTCTCGAAGCTGGTCAACTCCCAGGGCGCGGCCCTGGTCGCCATCGCCCCCATCGGCCTGCAGCTGGGCATCGACCCGGCCGTCATCGTCGGCTTCTACGGCGCGGCTTACGGCTACTTCATCCTGCCGACCTACCCGTCGGACCTGGCCTGCATCGGCTTCGACCGCACCGGCACGACCCGTATCGGCAAGTTCGTCATCAACCACTCGTTCATCATCCCGGGTGCCATCTCCGTGCTGACCTCGTGTGTGGTCGGTTCCCTGCTGGCGCAGGTGCTCCTCTAGCCCCTGCGCGGGCCAGCGCCCGCCCCTAAATATCTAGGTGCAGCTCCGCGACGTCGCCGCGCAACGCCATCTCGGTGAAATCCAGGGGGCGGCCGGCGGCGTCGAGTGCGCAGCGCTGCACCCGCAAAATCGGCGTGGTGCGCGACAGCCGCAGCGCCTTTTGTTCCACCGCGTTCGGCAGCGCCGGCTCCAAAGACTGCCGGTAGCTGGCCGGCTCCCGCCCGGCCCAGTGGGCCTGCAGATCTGACGCCGGCACGAAATGGTGGGAATACAGCGCCGGCGTCCCGTCGACGGTGTGCAGCCTTTTAACCGACCACACCCGCTCGGTCTCCGCAATCGCTAGCTGTTCGGCCACGGCCGGCGGCACCTGCACGTGAGATTCCTCGAGCTCGTCAATGACGAGCTCGTTTTCGTCGTTACTCAGCTGCGCGCCCAGGTCCTGGACGCGGCTCAAAAACACCACCGGCGCCGTAGTGCGCACGAACGTGCCGCCGGTGCGGCCGCGGCGACGATCGATAAGCCCCTCCAGCTGGAGGATGTCCAGGGCGTGGCGCACCGTCATGCGCGCGACGTTGAATTCGTGCACGAGGGCGCGCTCGGTGGGAAAACGATCGCCGGGTCGCAGCTCGGCGCGCTCGATACGCCCCCGCAGAGCATCCGCGATAGCCAGGTACGCCGGTTTAGAACTGGGCTGGTTAGTCACAGATTAAGTTTAGCGCATGAATCTGCCCGAGTTGTTCGACCCACGCGGCCTATTCCACGCGCGGGCGCACCTGAATTTCGGTCAGCTGCGTGGTCGGGCCGGCATCGACGACGGCGCGGATAGCGCGGGCTACCTCCACCGGGGCGATGACCTCGTCGCGGTTGTAGTCGGTCAGCCCCTGCAGCATCTCGGTATCGGTGGGCCCCGGCGCGACGGTGCTTACCCGGATGCCGTGCTCGGACTTGCGCAGCCCGTCGGCCAGGGCGTAGAGCGCGTGCTTGGTGGCCGCGTAGACCACGTTGTCGCCGAAGCCGCCACGGCCGGCGCCGGAGTTGATAAACACCACGGTACCGCCGGCGCGGTTGAGCGCCGGCAGGAGGCGCTGGGTCAGCATGGCCGGGGCCACCACGTTGATGGACAGGTGGCCTTCCCAGTCCTCCCGGCTGGCCGATGCCACCGAGCGCCGCTGCGCAATCGCAGCGGCGTGGACCAGCACGTCAACGCGGTCCAACTCCGGCAGGTCAAAGTCCTCGGTCAGGTCCGCGCGCACGCAGGTCACGCCGGGGCCTTCCAGCTCCGCCAGGCGCTCGGCGTTGCGGCCGATGGCGATTACGTGGTGATCGCGGGACAGGTCCGCGACGATCTCGCGGCCCATCCCGCCGGTGGCGCCGGTAACGACTGCGGTCTTGGTCTGTTCTTGGTTAGTCATACCGGCCAGTCTAGGCGCTCTAGCGGAAGCGCCGGGGCACGTCCGGGGTGCCCAGGGTCAGCATCAGGCGGTTCGCCCAGTTAAAGAAGGACGAGGAGTAGATAACGTCCAGGACCGCCTGGTCGTCTAGGCCCGCCTTCCGCAGCGCGTCGACGTGCTCGGCGCCGAATTCGAGCGGGGTCCGGCTGATAGCCACCGAGGCTTCGCGGATGGCGGCCCAGTCCGCCTGCCCCAGGTCGACGTCGACGCCGTCGTCGAGGAGCCGGTCGATGGTCTCCCGGTCGCCGCCCTCGTCGACGAAGCGCTGCTGGTGCACCGACGCGCAGTACTCGCAGCCGTTGAGGCGCGAGACCACCGTGGCGGCCAGCTCGCGCTCCGCGCGGCCCAGCCCGCCGTCGGTGTTGTAGAAGATGTCCAGGTCCGTCAGGGTGCGGGCCTTCAGCGCGGCGGGGTCGCGGGCCAGCAGGCGGAAGTAGGGCTGCTCGATGCGCTCCGGCTTGATCAGCGCCTCGCGCTGCTCATCGGTGAAGTCTTCCTTGCTCAGCCCCGGCACCCAGGGCTTCCAGCCCAGCGCGTGGTTGACAAAGCGGCCCGGGTGGACCACCTCGGGGGTCTCTACCCCGCCCGTGACCTCCCAGTCGGGTCGCTCCTGCGGGGTATCTGCCACGACCCCCGGCGCAGCCGGCTCCTCGCCGCTGAGTACCGCGATGCCGCGCACCACGCGCAGCTGGAAAGCCAAAAAGCTAATCAACTGCGCCAGGCTGACCATGCCGGTCGGCCCCCACCCGCTGGCGTCCAGGTGGCCGATGGCCGCCGGATCCGCGTCCTTCGGGTGGAAGACCAATAGGTGCGCGAAGTCAAAGGCCGCGCCCAGGCGCTCGCCCAGGCCTGCGAAGGTGCTATGGCCCCCGCCCGCGTAAGGGCCGCGGTGCTGGCCGGCCGCGATGGCCTCCTGGACCGGGGCGAGAAGCTCCTCGTCCTCGTCGCCGAGGAGATCCAGATAGAACTCCGCCGGGCGGCCGGCCTGCGTAATCCCGGCCACGAAGCCGGCCACGGCGTAGCGCTCGGCCTGGCTAAACTCGCCCGCCTCCGCCGGCTCCAGCAGGGCCTCGAAGCTCAGCTGGGCGTTGTCGCGCGCCGCCGGGCGGGCGTTGCGCAGCTGGCCCACCTGGGTGCTGGTCTGCGCCAGCTCGTCGATGATATCGGTCATTATTTCTCCTCTGTTCTTCGCTTCTTCTTGCTGTTGCTTCGCTTCGTTTTCGCTCTTACAGGCCCAAGTTTAGGTCGCCGCCCCGGTAGCGGGAGCCGGGGATGGCCTCGATGAGCCGGCGGGTGAGATCCGCCTGCGGGTTGGTAAAGACCTGGGCGGTCGGGCCGTATTCGACCTGCTGGCCGGATCCCAGCACGCTGACGGTGTCGCTGACCTGGTTGACCACGGCCAGGTCGTGGGAGATGAAGATATAGGTCAGCCCCAGCTCCTGCTGCAGGTCGTCGAGCAGGCGCAGGATCTGCGACTGGACGGTCACGTCCAGGGCGGAGACCGCCTCGTCCAGGACGACCAGCTCCGGCTCGATGATCATGGCGCGCGCGATCGCCACGCGCTGGCGCTGCCCGCCGGACAGGCGCGCGGGCAGGCGCTGGCCCATGTCCGGGTCCAGGGCGACCAGCTCCATGAACTCGCGCGCGGCCTCGCGCGCCCGCGCCCGCTTCATCCCCCGGAAGTTGACCAGCGGCTCGGCGATGGTATCCGCAATAGTCCGCCGCGGATCCAGCGAGCTATACGGGTTCTGGTAGACCAGCTGGACCTGGCGGCGGGCTTCCCGCCGGCCGGCCGCATCCAGCTCGGTCAGCTCGGTCCCGCCCAGCCGGATGCTGCCCGCGGTCGGCTGGTTGAACATCGCCACCGACCGGCCGGTGGTGGTCTTGCCCGAGCCCGACTCCCCCACCAGCGCGTGGGTCGTGCCCTTGGCGACCTCGAAGCTGACCCCGTCGACGGCGGTGAAATCGCCGAAGCGCTGCACCAGGCCGTCGACCCGCAGCAGCGGCTCCGCCCCGGCCGCGACCGGGGAGGCCTGCTGCCGGGTGAAATCAGCTGCGGTCAGGGAGGGGGCATCGGCGAGCAAGCGCTTGGAATACGGGTGTTGCGGGTCGGTGAGCACGGTGGCTGCCAGGCCGGACTCGCGGACCTGGCCGGCCTCCATGACCACGATCTGGTCCGCGCGGTCGCCGGCCACGGCCAGGTCGTGCGTAATAAACAGCAGGCCCAGGCCGAGCTCTGCGCGCATGTCGTCCAGCAGGTCCAGGGTCGTCTTCTGCACCGTCACGTCGAGGGCGCTGGTGGGCTCGTCGGCGATGATAAGCTCCGGCTCCAGCGCCACCGCCGCGGCGATGAGCACGCGCTGCTTCATGCCGCCGGACAGCTCGTGCGGGTACTGGTGGTAGCGGCGCTCCGGGTCATCGATGCCGACCCGCTCCAGCAGCTCCAGCGCCCGCGCGCGCCGATCAGCGCGGCCATGGATTTCCATCCCCTCTTCCACCGCGGCGCCGATGGTCTTCAGCGGGTTCAGGGAGTTGTTGGGGTCCTGCGGCACCAGCCCAATGTGGGCGCCGCGGATGCTGCGCCATTGCTTGCGGCTCAGCCCGGTCAGGTCGCGGCCCTGGAAGGTCACGGAGCCGGCGTCGACGGCGGCGTTGTCCGGCAGCAGGCCCAGGATGGCCAGCGCCGAGGTGGACTTGCCCGAGCCGGACTCACCGACGATCGCGGTCATCTGGCCCGGCTCTACCTCAAGGTTCACGCCCTGGACCGCCGGGGAGCCGTCGTAGGAGACGTTCAAGTCAGTAACAGTTAACAGTGACACGAGTTCCGCTCCTTGTGGTTTAGGCCTGCGCCCGAATGTTGCGGGAGAGATGGTTAGCGGCCATGACGACGGCGACAATCGCCAAGCCCGGGATGACAATCAGCCACCAGGCCGTGGCCATGAAGTCGCGGCCCTCGGCGATGATAAGCCCCCATTCCGGCGTGGGCGGCGGGGCGCCGTAGCCCAGAAAGCCCAGGATGGACAACTGCAGGATTGCGGAGCCGAACTGCAGGGTCGCCAGGGCCACCACGGGGGTCAGGGAGTTGGGCAGGATGTGGCGCACCATCACCTGCAGCGGGCGCGCGCCCGAGCCGTAGGCAGCCTCGACGTAATCCGCCCCGGCCACGCTGATGACCTGGGAGCGGGCCAGGCGCGCGAAGGCCGCGATGCTGGTGACACCGACGGCCACCGCCGCTTGGACGGAGCCAAAGCCCAGCACGATGATGATGGACAGCGACAGCAGGATGCCCGGGATGGACAGCAGCACGTCGACCACGCGCATCAGGACCGTGTCCACCCAGCCGCGCAGGCTGCCGGCCAGCACGCCGATGATGGTGCCGACCACCAGGCCGACGGCCACGGCGATGAAGGCGCCGACCAGGGACTGGCGGGCGGCGTAGACGACGCGGGCATACAGGTCGCGGCCGACGGCGTCGGTGCCGAACCAGTGCTCGGAACTCGGCGGCAGCAGGGCGACGTCGGTGCCCGCGTACGGGTCCGAGCTCGCCAGCAGACTGGGCCACAGCGCCGCGAGGGCGGCGATGACCAGGACGACAATCGCCACGATCGACGTCGGGCGGGTCCAGGGATTGTGGGGCTTAGACATGGGTCTTCCTTCCTGCCACCCGGGCCGGGGCCTTCTGGCCCCGCAGGCGGACGTCCAGGACCGGGTACAACAGGTCCACGACCAGGTTGATAATGACGTAGGCGGCCGCGGCGATCACCACTACCGCCATCAGCACCGGGGTGTCTCGGTTGGCCACGGCCTGGGCGGTCATCTGCCCCAGGCCGGTGCGGCCGAAGACGGTCTCGGTGACCACGGCGCCGCCGACGAGCTCGCCGAAGAGCAGGCCGGCCATCGTCAGCGCCGGGAGCAAGGAGTTGCGCAGCACGTTGCGCCAGAAGATCCAGGACTCCGAGGCGCCGCGGGCGCGCACCGCGTTGACAAAGGGCTGGCCCTGCGTCTGCTCGATGGAGCGGATGAGCACCTGCGTCAGCGGCGCGGAGATCGGCACCGCCAGCGTCAGCGTGGGCAGGATGAGACCCTCGATGCTGCCCGGCTCAATCACGCGCACCCAGCCCAGCTGGAAGGAGAAGACCTGGATGAGCAGGATGCCCACCCAGAAGCCCGGCAGCGAGACCAGCAGGGAGGGAAGCCCGCGGAAGAAGGAGCCGATCCAACCCAGGCCCGGCAGCGTCGCGGCGAAAGCGACCAGCAGGGCGACGATGACAGAGACCACGATCGCCGAGGCCGCCAGCGCCAGCGTGTGCGGCAGCGCGTCCGCAATAAGCGTGGCCACCGGCGCGCCGGACTCGGTGGAGTTGCCGAACTCGCCGACCAGGAACCCGCCCAGCGAGGTAAAGAACTGGACCCACAGGGGCTTATCGATGCCCATCGAGTCCCGGATCTCGTCAATCTCGGCCTGCGACAGGCCCAGCGCCGGGTCGCCGAAGCGGGACTGCACGGCGTCGGACGGCAGCGCGGACAGCAGGAAGAACGCGACCGTGTAGGTAATCAGCAGCACCAGCACTGCCTGCCCGAGACGGGCCAAAATCTGCTTTCCGGTCATTAGTTAATCTCCTCCACCTCGTAGAACCAGGGGCGGGCGACCGCCTCCGGCCGGAAACCTTCCACTCCCTCGGCGACCGCGTAAACCTGCGGCTCCTCGAACAGCGGCAGCGCGTAGGCCTTCTCCGTGATGTAATCCTGGGCTTCCTGGACCGCCTGCTCGCGCTCCTGGGTGCCGGTGACGGAGACGACGCGGTCGAGCAGCTGCTCCAGGTGGGCGTCGATGGGCTCGCCGGCGGAATCCTGGTTGAGGAAGGCGTCGCGGTTGTTGATGCTGTAGAAGGACGTAATCGCGTCGTAGTCGGCGCGCGCGACCATGGAGTGGTACAGCTGCACCTTGTCGATGTCCTTGGCGTCCGCGTTCTGCGTGGCCTGGTCGCCGGCGTTAATCTCCACGCCGATGCCGAGCCCCCCCAGCTGGTCCTGAATCATCGTCATGACCTCCTTGGAGCGCGGCTGCGGCAGCGCCGTGTTCGAGCGCAGCACCAGGCGCTTGCCGTCCTTTTCCCGGATGCCGTCCGGGCCCGGTTCCCAACCGGCTTCTGCCAGCAGCTCGCGCGCGGCCTCCGGGTCGTAGGCATAGGCGTCGCCCTGGTCCTTGTAGCCCAGCCCCGTTTCGGCCACGGTGGAGGTCGCCAGCGGGTAGGAGTCGGAGAAGAGCACGCGCAGGATTTCCTGCCTATCGATGCCGTGGATAATCGCCTCGCGCACCCGCTGGTCGCGCAGCAGCGGGTGGTCGAAGCGGAAGGCCAGCTGGTTGTTCATCGAGTTGGTGCCGCGGGTGACGATATTCACCCCGCGGGATTCCAGCAGGCTTTCCTGCGGCGCCGAAATCTGGCGGGCGATATCCGCCTGGCCGGACAGCACCGCGCCCGTGCGCACGGATTCCTCGGCGGCCAGGATGTAGTGGACGCCATCGATGGCGGCCCGGCCCTGGTGGCGCGCCTGAGGCGGCGCCCAGTCGTAGTCTTCGCGGGTCTTGAGCACCAGGTCGGTGCCGATCTCCTCGTGCTCGACGACGAAGGGGCCCGAGCCGATGACGTTGCGCGCGTTACCGGGGCCGAAGCCCTCGTTGTCCAGCTTGAGCGACTCATCGGACAGCAGGCCGGAGTTGTACGAGGCGGTGGCCTGCAAAAAGCCCGGCGAGGGGGCGGAGAAGTGGAAACGCACGGTGTCTTCGTCGATGACCTCGCCGCGCTCGTAGTTGGAGATCTGCTCGGAGGCGGTCAGCGTGCGGTCGCTGTCGCCCAGCCCGTAGAGGTCGAAATTCGCCACGACGTTCTCCGCCGTCAGCGGGGATCCGTCGGAATAGGTCACGTCCGTGCGGATATTAAAGGTGTATTCGGTGGCGTCCTCGTTAACCTCGGGCAGCTCCGTGGCGATCCAGGGAGAAAGCTCCAGGGTTTCCGGGTCCTGGTAGAGCAGCCGGTCGGTGATCTGGTTGACCACGCCGCCGTTCGGGTAGAAGCCGGCGGCCGGCGGGTAGAGCGTGCGGAAGAACTGCGGCTCCAGGTACGTCAGGACGTTGTCGGAGCTGCCGCCTTCCCCATCCGGCGCGGTGGCGCACCCCGCGGCCAGCGCTGCCGAGGCGACTAGACTGGTGAGGGTTCTGAGTAGTTTCACGGTGATGATGCTTCTTCGGGTTTAGTTCAACTCTTAACTTGTCTGCGAATTTAACACAGTTTAGACCGTTTAGTATCATTACTGTAGACCAACTAGTCTAATTTATTCTCTCGTCTCTGAAGGATGAAGACATTGTCAGCACCGTTAGCCGTGGCCATCGTGGGAATGGGCCCGCGGGGAATCTCCGTCATTGAACGCCTCGCCGCTCACCTCCACGAGCACCCCTCCACCCCACCTATCACCCTGCACATCATCGACGACGCCGAGCACGGCGCCGGCCGCATTTGGGAGACCGACCAGACCCGCACCCTGTGCATGAACACCCTGGCCGGCGCGGTCACCCTGTTCACCGAGCCGGAGTCCACCCTTTCTGCCCCGGCGCTGGAAGGCCCCATCCTCTACGAGTGGATCCAGCTCCTGCGCGGCGACGACCCGGCCGCGGCCGGCATCAGCGACGCCAAGGTGAAGCTGTTCCGCCAGTTCCCGCCCACCGTCGACCGCGCCTTTGCCACCGAGCTCGACGAGTCCCGGCCCGAGTCCCACCCCTCCCGCGCCCTCTACGGCGCCTACCTGCGCTGGGTGCTGACCGTCGCGCTGGCGCAGCTGCCCGATGACGTCCAGGTGGTCCACCACTTCAGCCGCGCTACCGGCATCGCCGACGCCGGAGACCACGACGTGGTGACCCTGGCCGACGGCTCCCAGGTCACCGCCGACAAGACGGTGTTGGCCTACGGCTGGCAGGTGCCGGCGGCTAACGACGAAGAGCAGCGCCTGGCCGCCGCCGCCGACCTCAACTGGGTGCGCCCCGACAACCCCGTCGAGCAGCCCGTCGAGGAGATCCCGGCCGGCCAGAAGGTGCTCGTGCGCGGGCTCGGTATGGGCTTCTTCGACGTCATGGCGCTGGTGACTATCAACCGCGGCGGCGAGTTCGTCGCCGACGACTCCGCCCGCGGCGGCCTGCGCTACCAGCCGTCCGGCCGCGAGCCCCAGCTGGTCGTTTCCTCCGGACGCGGCTACCCCTACCTGCCGAAGTCCCAGTACCACTCCCTGCCGCCGAAGGCCGATCTGTCCCGCTTTAAGGCCGCACTGGCGGGCCTGAGCGACGACTTCGACTTCGGCGCCGAGGTCCTGCCCGCCCTGGTCCGCGACGCCTACGCCGCCTACTACCCGGAGCGCGCCGCCGACATCGATGCCGCCGAGCTGCACGCCGACACCCTGCCCGCCCTAGCCGCCGAGCTCACCGCGGCGCTGGGCTGCGAGTTCCGCCTCGACTACTGGATGAACCCGCTGGCCGCCTACGACGGCGACGACCCGACCGGTTTCATCGCCGCCGGCTTGGAGCGCGACATCGCCGAGTCCCAGGCCGGGCGCGACTCCCACCTCAAGGCCGCCCTGTGGGCGATTTCGGCAGCGCGCAAGCCCGCCTCTATTGCGGGCTCGGAAGGCCGCATGAGCTGGGACTCGCGCACGGGTTCCTACCGCGAATTCATGGCCTTTGGCCAGATGATTGGCTCCGGCCCGCCGCTGTTCCGCACCCAGCAACTGCTCGCGCTCATCGATGCCGGCCTGGTCACCTTCTTAGGCGATCACCCGCAGCTGGAAATCGGCGACGAGTTCACCCTGCGCACCCGTTTCGGCGCCGCCAGTTCCGACTGGCTCGTCGATGCCTGGATGCACCAGCCCGACGTGCGCCACGCCGTCGACCCGATGTCGGTGTCGATCCAGGCGCGCACGCGGCCCTTCTACGACCACGGGCACCCGACGGGCTCGCCGGAGACCACGTGGCAGCGCCGCACCGTCCACCCCGACGGCGCGGTGGACGAGCGGCTGCACATCATTGGTATCCCCACCTATGCCCAGTGGCCGGATACCACCATCTCCCCCATGCCGGGGACCGATCCCCTGATGCTGCAGGAGACCGACCGCACGGCCGGCGACCTGCTAGCTTAGGGCGTCCAGCGCCTGGGCGAGGTCGGCCAGCAGGTCGGCCTCGTCCTCAATACCAATCGACAAGCGCACCATATCCGCCGGCGGGACCAGCTCGGAGCCTTCCGCCGAGGCGTGCGTCATCTTCTGCGGGTGCTCGACCAGGGACTCAACCCCGCCCAGCGACTCCGCCAGACAAATCAGGCGGGTGTTCAGGCAGAACTGCTCCGCGTGCTCGGGGCTGTGGAAGCGAACCGAGAGCATGCCGCCGAAGCCGCGCATCTGGCCCGCGGCCGTCGCGTGGCCGGGGTGGTCTTCCAGCCCCGGGTAATAGACCTGGCTGACCTCGGGACGGGCGGCCAGGTATTCGGCGACCGCCTGCGCGTTGGAGCAGTGGCGCTCCATGCGCACGCCCAGGGTCTTGATGCCGCGGGCGGTGAGGTAGGCATCGAAAGGCGAGGACACCGCGCCGACGCAGCCCTGGAAGTACAGGAGGCGCTCGTCGACGTGCGCATCGTTAGTGATGACGGCGCCTCCGAGGACGTCGGAGTGGCCGCCCAGGTACTTGGTGGTCGAGTGGACCACGTGATCCGCGCCCAGGGCCAGCGGGTTTTGCAGGTAGGGCGTGGCGAAGGTGTTGTCCACCACCAGCGCGGCGTGCTTCTTCACTTCCGCTACGGCCGCGATATCCGTGACCGACAGCGCCGGGTTGCTGGGCGTTTCCAGCCAGATGATGCGGGTGTTGTCGCGCACGGCGGCCGCGACCTCGTCCGGGTTGGTCGTGTCCACGACACTCAGCTGAATGCCCCACTCCCCGAAGTCGTGGTGCAGCAGGCGGTAGGTGCCGCCGTAGGCGTCGTTGCCCAGGATGACGTGATCGCCGGGGCGGGCCAGGATGCGGATGAGCGTGTCGATGGCCGCCATGCCCGACGAGAACACGCGGGCAAAGCTGGCGTCCTCCAGGGCCGCCAGGGTCTGCTCCAGGGAGCGGACCGTCGGGTTGGCCACGCGGCCGTATTCGAAGCCGCCGCGCAGCTGCGCGAGGCCGTCCTGCGCGAACGTCGTGGAGGCGTAGATGGGCACGTTGATGGACCCCATGTGTCCGTCCGGGTGGTAGCCGGCGTGGATGGCGCGGGAAGTAAATCCCTGGGCGAGGTCTTGCTTCGTCTGCTGCGTCATGCCACCCAACCCTAGACCAAGCTGTCCAGTTTTGGCCCGCCGCTGCCGCCCTTTTATTCATCCGGTTATTCATCCGGCAGCCAGCGGCGCCGCCCCCATCATTCAGTCGGCACTCAGAGCCGGCAATTACAATCGATCAACGAGTCAACTAAGAGAAAGAGAGTGCATGAGTCTCACAGTGTTAGCTAGTTCCGCCGGCACGACTGCCGTCGACGCCGTCGACACGGTCAGCAACTGGTGGGAGGACGAACAGGTCCGCTCGTGGGTCATCGAACGCCCCGTCAAGATCGTGGTCATCCTGCTGATCGCCGTCGTCTCGCAGTGGGTGCTGCGGCGCGTCATCAACAAGCTGGCCAGCAAGGCCGCGCAGACCCCCAGCGGCGCCGCCATCCCGCGGCTGCCCCTGACCGTTAAGCCCACCAAGGCGCAGCGCGAAGAGGAAAGCCGCCAGCAGGCCGCGATGAACCGCAGCCAGGAAAACCGGCGCAAGTCCCGCATCAAGACGCTGGCCGGGGTCAGCAAGTCGGCCGTGGGCATCGTCATCTGGAGCTTGGCCGCCCTGCTCATACTGGACCAGCTCGGCGTGAATATCGCGCCGCTTATCGCTTCCGCCGGTGTGGTTGGTGTCGCCCTTGGTTTCGGCGCCCAGTCACTGGTCAAGGACTTCCTGTCCGGTGTCTTCATGCTGCTGGAGGACCAGTACGGCATCGGCGACACCATCGACGTGGGCGATGACATCATCGGCGACGTCGAGGACATCACCCTGCGCGTGACCAAGGTGCGCGACATCGACGGGACCCTGTGGACGGTCCGCAACGGCGAGATCCTGCGCATCGGTAACTTCTCCGATCACTACGCCATCTGCCGCCTGCAGATCCCGGTGGGCCTGTCGAACAACGCGAAGGAGGCCTGGCGCGTCATCGAGGCGGCCGTCGCCGAGGCGGTCAAGGACCCGGAGATTGTCAACGAGGTCATCGACGAGCCCGTCATCAACGGCATCTCCGACTGGGAGCCGGACTACATCTCCTACCGCATTTCCATCAAGACGATGCCCGGCCAGCAGTGGCACGTCCAGCGCCACGCCCAGGCGCACATCCTGGACGCCATGCAGGAGGCCGGCATTTCCACCCCGTACCCCTACGGCGTGGGCATCATGCGGAAGGCGGACGAGAGCTAGATGCAGCCCAGCAGCGTTTACGATGCCATCGGGGGCGAGGAGACCTTCCGCCGCCTGGTCGCAGGTTTCTACGCCCGCGTGCGCGACGACGACATCCTGGCGCCCATGTACCCGGCCGATGACTTCGACGGCGCCGCGCAGCGACTGCAGTGGTTCCTCGCCCAGTATTGGGGCGGCCCCGCCGAGTTCAACGCCAACCGCGGCGCCCCGCGGCTGCGAATGCGGCATTTCTCCTTCCCCATCGATTCCGCCGCCGCCCAGCGCTGGCTGGACCTGATGGGTGCCTCCCTGGACGAGATCGAGGAGGAGACCATCCCGCCGGCGTACCGCGCGATGATCTGGGATCACATGCAGCGCGTCGCCGCGATGCTCATCAACCGCCCGGATTAGCCTCGGGCACGCCGAGTAGGCGCTACGGAGTAGTTTCCGTGGCGCCTTTTCTTGTGCCTTTGCTAGTGGCCCGACAGCCGTGGGGCTCGGCTGACTTTATGTCAGCCCCAGGGAGGATCCCAGGTGATGTGGCCGTGTCTTCGGTTGACCCGGCCGTGCCTGGGGTAGGCCGGGTCGTCGTCGTTCCACGAATTATGGAACTCACACAACAAGGTGAGATTCTCCTGGTTGGTCTCACCGCCATCGGCCCACGGGTGGATGTGGTGGACCTGGAACTCGTCGGCCGGCTTGCGGCAGTTTGGCCAGGCACATGTGGTGGTCTCGGCCTTGGCCATGTCCTTCTGCTTGGAGGAAGCATGGCGCTGGTAGCGGTATTGGTTGACCGGGCCACGCCTCGGATCCACCAGCGTGGCAAGACCCGCATCCAGAAGACATTGGCGGACGTATTCGGCACCCGTCATCGTGGTGCCGTTGGTTAGCTGCAGGGTGATTTCGTCCCCGTCACCTGACAGGATGCGTACCCAGTCGGGCAGGGAGATGACCACGTGCGTGGCCTTCGGCTGCTTGTTCAGCCCGCCGCTAAACAAGGCTTCGACGTCGGGGATGGTCTTAATTGACGCCCAGAGGTTTTCCACCAACTCCGGGTCCCCGGTCACCGAAAACGTGCTGGGGCCGTCTTTGCGGCGGGTGACCCGCACGCCTTCGGCCGGTGGGGCCGGGCGGTTAAGCTCCAGGACCTTGCGGTTGGCAAGGCGACGGAGTTGTTTGGTGGTGCCGGGGGTGTTGCACAGTTCGATGAGCATGGCCCAGGCCTCGCCCTGGTTGCGCACCCGGCGGAAGGCGTTGTCCAACACCAGCAGTGTGTCGAGGTGGTGTCCGGATTCCGCGGCGCCTTTCCTCGCGGCGGCTTGCTTCCTCGTGTAGGTGGTGTGTCCGAAGAAGGTCTGGCAGGCGCGGTAGTGGGCGGCCGCGGCAACGTCGGACATGACAGCCTTCAGGGCAGGCAGGCTCAGCTCGCGGCACAGGCCCACGTAGGAGATCCCGTCCGCGAAGATGGAGTGCGCTGCTTTCAAAGTGTCCATGGCTGTCGTTGCTGTCATGCCCCACACGCTAGAAGCACGCGTCAACCCCCACAAGGGCACAAATTCGCGCCTGTGGATAACTCCACCGACCGAGTGAAATAGTTAACGCTCGGGAACCACGGCCTGTGGACTACCTAGAACAAGGACAGGCGATTCGAGTGGTAGACGGTGCCGAAAGGGGCATCGAGGCGCACCCAGCGCCCCTTCGCCGCGACCCGCAGGTGCCGCGGGACCTCCATGGGCGCGGAGACCCCGGGGATGAGGCCCAGGCTGGTGCAGGCGAAAATCATGCGCATGGGCACCTCGACCTGCTTGCCCTGCCCCTCGACGGTCACCACGGTCTGGTTGAGCAGGCTCGACGGCGGGCCCAGCGGACCGGAAAATTGGCGCGCGAGGTCCTGGCCGGCATCGGCAAGCTCGCGCACGACCTCCACTGGAAGATGGTCCAGCAGCCGGAAGCCGTTCATCGGCGGCAGCGCGCCCGGCCAGACCGGATCGCGGGCCGGGCCCAGCTCCAGCTTGCCGGCGGCGTTGTGTTTCAGCAGCTCCTGCTGCAGCAGATAGGCGGAGACCACGGCCCCGTCGCGGGAGACTTTCCCCTCCACGCGGCGCGAGACAACGACCTCGAAAGGCGTGGTGACGAAGACATCGACCTCGTGCTCCGTCAGCTGGCGCAGCCGCGCGGAGCACCCGCCATCAACGCCGATCGCCCGGCTGACCAGCACCTGGAGGCCCTTGCCCCCGTTGCGCAGGTCCAGCGACTCGTTCGGCACCTACTCTTCCCCTACCTGGGTGAGGATGTCGCGCTCGGCATCGCTGAGCGGGCGCGGGCGCTGGGTCTTAAGATCCACGGCGACCTGTACGCATTCCACCACGCAGGCGACCCGGCCGTTCTTGTCCTTGATCTCCTGGCGGGTGGTCAGGGAGCTGTTGCCCAGTTCGACGACCTGCGTCTCGACCACCACGGAGGTGGTGCCGCGGGGCTCGATGGGCAGGCGGAAGTCCAGGTCCAGGTGCCGCACGAAAGCCGCGAATTCGTGCCCCTGCGAGTAGAACTTGTCTTCCGCGAACGCCAGCCGCGCTTCCTGGGCGAGCTCGACGTAGTTCGCGTTCATCAAATGGCCGTAGCGGTCGAAATCCGACCAGCGGACCGGTACCTCGTGGGTGTGGATGGACATCCTGCTCCTTTAACTGCGGTTAACTGCGTTGTCTAGCGGGTCAGCTTGCGGTGGGTCACGCGGGACGGGCGGGCGGCTTCCTCGCCCAAGCGCTCGACCTTGTTCTTCTCGTAGTCGCCGAAGTTGCCTTCGAACCAGAACCACTTGCCCTCTTCGACGTTGCCTTCCCACGCCAGGATGTGGGTACAGGTGCGGTCCAGGAACCAGCGGTCGTGGGAGATGACCACGGCGCAGCCCGGGAACTTCTCGAGGGCGTTTTCCAGGGAGCCGAGGGTCTCGACATCGAGGTCGTTGGTCGGCTCGTCCAGGAGGATCAGGTTGCCGCCCTCCTTCAGGGTCAGCGCGAGGTTCAGGCGGTTGCGCTCACCGCCGGAGAGCACCTTGGACGGCTTCTGCTGATCCGGGCCCTTGAAACCGAAGGCGGACAGGTAGGCGCGGGACGGCATCTCGTTCTGGCCGACGTGGATGTAGTCCAAGCCGCCGGAGACGACCTCCCAGACAGTGGCCTCGGGGTCGATGTTCTCGCGGTTCTGGTCCACGTAGGACAGCTTGACGGTGTCGCCGACCTCCACGGAGCCCGCGTCCGGCTCTTCCAGCCCGACGATGGTCTTGAACAGGGTCGTCTTGCCCACGCCGTTCGGGCCGATAACGCCCACGATGCCGTTGCGCGGCAGCGTGAACGACAGGTCCTTGATGAGCACGCGGTCGCCAAAGCCCTTGACCAGGTCCTTGACCTCGACGACCTTGTTGCCCAGGCGCGGCGGGGTCGGGATCTGGATTTCTTCGAAGTCGAGCTTCTTGTACTTCTCGGCCTCGGCAGCCATCTCCTCGTAGCGTTCCAGACGGGCCTTGTTCTTGGCCTGGCGGGCCTTCGCGCCGGAGCGCACCCAGGCCAGCTCGTCCTTCAGGCGCTTGCGCAGCTTGGCGTCCTTCTTGCCGGCAACCTCGAGGCGCTCCTGCTTCTTTTCCAGGTAGGTCGAGTAGTTGCCCTCGTACGGGTAGAGCTTGCCGCGGTCGACCTCGCAGATCCAGCCGGCGACGTGGTCCAGGAAGTAGCGGTCGTGGGTCACGGCCAGCACGGCGCCCGGGTAGTCCTGGAGGTGCTTTTCCAGCCACTGGACGGACTCGGCGTCCAGGTGGTTGGTGGGCTCGTCGAGCAGCAGCAGGTCCGGCTCGCTCAGCAGCAGCTTGGCCAGCGCGACGCGGCGGCGCTCACCACCGGAGAGGTTGGTAACCGGGGCATCGGACGGCGGGCAGCGCAGGGCCTCCATGGCCTGCTCGATCTTGGAGTCGACCTCCCAGGCGTCGGCGGCGTCGAGCTCTTCCTGCAGCTTGCCCATCTCTTCCATGAGCTCGTCGGTGTAGTTGGTGGCCATCTCCTCCGCGATCTGCTCGAAGCGCTGCTTCTTTTCGAAGATGTCGCCGAGGCCCTCCTCGACGTTCTCGCGGACCGTCTTCTCCTCGTTCAGCGGCGGCTCCTGCTGCAGGATGCCGACGGTGGCGCCGGGATCCAGGAAAGCCTCACCGTTGGAGGGCTGGTCCAGCCCGGCCATGATCTTCAAGATCGAGGACTTGCCGGCGCCGTTTGGCCCCACGACGCCGATCTTGGCGCCCGGGTAGAAGGCCATGGTGACGTTGTCCAAGATGACCTTGTCGCCGATAGCCTTGCGCACGTTTTTCATCGTGTAGATGAACTCGCCCATCATTCCCCTTTTCGTCCATTGGGTCAGGTTTTTATCACCACAAACACTACCGCAAGTCGCCCGCTGGCTACCCCTTAAGGCAAAGACCCGCCCGCGCCGCTCGGCGCTGACGGGTCTTTTCCGTAGGTGGTGTTTTAGTTCAGGACGCTGCGCGCGCTGGCGGCGGCGCGGTCCCCGGCGGTATCGGTAGCGGTATCCCCCTCCCCGTTGCCATCGTCCCCGGACTCCGCAGCTTCTGCGGATTCCGCCGGCTCCGGCGGCTTGGGCGCGGACTTCGACAGGTCCTTGTCCACCGGGTAGTCCAAAACGCTCTCGCCCGGGATCTCCACCCCGGCGGCGTTGGTGACGGTTTCGATCTTGCGGGCACCGATGACCCAGCGGTTCATGTCCAGGCCCAGCCAGGAGGCCTTCAGGTAGATGCGGCTGCGGGCCTCGCCGGCCTCGGTAGTCCACTGGCTGGTCACCAGCGAGCCGACGGCGATGATCGGCATCCCCTTCTGCAAGGTGATGCGGCAGGACTGGGCCAGCTGGCCCCAGACCTCGACGTCCATGAACACCAGGTCGGAGTCTTTCCAGGTGTCGGCGGTCTGGGTGGAGTTGTCGCGCACGCGCCGCGAGGAGGCGACGCGCAGGTTGGTTTTCATGGTCTCGTCGTTGAACTTAACCAGCTGCGGGTTGTGGGTGAGGTGGCCGAAAACGGTGATAGAAAGTTGAGACATTAGGTTGGATTCCCCTCGAGCAAATAGTGTTCTTCGCGCCCCGCGGTCGCGGGCCGCTGGTGTTCATGCTCGCCGAGGTCGCCGCGGCTGTAAACCGCCGCCAGCCGCACCTGTGGATAAACCCCGCCCCCACGGCAAGAAATATGCCTATGTCTGGGGCGGGGTGGCATCGTTAAGCACTATGGGTGCTGGTGAGGTACCTACATCTGCCGGAAACGACTAATGTCACCATCCTCGCTCAGCCCGGCCAACATGCGGTTGTATTCCTCCAAATCGGCGTCGTGATCCACGTCCGCCTTCGCGTCGTGGCGGGCGGCGGTGTTGCGATCCTCCCGCAGCCAGTCGACGAAGAGCTTGCCGAAGACGATGACCAGCGGGAACTGCCCGAAGCCCCAGGCGATGCCGCCGCCCTCGCGCTGGTCCGCCAGCAGGTCGATGTCCCACGGCAGGTTCAGAGAATTGTAGAACTCCTCGCCCAGAATGGCGTTGAGCTGCATGAGGTAGACGCCCATGTAGAGGTGGACCGGCATGGACAAAAAGAGCACGAATAGCCGGATGTGCACCGGCGCGCGGTGAGGCAGCGGATCCGGGCCGATGACCTCCCAGAAGTAGAGGTAGCCGGACAGCAGGAACATCCAGTTCATCAGGACGTGGCCGGCGTGCTCGGAGATCGCGAACTCGTAGAAGTCGAAGGAGAGGTAGATGGCGTAGAAGACCACGAGGAACTGCAGGAGGTTAACGCCCGGGTGCGTGATGGCGCGCAGGATCCGCGACTTCGTCACCGCCGCGGCGTAGTCGTGCAGGCTGGGCCGGCCCGGGCGCCCCGCGGGGAAGGCCTCCATGATGAGGGTCAGCGGCGCGCCGAGCACCAGGAACAACGGGATGACCATGGACAGGACCATGTGCCCCAACATGTGCATGGAGTACATGGCCGGGAAGTACAGGCCGATGCCCGTCGACATCACGACGGTCATCCCCAGCGAGCCGAGCATCCACCAGGTGGTGCGCACAGGCGACCAGCTCAGCCCGATCTTGCGCAGCCGGTAGAGGGCGTAGATATACAGGCCCGCCAGCACCAGGCCGATAACCCCGAACATGATGTCAAAGCGGAAAAAGGTCCACACGTTCCAGAAGGTGGGTCGCTCGAAGAGCTCGTAGCCCAGCTGGATCTGCATGGAGTTCAAGTTGGGATCCCGCGGCGGCGGGGGCGGGGTGCGGCCCATGGTAATCGCCACGCCGACGGTGGCGGCCATGACGGCCACCTCCACCACCGCCACGCGCAGGAACAGGCGCGGGCGCTTGTCCAGCTGCGGGATGGTCAGCTGGCGGTGGACAAAGCCCAGAAAGGCCAGCACGACCAGCAGCACCGTCTTGGTGGTGATAATCAGCCCGTAGCGGGTGGTCAGCCAGTCCGACCACTCCACGCGGATGGCGGCGTTGACCACGCCGGAGGCGGCCATAGCCAGCGCGGCGACGAGCGCGAGCGTGGAATAGCGGCGCACCGCCTGCCCCATCTCCGGGCCCAGGCGCCGGCCGTGCGCGATGAGCGCCATGAGGCCGCCGACCCAGAGCACCACGAACAACAGGTGCCAGAGGTAGGAGTTGGTGCCGTAGTCGTGATCGCCGCCGGAGGCCGAGTGCCCGTCAAACCCCAGGGGCACCACCATGGTGATCGACAAAAAGAGCAGCACCGGCTGCAGGGACCACTGCTGGCTAAAAAGGGTCAGCACGCCGACCAGCGCCGCGATCACCGCGGTGGCCAGCCACGCCTGAGCGGTGGCCACCTGGGACAGCGCCAGGCCCAGCATGTCCGGGCTTAGGACCTGGACGAAAGGCGTGCCGGAAACGTCCGACATGACCAGCGGGATTTCCAGCAGGGAGACAATGGCCACGCCGAAGGAAGCAAACATGCCGGTGCGGGCGGCGAGGTGGCCGTCGACGGTTAAGGGGGCATCGATAAGCCGTTCGTTGTCCCCCTCCGGCACGGCCGGGGAGATGAGGAACGCCGAGGTCAGGTAGGAGCCCACGGCCAGGGCCATGAGCATCCAGGCCGCACCCCGGAAAGCCGGCAGGCCGACGGTGGTCAGGCGGCCCGGATCGGGAATGCCCAGGGCCTGCAGCGAGTCGGCGAGGAAGAACATCGAGATGAACCCTCCGACCACCCCGGCAAAGACCGTGGCTGCCGCGTAAATACCCCAGCTGGACCGCACCGCTGGGGTGCCGGAACTGGGGCGAGGCTTCTTCGTCGCATCCGCGTCGGTGGCGTGGCTGAAAGACATGCCGCTATTCTACTTCGGCGACGTTTCCATAACGAAAATGATTAATGGTCTATTTTCTGGCACGATGGGATTTATGGATTCTCGGCAACTCCACTACTTCCGCAGCGTGGTTGACCACGGCGCATTCACACATGCCGCGGTGGCGATGGAGATGACCCAGCCTTCGCTGAGCCTATCCATCCGCAAGCTCGAGGACGAGCTCGGCATCCAGCTGCTCAAGCGCAGCCGCGCCGGCGTCACCCCGACAGAAGCAGGCGATTATCTCTACAAGAGCGCAGTCAAGCTCGACGCCCTGCTGTCCCAGACAGCCCAGCGCATCAAGGAAATGGCCGGAGGGCTGGCCGGCTCCGTCTCAGTGTGCTCGGCGCCCGAGTTCAACTGGACCGTCATGCCCGCCGTCCTGCACCAGATGCTGCAGGAGACCCCCGACGTCGAGGTCTACGTCGAAGACCCCTCCCCCAGCCTCACCCTCGAGCGGGTCCTGGACGGCACCGTCGACTTCGGTCTGCTGCCGGTCACCGACCCCGCGGCGGTCGCGCGGCGCTTCTCCCGCCAGCTCGACGTCGTCGAGTTCGCCCGCTTCCCCTGGGTGGTCGGCCTGCCCGAGCGCCTGTCCGATCTGCCCGATCCGGTCTCGCTGTACGACATCCAAGACGAGACCTGGGTCGTCGTGCCCCGCAACCCGGAATTTATCGGGCTCGCGGAGCTGCTCGACGAGCTCTGGGAGGCCCACCCCGATGCCGTGCCCGCCCGCCGGCAGGAAATCTCCACCCTCCAGACCGCCATCCCGCTGGTCTCCGGCGGTCTGGGCGTGGCTCTGTTCCCGGAGACCGCCCGCACCTTCAAGTCCGAGGGCATCCACTACCGCCAGCTCAAGGAGGAGCTGCCGATGATGAGCGGCATCCTGCTCTCGCGGCGCGACGCGGATTATTCCCCGGCCGCCCGCAGGCTTATGGAGCTGGTCAAGAAGGTCGGGAAGGAGCGCGCCGAAAACGGCGCCGCGACCAGCTAGCCGCCCGTGCGCCGCCGGCCCGGACGGGTCGAGTAAAATCTGTCCTGCTGGCGGCTGGCGCCGGCCTCGCCCCTATAGCTCAGTGGATAGAGCAGCGGGTTTCTACCCCGCGTGTCCCGGGTTCGAATCCTGGTGGGGGCACCGCTTTGTCCCGCCTGAGCGGGACTAAAATGGCAGCCATGGAAATCACCCTGGCTACCTTCTCCCACTGGCCCACCGAGCTGGCCCCGCCGGGCCTGCGTTTCGACAACTGCTACCCGCCCGCCGCGGACTACCCCTCGGCCCGCAACGCGGTGCTCACCGGCCAGTACCCGCAGCGCCGCGCGCGCTACCGCATCTCCGACGTCTTCGCCGACGCCGGCTGGCGCGTCACCGAGGGCGCCGAGCCCGCCCAGCCAGGCGACAACGTCTTCCGTCTCTGGGAGGAGCCGGGCTCCCTGCCGGATTCCGGCGTCGTGGCGGTGGCCACGCTCAGCGATTCCCCGGGGCCGATGAGCATCTATTGGCCCGGCGTGGCCGAAGGCGGCACCTCCCAGGAACTCGTCTCGCCCATGGATCTGGCGCCCACTCTGGCGGCCATCGCGGGCCTGGACGTGCGCCCGAACGCCAGCCTGTCCTTCGACGGGCTCAACCTCATCCCCGTCATCCGCTACGGGGCCTCCGGGCACGCCGCGCTCTTTTTCGACAACGGCATCCGCATGCAGGACGCCAGCCTCATCGACGGCCACGCCAGCAAAGAATCCCGCCGGGCGGCCCTGCAGGAAGAATGGGATACCTGGCGGGAATTCATGGACTTCGGCCCGTTGCAGTAGCGCGGGGCCGGTCCTAGGCCTGCGGGCCTTCCGGCATGCAGATCCACAGCACGATGTAGATGGCCAGGCCCCAGGCGCCGGCCAACGTGGCGATGGCGAACAGGGCGCGGACCAGGGTGGCATCGACGTTGTAGGTCTCGGCGATGCCGCCGCAGACGCCGGCAACGTAGCGGTCGGTGCTGGAGCGGTGGAGTTTGTCGTTCATTGGGGTTCTCTCCTTTCGAGGGGTCGGGGTTTTCCTTTCACTTTCTATTCAACCGTGGATCGACCCGCAGCGCATCAGGGTTTTCCCTGAACTAACCCGGATCTTTTCGCTAGGCTAAAATGCACCGCCTAAAGGTGAAACGCACCCGCCGCGAAAGGACTTGAACCCGTCATGCCGAAAAACTCCGGACTGCCCTCCCCCACCCGCCATTCTTATGCCCTGATCACCGGCGCCAGCCAGGGCATCGGCGAGGCCATGGCCCGCGACCTGGCCGCTTTGGGCCACAACGTGGTCTTGGTCGCCCGGCGCAAGGAGGTGCTGGAAAAGATCGCGGGCGAGCTGCGCGCCGCCCACGACGTCGAGGCCGTGGCTTTCGATGCGGATCTCTCCCGTGCCGAGGACGTCGACCGGCTCATTGAGTTCATCGGCGGCCGGGAGATTAGCATCCTGGTCAATTCGGCGGGCATCGCTAGCTTTGGCCCGTTCATGGAGCAGGACTTCGGCTACGAGACCGACCAGTTCCAGCTCAACGCCACGGCCGTGCACCGGATTACCCGCGCGGTGCTGGAGCAGATGCTGCCGCGGCGGCGGGGCGCCATCTGCAACGTGGGCTCGGCGGCCGGTAACATCCCCATCCCCAACAACGCCACCTACGTCTTCACCAAGGCCGGGGTCAACGCATTTACGGAGGCGCTGCACTACGAGCTGGCCGGCAGCGGGGTCAGCTGTACGCTGCTGGCCCCCGGCCCGGTCCGGGATGCCGTCGTCCCCGCGGAGGAACAGTCCATTGTCGACAAGGTCGTGCCCGATTTTTTGTGGACGACCTACGAGTCCTGTTCGCAGGAGACCCTGGCGGCCATGGCCCGCAACCAGCGCCGCGTGGTGCCGGGCCCGCTGTCCAAGGCGATGAACACGCTCAGCCAGGTTCTGCCGACGCCGCTCATCGCGCCGCTGGTGGGCAAGTTCTACTCGCAGATGGGGTAGCTAGACTGGTGTTTATGCAGAAGCAAGAGATAGCTCCCAAACATGACCGCTTGGTCTGGATCGATCTGGAAATGACCGGTCTGGATCCGGACCGCCACGTCATCGTGGAGGTCGCGGCCGTTATCACCGACGGCAACTTAAACATCCTGGGCGAGGGCATCGACCTCGTCGTCCACGCCACCGAGGACGAGCTGGCGCAGATGGACGACGTGGTCACCGAGATGCACGCCAACTCCGGGCTGGATACCGAAATCCGCGCCTCCCACACCACCGTCGAGCAGGCCGAGCAGGCCGTCCTCGAGCTGGTCGCGGCCCACTGCGACCCGGAGCACCCCGCCCCGCTGGCCGGCAACTCCATCGCCACGGACCGCACCTTCATCCGGCGCTACATGCCCCGGCTGGACCAGGCGCTGCATTACCGCATGATCGATGTCTCCACCATCAAGGAGCTGGCGCGGCGCTGGCACCCGAAGGCGTATTTCCACCAGCCCGACAAGGGGCTGGCCCACCGCGCGCTGCAGGACATCGTGGAGTCCATCCGCGAGCTGGACTACTACCGCCGCAGCGTCTTCCGCACCGACGGTGGCCCGGACAGCGGCCAGGCCCTCGAGGCGAAGGCCGAAAGCACCCACGCTTACCAGGCGTTTTTGTAATTCGCCGTTGATGGGTTAACCTAAATAGCGCTGCTAAGGCAGCGATGGTGGCTGTAGTTCAGCTGGTAGAGCACCAGGTTGTGATCCTGGGTGTCGCGGGTTCGAGCCCCGTCAGCCACCCCAAAGTTAAAGCAGGTCAAGGATTCCTTGGCCTGCTTTTTGCTATTGCTTACTGTTGCGCAAGGAGCCTTTCGCTCTCGGCCCGGCCGGCGCGGTCCGGGATATCACCCGTCACCAAGAACTCTTCCACGCCCAGCTGGCTAGCAATTGCCGCTAGCTCCCGACGCACTGCGCCCGGCGTGCCGACGACGTGGTGGGCCTGGATGTCGCGCATGCGGGCGCGCTGCTGGCTGGTCATCGCGGCGAGATCCAGGTCCGCGGCCGGCACCAGCGGGCTAAACCGGCCGGTGGATTGGGCCATCGCCTGGGCGTAGGCCTCCGGGGCCAGCAGATCCGCGGCCTTTTCCTCTGTTTCCGCCACCGCGATATTCAGCGAGGAAATCACGTGCGGGGCGGGGCAAAACTCGCTGGATCGGAAGTTCGCGCGGTAGGTCTGGGCGGCCTTTAACTGGTTGGCCACCGGCCCGCCCAGGATGACGCCCAGCCCTAAGCGCCCGGCGGTGCGCGCGGAGGCGTAGCCGGCCAGCAGGAACAGACCCACGTCGCCCTCGAGGCGCGGGCGGGCGGTCACGGCGGCATCGCCGCGCAGGTAGGACAGGAGCTCGTCTAGGTCGTCGCCGTAGCGCTCCCGGGCCTTGGGGTCTTGCCGAAGTGCGGCGCGCACCGGGGCGGTAAAGCCGACGGAATTGCCCAGGCCGATGTCCACCCTGCCCGGGTACAGCGCCGCCAGCGTCGCCACCTGCTCCGCGATGAGGAAGGGCGAGTGCCCGGGCACCATGATGCCCGCCGTGCCCACGCGCAGGCGCTGCGTGGCCGCCGCCGCGTGCGCCGCCATTAGTGCTGGCTGCCCGCTGGGGATGCCGTCGACGCCGTGGTGCTCGGCGACGGTGAAGCGCTCGAAGCCTAAGGACTCGACGTGCCGGGCGTGCTCGGCGACCCCGCGCAAGGTCTCGGCCTCCGTTTCGGCCGGGGTTGCCGCGGCCCTATCTAAGACAGAAAAACGCATGCTCCCCACGGTAGTCATCGGCCGCGGGGAGCATGCGCTCCGCAAAGGTTGAGTTGGCTGGGCGGGCTAGGCGTTGCCCGCCTTCCAGTCCTCCCAGGACATGTTCCAGTCGCCGAGCCCGTCGTAGGGCGAGAGCACCCCGCCGGAGGTGTTCTTGACCAGGACGATGTCGCCGCGGCCGACCACCTGCTGGAACCACTGGGCGGCCTCCGGGGTGACGTTGATGCAGCCGTGCGAGGTGTTGGTGTTGCCCTGCGCCCAGACCGACCACGGGGCGGAGTGGACGTAGATGCCCGAATAGGACATCTGCGTGGCATAGTCGACGACGGTCTGGTAGCCGCCGGCATCGAGAGCCAGGCCGAAGGTCGTGGAGTCCATCATGAGCTGATCGTGCTCGTCGCCGATGATGTAGCGCCCGTTCGGGGTGGCGTACTGGCCGTCGCGGCCCAGCGAGACCGGGATCTCACGCAGCAGCTCCTGGTTCTTGTAGACCCGCATGGTCTTGGTGTTGTCGTCCACGATGGAGATGACCCGGTCGCCGATGGTGAAGCTGGCCTCGTTGTTGGAGCCGCCGAAAATCTTGTTACCCAGGTCGACGCCCTCGATCTCCGCCTTCGCGGTCACCTTCGTGCCCGGCTCCCAGTACTCCTTCGGGCGCCAGCGGACCTCGTAGTCGTTGACCCAGTGGAACGCGCCCTCGACCGCCGGGGAGGTCTCCACCGTCAGGGCCTCCTCGGCGTTCTTGCGGTCCGGCACGGGCACGCCGAAGCGGAAGTTCACGGTCTGCCCGACGCCGACCTCGGAGCCGTCCAGCGGGGCCATGGCCACGTCCGCGGTGCCGTTGGCCTCCGGCGTGGTGAACTGGACGGTCTTTTCCTTGCCGTTCTCGTCCTTGGCGTAGATGGTGTAGGTCCGGTTGTAGCCCAGCGTCTCGTCGCTCGACCAGGTCTTGCCGTCCTCCGAGAGCTTCTCGGCCACGACGTAGCCCTGCTCGTTGGTCATGGTGACCGTCTCCAGCCCCTTGCCCAGGGACTTCACGGTCACCGGGGTGAAGGGATCGACGTCTTCGGCGCCGTCCTTGACCGAGAATTCTGGAGCCTTCTTCTCCTTCTTGGCCACGCTGGTGGCACCGGCTTCCGATGCCTCACTGACCTCCGGCGCCCCCGCGTCCTGGCCCTCGGGATCACCAATCGTGCACGCGGCCAGCGAGACCGCCGTAACCGACGCAATCACCGTCACTGCGCCACGGCGCAGCAGCGAAATCGTCCTAGTCAAAACTCAAAACCCTTATCTAGCCTGGTTCTTTCAACCTGCAAGTCAACCTGCGAGTCAGCCGCCGAGCCGCCTTCGTCGCGGACTCGTCACCCAATCTCACTAACCATATCGACAAAATGGCCCCAAGTTGTACACAAAATTGACGCTCCGAGCACTTTGATACCTAATCGTTGCATTCCGAATGAAGCGCGCAATAACGTTGCGTTAATACCCCGTAAAAACCTGGTATGACCAGCCGATTTTACTATTTTCTTTGAAGGGGTTAAAGTTATTTTCCGTTGCAAGGACAGCGGCCGAGAGATTGGCTCAAGTTTTTGAAACAATGCGCCATTAGCTCAATTGGCAGAGCAACTGACTCTTAATCAGTGGGTTCGGGGTTCAAGTCCCTGATGGCGCACCACCTCCCCCGCGGGCCGTGATTTCACTGGCCAGCGGGGGCTTTTTGGTTTTGCACCACCTAGATTTCCCCGCGCGCCTAGATTTCCTCGCCGGCGATCTCGTAGTCCTCGGCGTCGTGGACGGGAACCTCGGTGC
Source organism: Corynebacterium sp. LK2537 (assembly GCF_040946485.1). Taxonomy (NCBI): domain Bacteria; kingdom Bacillati; phylum Actinomycetota; class Actinomycetes; order Mycobacteriales; family Corynebacteriaceae; genus Corynebacterium; species Corynebacterium sp. LK2537. The sequence goes on from NZ_JAYWLQ010000006.1 coordinate 120,855, forward strand.
CGTCGGACATCTTCAGGTCGGTCATCCGGTTGTCCGGATCCACCACGCCGATGTCGTGGCCGGACTCGCGCAGGCGGCGCAGGCCCTCCTTCAGCATGCGCCGGCCCATGCGGTTCGACCCGGTCACGCCGGACATGTCCAGCACCACGGCCTCGTTGTCGAAGTCCTGGTCGGCCAGCTCGTAGAGGATGGTCTCCGCGGCGTTGAAGTTGATTTGCCCCTGCAGGCGGAAGACGTAGGTGTCTTCTTCCTCGTGGATATCGCGGATGGGCGCGATACCGTAGCGCTCCTCCGTCGACATCAGGTGCAGGCCCATGTCGCGGGAGACCAGTTTGAAGGCCTCTACGCCACGCACGCTGTTGCCTTCCTTATTCAGCCGCGGCGAGAACGTCGCGATGCCCAACTGGCCCGGCAGCGTACCGATGAGCCCGCCGGCCACGCCCGATTTGGCGGGGATGCCGACCTCGGCCATCCAGCGGCCGGCGCCGTCGTACATGCCGGCCGAGCTCATCACCGACAGCGTCAGGCGGCACACGTCCGCGTCCAGGATCTTCTCCCCGGTGACCGGCTGGCGGCCGCCGTTGGCCAGCGTGGCCGACATCACGGCGAGGTCGCGTACGTCGACCAAGAGGGAGCACTGGCGGATATAGGTGGTCACGGCATCGGGGGCCTCGTCCTCGATGATGCCGTAGTTGCGCAGCATGTGCGCCAGGGACAAGTTGCGGTCGGAGTGCTCCAGCTCGGAGCCGCACACGCGCTCGTCCATGCCGAGCTCCCGGCCGGCCAGGCGCGACATATAGGAGCGGATGCGCTCGACGCGTTCGTCGACGGTCGAATCCACGCCGTTAATCAACTGCGTGACGGCGATGGCGCCCGCGTTGATCATCGGGTTGACCGGCCGGTGGTCCTCGGCGTTCAGCGACAGCTCGTTGAAGGCCTCGCCGGAGGGCTCCATGCCGACGATTTCGCGCACCGCTTCCAGGCCCAGCTCCTGCAGCGCCAGCGCGTAGACGAAGGGCTTGGAGATGGACTGGATGGTAAAGCGCTCCTCCCTATCGCCGGCGCTGTAGACGTTGCCCGTGGTCGTGCACATGGCCGCGGCCAGGTAGGAGGGGTTGGCGTCGGCCAGCTCGGGGATATAGTCCGCGACGGCGCCGCCGTCGGAATAGCGCACTTTGTCGAGGATCTCTTCGAGGTAAAAAGGAATCGGAGTTTTCACCCTGACCAGCCTACCGACAGTTAAACTAGTCCTCATGACTACGCACGCCGATGCCCTCCTCGTCGTCGACGTCCAGCACGACTTCTGCCCCGGCGGCGCGCTCGGCACTGAGCGCGGCAACCTGGTGGCAGACGGCATCGCTGGCGTTATTGCCGACTATCCCGCGGTGGTGGCCACCCTGGACTGGCACATCGACCCGGCCGGGCACTTCTCCGACAACCCCGATTTCGTCGACACCTGGCCGGTGCACTGCCTGGCCGACAGCGAGGGCGCCCGCCTGCACCCGGCGCTGCCGCAGGACCAGATCGACGAATTCTTCTACAAGGGCGCCTACACCGCCGCCTATTCCGGCTTCGAGGGCGCCAGCCAAGCGGGCACGTCGCTGGCGGACTACCTGCGGGGCCGGGGGATCAAGCGCGTGGACATCGTGGGCATTGCCACCGATCACTGCGTGCGCGCCACGGCCCTCGATGCCCTCCGCGAAGGCTTCACCGTCACCGTGCGCCAGGACCTGTGCTCGCCGGTGAGCGAGGAGGCCGCGCAGGCCACCTTCGCCGAGCTACGCGCCGCCGGGGCCGAGCTGGCCTAAGACCTGTGGATAACCCCGCGTTGTATTCCGTGTAATACAAATTCGGCGAGTTATCCACAGCTTCGACCGCCTGGCCGTTGAGTCAGGGCGGCGGGCTTTCTAGCGTGAGGGTCATGCACGCACTCGAAGCCTCCATCCGAAGCCGCGCCGACGGCATCACGTACTTGTCCCTTGCCCGCGACCTCGACTACGACACCCTCCTAAGCTGGGGCGAAGACCCCCAGGCCGCCCGCACGCTGCTAGGCCTGCGCGACCTATTCTTCAGCACCGCCTCTTTTTCCGCCCAGCGCGCCGCGGCCCGCGATGCCGCCGCCGAGACCGGCCACAGCTACGCCGCGCTGCTGGCCATCTACAGCCAGGTCAAGCGCCTCAAGCGGCAGTCCGATGCCATCTCCCTGCTCCTCGAGCTCGCCCGCACCCCGGGCGATGCCAAGAAGCTGCGCTCGCTGGGGCGCAAGCGCGTCAACGACATCCAGCCGCGGCCGCCGCGCAACCCCGGAGTCAACGTCACCCGGCGCAGCGACGGGACGGCGACGCTGTCCATCACGGCCTCCTCGCTGGACATCGCGGACCTGCACGCTCATATCAAGACCGTCGAGGACGCGCGCGCCGTCTTCGAGCGCGGGGCCGAGCGCCCGCAGATCACCACCAACGTCGTCATCCAGCTGGACGAGTTCGTGCAGCTGCTCGATGGCTCTGGCCAGGACGTCGAGCTGCAGCTAACCAACGGCGGCCGGCTGACCGGGGCGGAGCTGGTCGGGCGCATCCTGAGCGATTACGGATACGTCGGGCTCTTCCACCCGGTGCACGGCCCGCTGAACCTGTACCGCAGCAAGCGGCTAGCCACCTGGAAGCAGCGCCACCTGGCCATGCTGGAAAACCCCACCTGCGCCTGGCCCGACTGCCGCGCGCCCGCCGAGGATTGCCAGGTCCACCACCTGCAGGCCTGGGCCGCGGGCGGGAACACCAACGCCGACAACCTCGTCACGTTGTGCCGCTACCACAACTCCGTCAACGACGACTCCCCCGCCCGCTCCCGCCGCGGGCGGCTCGTCCGCCGCCACGGGCGCGTGGTCTGGACCCCGCCCCGCCGCGGATGAACCGCCCCGGATGAACCACCGAGCATGAAAAAGACCCCCGCCTGGCAAAGAGGCGAAGGTCGGATTCGGAAGGATTTGGACTAAGGGGGAAATTACTTGCGCTGCGCGAGCAGGCGCTGCAGTTCCTTGATGTCGCTGGAACGGCGACGGGAACGGAAGACCGCGAAGGCGATCCCGCCAACAACGACGGCGGCGACGCCGGCCAGGGCGATCTGAACGTTCTTGTCCTGGAGCTTGTCCTGGGCGGCAGACTTGGCATCGTTAGCCAGGTTCTGCGGGCGGCTGCGGTCGGCCAGCTCGTCCAAGGTGCCGGCCAGTTGGCGACGGGTGCGCTCGATGTCGCGCTGGATGTCCTCAATACTGCGTGCCACGTTCTACTCCTGGTATTTCGCTTAAAGATTATCGGGTACGCGGACATTCTATCGCGTTTGCCGCCAGCGTGACGTATTGACCCAAACTCAGCCACCTGCCGGGCCGGGTATGGTGGATAGCATGACTGACCAACAGCGTTTAGAAGTAGGCGACACCGCCCCCGCATTCTCCTTGAGCGACGATAAAGGTAACACCGTCAGCTTGAGTGATTTCGCCGGCCAGCAGGTCCTGGTTTATTTCTACCCGCGGGCCAATACCCCGGGCTGCACCAAGGAGGCCTGCGATTTCCGCGACTCCCTGGAAGAACTCAACGACCGGCGTATCGCCGTCGTGGGCATTTCCCCGGACACCCCGGAGAAGCTGGCGAAGTTCCGCGCCGATCACGATCTCAACTTCCCGCTGCTGTCCGATCCGGACAAGGAGGTCATGACGGCCTACGGTGCCTTCGGCGAGAAGAAGAACTACGGCAAGGTCGTCCAGGGCGTTATCCGCTCCACGTTCTTGGTGGACGCCGAGGGCAAGATCGCCCTGGCTAAGTACAACGTCAAGGCCACCGGTCACGTGGCCCGCATCAGCAAAGAACTAGACGCCTAAATTATCCCTCGATGAGCACACCCTCCACCGACAACCCCGGAACTGACGCGAGCGAACAGGCCGGCACGGCCGAGATCCTTCTCCCGCGCCGGCGGCCGGCGCAGGCCCGCAGCCGCGAGCGGTTCAACCGGATTCTGCAGGCCGCGCGCAGCGTGCTCGTGGACTTAGGCTTTGAGTCTTTTACCTTCGACGAGGTCGCGCGCCGCGCCGAGGTGCCGATTGGCACTTTGTACCAGTTCTTCGCGAACAAATACGTCCTCGTCTGCGAGCTCGACCGCCAGGACACCGTCGAGAACCTAGCGGAGATCCAGCGCTTTTCCGAGCACGTTCCGGCGCTGCAGTGGCCGGACTTTTTGGACGAGTTCATCGACCACCTGGCCTCGATGTGGCGCAAGGACCCGTCCCGGCGGGCCGTCTGGCACGCCGTCCAGTCCACGCCGGCCACCCGCGCGACCGCCGCGGCCACCGAGCGCAAGATCTTGGAGCCGCTCGCCGACATCCTCGCCCCGCTGGCTACCGGCATGGACTACGAGGAGCGCATCGAGCTGGCCGGATTCCTGGTCCACACGGTCGTCTCCCTGCTCAACTACGCCATCCGCACCGAGGACGCCGATAGCTTCGCCTCCGTCGTCGGCGAGGTCAAGCGCATGCTGGTGGCCTACCTCTTCTCGGTGGCCACGACCTAGTGGCCACGACCTAAGCGCCGCACGCGCTAGCAGGAAATAATCACCGTCGCGACCGCGTAGTCGCCGTCGTGGGAGATGCTGAGGCTGGCCTGCCAGCCGGGGAGGGAGGCATCGATAGCCGTGCGGACCTGGCCGCTCACCTGCAGTCCGACCCTCCCCCACGCGTCCGGCTGGACGCTGATTTCGGCCCAGTCGACCTCGTGTTCCGCCAGCCGCGGCGGGCGCCCGTAGAGCGCCTGGGACCACGCCTTGATGAAGGCCTCCTTGGCCGCCCAGCGCCCCGCCAGGTGCTCGTCCCGGCGCGGCTTGGTCGCGGCCACCCGCTGCTCGAGGGCGGAAAAGACCCGCTCGAAGGTGGTGCCTTCCCGCCCCAGCTGCTCGGCTAAGCCCGGGATGTGGACGATGTCGGTGCCAACGGCGAACATCTAGCGCAGCTCCCCTCCCCGCAGGCGGGCCTGCGGATCCAGCAGTACCTGTGCTTCCCGCGCGGTGCCGCGCCCGCCCAGGTTGCGCCCCTCCGGCCGGGTATACAGGGCGGCCTGGCCGTGCATGGCTCCGTCGCGGCGCTCCCACCCCGCGCGCTCGCGGCGGGCGGCCTGGGTGCGCCACTCGTTGAGCGCGAACTCGCCCTTGGCCTGGCGCAGCGCCTGGGCGAACGCGCCCGGGTGCACCACGGCGATAAGCGCCGAGACGTGCCCGAAGCCCAGGGAGGTCACCAGGCCCGCCTTAATCTCCGCCGGCAGGGGGCTGCGCGGCCAGACCAGGTCCGGATACCGGCGCAGCTTGGGGTCGACGCAGTCCAGGGCCCGGTTCGGCGGGATGATACCGCGCCGCATGACCTGCATGAGCCCGATGAGCTGGAAGGCCGCTGCCCCGCCCTTGGCGTGCCCGGTCAGGTGCTTTTGGGAGATCACGTACAGGGGGTTGCCCGGGGTGCGCCCGCTGGCCCGCGCCAGGCGCTGGTGCAGGTCGGATTCGTTCGGGTCGTTGGCCTCCGTCGAGGTGTCGTGCTTGCTGATAACGCGCACGTCATCCGCGTCTAGCCCGTACGGGGCAAGGGCGGCGGCCAGCCGGTTGTCCCGGGCGGCCGACAGCGCCCCCAGCCCAGGCGCGGGGATGGAGGTGTGCGCCCCGTCGGCGAAAGACTCCGCAAACGCCACCACGCCGAGCACCGGCAGGCCGAGCTCGGCCGCCACGTCGCCGCGGGTCAGCAGCAGCGCGCCGCCGCCGGCGGATTCCACGAAGCCGGCGCGCCGCCGGTCGTTGGGCCGGCTGAAATAGCGCTCCGCGATGCCCGCCGCCGCCAACGCCGCAGAATCCGCCGTGGCGGCCATCGCGCCGAAGCCGGTCACGGATTCCACGCTCATATCGTCGACGCCGCCGGCCACCACGAAGTCGGCCTTGCCCAGCCGCAGCTTGTCGGCGGCTTCCTCGACGGAGACCGCCGCGGTCGCGCACGCGGCCACCGGGTGGACCATCTGCCCATAGCCGCCCACGTAGTCCTGCATGACGTGCGCGGCGATGACGTTCGGCAGGGCTTCCTGCAGCACGTCGTTGTTGCGCGGCTGGCCCAGCAGGCGGTCGACGTAGAGGCCGCGCAGGGAGGCCACCCCGCCCATCCCGGTGCCCTGGGTGTTGCTGACCCGCGCCGGGTGGACGTGGGCGAGCAGCTCGGCGGGGCTAAACCCGGCGGAGGTAAACGCCTCGACGGTGCAGATGAGGTTCCACACGGCCAGGCGGTCCAGGTTCTCCAGCATGTCGGCGGGGATGCCGTAGGCGGCGGGGTCGAAGCCGTCGGGCAGCTGGCCGCCCACAAACCGGGTCATCACGGTGCGGCGCGGCACGCGGATTTCGCTGCCCTTGGGGCGGGTGACCTGAAAGGCGTCGCCGACGGGGCGCACCCGGGCGCCGGCGGCGGCGAAGGCGCGCGCGCTATCGGCGTCCGCCGTGCTGAAGGTCAGGTCGCGGTCCAGGTAGACCGTGGTCAGCTCGCCGGCGAGGTTGTTCTGGATGCCGGCATCGTCGCGCAGGCGGCGCACACCGACGCTGGCCATGACCTCGTCGTGGAAGCGGGCGTAGATGTCGGCCTCGGCCACCGGCTCGCCGGCGGCGTCGACCCAGCCGTCCTCCCAGCGGATAAGCCCCATCGACCAGGCCAGCTCCACCACGCCGGCGGCGCTGAGATCGCCGCCGAGCTCCGCCTCGAAGCGGGTGCGCGCGCTGCCCCAGGGGCCGAGCTCGCCCGCGCCGGCGACGACCACCATCTCCTCCAGGCCGGCCGCGACCTCGCCGAAGTCCGGCTCTGGGGCCGCGCCCTCGGCCAGGTTGGGCAGCGCCGGCACGACGCGCGCGCCCGGCTCCGCCTCGGTTTCTGCCGCGGCTAACGATGCCTCCTGCCGCAGCGCCGCCAAATCCAGTTCGGCGGCCGCCAGTCCCCCGGTCAGGTCCAGGGCGACCGGCTCCTCGCGCGCGGCCCGGCGCGCGCCCGGGTTGGCGCCTTCGTCCAGCAGCTCGGTGGCGAGTTCGCGGGTATCCCAGGTGCGCACGCCGCGGGCCTCGGCGGCGGCGACCAGCGGATCGTTGGCCCCCATCAGGCCGGTGCCGCGCACCCAGCCGATTTGGGCGTGGACCAGGCCCACGCGGTTGGCCCAGGCGGGTTCGCGGCGCCAGCGGTTTTCGATGGCATCAAGGGCCGCCTTGGCCTCGCCGTAGGCGCCGTCGCCGCCGAAGCGACCGCGGTTGGGGCTGCCGGGCAGGACGACGTGGACGTGCTCCGAGATTCCGGCGGTGGCGGCGATGAGCCGCTCCACCGACCACAGCAGCAGGCGCATCTGGCGCTCGCTGCCCGCGCCCGCCTCGGCCAGGGTGCCGGCCACGCGCGGCGCGGCGAACGGGAAGAGCAGGGTCGGCGTCAGCGCCGGCTTCACCACGCGCACCTCGGCGCCGACGGTGCGGGTGCGCTCGGTGCCGACCCAGTCGGCTAAGGCGTCGACGTCGGCAAACGATGCCACGTTGCACGGCACGACCCACAGCGCCGCCTGGCCCCGGGCGTGGTCGCGGTAGAGGCGGGTGAAAAAGTCCAGGCGCGCCTGGTCCAGACGGGAGCTGGTCGCCACGACGGTGGCCCCGCCCCGCAGCAGCTCGGCGGTGATAGCCGCGGCGATGGAGCCCGGCGCGGCGCCGGTGACCAGCGCGCAGTCGGCGGCGTAGTCGAGGCCCGCCGGGTCCTTCCGGGCCGCGGCGGCAAGATCCGGGTGGCCGGAATACTCGGCGATGCGGGCGACCTCCTCGCCCGTTGCGGTCACGTCGCCGCGTCCCCGAGCGGCGTCCTCGCGCGCCGAGGCCCAGCGGTCGTCGAGCAGGACCGCCCGCGCCGGGTCGAAGGCCGGCCGCACGAAGTCGGCCCAGCCCGCACCCAGCTCGCGGTCGACGGCGGCGACGAGTTCGCGCGCGCTATCGCCGTCCTCGCCGGCACCATCATCCTGGCCATCCGTGTCGGCTGCCTCCGGATCCAGCCGCTCGACCAAGTCGCGGGCGTTGGCGGTTAAGGCATCGGTGAGATCGCCCAGGGCGGCCGGGTCAGCGATGGCGGTCGCGGCCGCGGCCGGCTCCGGCAGCGGGGTGGTGATTCCGGCGGCGGCGACGGCAGCATCGATAGCCGCGTCGAGGCCTTCGGGCAGGCTGGCTAGCTCGCCGCCGCGCAGGGAGGCCCCAGTACGGGTGCCGTCGACCAGGTGGGCGAGCACGCGGTCCAGCCAGCCGGGGCCAAGTCCCCAGCGGCCGCGCACGCGTTCGGAAACGTAGGAGGTCGGCTGGGCGGCCGGGCCGGTCAGATCGCGCAGGCAGGTCTCCACCTGGGGCTGGAGCACCGGCCCGAAGGCCTGGTAGCCGCGGGCCTGCCGGTCGACTAGCTCGCCCAGGCTGGCCAGATCGAGGTCGGCGGCGCCATCGATGGCGGCGATCCCCAGCTCGGTCGAGATATCCAGCAGCAGCTGGTTGCGCCGGGAGGACTGGCCCTCCACCAGGGACTCGATGGTGTCTTCCGGGCGCAGCTGGTCAAGGCGCACCTTGGTCCAGGCTGCCACCAGCAGCCGGAGGGCATCGCTGGGCAGCAGCGGCCGGTCCGCGGGGGTGTCTCCGGGGGCCGGTTGCTCGGGTGCGGTTGCTGGCGCTGGCTGCGGCGCGGCTTCCGACTCCGGATCGGGCTCGGCTACTGGTTCGGGCGCGGGTGCGGGGTCGGCATCGGTGGCGAAGACGACGGCCTCGTCGCGCTCGGCGTTGAGGATCTCCACGCGCGCCGCCCCCGGGTGCTGGCGCAGCATGTTCGCCAGGGTGGGCGCGCTGGCCACGCCGATTTCGACGAAGCGCTGCACGCCCAGCTGCCCCAGGGCGAGATCCTGGGTCTCGATCCAGCGCACCGGCGAGGCGAACTGCCAGGCCAAAAGCTCCACCAGCAGGGTGCGGCCGCGCTGCTGGGCCGGCTGCGTGCGCGCGGCGTCCAGCCACGGCGAGTCCACGACCTCCTCCATGGCCTGGATGAATTCCTCCCCCAGGTCAAACGGGCGGGCCACCAGGTTGGGAATGTAGCGGCCAATCAGCCGGTCCAGGTCGATATCGGCCGTGATGAGCTGGTCGAGGTGCCGGCGGAAGTCGTCCACCCCGTCGCGCAGGCGGGAGGAATGGAAGGGCACGTCCACGCCGGGGATGAGGACGAAGGCGCGCTCGCCGCGGGAGGCGGCATCGGCTTCGAGGGCGCGCAGCCCGGCGCGCGTTCCGGCGACAGCGTACTGCTTGCCCTTGACGTTGTAGTTGACGATCTCCAGGAATTCGCCCGTAATCGCCGACAGCTGGCTGACGTAGTCGAAAACGTCCGCGTCCGACATTCCCATCTTGTGCGGGCGCAGCGCGGCCAGCCCGTAGTTGGAGTTGCCGTCGCCGTCCCGCGGGACCAGGCGGTGCATGGTCAGCCCACGCTGGTAGACGATCTCGATGACCGCCTCCACCGAGAGCACGTCCGCAAAGGCGGCCAGCGCGTTGTACTCGCCCACCGAGTGCCCCGCGAAGAAGGCGTGCTCTTCCAGCACCCCGGCCTCGCGCAGCTGGGCGACCTGCGCGCAGCCCAGCGTGGCCATGGCCACCTGGGTGAACTGGGTCAGGTACAGCACGCCGTCGGGGTGGGAAAAGCTTTCGCCGGCCACCTGCACCTCGGGCGGGTTGCGGCGCACGATGTCCAGGATGGAAAAGCCCAGCGCCTGCCGGGTGTGGGCGTCGGCGCGGTCCCAGACGGCGCGCGCGGCTGGGGAGGCGGCGTAGGCTGCCATCCCCATGCCGGGCGACTGGATGCCCTGACCGGGGAAGGCGTACCACGTCACCGGCGCGGCCAGCTGGGCGGTCGCCTCCAGCACGGGGACGCCGCCCACCGTGGCGGTCACGGTGCGCACTTCCCCGCCGGCGGCCTGCCCGGTCCGCGCGGTGGAAAACTCGACGGTCTGCCCCGGCAGGACCGGGGCCAGCAGGCGCGCGTGCCAGCCCACGATGTTCTCGCCGGCGGCCAGCTGCGCCAGCGCGGAGGTCCACATGCCGTGGACTATCGGGCCCTGGGCCAGGCCGGTCGCCCGCGCCAGGTCCTCGTCGGTGTGGATGGGGTTGAAGTCGCCGGTGACCTGGGCGAAAGGCCGCATGCTATCCGGCGCGACCACCTGGGCCTGGCCGCGGCTAAGCCGCGGGGTCGGGCGCGCGGCCGGGTCCGTGACGTCCAGTGCCGGCAGCGTTTCGGCTCCGGCCGCACCGGAGATCAGAAAGCGCTCGGTCAGCGTTGCCAGGTGCTGGTGCCCGCTCACGATGCCGACTTCCACCTCCAGCACCCGCCCCCGCGCGGTGGCAAAATCATGCGCAAGGTGGGCCTTCACGCTGACCGAGGCGCCGTGCTGCGGCAGCTCGGAGCGCAGGCGCACCGCGTGCTCCAGGTGGACCAGACGGAGCAGGCCCTCGACGGCGTCGGTGTCCGCGATGACCGCGAAGATGGCCGGCCAGGCCGGCCCCACCAGCGCGTCGGCGGCCAGGCCGGACGCGCCCGCCAGGTAGCCCGCGGTGACGGTCTGGTAGTCCGCGCAGTTCAGCGTCGTCGACCACGCCGCCGCCCCGCCAACGACCTCCGGCAGCTGCCCGCCGGCGGCCCGGCGCGCCAGCTCCCGCATGGCCTGGTACGCCGAATCCGCGCCCACGACGGGCACGGTCGCCGCCTGAGGCAGCGCCACCGTCACGCCCAGGCCGGGCACGCGGTATGCCCCATCCGCGTCTTCTTCCAGGCCCAGCCGGCGCGCCGGGTTGGGAACCGGGTGGCCGGCCCATTCCCAGGCCGGCGCGGACAGGATCCGCTCGCGATCGCTCGCCGCGGGCCCGGTGGACTCCGCGCGGGCGGCCGCGGCGGCCACGAACCGGCCCAGCAGCTCGGCGACGGGCTCGTCGACGCGATCAATCCCGGCCACGGAGCGCGGCGAGGGGATGATGGAGACGGCGTCGGCCGGGTAGCGGGCATCGTGGGCCTGCCAGAGCGAGTCCGTGCGCCACCACCAGCGCACGTCCTCGTCGATGACCGGCACGAAGTTGGCGGGCTTGCCGGGGCCTTTGAGGAGATCGATGAACCAGGCGGCATCGGTGGCGCACAGGTGCTGGGTGCCGGCCTGCGGGTAGCTGGCCAGCAGGTCGGCCAGGTTTCCCGCGTCCAGCTCGCCGGCGGGCAGCTGGGAGGCGAACTCGCCGTGGTCAGCGGGGTGCAGGCGGGCCTCGGCGCGCAGGAGCATCTGCGCGAACCGGGCGCGCCAGGAGTCATCGACCCACCCGCCGCAGTGGGACAGCTCGAGGTAGCGCTCCAGCCAGCGCCGGTAGGTCAGGCTGGTCAGGTCGCCGAAATATGGCTTGCAGGTGGCATCCAGGGCGCTGATGATTTCGGCGCGGCGGGCGCGCACGGCATCGGCGTCGCCGGCCACGGCGTCCAGCAGCCGGCCGGCCTGGGCGAAGGAATTATCCACCTCGTGGATGTCGGCGCCCAGCTGCGAGCGGCCCGAGGACATGCCGGCGCGGGCGGTGCCGGCCGCGATGAAGCCGTCTGTGCCGGAGGCGGCGACGAGGGCGCGCTTGACGGCCGGGGAGGTGGTCGCCTCCCGCGTGGCCATGGCGGCGGTGCCGACCAGGATGGCATCGACGGGCATGTCCGGGCGGCCGTAGGCGCGCGCCCAGGCGCCGGTCAGGTACTCCGCGCCGCGCTCCGGCGTGCCGATGCCGCCGCCGACGGCCAGGTAGACGTTCTCCGCGGCGCGGATGCGCGCGTAGGTGGCCAGTAGCAGCTCGTCCAGGTCCTCCCAGGAGTGGTGCCCGCCGGCCAGGCCGCCCTCCAGCTGCATGATGACGGGGGCGGGTGCCACCTCGCGCGCGATCTCCAGCACCTTATCGACGTGGTGCACCGCGCCGGGCTTGAAAGCCACCCAGGGGATATTGCCCACCCGCAGGCTCCGGTAGATCTCCACCGCCTCGTCCAGCGGCGGGATGCCGGCCGAGCACACGATGCCGTTGATCGGCGCCCCGTTCGCCCGCGCGGCGGGTACCTGCCGCTGGCCGGCCACCTGGCGACGCCACTGGCGGGGGTTGAGGTAGAGCGCGTTGAACTGCGCGTTCACGCCCGGGGCGAGGTGCTCGCGCAGGTAGTCGAGGTTGTCTTCGAGCAGCTGGTCCGTGGCCTGCCCGCCGCCGGCGAGCTCGGCCCAGTACCCGGCGTTGGCCGCGGCCGCCACGATGGCCGGGTCCACCGTGGTGGGCGTCATGCCGGCCAGTAGCACGGCCTGGTAGCCGGTCAGGCTGGTAAAGCGGGTCACCAGCTCGCCGTCGGCCGTGGTGCGCGGGGCAAAATCGCTGTACGGGCGGGGCGGGGCCAGCTGGTGGCCGGGATCAATAAGCCGGGCCTGCCCGGTCGCGGTGCCGACCGCGAGCACCCCGATGCCGCGGCCCTCCACGATCTTCTCGGTCAGGGGTCGCACGCCTTCTTCCGGGCCGACCTCCAGGATCCACCGCGCGCCGGCGGCGGCGAGGCGGTCGACCTGCGCCGGCCAGTCGATGACGTCGGTGAGCACCGCGCGGGCGGCCCGCTCCGCGACGGCCGCGTCTAGGCCCACCTGCTGGGCCCAGTCCACGACCTGGTCGACGGCCTCGCCCATGCGCGGGTGGTGGAAGGCCGCGGCCACCTTGAGCGGCTGCGCCTCCACCCCCAGGGCGCGGGCGACGGCAAGGTTGTCGGCGGGCGGGCCGGACAGGACGGCATCCTGGGCGCTGTTGTGCAGGCCGATGACCGTGTCCGCGCCGGTGTCCCGGATGGCCGCGGCGATGTCCTGCGGGTCTGCGGCGACGGCGACCATGGGGGCGGCGTCGTTATCGCGGACCAGCCCGTAGCGCCGCGCCGTGTGCGTCATCGCCGCGCCGATGAGCTGGGCAATCGCCAGCATCTCCGCGCGGCCAGCCTCCTCGTCGAGCACGAATTCGGCCAGCCGGCCTTGGGAGTGGCCGGCGGCGGCGACGGCATCGCTAGCCACTAGCCCCTGGGCGGCCAGGGCGTCGAGCAGGTTCAGCTGGGCCAGGAAGATGCCGGGCACGGAGACCTCGGGGGCGCTGAGATCCCAGGCCGGCGGCTGTTGCGCCCAGTCGAAGGGGCGGAAGCCGCGGGGGCGCCGGCCGGCCAGCTCGGCGGCAAGCGGCTCCAACAGCTGCGCGGCCTTGTCCACCGTGGCGTGCAGTTCACGGTCGGCGCCGCGCAGCGAGTCGGCCCAAGAAAAACCCTGTCCCGAAAAGGACAGGGCGAAAGGTTCACGAGGATTCACGGTGAGCTGCTCCTTGTCCAGGTTGGTGCTCACCTAAGGCTAGTGGAGATTCCGGCGCGCCGGAAAAACAAACTCACTAGTCGTTGTTGCGCCACTCCCCGTGCTTGTCGCGCAGGGCCTGGAAGGCGTCGCGGGCGGAATGGATGCCGTTCTCGTTGGCCCAGTCGGCGGCCTGGCCGCGCACGTCGCTAGCGCTCGGCAGGCTGGGGTTGGCGGCCGGGCTGGCGGGGCTGGAGCTGGAGCTGCTGGAGCCGGTCTCCCGCTCCGGGTTGCTGCGGGTGCGCGGGCGCTGGCTGGACGAGGACTTAGAGGACTTGTCCAGGCTGTCCAGGGCGTGGTTGCTCATCAGCACGTCGCGCATGCCCTCGAAGAGATCCCCCATGCCGGACGGGTTGGACGGCATGTAGAGCACGGAGGCGTTGCCGTTGGAGGAAACGTCCACCATGGCGTCCAGGTACTGGGAGACCAGCATGAGGGCCTCGGGGGATTCCTCGACGCCGGCCTTGCGCAGCATCTCGTACTGGGCGGCGATGCCCTCCACGATCTCCTTGCGCTGGTCGGCGACGCCGCGGCCCTGCAGCTTGCGGGCCTCGGCCGCGCCCTCGGCCTCCTTGACCACTCGGATCTTTTCGGCCTCGGCCTGGGCCACGGCGGCCTCCCGCTCGCGCTGGGCGGCGTTGATGGAGTTCATGGATTCGCGCACGCGCTCGTCCGGGCGGATGTCGGTGACCAGGGTGTTGACGAAGTGCCAGCCGTAGGCCGCCATGTTGTCGCGCAGGGACTCGGCCACGTTCTGGGCGATGGTGTCCTTGGAGGAGAAGGAGTCATCCAGGTTCATGTTCGCCACGGAGGAACGAACGTTGTCCTGGACGTAGGCCACGATCTGCTGGTCGGGGCTGGACAGGGTGTAGTAGGCCTCGCGCTCGCGGCCCTGGACGACCTGGTACTGGACCGCCACGGGGATCTGGACGAAGACGTTGTCCTTGGTCTTGGTCTCCACCATCACGTCGAGCTGGCGGACCTGCAGGTTAATCTTTTCGCGCACCCGGTCGACGAAGGGGATCTTGAAGTGCAGCCCCGCGTGGGCCACTCCCTGGTACTTGCCCAGCCGCTCCATGATGGCGGCCTCCTTGGTGCGGACAATGAAGTATCCGTCGAACAACGTCAAAATGACGATGAGGACGATGATGCCAATGACGAGAAGCGTACTCACGCGCGGCCTTTCTGTTTTCGGGGAATTCTATTGCACCGGTCAGCTCTTAGTCTGACACATTCGCCGCCGATGCGCGAGGGTCCCACCCAGCCCGAACTGCGGGCACGGCCCCGGAACCCCGGATGTGGGATCGTGACCGGCCTTAGGCCCCGCCCTCCCCGTATGGGGGTACGCCCGCACAACTTTCCGGAGGATTTTTTCTCATTTTTGCCCCGCTCGTTTCTCACGCCCGCTATTGTCGACGTCACAGTTAGTAATCCACACCACATTCGGACGAACTTCGATACTGGATCACTCAACCCAAGTACGTTCCCACACCCAAGGAAACCGCGATGGTCAAATACATCATCAAAAAGACCGCCAGTTGGTTAATCGTGATCTTCCTGGCCACCAACATCGCCTACCTGTTGGCGTCAGTCTTTTTGGATCCGCGCTCCAACTACGCCGGGCGGCGCCCACCACTGAGCCAAGAACAAATCAGCCACATCCTGCAGCCGCTCAACCTGGACCCAGAGACCCCGCTGCTGGAGCGCTGGTGGACCTGGCTCACTGGCGTGGTGCTGCGCTGGGACTGGGGCGCTTCCCCGCTCGGGGTGGAAGTCACCGAGGAAGTCTCCCGGCGCGCGCTGGTCTCCGCCCAGCTGTTGCTGCTGGCCACCATCATCTCCATCGTCCTCGGCGTGGGCTTGGGTGTTTACACCGCCTCCCGCCAGTACAAGTTCGCCGACCGCTTCTGGCAGGGCATGTCGATTGTCACCATGAACGTCCACGTGGTCGTCGCCTCCCTGGTCGTCGTCTCCGTCGGCCTGTGGCTCAACCGGGTGACCGGGCAGCGCATCGTCTACGTCAGCGGCGCCGGCTCGCCCGGGGTGGAAGGGTTTTTCCCCAAGCTCATCGACACCGCCCAGCACTTGGTCCTACCTACCATTTCGCTGGTCATTATCAGCTACGCCGGCTATCACATGATGCAGCGCACGCTGCTGCTGGATAACCTGTCCGCCGACTACGTGCGCACCGCCCGGGCGAAGGGGCTGACCCGCACCCAGGCCATCCGCAAGCACGCGCTGCGGACCTCCATCATCCCCGTCGCTACGTCGGTGGCCTTCTCCGTGCCGGGCATTTTTACCGGCGCCATCATGACGGAGACCATCTTCGCCTGGAACGGCATGGGCCAGTACTTCATCCAGACCATCTCCCGCAACGACATCCACGGCACCACGGCGGTGGCCGCCTTCGGCGCCGTCATGATTGCGGTCTCGGCCATCCTGGCCGATCTCATCGTCGTCATCCTCGATCCCCGGGTAAGGGTGAGCTAAATGTCTAAGAGCAACAAATCCACCCAGCCGCGCGCGACCGCCCGGCGCGCCACGCCCCACCTCCGCAACGACCTGGCCATCGACTCGGCCGCGGACAACCTGGGCATCCGCCCGCACACCGCGACCGCCGACTTCAGCATGGCCACCGAGCCCAGCGCCCTGTCCGCCACCGCGGCCGGCGTCGACGCCGACGAGTCGCAGCGCAAGCTCTACACCGCCGACGAGACCACCATCCGCGGCACGAACAAGCTCAAGCTGTACACCCGCCGGTTCTTCCGCAACAAGATGGCCACCGTCGGCTTCATCATCTTCCTGGGGCTTATCGCCGTCTCCCTCTTCGGCAGCTATCTGACGCCGTGGGCCTTCGACGAGCCGGACTTTTTGGCCCTGTCCGCCCCGCCGTCGCCGGAGCACTGGTTCGGCACCACCAACTCCGGCAACGATCTTTTCGCGCAGGTCGTCCACGGCCTGGGCCGATCGCTGGTCATCGCGCTGACCGTCTCGATCGCCACCTCCATCCTGTCGGCGATCATCGGCGCCGGCGCGGCCATCTACGGCGGCTGGACCGAAAAGATCATCCTGGCGGTTATCCACTTCCTGCTGGCCATCCCGACCTTCCTGCTCATCGCCCTTGTCGTCTCCGACTCCGGCGGCGACTGGAAGATGCTCATCATCGTGCTCATCGCCTTCGGCTGGATGTACGCCGCGCGCGTCATCTGGGCCATGGCGCTGAGCGTGCGGGAAAACGACTACGTGCGCGCCGCCGGCTACATGGGGGTCTCGCGCCCGAAGATCATCGTCCGCCACATCGTGCCGAATATCGGCTCGCTGCTCATCATCCAGCTGGTGCTGGGCGTGGTCTCCACCGTCGTCTCCGAGACCGCGCTGTCCTTCCTGGGGCTGGGCGTGAAACTGCCGGACGTCTCCCTCGGCACGCTGCTGGCGGTGGGTACCAACGCCGTCGAGGCCGCGCCCTGGCAGTTCTACTTCCCCGCCGCCACCCTGACCCTGCTCACCGTCTCCATGGCCTTTATCGCCGACGGCCTGCGAGACGCCATCGACCCCAACTCGAATTCCGGAGGACGCGCATGACCGCCCTGTTAGAGGTCGAAGACCTCAACGTCAGTTTCCCTTCCGAGGCCGGCACCGTCCACGCCGTGCGCGGGACCAGCTTTAGCCTCGAGGCCGGGCGCACCCTGGCCATCGTCGGCGAGTCCGGCTCCGGCAAGTCCGTGACCTCCATGGCCGTGATGGGACTGCTGCCCGACTACGCCAAGGTCACCGGCTCCGTCCGCTTCCAGGGCGAGGAGCTGCTGGGCAAGACCGACAAGCAGATGTCGGCCATCCGCGGCAAGGGCATCGGGATGATCTTCCAGGATCCGCTGTCGGCCCTCACCCCGGTCTTTAGCATCGGCGACCAGCTGGTCGAAGCAATCACCGCCCACCGCTCCATCGGGCGCGCGGCCGCGCAGAAGGAGGCCGCCGAGCTGCTCGACCTGGTGGGGATCCCGGAACCGGTCAAGCGCCTGCGCTCGTTCCCGCACGAGTTTTCCGGCGGCATGCGCCAGCGCGTGGTCATCGCCATCGCCATTGCCAACAACCCGCAGCTCATCATCGCCGACGAGCCCACCACCGCCCTGGA
Source organism: Corynebacterium sp. LK2537 (assembly GCF_040946485.1). Taxonomy (NCBI): domain Bacteria; kingdom Bacillati; phylum Actinomycetota; class Actinomycetes; order Mycobacteriales; family Corynebacteriaceae; genus Corynebacterium; species Corynebacterium sp. LK2537. The sequence goes on from NZ_JAYWLQ010000006.1 coordinate 138,453, forward strand.
CGTAACCATCCAGGCGCAGATCCTGGACGTGCTCAAGGTCGCGCAGCGGGAAACCGGCGCGGCGACCATCATGATCACCCACGACATGGGCGTGGTGGCCGGCACCGCCGACGACGTCGCCGTGATGTACGCCGGCCGCCCGGTCGAATACGCCGACGTCGACACGCTCTTTAACAGCCCGAAGATGCCGTACACCATCGGCCTGCTGGGTTCTACCCCGCGCGCGGATACCGCCCAGTCGGAGCCGCTGACCCCGGTGGCCGGCACCCCGCCGCAGCTCATTGAGCTCAAGAACGAGTGCCCCTTCGCGGACCGCTGCCCCGTGGCTATCGATGCCTGCCGCGCCAGCGAGCCGGAGCTCCTCGGCATGACCTCCAGTCTGGACCCGGCGGTCAGCCACCACCGCGCCGCCTGCCACCGCGCGGACGAGATCATCGACTCGCGGATTGGTGGCCAGCGCCTGTTCCCCCTGCCGACCTTTGCCGAGGACGTGCTGGGCGATACCCCCTTCGAGCAGCGCCGCACGACCCTCGAGGTCGAGAACCTCAGCAAGGAATTCCCGCTGATCAAGGGCTCCATTCTCAAGCGCCGCGTGGGCACGGTGCACGCGGTCAACCAGGTCAGCTTCACCGTCCACGAGGGCGAGTGCCTGGCCATCGTAGGCGAGTCCGGCTCCGGCAAGACCACCACCCTGCTGGAGGTCATGGAGCTCAAGCCCGCCGACGGGGCGCGCGTGGTGGTCGGCGGCGTCGACGCCTCCCAGCTGGGTGACCGCCAACGCCGCGAGCTGCGCAAGGACATCCAGATGGTCTTCCAGGACCCGATGAGCTCGCTGAACCCGCGCATGACCATCCGGGAGGTCATCGCCGAGCCGCTGCAGTCACTGGGCTACGACGGCGACGTCGACGCCCGCATCTCCGAGCTGCTCGAGCTGGTGGGCCTGTCCTCACACCACATCGACCGCTTCCCCGGGCATTTCTCGGGTGGGCAGCGCCAGCGCATCGGCCTGGCCCGGGCGCTGGCCACCAACCCGTCGGTGGTGATCCTGGACGAGCCGGTCTCCGCGCTGGACGTGTCCATCCAGGCCGGCATCATCAACCTCTTGCACGACCTGAAGCGGCGGCTGGGTATCTCGTTTGTCTTCGTCGCCCACGACCTCTCCGTGGTCCGGCACTTATCGGACAAGGTGGCCGTGATGTACAAGGGCGATTTCGTAGAAACCGGCCCCATCGACGAGGTCTTCGACCACCCGCAGCACCCCTATACCCAGGCGCTCATCTCGGCCATCCCCGTGCCTGACCCGGCGGTCGAGCGCACCCGGAAAAGGACGGTCTACGAGCCGATAGAGCCCTAAGAATTTCCCCAGGTTTGCTGCCCGGCGCAGCAGAAATAACTCCATAGCACTCCCCTAAGCTTTTCCACCCCCTGCCAGAAAGGTATCTCTGACCATGTCTTCTAAAAACCGCTACACCACGCTGTTAGCACTCGCGGCCTCGGCGGTGCTTCTTTCTTCCTGCGCGGGCGGCTCGGACGGCTCCTCGAGCGCCATCGACGTCGACCTGCAGCTGGAAGGCTCCTACAACCTGCAGGACCGCGAGAACCTGCAGGAAGGCGACGACCTGACCCTGGGCATCAGTGAGTTCTCGGAGCAGCAAAACGCCTTCAATGCAGACATGACCGCCTACACTCGGACCTTCTGGGAGTACTACAACCCGCAGCTGTCCACCTACACCGGCGAGGGCGAATTCGTCCCGAACGCCGACTACCTGACCGACGTGAAAGAAGAGGTCGTCGACGGCAAGACGCAGGTGACCTACACCATCAACCCGGACGCCAAGTACAACGACGGCACGGAGATTGACTGGAAGGTCTTCGAGCACACCTGGAAGTTCAACAACGGCGAGATGGACGAGCTCAACATCCACTCCACGGAGGGCTACGACAAGATCGAGTCCGTCACCCCGGGCGAGAACGACAAGCAGGTCGTCGTGAAGTTCAAGCAGGCCTACCCGTGGTGGCAGGACACGTTCTCCTCCCTGCTGCCTCCGCAGGTCGATACCGCTGAGAAGTTCAACGAGGCCTACGTCAACCAGCTCCACCCGGAGTGGGGCGCGGGACCGTACACCGTCGACAGCGTCGACTTCGGCGCCGGCACCGTCACCTTCACCGAAAACGACAAGTGGTGGGGCGACAAGCCCTTCATCAAGAAGATCACCTACCGCCAGATGGAATCGCAGGCCTCCATCAACGCTTTCAAGGCCGGCGAGATCGACGCGACCAGCGTGGCCTCCAAGGAGCGCCTGGCCACCATCCAGGACATGGATGACATCGAGATCCGCGCCGCCATGCGCCCGGCCAACGTACTCTTAGTGCTGAACTCCGACGCCCCGGGCCTGGACGACATCAAGGTGCGCGAGGCCTTCATGACCGCCATCGACCGCGACCAGCTGGCCTCCATCCGCTTCAACGGCCTGGACTACGAGGAGGACCTGCCGGGCTCGTTCACCCTGTACCAGACCCAGGAGGGCTACCAGGATTCCTTCGGCGAGCTCATCTCCTTCGATCCGGAAAAGGCCAAGCAGCTGCTCGACGATGCCGGCTGGGCCCCGGGTGCCGACGGCACCCGCGAGAAGGACGGCCAGCCGCTGGCCCTGCGCTACGTGCTCACCGGCGACGATCCGGGAATTAAGGCGGAGGCTTCCGCCACCCAGAAGATGCTGGCGGACGTCGGCATCAAGCTGGACATCGAGGAGCGCCCGTCGGCGGACTTCTCCAAGATCGTCACCAAGCACGACTTCGACATCTTCCCGATGGCTTTCGCGTCCTCCTCCCCGCTGGGCGTGGCCAGCTTCAACCAGATCTACGCCTCGGATTCGGAGCTGAACAAGTCCGGCACCGGCACCCCGGAGATGGACAAGAAGATCGAGGAGCTGGGCCAGATCGCGGACGCGAATGAGCAGACCCAGAAGGCCAACGAGCTGGAGAAGGAGGCGCTGTCGAGCTTCGGCATCATGCCGCTGATGAACGGCCCGGAGATGGTGGCCACCAACCCGAAGCTGGCCAACTTCGGCGCCAAGTCCCTGGGCAGCGTCGAGGTCGAAAACGTCGGCTACGTCAAGGAATAGCCGCCTAGGGCCCGGAAAACGCCGAACACCCGCCCGCTGCCTCCTAGGAACTAGGAGAGCTAGCGAGCGGGTGTTTGTGGGTTATAAGGGAATTAGTAGACCGTGAAGCCTTTGGCTCGGAAGACGTCGCGGATAGCTTCGACGTCCTCTGCAGCCGGGGGCTTAGTGTCTTCCAGTGTGTAGGGATAACCCAGCTCACGCCACTTGTCGGCGCCCATGTTATGGAACGGAAGGACCTCAACGCGTTCCACGTTGTTGGGCCACCGTGCCACGATATTGGCGACGTTTTGGACGTTTTCCGGGCTATCCGTCAGGTCGGGGACGACCACAAAGCGGATCCACACCGGCTTGTTTGCCGCCGCGAGCCGGTCACCGAAGTCGATGGTCGGCTGCAGCTCACGCCGCGTGACTTCTTTGTAAGTCTTCTCATCGCCTGCCTTGACATCCAGCAGAACCAGGTCGATGTTGTCCAGGTCCTCGTCACGCACGCGCGCCCCGAGGAAACCGGAGGTATCGATGGTGGTGTGGATGCCGGCATCGTGCACTTCCTTGAGCACCCGGCGGGTGAACGCCGTCTGGAACAGCGCCTCCCCGCCCGAGATGGTCAACCCGCCATTGGAAGCGTCGAAGATGGGCTTGTAGCGCTTGACGCGCTTGACCACGTCTTCGACCTTCTCCAGGGAGCCGGTCTTCATCTCGAAGGTGTCAGGATTGTGGCAGTACTGGCAGCGGAGCGGGCAACCGGACATGAACATCGTCATGCGGGTACCCGGCCCGTCGACCGAGGTCACCAGTTCCCACGAGTGCACCAAGCCGACGTCGCCAGTGCGGCGGGCTTCCATGAGCTCGGGGCGGGTGATTTGGTCGAGTTCGTTGTCCCCACCCAGGCCCGCGGCGACGCCGCGTACCTTTTCGCCTTCTTCTGGTTGGAGGGTAACAACACCAGTAACGCCATCAGCCATGGTTTTTACGAACCCTGGTGGAAGGTACGGGAGATGACGTCCAGCTGCTGTTCCTTGGTCAGCTTGACGAAGTTGACGGCGTAGCCGGAGACGCGAACGGTCAGGTTCGGGTACTTCTCCGGGTGCTCAACTGCGTCCTCCAGAGTGGACTTGTCCAGGACGTTGATGTTGGCGTGGTACAGGCCGGAGTCCATGTTGTGCTCTGCACGACGGGACTTCATTGCCTCGAGACGCTGGTCGAAAGTCGGGGTTGCCATGATGATTTCTCCTTCTACGAGATTGGGTTTTGGGTGGTCTTACTTGTCCATGATGAAGCCGGCGTCCAGGACGCCCACCAGGTTGGTGATGCGCTCATCCGGGGTACGGCCCAGGCCAGACGGCGTGATGGTGTTGGTCAGCGAGATGCCGTCCAACGCATCCTTGTAGTCCAGCTTACCGACGGACAGCATGGAAGCGACCATGCCGTGGCTGTCGGCGCCGTTCTCCGGGTTTGCGCCCGGCGCGAACGGGGTGCCGGCCTCGTGGCCTGACGGGAAGGCGCCAGTGGCCTTGCCGTAGACCACGTTCGAGGTGATGGTCAGCACCGACTGGGTCGGGATGGCGTTGCGGTACATCGGGATGGCCTTAATCTTTTCCATCACGGTGTGGACGATGGTTGCGGCGATGTCGTCGGCGCGGTCGTCGTCGTTGCCGTAGACCGGGAAATCGCCCTCGGTCTTGTAGTCCACAATCAGGCCGGTCTCATCCCGAACCGGGGTGACCTTGGCGTACTTGATGGCGGACAGGGAGTCGGCCACAATCGACAGGCCGGCGATACCGCAGCCCATCGAGCGCACGATATCGGAGTCGTGCAGAGCCATCTCAATGGACTCGTAGGCGTACTTGTCGTGGCTGTAGTGGATGATGTTCAGGGCCTCGACGTAGGTGCCGACGACCCAGTCGAGCATCTCCTCGTACTTCTGCCAGACCTCATCGAAGTCCAGCGGCTCGTCGCCCTGGATGGCGTCGTAGCCTTCCACGACCTGCTTGCCGCTGACCTCGTCGCGGCCGCCGTTGATGGCGTACAGCAGAGCCTTGGCAGCGTTGACGCGGGCGCCGAAGAACTGCATCTGCTTGCCGACGCGCATCGGGGACACGCAGCACGCGATGGCGGCGTCGTCGCCCCACTGCTCACGAATCTGGCGGTCGGACTCGTACTGGATGGACGAGGTCTCAATCGAGATGTGGGCGCAGAACTTCTTGTAGCCTTCCGGCAGCTTCGGGTCCCAGAAGATGGTGATGTTCGGCTCCGGGGACGGCCCCAGGTTAATCAGGGTCTGGAGCAGGCGGAAGGAGGTCTTGGTGACCAGCGGGCGACCGTCGTCGCCGAAGCCGGCGTCGGACCAGGTGGCCCAGTACGGGTCGCCGGAGAAGATCTGGTCGTAGTCCTCGGTGCGCAGGAAGCGGACGATGCGCAGCTTCATGACCAGCGCGTCGATGATTTCCTGGGCGTCTTCCTCGGTGATGGTGCCGTTGGCCAGGTCGCGCTCGAAGTAGCAGTCGAAGAACGCGGACAGGCGGCCGATGGACATGGCGGCGCCGTCCTGGGACTTGATGGAGCCCAGGTAGCCGAAGTAGGTCCACTGGACAGCTTCCTGCGCGGTGGTAGCCGGGCCGGAGATGTCGAAGCCGTACTGCTCGGCCATGACCTTCAGCTTCTTCAGAGCCTTGATCTGCTCGGAGTGCTCCTCACGGAAGCGAGCCCAGTGCTCGGAGAAGCCGGCGTCGGCGACGGAGTCTCGGGAAGCCTGCTTTTCCTCGATGAGGTAGTCGACACCGTAGAGGGCCACGCGGCGGTAGTCGCCGATGATGCGGCCGCGGCCGTAGGCGTCCGGCAGGCCCGTAATGATGTGGGAGGAACGGGCAGCGCGGATGCGCGGGGTGTAGATGTCGAAGACGCCGTCGTTGTGGGTCTTGCGGTAGCGGGTGAAGATCTTCTCGACCTCCGGGTCCACTTCCTTGCCCGCTTCCTTGATGGCCTGCTTGACCATGCGCCAGCCGCCGAACGGCATCATGGCGCGCTTCAGCGGGGTATCGGTCTGCAGACCGACGATGACGTTGTCATCCTCGGAGATGTAGCCGGCCGGGAAGGCGTCGATGTCGGACGGGGTGTGGGTGTCGACGTCGAAGACGCGCTGCTTGCGCTCGACGGACAGGTAGTTGTCTTCCAGGTGCTGGAAGGTGCGCTTGGTCTTTTCGGTCGGGCCGGCCAGGAAGGACGAATCCCCTTCGTAGGGGGTGTAGTTGCGCTGGATGAAGTCGCGCACGTCGATGCCCTCAGTCCATGGGCCGGTCTCAAAACCCTTCCAGGCATCAAACTTGAGGTCTTGGGTTGCGGTGGTCACTATCGGTGACTCCCTTCTGTATCTATAAGTTCCCTTATACCGTGGGGCGCGCTCGCCATTCCCAATTCCCAATCCACCTTGTAACCTGTATTTTTCTCGGGTTTCGATGGTCTTGAGCTTCTCTAGCGGCAAGCCCCGTTGAGTCCCAGTGTAGGGGCTTGTTAGGTGGTTACTCCAACCCAGAAAGTGTGCAATAGCCCACACGTCTGATGTCTGACTCTAGTGCGCTGCTCAGGCATTTTAAGTAAAACGTCCGTCCGGTTTAAGCTCCGGGCGGGAGCCAGCTTTCTGGTCATAACCGGAACGTTTTGCTGCGGTTTTCCCGAAATCTGCGCCGCCCTTCTACGCTTAGAGAGTACGAATTCAACCGTTTTTTGCTTCGCCCCACCCTGGAGGACTTCGTGGCTGCCCAAACTAGCACCCAGCCCAAGCGCACACACCCCGTCGACCAAGTTCCAGCCCCCGGCAAACTCGCCGCCCTAGGCCTGCAACACGTACTCGCCTTCTACGCCGGGGCGGTCATCGTCCCGCTGCTGATCGCGGGTTCCCTCAACCTGGATACCGCCACCACCATCCACCTCATCAACGCGGATCTACTCACCTGCGGTATCGCTACCATCATCCAGTCGGTGGGCATCGGCAAGCACGTGGGCGTGCGGCTGCCCATCGTCCAGGGCGTGACCACCACGGCCGTCGCGCCGATCATCGCCATCGGGCTGGGCGCCACCGACGGGCAGGGCGGGGTGGCCTCCCTGCCGGTCATCTACGGCTCCATCATCGTCGCGGGCCTGTTCACCTTCTTCATGGCGCCGCTGTTCGGCCGCTTCCTCCGCTACTTCCCGCCGGTGGTCACCGGCACCGTCCTGCTCGTGATGGGCACCTCCCTGCTGGCTGTGTCCGCCAACGACTTCACCAACTACGCCGAGGGGCAGCCCGCAGCCCGCGACCTCTGGTACGGCTTCGGCACCCTGGCCGTCATCGTCCTAGTCCAGCGTTTCTTCCGCGGCTTCCTGGGCACCCTGTCGGTGCTGCTGGGCCTGGTGCTGGGCACGGGCGTGGCTCTGCTGGCCGGCGACGCGAGCTTCTCGGAAGTAGGCGAGGCCGACGCCTTCGGCATCACGACGCCGTTTTATTTCGGCCTGCCGCAGTTCGACCTGGTCGCCATCTTCTCCTTGCTGATCGTCATGGTCATCACCATGGTGGAGACCACCGGCGACGTCTTCGCCACGGGCGAGATCGTTAAAAAGCGCATCCGCCGCGCCGACGTCCAGGCCGCGCTGCGCGCCGACGGCGTGTCCACCGTCATCGGCGGCGTGATGAACTCCTTCCCCTACACCTGCTTCGCCCAGAACGTCGGCCTGGTCCGCCTGACCGGCGTGAAATCCCGCTGGGTGGCCGTGGCCGCCGCGGGCTTCATGATCGTGCTGGGCCTGCTGCCCAAGGCCGGGGCCGTGGTCGCGGCGATCCCGGCGCCGGTGCTGGGTGGGGCATCGTTAGCGCTGTTCGCCAACGTCGCCTGGGTGGGCCTGCAGACCATCGCCAAGGCCGATATCAACGACGGGCGCAACGCCGTCATCGTGACCACCGCGCTGGGGCTGGCCATGCTCGTGACCTTCAAGCCGGACATCGCGGCGGTCTTCCCGGAATGGTCGCAGACCTTCGTCTCCTCGGGCATGTCCATCGGCGCCATCACCGCCATCGGGCTGAACCTGTTGTTCTTCCACACCGGCCGCTCCCGCGGCGGGGACGTCGCCCGCACCGGCGGCACGGGCGTTTCCCTGGACGAGCTCAACGCCATGGACCGCGACAACTTCGTGGCGACCCTGCGCCCGCTGTTCAACAACGAGACCTGGCCGCTGGAAACCACCTGGGAGTCCCGCCCCTTCGACAACGTCGGGCAGCTGCGCGAGGCCATCCAGGTCGCCGTCCTCACCGCCGACGTCGAGCGCCGCGAACAGCTCATCCACGACTACCCCGCCATGGACGAGCTCCTGCTGGCCGACGACGAGGGCGCCGCGGAGATCTCCGCCGACCGCGGCTCGCTGGGGCTCGGCGAGCTGGACGACGTCCAGACCGAGCAGATCACCCAGCTGGCCGCCGCCTACCGCGAGCGCTTCGGCATGCCGTTTGTGGCCTACCTGGACACCAACGACACCTTCGAGCGCGTGCTGGACGCCGGCGTGCGCCGCCTGGCCAACTCCGAGCCCCAAGAACACCGCGTGGCGCTGAGCGAAATCGTCGAAATCGCCGGCGATCGCTTCGATATCCTGCTGGCCGACGCCAACCCCATCCGCTCGGCGTGGGACCGGAAATTCACCGAAGTCGAGTAAGAAGACGCAAAAATACCGAGGCCATCTGGTGCGATGGCCTCGGTATTTTTCTGTGCAGTGGTGCGCCCGGTGAGACTTGAACTCACACGTCCTTCGGACACTAGAACCTAAATCTAGCGCGTCTGCCAATTCCGCCACGGGCGCGCAATGCGAATGATACTACCGGATTGATTCCGGCGAGTTCTAATCGGGGCGGCGGGCGTTTTCGCTCACTAATGACTTTGGCGCGCCGCGGCCAGTGGGTAGGCTAGGACTCGTGAGCACGCAAGAGACCGGCAAGCGCCCGAGGATCCGAGTGCGGTGGTGGCATATTGTCCTCATCGCCGTGCTCGTGGTCGCCTTCTTCGCGCTCGCCTACTGGCAGTGGACCCGCTTCCAGTCCGGTTCCGGCACCTTCCAGAACCTGGGCTACGCCCTCCAGTGGCCGCTATTCGCGGCGTTCGTCATCTACGCCTACCGGACCGCGCTGCGCAGCGAGAACGAGCGCATCGCCGCCGAAAACGAGGCGGAGGACCTCGACGGGTTCGCCTACGAGGCCCCGGAGGTCACCAAATCCAAGCCGACCACCATCGACGAGGACTTCCTCCCCCACCGGCCGCAGCTCGACGTCGAGGAATTCAACGCGCTCAACCGCCCGCGCCGCGGGCACCACGAGGTCAACCCCGACCTCGACCGCTAAGGCCTGTCCGGCACGACAATTGAAAGCTAAGCTAGATTACCGCTATGACTTCTGAGAACACTTCTGCTTCCACCGCGCCGAAGCGCATCCACCCGGCCCGCCAGGCCCGCGTGCGCACCGCGCTGACCCTGTTCACCGTCGCCGCGACGGTGACCGGTATCTTCCTGCTGGTGCTGACCACGCGCATGGTGCTGGAATACATCGTCGGCATGGACATGCCCGAGTGGGCCACCCACATCGCCCAGATCCACGGCGCCTTCTACGTGCTGTACCTGCTGTCCATCCTGAACCTGGCGCCGAAGGCCCTGTGGCCGCCGATGAAGTGGTTCACCACGGCCCTGGCCGGCACCATCCCGTTCTTCTCTTTCTACATGGAGGTCAAGCGCCGCCGCGAGGTGCAGCGCGACTTCCAGCTCTAGCTTTTCGCGCTAGTTTTTCTGCAACGCCGCCACTACCGGAACCAGCTGCCGCAGCGCCTGGCCCCGGTGGGAGACGGCGTTTTTCTCTTCCGGAGACATCTCCGCGGCGGAGCGCTCCTCGCCGTCCGGCTGGAAGAGCGGGTCGTAGCCGAAACCGCCCTCCCCGCGCGGGGCAGTCAGCACGCGCCCGGGCCAGCGGCCTTCCACCACGTGTTCCTGGCCGGCCGGGGTGACTAGCGCGCACACGGAGACAAAAGCCGCGGTGCGGCGCTCTTCCGGCACGTGGGCCAGCTGGCCCAGCAGGAGCTCGTTGTTGGCGGCGTCGTCGCCGTGGCGGCCGGACCAGCGCGCCGAAAGCACGCCGGGCATGCCGTTGAGCTCGTCGACGGCCAGGCCGGAGTCGTCCGCCACGCACGGCAGGCCGGTGGCCTGCGCGCCCGCGCGGGCCTTGATCAGCGCGTTGTCGGCGCAGGTGCGCCCGTCCTCGACCGGCTCCGGGTAGGACTCTGCCTCACTGAGCGGGACCAGCCTAACGCCCTCGATGCCAGCCTCGGCCAGGATGGTGTGCAGTTCCTTCAACTTCTTGGGGTTATTCGAGGCGACTAGCAGCTGCATTAGTCCCACCCCAGGGCGGCGCGCTGCGCGGCGATGAGCTCGGTGCAGCCCTTCTGGGCCACGTCGAGCATCTGGTTCAGCTCGTCGCGGCCGAACAGCCCGTGCTCACCGGTGCCCTGAATTTCCACGAAGTCGCCGCTTTCCTGCATGACCACGTTGAGGTCGACCTCGGCGCGGGAGTCTTCCTCATACGGCAGGTCCAGGCACACCCGGCCGTCGATGATGCCGACGGAGACCGCCGCGATGGGGTCCAGCAGCGGCTCGCCCGGCACGGCGCCGCGCTCCTTGAGGGCGGCCACGGCATCGGCCAGCGCAACGTAGGCGCCGGTGATCGAGGCGGTGCGGGTGCCGCCGTCGGCCTGCAGGACGTCGCAGTCGAGCTGGATGGTGTTCTCCCCCAGCTCGCTCAGATCCACCGCGGCGCGCAGCGAGCGCCCCACCAGGCGGGAGATCTCATGCGTGCGGCCCTTGACCTTGCCCTTCATGGACTCACGCGGCATGCGCTCGTGGGTGGCGGACGGCAGCATGGCGTACTCGGCCGTCAGCCAGCCCTCGCCGGAATCCCGCTTGAAGCGGGGCACGCCCGTTTCCACCGAGGCGGTGCACATCACGCGGGTATTGCCGAATTCGACCAACACCGAGCCCGCCGGGTTGGTGGTGAAATTGCGGGTAATTCGCACGGTGCGCAGCTCGTCGAGGCCGCGGCCGTCTGCTCGTTGAAAATCAGTCATGCTCCCAGGCTACCCGCCGGGGCCAGGCTAGAGTTCGAAGACCATCCCGGGCTCGCCGAGGACCAGTTCGCCGTCGAATTCGGCTCGGGCGGCCGCCACGGTCGCGGCGGCGTCTCCCCAGGGCTGCAGGTGCACCAGCACGAGGGTGCGCACGCCCGCCAGCTGCGCCAGGCGGCCGGCCTCCGCGCCGGACATGTGCATCTTTTCCGCCTTGCCCTCGGAGCTAGCGCCCCAGGCGGCCTCCGCCAGCAGGATATCGGCGTCCTGCGCCAACGGCAGCAGCTTGGTATCGAAGGAGGTGTCTGCGGTATACGTGATGATCTTGCCGGTCTCGGTGTGGCGCAGGCGCAGGCCATAGGTCTCGACCGGGTGGATAGTCCGGTACGGGGTGATGGCGACGTCGTCGACGTGCTGTTCCACCCCGTCCTCCCAGGGGGTGAAGGCGAAGGTATCCGACATGTCGTCCACGCCGTCTGGCTGGGCGTCGGAGGACAGCCGCCCCAGGTGCTGCGGCGCGTAGCTGGGGCCCAGGCAAAAGTTGCGGCCCTTGGCCGGCGCGTAGGGGTGGAAACGGCGCCAGACCAGCAGGGAGGGGAAATCCATGCAGTGATCGGCGTGCAGGTGGCTTAAGGCCACGTGGGCGTCGCACGGATCCTGGACGTCCTGCAGCGCGGCGAGGGTACCGGGGCCCAAGTCCATGAGGATGGACGGCGCATCCGGGAAAGACACGAGGTAACCGGAGGCCGGGTTCCCGGAAGTGGGCACGCTTCCGGAGCATCCCAAGATGGTCAACTTCATGCCCCTCATGGTGTCACGAATACGGCGACAGTGGGGCGATTTGCGGCCATTTCGGGGAGAAAATCAACCGGAGTGAGAAATGTGGTTGAATTCACCGACCCCCGGTCCCAGGAAGCGGGAGGCCAGGTTCTCGAAGATCTCCATGTCGCCGGTGGACTCGAAAACGCGCGTGGCCGGGTTGTCTACGGGCGCGAGCAGGTCGCGCTCGGTGAGCACCTTGAGCACGTCCTTGGCGGTTTCCTCCGCGGAGCTGACCAGCGTGACCTCGTCACCGACGGCCAGCTGGATGACGCCCGAAAGGTGTGGGTAGTGGGTGCAGCCGAGCACCAGGGTGTCGATGCCGGCGGCCTGCATGGGGGCCAGGTAGCCCTCGGCAATGCCCAGGATCTGGCGGCCGGAGGTGATCCCGCGCTCCACGAAGGGCACGAAGTCGGGGCAGGCCACGGCGGTGGCCTGCACGTCCGGGTGTACGGCAAAAAGGTCCTGGTAGACGCCGGATTTGATGGTGCCCTCGGTGCCGATCACGCCGATCTTGTGGTTGCGCGTCGTCGCGATAGCGCGGCGCACGGCCGGGCGGATGACCTCCACGACCGGCACGTCGTAGCGCTCGCGGGCGTCGTGGAGGAAGGCGGCGGTGGCGGTGTTGCAGGCCACCACGATCATCTTGCAGCCGCGCTCGACCAGCTCGTCGGCGATGTCAATCGACAGCGCGCGGACTTCTGCGATGGGCCGCGGCCCGTAGGGTCCGTGCAGGGTGTCGCCGATGTAGAGCAGCGACTCGTGCGGCAGCTGATCGATGATCGTGCGCGCCACCGTCAGGCCGCCCACCCCGGAATCAAAGATCCCGATGGGGGCGGTCGGTCCGGGCTGCGGTTTATCGGCTAGTTCAGTCACGCCGTACTATTTTACGCTGCGGCGCATAATCTGCTTCGACGTGTCGTCGGAGGTAATCGTCATGCCGGCCACGATGCCGCCGATGGCCCCAAACAGGTGGCCCTGCCAGGACACCCCCTCGTAAATCGGCAACACGCCCCAGACCAGGCCGGAGTAGGCAACCCCCAGGACCACACCGAGGACGATCTGGATGAGCGAGCGGTTGAAGATGCCGCGGACCAGCAGGTAGGCCAGCCAACCGTAGACCAGGCTGGAGGCGCCGATGTGGTTGGTGCCGGGCCCGCCCAGCAGCCACGTTCCCAGCCCGCCGATGAGCACCACCAGCAGAGTGACCTCCCACCAGGCCTTCCGGCCGGAGAGCCCGATGAGGAAGCAGAACACGGCCCCGGGCAGCGAGTTGCCGATGAGGTGCTCCCAGTCGGCGTGCAGCAGCGGGGCGGTGACAATCCCCCAGATGCCGTTGAAGTCCAGCGGGTGGATGCCGTAGTAGCTTAAGCTCCCGCCGAAGATGACGTAGTTGACGATGTGGATGCCCCAGAGCACCACCAGGTAGCCGATGGCGAAGACCAGGCCGGTGCGCAGGCGCCCGGCGCGCGTGTAATTCACTGAGTCGCCCCGGTTGGTCTGGGGCTTGCGCATACCAGCGCCGCCGGCCGGCTGGAGGGGCCCGCCCGAGGGCCCGAAATTCGCCGGGCCGGTCTGTCCCCGGCTACGGTCCGGCCGGGACGAATACGGTCCAGTGGAATATGTCATAGTGCACTTCAGCTTAGCGCAGCAGGGAAGAATACGCGGGGTAGCCAAAGCCGTCGCTGGCCGCGCAGACGGCGGAGACAATGGCGGCCTCGACGGCATCGGCGGCCAGCGCGGTCAGCCGCGCCAGCGTCGCGTCCCCCACCGGCGCGGATGCGCCCGCCGCCTGCGCCGGGGTCGCGGTGGAAACGCCGAACAAAGTGTCGCCGTCCAGCGGCGAGTGGGCCGGGCGCACCGCGCGGGCGATCCCGTCGTGGCCGGCCAGGGCCAGCCGCTGGGCCTGCGCCTTGTTAAGCGGCGCGTCAGTGTAAACCACCCCGATGGTGGTGTTCAGGCTCGCGGCCGGGTCGGGCAGCTCGGCAAAGGCCGCGCGGTCGATGCCGGGCCGGCCCGGCGCCCCGAACAGCCGGCCGGTGGCCGCGTCGACGACCTGGCCGACCGGGTTGGCCACCACGATGGCGCCGACTCTAAAGCCGGTATCGGCCGCCGCCAGCTGGGCCCGTCCGACCCCGCCGCGCAGCTTGCCGGCGGTGGCCCCGCAGCCGGCCCCGACGCTGCCCTGGGAGGGGTCGTCGCCGGCCAAGGCGGCGCGGATGGCCGCGGCGCCGTCGTCGGCGGTGGGCATCGTCGGCCCGACGGCGAGATCGAAGATGACGGCCGCCGGCACGATGGGCACGCGCGGGCCGGGTTTGTCCTCGCCGAAGACGGCGAAGCCGAGCCCCTCCTGCGCCAGCTGCCGCATGGCCCCGTCCGCGGCCGCCAGCCCGAAGGCGGAACCGCCCGCCAGGACGATGGCGTGGACCCGCTGGACGGTGTTGTGTGGGGCCAAAAGGTCGGTTTCCCGCGTGCCCGGGCCGCCGCCGCGCACGTCGACGCCGGCCACTGCCCCGGCGGGCCCGAAATAGACCGCGGTGACCCCGGTATCCCCGCGGCTGACGTGGCCGACGCTGAGCATTAGGACATCAGCGCCCGCAGCAGCGAGTCCTGGTTGAAGGCCAGCCATTCCACGAGCGCGTCGCGATCGGTAACGGCGGCGTCCGGGCCGCTGAAATCCCCCGCGGCGACGAACAGGCGGAGATCGTTGAGGCCGGCGACGAACTGGTGGGCCTCTTCCTCCGAAAGGTTAAGCTCCACCGAGCCGGTCGGCCCCAGCGCGGAGTTGATGGCCTGCAGGTTGGCGAGCTTGGCGCGGGCGATGTCGTTTTCGTGCAGGCTGCGCATCAGCGAGGCGTCGCCGTCGAATTCCTCGTCGCCGTCGGCCATGAAGTCCGGAAACAGGCGCGCCAGGGAGGGATCCTCCGGGGCGTCCTTGTGGCCGGAGGGCATGTCCATCATCTCGGCCAGCTCGTCCTTCGGTGCGGACTGCGCGCGCTGGATGATGGCCTCGGCCACCGTCGAGGTCAGGTTGCCTAAAACCTCGCGCTCCATGGGGTCCAGGACGGCGTGAAAGCGCACCGGGCGCATTAGCGATTTCTTTTTCTTCCACTCTTGCATGGGGTTTTTCTTCTCCGCCTCCTAGCCGGCCTGCTGCATGGTGGCCCATAGGCCCGCGATCTGCAGCTTCTTGACGTCGGCTTCGATCTTGTCGCGTTCACCGGAGGACACGGCCGCCTTGCCCTCGGTGTGTACCTGCATCATCAACTCGTTGGCCCGCTTCTTGTCGTAGCCCAGCACCGTCTGGAAGACGTAGGAGACGTAGCTCATCAGGTTGACCGGGTCGTCCCAGACGATGCACATCCAGGGCAGGTTTTCGCTGGTGGCTACGTCCACCTTGAGGTCCTCGTCCAGTTCCGGGGTAGCCATGGGCGAGCCCATGTAAATGGGGGAAATTCTGGCAGTCATACCTAATAGCCTAACCAATTTCACTAGTGCACAAGGTGCCTGGCAGGTAACCTGTGCCTCAACGAGCCTTGTAACGTACTTCATCCCCACTGAATCACAGTGCTAGCGGCCGAGCGCGGCAGCGCGGACCGAGCCGGACAGAAAGGACAGCATGTCACAGCCTCCCCTGCTCACGCGGTTGATTAACGACGTTCGCGCCGGCCGCTTCCCGGCCGATCTGCCCGGCGTGGCCCGCGCGGTCATCACCTTCGTCACCCTCGCCGCGACCGTCGGCGTGGCCATCGCCTCCCTGGTATCCAGCCCCGGGGGATCGGGCTCCTCTGAATCCGCCGACAACGGATCCTCCACCGCCCAGCCCGAGCCGGCGTCCCCGGAGGAACAAATCCGGCTGACCGAGTTGGAACAAGAGGTGGGCACCGCCCTGAACCAGTGGCGCCTCGACAACGGGCTGCCGCCGGGGCTGCCGTGGCCGGATCGCCAGGGCGCGGCCCGGGAGCAGGCCCGCCAGAACGCGGCCGCCGGGAAGGAATCCCGCTCGCCCGAGAACATCTCGCAGCTGCAGGTCAACCTGCCAGTCGAGGGGGCTACCGGCTACGCGGTCGTGGAGAAGCTGCGCGCCTCCCGCCCGCACCTCGAGGTGGTCTTGAACCCGGCCAATACCTTCCAGGCGGTGGCGGCGGAGATCGGCCACGGCCGGGTCTGGGTCGTCATCCAATTTGAACAATAAACACCCCCGTCACGCGCCTGTGACGTACACTTCACGATGTGAACGATAGCTCGAATATCACCGCCTCCACTGCCTTACTCACCGACATGTACGAGCTGACCATGCTCGAGGCAGCCCTGCGAGACGGCAGCGCCCACCGCCAAGTCACCTGCGAAGTTTTCTCCCGGCGCCTGCCCAACGAGCGCCGCTACGGCGTCGTCGCCGGCACGCCGCGGGTCATCGCGGCCATCCAGAACTTCCGCTTCACCGAGCAGCAGCTGGCCCACCTCGACTTCCTCGACGAGGAGACCAAGGACTACCTGCGCAACTACCGCTTCAGCGGGCAGGTGGACGGCTACCGCGAGGGCGAGCTTTATTTCCCGAATTCGCCGCTGCTGACCGTGCGCGGCACCTTCGCCGAGTGCATCGTGCTGGAGACCGTCATCCTGTCCATCATGAACGCTGACTCGGCGGTCGCCTCCGCGGCCGCCCGCATGGTCACCGCCGCGGACGGGCGCCCCATCCTGGAGATGGGCGCGCGCCGCACGCACGAATACGCCGCGGTCACCGCCGCCCGCGCGGCCTACCTGGCCGGCTTCGTCGCCACCTCCAACCTGGAGGCCGGCTTCCGCTACGACATCCCGGTCTCCGGCACGGCCGCGCACGCGTGGACGCTGGCACACGTCAACGAGGACGGCAGCGCCAACGAGAAGGCGGCCTTCGCCACCCAGATCGACGTCCTAGGCGCGGGCACCACCCTGCTGGTCGACACCTACGACATCACCCAGGGCGTTATCAACGCCGTGGAGGTCGCGGGTAAGGAACTCGGCGGCGTGCGTATTGACTCCGGCGACTTGGGCGCGGTCACCCGCCGGGTCCGCAAGCAGCTGGACGATCTGGGCAATACCGAGACCAAGATCGTGGTCTCTTCCGACCTGGACGAGTTCGCCATCGCCGGCCTGCGCGGCGACCCGGTGGACGTCTACGGCGTGGGCACCTCCGTGGTCACCGGCTCGGGCGCCCCGACGGCCGGCCTGGTCTACAAGGTCGTGGAGGTCGACGGGCACCCGGTGGCCAAGCGTTCCTCCTCCAAGGAATCCATCGGCGGCGCCAAGCAGGCGCTGCGCACCTACCGCTCCACCGGCGTGGCGGTCGAGGAGGTCGTCTTCCCCTACACGGACACCACCGCCCCGGACGTCGGCGGGCTGGAGACCCAGCAGCTGACCATCCCGCTGATGCGCGACGGTCAGGCCGTCGACGATATCCCAGACCTGGACACCTCCCGCGCCCACCTGGCCGCGGCCATCGGCACGCTGCCCTGGGAGGGGCTGGCCCTGTCCCGCGGCGAGCCGGCCGTACCCACCCGGGCGGTCGGGTTGCTGCCGCCGCACCAGTCCTAGGCCGGTAGACTAACCGGGGTGACAAACGCCCCGCACGACCCAGCAGAACCCGCCGACCCCGACAGCGAGTCTTTTCGCGAGCCGCTCAACCACTCCACCGAGGAGCTGCTGTCCTCGGCCGTTGAGGCCCTCGGCGGCGCGCGGCGCGACGGGCAGATCCGCATGGCCAGCGCGGTGACTAAGGCCCTGGATACCCAGCGGCATCTGGCCGTGCAGGCCGGCACCGGCACGGGCAAGTCCTGGGCCTACCTGGTGCCCGCCATCCGGCACGCGCACAACACCGGATCCACCGTGGTGGTCTCCACCGCAACGCTGGCCCTGCAGCGCCAGCTGGTCCAGCGCGACCTGCCGCGCCTGGTCGAAGCCCTCGAGCCCATCATGCAGCGCAAGCCCACCTTCGCCATCATGAAGGGCCGCTCAAACTACCTGTGCCTGAACAAGGTGGCGCGGGCCGAATCCCTGGCGGAGGCGGAATCCGGGCTCTTCGAGGAAGCCGAGACCACGGGGCTAGGCGCCCAGGCCGCCCGCCTCTACGACTGGGCGGATGAGACCGACACCGGCGACCGCGAGGACCTAGACCGCGGGGTCAGCGACCTCGCCTGGCGGCAGGTCTCGGTCACCTCGAACGAGTGCCTGGGGGCTGCGCGCTGCCCGCACGGGGCCGACTGTTTTGCGGAGGCCGCCCGGCAGGCGGCCGCCCAGGTCGACGTCGTGGTCACGAACCACGCGCTGCTGGCTATCGATGCCGTCTCCCAGGCCACCATCCTGCCCGAGCACTCGGCGGTCATCATCGACGAGGCCCACGAGCTGGACGGCCGGATCACCTCCGTGTCCACGGCGGAGCTGACCGCGCGCGGCCTCAAGATGGCGGCCAACCGCGTCAAGGCGCTGGGCGCCAACGGCAAGGAAGCCCGCCTGAGCGAGCAGGCGGACGAATTCAATCTGCTCCTGGATGAGTATTCCCCGGGCCGCTGGGTGGACCTGCCGGATAACGCCAAGTCCCAGCTTTCTTCCCTGGCGGATACGGTCGAAGACATCAAGTCCACCATCGGCCGCGCCCCTGATAACGAGCAGGCCCAGGACCCGGAGAAATACGCCGAGCGCCAGAACCTGACCAACCACCTGGGCTCAATCGTGGAGACCGTCGCGCGGCTGCTCGACGTCTTCGCAACCGGGGATCCGGCCGCGCACGAGGACGTCGTCTGGCTAGACCGGGACAGTCGCAACGGGGCGAATACCCTGGCGGTGGCGCCGCTGTCCATCTCACAGATGCTCCAGGACAACCTCTTCGCCGAACAAACCGTCGTGTTGACCTCGGCGACGCTGGCCTTGGGCGGGCGCTTCGACGCGATGGCCGCCCAGTGGGGCCTGCCGCAGGGCACCTGGGACTCGCTGGACGTCGGCACGCCCTTCGACCCGGCCAAGTCCGGGATCTTGTACACCGCCGCGGGCCTGCCCCAGCCCGGCCGCGACGGCCTTTCCCCGGCCACGCTCGACGAGCTGCAGCAGCTTATCACCGCCGCCGGCGGGCGCACCCTGGGCCTGTTTTCTTCCCGCCGGGCCGCCGAGCAGGCCGCCGAGGAGCTGCGCCCGAAGCTGCCCTTCGAGATTTTCCTCCAGGGCGAGGATTCCATCGGCGCGCTGGTGGACAAGTTCAGCAAACAGGAAAACTCCTGCCTGTTTGGCACGCTGACGCTCTGGCAGGGCGTGGACGTGCCCGGCCCGGCGTGCTCGCTGGTGGCCATCGACCGCATCCCGTTCCCGCGGCCCGACAACCCCCTGATGCAGGCGCGCACGGAGGCCGCCAAGGCCGCCGGCCGCAACGGCTTCATGGAGGTCTCGGCCACACACGCCGCCCTCCTCGTGGCGCAGGGCGCCGGCCGCCTGCTGCGCGCAACCAGCGACCGGGGAGTCGTCGCGGTGCTGGACCCGCGCCTGGAGACCAAGCGCTACGGCGGCTTCCTGCGCGCCTCGATGCCGCCGTTTTGGTCCACCACGCGCCTGGAAACGGTGCTAGGCGCGCTTCGGCGCCTCGTTGAGAGCCGCTAAAGGCGGGCCCGGCCTTCCCATAGCCGACCCGGACTGTTAGGTGCTGAGCGGGCGCGGCAGGGCGCACACCGTCGCCGAATCCGGGGCGATCTCGGTGAACCCGGCGTCGACGACCACTACCGCCCCGGCTTCGGCTTGCGCCCGCTCGAAGGTGGCGTGGTCGACCTCGCGCACGCTTAGGGCGAAGTCGGCCTGCTTCCACTCCCACGCCGCCTGAACGTTCAGGCTGGCGGCCAGCAGCATGGAGCCGTGCCCGACCTGGGCCGCGGCCTTGCCCGCGCTCATGCCGAGGGAGGCGTCCACGTAGATGACCGGGGCGTCGGCCGCCGGGTCGCCCGGCTGGTCGGCGGGCAGGTCCGTGTGGCCGATCTGCAGCTTGCTAATGAGCGGATCCACCTCGTTGACCGCCGAGGGAACGGAAGCGCGCGCCACGTCGACTGTCACCCCGGGCAGCGCCTGGACGTCGTTCCAGGCCTTGTTGCGGCTGCGGCGGGCCACCTTGCGGATGCGGTGTCCGTACCAGCGGCCCAGGGCAGCGGCGAAGGCCGTATCGCCGCCGGCGCGCTCGTCCAGGCACACCGCGACCACGGCCCGGGCAGCCGCTTCCAGCACGCGGTGGCGGGCCGGGGTGTCCTGCTTGGGCAGGTTCAGCGCGATCTGCATGGCCTGGACTGTCTCCGGCTGATTGGGGTCTTCCCTATCGCGGTGCCAGTCGCGCGAACTGCAGGATTCCTGGAGCCGCTGGTGGGCGGCGCGGAAAGAGGCATCGATAGCCTGCTCGGTGCCCATGGACTAATCCTTCTCGATCTCGGCGGAGGGGATGCCCAGCAGCTGCAGGACCTCGTCCAGGTACGGGTGGTTGACCTGCGCGTCGGCCACCTCCTTGAGGGCCGGCTTGGCGTTAAAGGCAATCCCCAGGCCCGCCGCGCTCAACATATCGATATCGTTGGCGCCGTCACCCACCGCCACCGTCTGCGACATGGGCACGCCGCAGTCCGCGGCGAATTCGCGCAGGTATTCCGCCTTCGCCGCGCGGTCGACGATCTTCCCGGTGACCTCGCCGGTCAGCTTCCCGTCGCTAATGGCCAGGGTGTTGGCCCGCACGTAGTCCAGGTTAAGCTCGCGGGCCAGCGGCTGGAGGACCTCCAAGAAGCCGCCGGAGACCACCGCGACCTTGAAGCCCAGGCGCTTGAGCGTGGCCACCGTGGTGCGCGCGCCCGGGGTGAGCTCGATATCAGCCGCGACCTCCGCCAGCACCGACTCGTCCAGCCCGCCCAGGGCCTTGACGCGCTCGCGCAGGGACTCCGCGAAGTCGAGCTCGCCGCGCATGGCGCGCTCGGTGACCGCGGCTACCTCCGCCTCGCGGCCGGCGCGGGCGGCGAGCATCTCGATGACCTCGCCGGTAATCAGGGTCGAATCGCAGTCGAAACAGACCAGGCGCTTGGCGCGGCGGTGCAGGCCGGCCTCCTCGATGGCCAGGTCCACGCCTAAGCGCCCGGCCAGCTCGGCCAGCCGGGCCCGCAAACCGGCGGCATCGCCCGCCACGGTCACGGACAGCTCCAGACCGGTCAGCGGCTGCCGGGACAGGCCCCGGATGCGGTCGATGTTGGCGTCGAAGTTGGCCAGCTCCTGCGCCAGCGCCGCCATCTGCTCCGCGGTCACCGTCGCCCCCATGATGACCACCACGTGGCTAGAGCGCGGCCGCGGGGAGCGATCCGTGCCCACCTCAACGGTGACGGTGTGCTGGTAGATGCTCAGCGTGTTTCGCAGCCCGGCCTCCGCCTTCTCGACGAGCGCGGGGTCGAGGCGCCCGTAGGCCGCCAGGGTGATGCGTCCGGAGAAGATAGCCTGCTCCACGTCCACCAGTTCCACCCCGACGGCCGCCAGCACGCGGAAGAAGGCAGCCGATACCCCGGGCTTGTCCGGCCCCGAGGTCGTAATCACTACGTCCTTTAAAGCTTGATTATCCACAGCCTTTATCCTGCCACAGCCGGATGCGGCCACGGTCACAGCCCCTTGGGCCCCCACCGTGACGCGGCTTTCGGATCGCCAAAAGCCACCTTCTGTGGCCCGTTTAAGAACCGGGCCTAGAAGGTGGCTTAGTTGGCAGGAGGGTTCAGCGCCTCGTTGACACTAATTAGTGTCCAGCGCCGATGTGCGCCTCGGAGCGCATGCGCTCAACCATGTGCGGGTAGTGCAGCTCGAACGCCGGGCGCTCGGAGCGGATACGCGGCAGCGAGTTGAAGTTGTGGCGCGGCGGCGGGCAGGTGGTGGCCCACTCGAGGGAGTTGCCGTAGCCCCACGGATCGTCGACGGTGACGATCTCGCCGTAGCGCCAGGACTTGAACACGTTCCAAATCAGCGGGATGACGGAAGCACCCAGCACGAAGGAGAAGATGGTCGAAATCTGGTTGTAGATGGTGAAGCCATCGGACTCCAGGTAGTCGGCGTAACGACGCGGCATACCCATGTTGCCGACCCAGTGCTGAACCAGGAAGGTGCCGTGGAAGCCGATGAAGGTCAGCCAGAAGTGAATCTTGCCCAGACGCTCATCCAGCATACGGCCCGTCATCTTCGGGAACCAGAAGTACAGACCCGCGAAGGCGGAGAAGACCACGGTACCGAACAGGGTGTAGTGGAAGTGAGCAATCAGGAAGTAGGACTCAGCCAGGTGGAAGTCCAGTGCCGGGGAGGCCAGCATAACGCCGGTCATACCGCCGAAGAGGAAGGTGGCCATGAAGCCCATGGCGAAGATCATCGGGGTATCCCAGGTGATGTGGCCCTTCCACAGGGTGCCGACCCAGTTGAAGAACTTCATACCGGTCGGGACCGCAATCAGGAAGGTCATGAAGGAGAAGAACGGCAGCAGGACCGCGCCGGTCACGAACATGTGGTGAGCCCAGACGGCCATCGACAGCGCACCGATGGACAGGGTGGCGAAGATGAGGCCGACGTAGCCGAAGACCGGCTTACGGGCGAAGACCGGAACGACCTCGGAGACGATGCCGAAGAACGGCAGGGCCAGAACGTAGACCTCCGGGTGGCCGAAGAACCAGAACAGGTGCTGCCACAGGATGCCGCCACCGTTAGCGGAATCGAAGATGTGGCCGCCCAGCTTGCGGTCGTAGAGAACGCCCAGTGCAGCAGCCAGCAGCAGCGGGAAGATCATCAGGGCCAGCACCGAAGCGGTGAAGATGGTCCAGGTGAAGATCGGCATACGGAACATGGTCATGCCCGGTGCGCGCAGGGTCAGCACGGTGGTGACCATGTTGATTGCGGAAGCAACGGTACCGACACCGGTAGCGCCAACGCCGACGATCCACATGTCAGCGCCGATACCCGGGGTGTGAACGGAGTCTGCCAGCGGCAGGTACATGGTCCAGCCGAAGTCGGCAGCGCCGCCCGGGGTCAGGAAGCCAGCCAGCATCACGACACCACCGATGGTGGTGATCCAGAAGCCGAAGGCGTTCAGACGCGGGAAGGCCACATCCGGTGCACCAATCTGCAAGGGCAGGATGTAGTTAGCGAAGCCCCAGACGACCGGGGTTGCGAACAGCAGCAGCATCACAGTGCCGTGCATGGTGAACAGCTGGTTGAACTGCTCGTTGGACAGGAACTGCAGACCCGGCGTGAACAGCTCAGCGCGGATCAGCAGTGCCATCAGGCCACCAAGGAAGAAGAAGCTGAACGACATGATCAGGTACATGATGCCCAGCTGCTTGTGGTCAGTGGTGGTCAACATCGTCCAAGCCTTGGAGCCGGTCTTACCGTGCCCCGTCGGCTCAGGACGTGAAGGCTGGACGTAGTCGTCCAACCGTGGCGCCACAGCGGTCATTTATATCCTCCTGACTAGCAAGCGCTTGCCAGCTTTATGCCATACAAGCGCTTAAAAGTTTTACACCGCCTAATCCTAGGCCAACTCCACCCCACTTTGCCAGCCGTTTCTAAGACTCGAATTCGCAGCTAAGTGGCCTGCTGTGACTCGTGTGGCGGCATTGTCGCAGCAAATTGGGCCTAGATTTTCGCCAGCCCGACACCCACCCGGGGGCGAACGTGGTGTAGCCCACAATATTTCCCGCGCCATGCCCGCTTTGGCGCCGGTCCAGAGACGAAAATACACCCCCGTGATACGTCATCCTTTCGGTTGACGTATCCGCCGGGGGTGTCGGGGTTTGCGGGGCCTTGCTAGAAGTCCCAGTCGTCGTCGGTGGTCTCCTCCGCCTTGCCGATGACGTAGGAGGAACCGGAACCAGAGAAGAAGTCGTGGTTCTCGTCCGCGTTCGGCGACAGCGAGGACAGGATGGACGGCGACACGCGGGTCTCGTCCGCCGGGAAGAGGCCCTCGTAGCCCAGGTTGTTGAGGGCCTTGTTGGCGTTGTAGCGCAGGAAGCGCTTCACGTCCTCGGTCCAGCCCAGCTCGTCGTAGAGATCCTCGGTGTAGTCGATCTCGTTGTCGTAGAGATCGTAGAGCAGGTCGAAGGTGTATTCCTTCAGCTCCTGCTGCTTAGCCTCGTCCAGCTTGCGCACGCCCTGCTGGTACTTGTAGCCGATGTAGTAGCCGTGGACGGCCTCGTCGCGGATGATCAGCCGGATGATATCGGCGGTGTTCGTCAGCTTGGCGCGGGACGAGAAGTACATCGGCAGGTAGAAGCCGGAGTAGAACAGGAAGGACTCCAGCAGCGTGGAGGCGACCTTCTTCTTCAGCGGATCGTCGCCCTCGTAGTAGGACATGACGATCTTGGCCTTCTTCTGGAGGTTTTCGTTTTCCTCGGACCAGCGGAAGGCGTCGTTAATCATCGGGGTAGACGCCAGCGTCATAAAGATATTGGAGTAGGACTTAGCGTGCACCGACTCCATGAAGGCGATGTTGGTGTAGACCGCCTCCTCGTGCAGGGTGACCGCGTCGTCCAGCAGGCTGACCGCGCCGACGGTGCCCTGGATGGTGTCCAGCAGCGTCAGGCCGGTGAAGACCCGCATGGTGGTCTCCTGCTCCTTTTCCGTGAGCGTCTTCCAGCTCGGGATGTCGTTGGAGACCGGGATCTTTTCCGGCAACCAGAAATTACCCGTCAGTCGGTCCCAGACCTCGAGGTCCTTTTCGTCCGGAATGGTATTCCAGTTGATTGCCTTAACCGGCTGGTCATGGCCGGAAACATACGCATCGTACTCGTGAGACAACGCAGGTGACCTACCTTCATCGATCGGGGGGTATTACAACCCACCACGATACCCGAGGAAGCGCCGGCGAGTCCCCGATGGTCGCCCTAACCTCGGCCGCGCCCGGTTACCCCTGCTCAATAACGATCCGGTGTAGTCCTCCAACAAGTGTTAACAAATCCTTATAGCCAGCGATAATATCCACGTAAGCGCCTACTGCCGGGCCCATTACCGCCAGGGACCTACCAGGTCATCGCACCCAGTCCCACTTCCGACCACTCCCCCAGTTCACGCGCGAGGATTTTAGATTTTGCTTGCCCCCACCTCCCAGCACCCCACTCCCCTGCTGAGCTCCGTCCTCGATCAGCTCGGATCCGAAATCGTTCACGGGACCATCGCCACCGGCCAGACCTTTACCCTGCTGGATATCTGCGCCCGCTTCGATATCTCGCGGACCGTCGCCCGGGAGGCAATGCGCGCTCTGGAACAACTCGGGCTAGTAGCCTCCTCCCGGCGCGTCGGGATTACGGTCCTGCCCATGACCGAGTGGGCCGTCTACGACCAGGCGGTGATCAACTGGCGGCTCCAGTCCGAGCGCACCCGCAGTGATCAGCTGGGTTCGCTGAACCAGCTGCGGCTGGCCATCGAGCCCATCGCCGCGCGCCTGGCCGCCCAGCGCGCCTCCGCCGAGGAATGCGCCGAACTCCTCGCGCTAGCCAGCCGGCTATCCGAGCTGGAGACCTCCCCGTCCTCGCGCGTCGGCGAGGAGCTGTCCACCGACCTGCGCTTCCACACCATGATTCTCCATGCCTCCGGCAACGAAATGTTCGCCGCGCTGGCTCCGTCCCTGCTGTCTATCTTCAAGGGCAAATCCGTCTTCGGCTCCCCCAAGCGCGATCCGGTCGCCGGCACCACGCGGCTCCACCACGAGCTCGCCACCGCCATCCGGGACCGCGATCCGGACCGCGCCGAGCACCTCTCGCGCATCATCCTGGACGAAAACCGCGCCAGCTCCCACCGCGACTGGTAAGTGCTGCATAAGCAGGTAAGTTAAGAAAACGAAAGGCCCGAGGAAATCACTTCGATTCCCTCGGGCCTTTTAGCTCCCGGCGGTCAGGGGTAGCTGCCTAGAGCATGCAGGACACGCAGCCTTCAACCTCGGTGCCTTCCAGCGCCATCTGGCGCAGGCGGATGTAGTACAGGGTCTTAATGCCCTTGCGCCAGGCGTAGATCTGGGCCTTATTGATGTCACGGGTGGTGACCGTGTCCTTGAAGAACAGGGTCAGCGACAGGCCCTGGTCTACGTACTTCGTGGCGACGGCGTAGGTGTCGATGATCTTCTCGTAGCCGATCTCGTAGGAGTCCTTGAAGTACTCCAGGTTGTCGTTATCCATGTGCGGGGCCGGGTAGTACACGCGGCCGATCTTGCCTTCCTTGCGGATTTCAATCTTGGAGGCAATCGGGTGGATGGACGACGTCGAGTTGTTGATGTAGGAGATGGAACCCGTCGGCGGCACGGCCTGGAGGTTGCGGTTGTACAGGCCGTCGCGGGCGACGTCCTGCTTGAGCTGCTCCCACTCCTCGGCGGACGGGGTGTGGATGGTCGAGTTGGCGAAGAGCTCCTTGACGCGCTCGGTCTGCGGCTGGAATTCCGCCGGGTCGTAGCGGTCGAAGAACTCGCCGGTCGCGTACTCGGACTGCGGGAACTCCGCGAAGGCCTCACCGCGCTCCTGCGCGATCTTCAGGGAGGCGCGCAGGGAGGCGTACAGCACCGCCGCGAAGTAGGCGTTGGTGAAGTCCAGGGCCTCCTCGGAACCGTATTCGATGTGCTCGCGGCCCAGGAAGCCGTGCAGGTTCATCTGGCCCAGGCCGATGGCGTGGGACTGGTCGTTGCCCTGGCGCACGGAGGGGACGGAATCGATAGCCGTCATGTCCGCGACCGCGGTCAGGCCGCGGATGGCGGTCTCGACGGTCTGGGCGAAGTTGTCGGAGTCCATCGTCATGGCGATGTTCAGCGAACCCAGGTTGCAGGAGATGTCGTTGCCCAGAGTGCGGTAGCTCAGGTCGGTGTTGAACTCCGACGGGGAGTTAACCTGCAGGATCTCCGAGCACAGGTTGGACATGTTGATCCGGCCGGTCTTGACCGGGTTAGCCCGGTTCACGGTGTCCTCGAACATGATGTACGGGTAGCCGGACTCGAACTGGATCTCCGCGATGGTCTGGAAGAAGTGGCGGGCGTTGATCTTCTTCTTCCGGATGCGCGGATCCTCGACCATCTCCTCGTAGTGCTCGGTCACGGAGATATCCCCGAAGGCCTTGCCGTAGACGCGCTCCACGTCGTACGGCGAGAAGAGGTACATATCGTCGTTGCGCTTGGCCAGCTCGAAGGTGATATCCGGGATGACCACGCCGAGCGAGAGGGTCTTGATGCGGATCTTCTCGTCCGCGTTTTCGCGCTTGGTGTCCAGGAAGTTCAGGATGTCCGGGTGGTGGGCGTTCAGGTAGACCGCGCCCGCGCCCTGGCGGGCACCCAGCTGGTTGGCGTAGGAGA
The DNA here is from genome assembly GCF_040946485.1 of Corynebacterium sp. LK2537. NCBI lineage: Bacteria > Bacillati > Actinomycetota > Actinomycetes > Mycobacteriales > Corynebacteriaceae > Corynebacterium > Corynebacterium sp. LK2537. Next base: position 165,842 of record NZ_JAYWLQ010000006.1, read on the forward strand.
ACGAGTCCTCCAGCAGCTTCATGACCGGGATGACGCCGGAAGACTGGTTCTCGATGTGCTTAATCGGCGCGCCGGACTCGCGGATATTCGACAGCAGCAGCGCCACGCCGCCGCCGCGCTTGGACAGCTGCAGGGCCGAGTTGATGGAGCGCCCGATGGACTCCATGTTGTCTTCGATACGCAGCAGGAAGCAGGAGACCAGCTCGCCGCGCTGGGCCTTGCCGGCGTTCAGGAAGGTCGGGGTGGCCGGCTGGAAGCGACCGGTCATGATCTCGTCGACGATCTTGCCGGCGAAGTCGAGGTCCCCGTCGGCCAAAAACAGGGCGGTCATGGCCACGCGGTCCTCGAAACGCTCGAGGTAGCGGCGGCCGTCGAAGGTCTTCAGCGTGTAGCTGGTGTAGTACTTGTACGCACCCAGGAAGGACTTGAAACGGAACTTGAAAGCGTAAGCCCGCTTGAAAAGGTCCTTGATGTCGGAAAACTCGTACTTCGCGATGACCGCCGGGTCGTAGTACTGGTTGTCGACCAGGTAACCGATCTTTTCTTCCAGATCGTGGAAGTAGACCGTGTTCTGGTTGACGTGCTGCAAGAAGAACTGGTTAGCAGCCTCACGGTCCTGGTGGAACTGAATCTTGCCGTCTTCGTCGTACAGGTTCAACAGCGCGTTCAACGCGTGATAGTCGAGCTTTTCCTCCGGCTTAACCGGCTCTGCCACAGTCTTTCCCAACTGGTTATCCACGGCTGCACTCAGGCCTTTCATCTACTACGGAAGCGCCGGCTCACGAAGACGGTTGGCCAGCCGTGTCCCGCAAGATGAGACGCGACTGCCAACCGCCCAAGTTAGCCAACGCGATATTTCATGTTTTTAAGTCTATCTGTCCGGCCGCTTCCCCGCGGCCGGCGTTTCAAAGTTGCACTACGCGCTCAGCGGGGGCTCGAGGCCTAGCTGCTGCGCGTTCGCTAGCAAACCGCCTCGGCAAATCTCCACGTCGTCGGAGTTGCCGAGCAGTTCGAAGCGGTAGACGTACGGCACCTTGCACTTGGCGGAGATGACGTCCCCCGCCTTCCCGAAGTCGGTGCCGAAGTTACTATTGCCTCCCGCAATAACCGCACGGATGAGGCTCCGGTTGTGTTCATCGTTGAGGAAACGGATGACCTGCCGGGGAACTGGGCGGGAGTTTTGGTGATTGATGGACGCTCCCCCGCCGTACGTCGGGCAGACCAGAACGTAGGGTTCGTTGACAGTCAGCGGCTCATCGTTGAGACGCAGGGGAATCCGCGCATTGGGGAAGCCCAGCTTCTCCACGAAGCGGCGCGTATTTTCCGTCGCGGAAGAAAAATACACGACCAACATGGATATCTTCGACTCCTAGTTACGCAGACGCTGCCAGGGTGGCCAGCTCCTTGATGCGGTCCGGGCGGAAGCCGGACCAGTGCTCACCGTTAGCCTCCACGACAGGAGCGGAGACGTAGCCCAGGGCCATGACGTAGTCGCGGGCCTCGTCGTCCAGGGAGATATCGACGGCCTCGTAGTCCAGGCCGGCACGGTCCAGTGCCTTCTTGGTGGCGTTGCACTGCATGCAGGCGGGCTTGGTGTAGAGCTTGATAGACATGGTGGCAGGTTCCTTAATCCGTTTCGGGGAGGCAGATTACTTCTTCTCCGGCCGGTCGTAGAGCACCTCCTGCACTCTTCGACGCCCGCGCTTGAGGCTGCGCCTAGGCCCGCCGGAGCAACACCGACAACACTATACTTTGGGGCAAAAGCCCGCAACAGGCACTATATCTTGTGCTCTGGCACGGGATATCCGCAGGACACCCGAAGCTCAAGCCCCACATCTAGGCCGGCGCTCACCATCGACGTAACTACACCGTTGGCATTTCCGCAGGACGAGCCGAGCTATTGTGAGATAATTCACTTACATCCGTGTAATTACCCCGTAACGCAGAAAGCCGCTCCCCGTATTGCACTGGTGGTGCGACGGGGAGCGGCTTTCGCGCGTCCGGTTCAGACTAGCCCTGGCGAGCCTTGAAACGCGGATCCTTCTTGTTGATCACGAAGACCTTGCCGTGGCGGCGGATAACCTGGGCGCCCGGCTTCTTCTTCAGCGACCGAAGCGACTTGCGGACCTTCATCGGGCGCTCCTTTCTGAATGCGCAATAAAAATGCGGTTGAATCTATAACAAAGAACGTGCTGAGCAACCTCAGCACTGACACGGGGAAACACTTTACCGTACGTTGCCCCAGACCCCAAAATTCACTCCTGGGGTTGGTAGCGCTGCCGTAGGTCTTGCGAGACCTCTTCGAGGCTGCGTCCCATGGTCTCCGGCACCAGCACCCGGGTATAGCCGATGGCCACGATCCCCAGCCCGCCGAAGAGCGCGAAGGCCCACGGCCCGGTCAGCCACTCCACCAGCGGCAGGAAGTACTGGGCGACGGCCCAGTTGGTCGCCCACAGGCTCAAGCCCGCGATGCCCATGCCGATGCCGCGGATGCCCACCGGCACCAGCTCCGAAATCAGCAGCCACGTCGTCGGCGAGACCGCCGCCTGCTGGAAGGCGATGAAGCTGGCCATCAGCAGTAGAGACAGGCTGGCGAAGGCCACCGACCCCTCCGCCCGCGAATACACGACGGCCAAGGCGAACAGGGAGACCACGTTGCCGGTCAGGCCGATAAGCAACAGGCGCTTGCGGCCTACCCGGTCGACCACCTTGAGGCCGACCCAGCACGCGATAACGGAGACCACGCCAATGACCATGGAGGTATACACGGAGTGCTGGGTGGAGATCCCCACCTGGTTCATCATGGTCGGGGCGAAATAGACAATGGCATTGACGCCGGTTATCTGCTGGGTCAGGCCCATCAGCATGGCCAGCAGCACGGTCACCTGCAGCCAGCGCGCGGACTTCAGGCGGGAGAACTCGCTACTGTCCACCTGCTCGTGCTGACTGTCGGCGACCTCTTCCAGCTCCAGCCCGACCCGGCTGGCCACCCGGCGGGCCTGCTCCGTGCGCCCGCGGGCCACCAGCCAGACGGGCGTGTCCGGCAGGAACCACATGCCGACCGCCAGCGCCGCGCCCGGGATGGCCGCGGCCGCCAGCATCAGGTGCCAGCTGCCCAGCCCCGCCAGCGCGGAGTTGACCAGGTAGGCCAGCAGCTGCCCCACCACGATCATCAAGGTATTCAGCGAGACCAGCTTGCCGCGCACGGCCGTGGGCACCGTCTCCGAGATGTACATGGGCGAGACAATGGAGACCGCGCCAACCGCTAGGCCTAGGAAGGCCCGCGCGGCCGCGAGCATCCCCACGGAACCGGACAGCGCGCACCAGATAGACCCCACCACGAAGACGACGCCGCCCAGGATCAGCGTGCGGCGCCGGCCCAGCGACTCCGCGACGCGCCCGGCGCTCAGAGCCCCGATGGCGGCGCCGATGAGCAGCGCCGAGGTCACCCAGCCCTCCTCGTGGGCGCTCATGCCGAACTCAGGGGAGATAAACAGCAACGCACCGCTCATCACGCCGGTGTCGTAGCCGAAGAGCAATCCACCCAGCGCGGCCACCGTCGCCACCGTTTTAATATAAGAACTTTGTTTCACGTCCTACATTGTCGCACTCCACTACGATGAAGCACATGTCACCAGATCCGAACTCCACCCAGTCCGAAATCATAAAAGCCCTGCACACCCGCCCCTTAATCGATCCAGCAAAAGAGGTCGAGCAGCGCGTCGACTTCCTGGTTAATTACCTGGATACGACCGGCGCGGCAGGTTTTGTCTTAGGCATTTCGGGCGGCCAGGACTCCACCCTGGCCGGCCGGCTCGCCCAGCTGGCCTGCGAGCAGGTCGACGGCGCCGCCTTCTGGGCCGTCCGCCTGCCCTACGGCCAGCAGGCCGACGAAGACGACGCCCAGGTCGCCCTGGACTTCATCCAGCCCGATCACCGCCTGACCCTGGACATCGCCCCGGCTACCGATGCCCTGTCCGCCGCCACCGCCGAGTCCTTGGGCCAGGACGCGCTCGGCGACTTCAACCGCGGCAACGCCAAGGCCCGCCTGCGCATGGTCGCCCAGTACGCCCTGGCCGGCGAGAAAAACCTTTTGGTAGTCGGCACCGACCACGCCGCGGAAAACGTCACCGGATTCTTTACCAAATGGGGCGACGGCGCCGCGGACCTCCTTCCGCTCGCCGGCCTTAACAAGCGGCAGGGCGCGCAGCTGCTGGTGCACCTCGGCGCGCCGCGCTCGACCTGGGCCAAGGTGCCCACCGCCGATCTGGAAGACAACAAGCCGGGCCTGCCCGACGAGGAGGCACTCGGGGTCGCCTACTCCGACATCGACGACTACCTGGAGGGCAAGCCGGTCTCGGACGAGGCCGCCGCTACCATCGAACGCCTCTGGCGCGCCGGCGCCCATAAGCGCCAGATGCCGCAGGGCCCGCGGCCGCTCTAGCCTCCCCCGCTGCCCAGCTAGTAGCGTTCGAGCACGCCGCGTGCGGCCGCCACCAGCGGGCGCTGGTAGGCGCGCCCGTGGGTCATCGCGTGCACGGCCAGCGGGTGGAGCTGGTGCAGGTCGAAGTCGACCTTCGGATCGCCGTAGCCGGCCAGGATCTCGTCCAGGTAGGGGGCGCCGAAAAGCTCCAGCATCGCCAGGTCCGTGTGGGGGTGCCCGCCGTGGGCCGCCGGGTCGATGACCACGGCGCCACCCTCGCTAAACAGCAGGTTGCCGGCCCACAGGTCGCCGTGGATGCGGGCGGGTTCGACGTCGAAGTCGGTCGCGGCGATAGCCTGGCAGGCCCGCTCGACCGTCTCCAGGTCCCCGGAGGAAAGGCCCGCCCCGCGGGCGAAGGGCAGAACGCGCTGCTCGACGTAGAAACTGCCCCAGGAATCGCTCGGGATGCAGTCCTGTTCGACGCGGCCGATGAAATTCTTGCCCTCCCAGCCCGCGGGCGGGCAGCCAAAGGCCTCGGCCCCGGCGGCGTGGATCCGGCGCAGGCGCCGGCCGAATTCCCGCGCCGCCTCCGCCGTGGGGGCGGCCGGCTCGACCCGCTCGGTACGCAGGTAGCTCTGGCCTCCCTCGACGACCTCCACGACGGCCTCGGGCACCGCCGCGTGCAGCCAGCGCAGGCCCGCGGCCTCGGCCCCGGCTTGATCGGGTTGGGCAACATCCTTGGTAAAAGTAGCCATCCCACCATCGTAACCAAATCGGGCCCAGCGAACCGGGCCCGCGGGAGGGATAGCAAAACCCGGGCCAGCTGAGCTGAACCCGGGTCTTGGAAAATTGGTGGAGCTAACGGGATTCGAACCCGTGACCCCCACACTGCCAGTGTGGTGCGCTACCAGCTGCGCCATAGCCCCAAAGAAAATAGGTATGAAGTTGTGGAGTGGAGCTAACGGGATTCGAACCCGTGACCCCCACACTGCCAGTGTGGTGCGCTACCAGCTGCGCCATAGCCCCTTGTGCCGTATAGCCAGATACCGTGCGGCATCTAGTGCGGCAACTCGTATTAATCTACACGCTGGCGAAGGCGCGAACCAAATCGCCAGCGTGAGCTAATTTTTCTCCGGCTGGCCTTACTTAGCGACCTGGTCGACCCAGGCGCCCAGATCGGAGGTCAGCTCCAGCTCTTCACCGTCGACGAAGATGCGCGGCGAGGAGACGGAACCGGTGTCCTTTTCCAGCTTGTGGTAGTTGGCGGCGGCGAATTCCTGGCCGGCGCTCAGATCCATGTTCTTGATCTTGTCCACAGCGTCACCGGAGGCATCGAAAGCCTTGGCGGCCTCGGCCATTTCCTCGGCGCCCCACTGGCGGGCAACGTCCTGCTGATCCTCGAGCAGCACCTTGCGCAGGTTCCAGTAGGCGTGGACGTCGCCGTCTTCCGCCAGGGCGCGGGCCGCGGTGGCCGCCTGGGTGGAGTAGCCGTCGAGCTTCTCCGGATCATCCTGGCCATCCATGAAGTTCAGGGTGCGGATGTGGACCACCATCTTGCCGTCCTCGATGGCCTGGGCCATCTTCTCATCGGAGGCGACTGCCAGCTCCGCGCAGTGCGGGCAGGAGAAGTCCTCGTACAGGTCGACGACCGGGGCGTCGTCCTTGGTGTTGGCGGACTTGAGCACGACGGAGTTGTCCTCGTACTGCATGTCCATGTTGACGTCGACGGCACGGTCAGCCAGCTCGTCGGTCTTCGCGCTCTGGCCGTTCCAGATGATGTAGCCGATGACGACGGCGACGATCACCAGCAGGGCCACCAGGCCCCACAGGAACCCGGACTTGCCGCTGGCATTCGGGTCCGTGACTTTCCGAGAATTACTCACTTGCTCCACTCATCCTTTACAGGGTTGTTTGCGGTCTTTGCACCTGGAAATAGCCTACCCAAGCAGGCCTTAGGGGTAAACTGCGAACTTCTTGAACGGACGCACCCAGATCCAGACCATGAGCACGAGGAAGAAAAGATCGCGCCCCAGGGTCTTGACGTAGTCCATTACTTGGTCGGTGTTGGCCGGATCGACTTCAAAGCAGCCGCAGTCGATGTCCAGTCCGCGGGCCCAGGCTTGGCCGATGCCGATCATGAACAGCACCAGCACGATGATGCCCACCTTGGCTGCCGGGCGCATGAACAGGCCCAGAAGCAGCAGGACGCCGCCGGCGATTTCCAGCGGACCGATGAGATAGGCCAGGTAGTGCGACCATTCCGGTGTGAAGATCTGATAGGCCTCGATGGTCTGGGTCATCGTAAAGTGCTTGTTGAGCTTCTCCACCCCGGCGGTGATCCAGATATAGGCCATGAAGAAGCGCGCGAAGGCGCTTATCAGGTCGAGAATCAGGCTTTTATCGAGTTTCTTCACGCTTGAACAGTTTACACACTACGTGGCGCTGCTCAATGCGTCCTTGACCACATTGACAGCCTCCTGCAGGACTTGTTCCAGGTGTTTTTCACCCAGGAAAGACTCCGCGTAGATCTTGTACTTGTCCTCAGTGCCCGACGGGCGCGCCGCGAACCAGGCATTATCCGTGACCACCTTGAGCCCGCCCAGGGCCGCGCCGTTGCCTGGGGCCTCGGTGAGCTTGGCGCGGATCTCCTCCCCGGCCAGCTGCGTGGCCGCCACCGCGTCCGGGGCAAGTCCCTTGAGGACGGCCTTGGCCGCGCGGTCGGCGGGCTCGTCGATGCGCGCGTAGGCGGAGCTGCCCAGCTCCTCGGTCAGCTGCTGGTAGCGCTGGGACGGCGACTGCCCGGTGACCGCCTGAATCTCGGCGGCGAGCAGGTTCATGATGATGCCGTCCTTGTCGGTGGTCCAGGTACTGCCGTCGAAGCAGAGGAAGGAGGCACCGGCGGATTCCTCGCCACCGAAGGCCAGGGAGGCGTCCTGCAGCCCCGACACGAACCACTTGAAGCCGACGGGGACCTCCACCAGCTTCCGCTCCAAGCGAGTCGCGACCCGGTCGATGAGCGAGGAGGACACCGCGGTCTTGCCGATCCCGGCGCCTGCCCAGTCCGGGCGGTGGGAGAACAGGTAATCGACGGCGACTGCCAGGTAGTGGTTGGGGTTCATCAGCCCGGCGTCCGGGGTGACGATGCCGTGCCGGTCCGCGTCCGCGTCATTGCCGGTGGCGATGTCGTAGGTCTCGCGGTTGGCAATCAGGGAGGCCATCGCCGCCGGGGAGGAGCAGTCCATGCGGATTTGGCCGTCCTTGTCCAGGGTCATGAAGCCGAAGGTGGCGTCCACGTGCGGGTTCACCACGGTCAGCTGCAGCCCGTAGCGGCGGGCGATTTCCGGCCAGTAGTCCACCGCCGCCCCGCCCATCGGGTCCGCGCCGATGCGCACGCCCGCATTGGCGATGGCCCGCAGGTCCACTACCCGGTCGAGGTCGCCGACGTAAGCATCCAGGAAGTCGTAGGTCGCCAGGTTCGGATCCGTCACCCCGGCGACGTCGGCGCGCTCGACCCCCTCGAGGCCGGCGCGCAGGTAGCCGTTGGCACGCTCGGCGATCCAGTCGGTCGCCGCGGAGTCGGCCGGCCCACCGCTCGGCGGGTTGTACTTGAAGCCGCCGTCGCGCGGCGGGTTGTGGGACGGGGTCACCACGATGCCGTCGCTGCCCGGGTGGGTAACGATGGCCCGCGAGACCGCCGGGGTCGGGGTGTAGCCGCCGCGGGCATCGACCCGCACGTCCACCCCGCGGGCGACGAGGACCTGCAGGGCCGAGACCATCGCCGGCTCGGACAACGCGTGGGTGTCGCGTCCGATGAACAACGGGCCGGCGATGCCGTGGTCGGTGCGGTAGTCCACGATGGCCTGGGTGATGGCCCAGATATGCCATTCGTTAAACGCCGCGTCCAGGCTGCTACCGCGGTGGCCGGAGGTTCCGAAGACCACCTCTTGCCCCGGGGTGTCAACGTCGGGGCGGAGCGCATAATAGGAGGTCACCACGTGTGCGATGTCGTCGCGGTCTTCCGGGCGGGCCGGCTGTCCGGCGCGGGGGTGGGCCATGGCAGGTTCCTCTCGTCGCGTGTTGGGGCCAGTTCTGGCAGGGGCCTTCCGCTTTCATTGTCGCCCGCGCGGGCAGGCTGCGCAGCGTGAGCACACCTGCCATTTACCCCCGCCGGAAATATCTTTTGTCATTTAGGTCACAAATCGCTGTGGCGGCGGGTACATTCCAAGAATGGACTCGTTACAGAATTTGCTCGACTCGGTGGGCTCCGTCGTCTGGGGCCCGTTCTTCCTCATTCCCCTCCTGCTTTTGACCGGCCTCTTTTTGACCATCCGCATGGGTGGCCTGCAGTTCCGCACCCTCGGGCGCTCCCTGCGCGCGGTGTTCAGCCGCGACGACTCGGATGATTCCACCGACGGTGATATTACGAACTACCAGGCGCTGACCACCGCGCTGGCCGCCACCGTGGGTGTCGGCAACATCGTGGGTGTCGCCACGGCCCTGTCCATCGGTGGACCGGGCGCCCTGTTCTGGATCTGGGTCACCGGCCTGGTCGGTATGGTCACCAAGTACACGGAGGCCTACCTTGGCGTCCGCTTCCGCGTCACCGACTCCCGCGGGGAGCAAATCGGCGGCCCGCAAATCTACCTGAAGCGCGGCATCCGCGGCCCCCTCGGCAAGATCCTGGGCGTGGCCTTCGCCATCTTCGCGGTCTTCGCCTCCTTCGGCATCGGCAACCTGACGCAGGGCAACGCGATCGCGTCCAATATGGAATCCACCTTTGGCATCGACCCGATTGCCTCGGGCGCCATCATGTTCGTCGCCATCGGCGCGGTCCTGCTCGGCGGCATTCAGGCCATCGGCCGCATCACCTCCGCGTTCGTGCCGCTGATGATCATCATCTACGTGGTCGGCGGCATCATCGTGCTGATCACCAACGCCGGGGCCCTCCCGGAGGCCCTGGCCACGGTCTTTACCGACGCCTTCACCGGTACGTCCGCGGCCGGCGGCTTCACCGGCGCCGGCATCATCATGGTCATCCAGTTCGGTGTCGCCCGCGGTATCTTCTCCAACGAGTCCGGTATGGGTTCCGCCGCCATCGCCGCCGCGGCCGCCAAGACCCCGCACCCAGCCCGCCAGGCTTTCGTCTCCATGACCCAGACCTTCATCGACACCCTGGTGGTCGTGTCCATCACCGGCCTGGTCATCGTGGTGACCGGCACCTGGGAGGAAGGCCGGGAGAACGCCGCCACCATGACCGCCGACGCCTTCTCCGTCGGCCTGCCGGGCCACTGGGGCGGCACGATCGTCTCGCTGTCCATCATCTTCTTCGCGTTCTCGACCATCGTGGCGTGGTCCTACTACGGCGAGCGGGCCCTGGCCTCCCTGGTGGGCACCATCGCCACCCTGCCCTACCGCATGTTCTTCACCGTCATCGTCTTCGTCGGTGCCGTCACCGAGCTGGACCTGGTCTGGTCCTTCTCCGACCTGGCCAACGGCCTGATGGCAGTGCCCAACCTCGTCGGCCTGCTCATCCTCTCCGGGCTGGTCGCCCGCGAGACCAAGGCCTACCTCAAGTTCGATCCGGGCCTGAACCGCCCGTTCACCGAGGTCCGCGAGTTCACGGAATCCCAGGGGATGAACTGGAAGTAGCGGCCGCGCCGCGGCTAGCATAGGAGACTATGCGCGAAGCTCTGATTGTCGGCGCCGGGGCTGCCCTCGGCGCCGTTGCCCGGGTCGGACTCATGGCGCTGTTTGCCCAGGCGTGGTGGCCCCTTCTAACCATCAACGTCGTCGGCTCAGCGCTCATGGGGTATTTCCGGCCCGGGCCTTTCTGGTCGACCGGCGTGCTCGGGGGGTTTACCAGCTTCGCGACCTTTGCGTTGCTGAGCTCCGAGCTCAGCCCCGGCGCCGCGGCCGCCTACGTGGCAGCCACGCTGCTGGGCTGCGTCGGCGCGTACCTGGCCGGCGCGCACTTCGGGGGTGAGAGGCGATGACGGCACTGAGCCTTAACACCTTGCTGATCCTCGCCGCGGTGGGGCTGGGCGCCTTCCTAGGGGGTATGCTGCGCTACGGCCTTTCGCGCCTTCTGCCCAGCCCCGCCGGCACCTTCGCGGCGAATATGCTGGGCTCGCTCGCCCTGGGCCTCACGGTAGGGTTCTTCCGCCTGGGCGGCTGGGAGGCCGGCCCCTGGGGCTCCGTGGCCTATATGGGCCTGACCGGTGGCTTCGCCGGCGGGCTGTCCACCTGGTCTACGTTTGCGCGGGAGCTGGGAGACATGCTCAAGGCCCGCCACTGGGGGCGGGCCTTGCGGTATGCGGCAGCCACGCTGGCGATTGGCATCATCGCCGCGTGGCGCGGGGTCATCTGGGCCGAGCGAATCTGGTTCGGCTAGCCCCGCGCGGGGCGTTTTAGGAGGAGATGGCCTCCAGCGGCGGGGTCTTGGCCGCCCGCCCGGCCGGCCAGAGGGCGGCGATAACGCCGACCACGCCGGAACCGACCAGCATGATGGCTAGCTGGCCCCACGGGACGGTGGCCTCGTCGAGGCCCTGGTCGGACATGACCTGGATGAAGGACCAGCCCAGGCCCAGGCCGATGAGGATGCCCATGACCGCGCCGAAGATGGCGATCTGGACGGCCTCCAGGGTGATCATGGTCCGGATCTGGCCGCGCTGGGTGCCCACGGCGCGCAGCATGCCGATCTCCTGGCGGCGCTCGATAACCCCCAGGGTCAGGGTGTTGACGATGCCCAGCACGGCGATGACCACGGCCAGCGCCAGCAGGGCGTAGAGGATGGAGAGCATCTGGTCGATGGCGCCCGCGGATTCGCTGGCGTATTCCTCGCCGGTAGCGACCTGGACGACCACGAGATCCTTGACGGCTTCCTCCAGGTTGCTGCGCAGCTGCTCCAGGTCGGTGCCCTCGGCGGCGTTGACGCCCACCATCTGGGTGGTCAGCGATTCGCGCGGCACGAGCTCCTCGACCAGGGACTGGTTGACCGCGAAGCCCTGAATCATCTGGTTCGGCTCGAAGGTACCGATGAGCTTGGCGTCGACCGCCTCGCCGAGGCCGCCGGCCTTAGTCATCGGGTAGGTCTGCCCCACCGTCCAGCCGTGCTCGGCGGCGTAGTCCGTGGTGGCGATGAAGCCCGGCTCCGCCTCGAAGTTCACGCTGCCTTCCGCCACGTCCAGCTGGAAGAGGTTTTCCGGGTTGGTGTCCATGACCATGGACTGCTGGAAACGGGGGCCGTAGTCCAGGCTGGCGTTGCCATCGATGGCCACCGGGGCCATGGACAGCGAGAGCACTTCGCCGACCCCGTCGGCCTCGCGAGCCTTGTCGGCGGTGTCGTTCGGCGTCGGGAAGGAGCCCGACTGCGGGCCGGCCAGGATGTAGTCGGCCGAGATCTTGTCATCCAGCACGTTGGAGATGGACGTCTTCATCGTCGCGCCCAGCATGCCGATAGCGGTCACCAGGGCGATGCCCAGGGTCAGTGCGAAGGCGGTCGCGGCCGTGCGGCGCGGGTTGCGTCGGGAGTTGGTCGCGGCCAGGCGCCCGATGGCGCCGAAGGGGGCGCCGAAGACCTTGCCCAGCACCGGCACGATGGGCAGCGACAGCGCCGGGCCGGCGAGAAAGAAGCCGACGATGACGAAGAGGGCGCCCACGCCGACGAGGATGGCGCGCGGGGTGGTCTCGGCATCGATAAGCGCGCCCGTGGCCGCCAGGACCGCGCCGAGGACCAGGACGAGTCCGCCGATGATGGTGCGTACCTTGAGCGAGGATCCGGTGGCGGATTCGGTGGTGCGCATCGCCTCGACCGGTTCCACCGCGCCCGCGCGCTGCGCCGGCATCCAGGCAGAGACCACCGTTACGATGGTGCCCAGCACGAGCGGGACCAGGATGGCGGAGGCCGACAGGCCCAGCGAGTCATCCATCGGCATGCCCTGGCCGTTCATGACGGCCTTGATTATGGCGACCAAGCCGATGCCGGCCACGACGCCGAGGGCGGAGCCGATAAGCCCCACGATGAGGGATTCCATGACCACCGAACCGGTGATCTGCCCGCGGGAGGCGCCCAGGGCGCGCAGGAGGGCGAATTCCTTGGTCCGCTGCGCGACGATCATCGAGAAGGTATTCGCGATGATAAACGTGCCCACCAGCAGTGCGATAAGCCCGAAGGCAATAAGGAAGTAGTTGACGAATTTGAGCGCCCCGGAGATGGTCTCCGAAAGCTCATCGGCCAGCTTCTGGCCGGACTCCGCCTCGACCTCGTAGGTCGCGTTGAGGTGGTCGACCAACTCATCGGCGCTGACCCCTTCGGCTGCGGAGACTCGCAGCTGTTGGGAGTCGCCGTAGAGCTCGTTGAAGCCGTCGGCCTCCATCGACAGCGTCAGCCCGGAGCCCTGTTCGATGGCCGGCTCGACGATGCCGGAAATGGTCATCCGGTCCTGCTTGTCCGGGTGCACCACGACGACCTCGTCGCCAATCCCGATGCCAAACTTCTCGGCGGCCCCGGAGTTGACGACGACCTCATTGGTGCCCTGCGGGGCGTTGCCCTCAACGAGCTCCGCCGGCTGGCCCACCGTGTCCTCGGGCGCGTAGTACGGCACCAGCGCGGACGTACCGCCTTGGGTCTGGTAGGCCTCGGAATCGGAATTGGCCACGACGACCGTCTGGCTCGACTGCATGTTGACGCCGCCGACCTGGGGGTCGTCGGCCAGCTGCTGCCGCATCTCCGCGTTCAGCAGCGGGCCGCCCTCCTTCTGGGAGACAGCCGCATCTACGCCGGTAAAGGAGTTCGACACCGCGGAGTCGAAGGTCGACGACAGCGAGTTGGTGAACATGAACGAGCCCGCGATGAACGCGGTGCCCAGCACCACGGCGAGGACCGTCAGGCCCAGGCGCAATTTGTGGGCCAGAATATTGCGCAGGGACACCCTGCGCATGGTTTTGTTCTTACCCATACTTAGCTCTCAATCTCCGCCATGATCTGGTGGATGGCCTCCATGGAGGGATCCTCCAGCTCGTGGACCAGCCGGCCGTCGGCCAGGAAGACCACCCGGTCGGCGTACGATGCCGCCTTGGCGTCGTGGGTAACAATGACGACGGTCTGCCCGTCCTGGTCGACACTGGTGCGCAGGATGTCCAGGACCTCAGCGGACGAGTTCGAGTCCAGGTTGCCGGTCGGCTCGTCACCGAAGATGATCTCCGGGCGGGAGACCAGCGCGCGGGCGCAGGCCACGCGCTGCTGCTGGCCGCCGGACAGCTCGGCCGGGCGGTGCTCGAGGCGCTGCGCCAAGCCCAGGCGGGTGGTGATCTCGTCAAACCAGGCCTTATCCACCTTCTTGCCGGCGATATCCACCGGCAGCGTGATATTTTCCGCCGCCGTCAGCGTCGGCACCAGGTTAAAGGACTGGAAGATAAAGCCCAGCCGATCGCGGCGCAAGGCCGTAATCTCCTTGTCGCTGAGCTGGGACAGATCCGTATCACCAATCAGGGCGGCGCCACTGGTGGCGGAGTCCAGCCCGGCCATGGTGTGCATCAGGGTGGACTTGCCGGAGCCCGACGGCCCCATAATCGCCGTGAACTCCTGGCGGCGGAAGTCGATGGTCACGTGGTCCAGTGCGGTAACAGAGGTCTCCCCCTGGCCGTATTGCTTAAACAGCTCGATGGCCCGGGCTGCGACCGCCGGGGTCGAGGCGCCGACGGGGGAAGCGGCAGAATGAGTCATGTTTTCACTTTCTTCACTGTAGATAACAACTATTACAGCTTAGCGTGCGATACCATCTGACGCAGCACCGCCCCACCGGCTATACATACAATCTCCGACAAGAAACCAGCCACAAAAAGGCGCAAGGAAGCAAGCAGAGATCGAAAAAGGGAGGGTTTCCGGCGTGTGGCCGGGAACCCTCCCTAAAGAATATTGAATTATATG
>NZ_JAYWLQ010000007.1:0-133380 GCF_040946485.1 Corynebacterium sp. LK2537
CCACCCAAACGAACACACACAAAAAGTACGTGCTCATTTAAGAGCTTTGAAAAGATTTTTGTCAGGGCCTGTTTTCCTGCCGCCTCTCTTCCTTGGACTCTGTCTCAAGGAGGGGCGCTGTCGGTCGCGCTGACCCATATGAATTTACACACCGGTATTACATTCCACAAATCGCCTGGCAGGACCACTTTTTAACGCGCTTATTCGAGGCCGAGTTTGCGCACTATTCCGCCGCCCAGGTTCGCACCGCCGGCGGAGACCCGGAACAGGCCCCACGAAATGAAGTAGGCGGCGAAGGGGAAGCCGAGCAGCGCCACTCCCCATCCCGGGAACTTCACCCACGCGCTAATGCTTATGGCAAGCATGACCAGCACCGCGGCGAACGCCCACCAATTTTTTATGGAGATGAGCTCTAGCGTAACGGCAATGGGCGCAATCCAGAAGGCTACAAAGACGACCTGCCAGATATCGCCGTAGCCGAAGAGAAAGCCCAGCGCTCCCGACAACAACGCGCACGCGACGTTCAACCAGCCGGTCAGCCACGCGGCATTTGCCCACGCCCGGCGCGTGCCACCGAAGACGAGGTTGTCCCGCCAGGACTGGCGGACGGTATCCATCGCGAACGGCACCAGCACGCCCGGCACCAGCACGCCCGCGACCCCTGACGCCGCCACGACGGGGTTCGCCCAGCCCCAGAAGTAGTTAGTGATGCCAAGAATGATCGCCACCAGGCCTACTACCGCCCAAAGCGCTAGCCAGCTGCGAACCAGGGGTCGGTAAACAATCTGCGCCGCCGGCATCGGCGGGAAAATCCCGTTGTCGGTCCGTCCGTCGGTTTCCGGTAGACGTTCCGACAGGGACTGGCGTTCCGGTTCGCCCGGCCTGAACCAAATCAACGCGACAACCGCGACGGTCGGCAGGGCAATCCACCACTGGGCGACTAGCGCGGAGATGGCGGCCGGCAGCAGAAATAAACTGGCATGGACTTTGCGCAGCTTCTGCCACTCGCGGGCAGGTAAGCCCAACAACTGGAAGGGAGCAAATTCGGGGACCGTAAACCACGCCGACACCGCGATAAAGGCACTGATGAGCACCGATTCCCAGGCACTCGCATCCGGAAGTATGGCCGCTCCCCACATCAGGAAGAAGACTCCGTATGCGACGAGCTTCCATTTCGTACTTATGGCCCAAAGAAGACGGAATCGGTTAGGCATTGTGCTCGCCTCCCACCTGGGCCAGGGCCGCCACGGCGCGGGCGAGAGTGACTTCGCTGGCGCGCAGCCCCAGCTCCCGGGCCTGCTCGAAGACGGCGTCGGTGAGGTTCGGGCGGGCATCGACAAGCGCCTTGGAACCGAGCTTTCCTTCGTGGCGATCCAGGACGGGCACGTCCAGGCGCGACAGGGCCCTGTCGAGCTGTTCCGGATTGCCGGTGAGCTCGAGTACGCCTTCCAAAATCTCCTCGACCCGGCCCGTGACCGGGTTCTCGCCCATCAGGGAGACGGTGTCCAGGTAGGCCGCCAAGTCGTCGAGGTGGTGGGTGGCCACGATGATGGTGCGCCCGTGCTCTTCCTGCAGGATCTCGTAGAAGACCTCCTGGTTGCGCGCATCGAGGCCCAGGTAGGGCTCGTCGAGAAGCATGTTCTCGCAGCCGGAGGCGACCGCGAAGACGATGCCGAGGGCCGACTTCTGGCCGCGCGATAGGCTCGCGTAGTTCGTGCTCGGCAGGTCGAAGCGTTCAATCAACTCTTCGGCGCGTTGGGCATCCCAGGTGTGCCAGCGCGCTTTACCGATGGTCATGAGTTTGCGCGTGTTCCACCCGTCGATGAGCGGGGTGTCAATCCCCATGAGGATGGTCTTGTCCAGCACAGCCGGGTTATCGAAGGGCTCTTGCCCGTCCACCCGCACGCCCGCGGCAGGGAGGTGGCCTGCTATCCGGCGCAGCAACGTGGTCTTGCCAATGCCGTTGCGGCCCACCAAGCCGTGGGTTAAGCCGGGTTCGAAGGCGAAATCGGAGGTCGTAATCATCGTCGTACTCCTTTGTGTTTTGCGGGTCTAGTGGTAGAGACCGCGGCTTTCGGCCACGCGCACGATGAGGTCGAGGAGCCCCTCGCGCTCGTAGCCGAGCCGCACCGCCTCATCGATGAGCGGGGCAACATACTCCGCGGCGAAGTCCCCGCGGCGCCGCTTGCGAATGAGTTCGGTTGCTCCGTCCGCCACGAACATGCCGATCCCGCGGTGCTTTTCCAGGACCCCGAGGTCAACCAGCACGGTCAGGCCCTTGCGGGCGGTGGCCGGGTTGATGTTGTGGAAAGCGGCCAGCTCGTTGGTCGAGGGCGCTTGCGCGCCCTCCGCCAGCGTTCCGTCCACGATGGAGTCCTCGACCAATGTGGCGATCTGCCGGAACAAAGGTTGGGTCGCGTTATCCATGTCCACCTCGGGATCTGTCGTGTTTTCGTTGGTGAAGGGTAGTTGGTTAGTTAGTCGGTTAGTTACTCACATAACTAACCTATACCCAGGCGCCGGTTTTCCACAACCCTTCGGGCGAAATTTCGGCGTTAACTTCTAGATTTCAACTCTCTGCCTGCAGTTTTGGAAAAAGAGATCGACGTTCACACGTGAATGAGGCAGACTGGGAGGTACCGAAACTTAGTTAGAACAAAGAGAAACGGATTTTAGGAGCCATGCTTGAACGCACAGTTGTATTCGTCGACACCTCGTATTTGTTGGCGAGCTTTTACAACTCCTGGGAAATTGGAGCTCGCGCGCAGCTAGAAATCGACCTTCCCGAGGTGGTATCCACCCTCGGGTCCATGATTGAAAACCAGATTGGCAACCCCGTCCACCGCCAAAACTGGTACGACGGCATCCCGGACACCGGCCCCCACCGCTACCAGCGCGCGCTGCGTACCTGCGACGGCGTCCAACTGCGGACGGGCCAGCTCATCGAGTGGGGCGAACGGCGTACCCAAAAGGCCGTTGACACCCGCTTGGTCGCCGACATGGTCATCGCCGGTTATGGCCGCCAGTTCACGGATTTCGTGTTGGTTTCTGGCGACGCGGACATGATCCCCGGCGTCCAGGAGGCAACGGAAAACGGCGTGCGCGTCCACCTCTACGGCTTCGGCTGGGACTCTATGTCCTCCGCCCTGCGCCACGCCTGCGACTCGACCACCATTCTGGACCCGCGCGAAGACTTCGCCGACGCGATGGAGCTGCAGGTCCTCGAGGGGCCGCTGCCTCCCGCCGTCCGGGACACCAGCTCGGCCGAGGGATCCGGCGATCCTTGCGCCGAGGGCGCGGATGCCGAGCCGGAACAGGCCGACGCACCGCTGCCGCCGGAGGAAGACTCCCGGGTAGAAAAGGAAATCGCCGGCGACGCAGCCAAGCCGCAGCCGGACGCCAAGCCGGACCAGGCCCAGGCGTCGGCCGCCGCACCGGCGCCCAAGCCGGCCCCAAAGCCCGGGGACCAGCTGCCGGCCAACAAGAAGCCCGACAACAAGAAACCGGCCCCGAAGCCGTCCATGATGGCGCCGCGGCGGAAGCTGCGCTCCCGCTACGTCCCGCTCCCCGAGGAGGTGTGGACCTCCGCCGGCTTCCAGACCCCGTTCGACGTGGGCCAGCAGTACGCGTCGTGGTGGTTCGACAACGCCGCCAACGCGGAGCAGCGCGACCAGGCCCACCTGCTCTCGGGCGGCGGGCTTCCCCCGGAAATCGACCGCCCGCTGCTGCAGTTCGCGTGCGAGACGCTGCACGAATACACGTTGAGTGAAAGCCAGCGCGTCAATCTGCGCGACGGCTTCCACTCCGGGATTCGCGGCGTCCTCATCAACGTCCGCCGCGATAACTAGCTTCCGCTAGGGATTAGTCCTTCGCGGAGTCGGTGGACTCTGCGGACTCAGCCGAGGTGGTGGAGTCAGCGGCGTCCTGGGCCTCGCCCTCCTCGCCGGATTCCAGCTCGGCGGTGGTATCCGCGCCGGATTCCACCTGCTTGCCACTGTTCATCGAGGCGCGGATCTCGTCCAGGCGGGCGGCCGCCTTCATGTCCGTGCCGCTCGCGGCGATTTCCTGCATGTGGGCCCCGGCGGAGTCCTGGTAGAGCTCCTGCGCGCCCAGGGCGTCGGTGTAGCGCTTTTCAATCTTGGCCCGCACCGAGTCCAGGGTCGGGGTATCCCCGTCCGGGGTCAGCTCGTTCATGGAGTCGAGCGCCTGGGAGTTCTTCTCCTGCATTTCCGCCTGGTCCGCCTGAGCCATCAGCTGGTCCACCTGGGCCAGCTGCTCCTTCAGACGGGCGGAAGACTCCTTCTGCTGGCGCTGCGCCTGCTCCGCGGCCTGCTCCGCAGCCGCGTGCTGGGTCTTCAGGTTCTCCAGCTCGTTTTCTGCGGAGACCAGCTGGGAGGCCAGGACCTCAGCGGCGTCGTTGTACTCCTGGGCCTTCTGGCTATCGCCTTCCGCGGTGGCCTTATCCGCCAGCTCCAGCGCGCGCTTGGTCTGGTTCTGGTACTCCTCCCGGGTCTTGACCAGGCGGTTCAGCTGCATTTCCAGCTTGTTGCGGTTGCCGATGATCTCCGCGGCGTGATCGGAGATTTCCTGGTGCTGCTTCTTGGCCCCTTCGACGGCCTGCTGGATCTGGACCTTGGGATCAGCGTTCTCATCGATCTTCTGATCGAAGGAACTCATCAAGTACTTCCAGCCCTTGCTGAACGGATTAGCCATAGCTTTTAAGTCAACTCCTCGGGTACATCGAGCATAAAAAATCGCTTTCTCGCGAGTTTAGCGTTACTCACGAGAAAGCGTGCGGCGAAAGCTGCGGAAAGCCTAGTTGTTTTCGGCGTCTGCCTGGGCGTTCTGTTCCGCAACCTGCTTGCGGACCTCGTCCATGTCCAGGCCCTTGACCTGCTCAATGAGGTCCTCCAGGGCGGCCGGCGGCAGGGCGCCCGCCTCGCGAAAGACCATGATGGAGTCGCGGAAGATCATCAGGGTCGGGATGGACTGGATCTGCAGGGCGGCAGCCAGGCCCTGGTTGGCCTCGGTGTCCAGCTTGGCGAAGGTGAGATCGGTGTGCTTTTCCGAAGCCTCCTCGTAAATTGGGGCAAAGCGCTTGCACGGACCGCACCAATCGGCCCAGGCGTCTACGAGGACGATGCCGTCCTCGGTAACAGTCTTCTCAAAGCTATCTTCGGTCACATCGATGGTCGCCATCTGTAACGTTCTCCTTAAATTCGCGGTACGGGTACGTTGGCCACAACGGTACCGGACTCGCCTTTATTCCGTTTCTTCCGGTGTGGCATTTTCCCGGGCCAATCGGGAGGGAACCTACCCTTGCCCTATACCCCCTGGGGGTATACCATGAGAGAGAAAGCAACGCGAGGAAAGGAGCCACCATGGCCACCAAGAACTACACCGTCGAAGGCATGACCTGCGGGCACTGCGAACTCTCCGTCCAGGAAGAGGTCAGCGAGATCGCCGGCGTGACCGAGGCCAACGCCGATCACACCACCGGCACGCTCACCGTCACGGGCGAGGACTTCAGCGACGAGCAGGTCGCCGCCGCCGTAACCGAGGCCGGATACCAGGTGAAGTAAATGACCGCCCCCGATCTTGCCCGCTCCGCTGACACCGCCCACCTAGATCTCGGCGTCACGGGGATGACCTGTACCTCCTGCTCTTCACGGGTGCAGCGCAAGCTCAACAAGGTCGAGGGCGTTGACGCCCAGGTCAACTTCGCCACCGAGACCGCGGCGATCGACTTCGATCCGCAACTGTCCACGCCGCAATCGCTTATCGACGTCGTCCGGGCCGCCGGCTACGACGCCTTCGATCTCTCCGGCGCCGGGGACAACGGTTCCGGTGGCGCGGCGGGTGACTCCCCCACGGACGCGCTGTCCGCGGCCCGCGACGACGAGGCCCGGCAGCTGGCCCGCCGCACCGCTTGGGCGGCGATGCTCTCCGCCCCCATCATGGTCGTCTCGATGGTGCCGGCCTGGCAGTTTATGCACTGGCAGTGGGCGGCCGCCCTCCTGGCCACCGTGGTCTACGTGGTCGGCGGCGCCCCCTTCCACACCGCCGCCTGGGCGAACCTTAAGCACGGCGCGTTCACCATGGACACGCTCATCTCCTTGGGCACCTCCGCGGCCTATTTCTGGTCGCTCTACGTCATGTTCTTCGGCAACGCCGGCATGCCCGGCATGACCATGCACATGACGTTTAGCTCCAACCACGCCGAAATGGACCACATCTACTTCGAGTCGGTGGGCATGGTCATCACCTTCCTGCTGCTGGGCCGCTGGTTCGAGACCCGCGCCAAGGGCCAATCCTCCGCGGCCCTCAACGAGCTGCTGACCCTGGGGGCCAAGGATGCCACGGTCCTGCGCGACGGTAAGGAGGTGCGCGTGCCTATCGAGGAGCTCGCCGAGGGCGATGTCTTCGTCGTCCGGCCCGGCGAGAAAATCGCCACCGACGGCGTGGTCATCGCGGGCAATTCCGCCGTCGACGAATCCATGCTCACCGGCGAGTCCCTGCCCGTCGAGGTCACCGAGGGCTCCACGGTCACCGGGGCGACCATCAACTCCTCCGGCCGCTTGGAGGTCAAGGCCACGCGCGTCGGCAAGGACACGACCCTGCAGCAGATGGCCGAGCTGGTCACCGCCGCCCAGGCCTCCAAGGCCCCGGTGCAGCGGCTGGTCGACCGCATCGCGCAGATTTTCGTTCCCGTGGTGCTGGCCATCTCCGCGCTGACCCTCGTGGTCCATCTCTTCTTCGGCGGCGTGGCAGCGGCATTCGTCGCCGCGGTCTCCGTGCTCATCATCGCCTGCCCCTGCGCCATGGGCCTGGCAACTCCCACCGCCATGCTGGTGGGCACCGGGCGCGGCGCCCAGCTGGGGCTGCTCATCAAGGGCCCGGAGATCCTGGAGTCGACCAAGCAGGTCGACACCATCGTGCTGGACAAGACCGGCACCGTCACCGAGGGCGCCATGCGGGTGGCCGAGGTCTTCAGCGCCGACGGCACCGCCAGCCAGGCGGAGGTCCTCCGCCTAGCCGCCGCCGTGGAGGCCGGCTCCGAGCACCCCATCGCCCGCGCGATCTGCGCCGAAGCCCAGGGCGACTCGGCGGTCCCGACCGCCACCGACTTCACCACCGTGGCCGGGCAGGGCGCGCAGGCCCACGTCGACGGCCGCACCGTCCGCGTCGGCCGCCCGGCCGCGCAGCTTTCCGATGCCCAGGGCCTGGCCAGCGCCTTTACCCGGGCGGAGGAAGCCGGCGGCACCGCCGTGGTCGTGACCCGCGACGAGGAGCCGATCGGGGTCATCGACGTGCGCGATACGGTCAAGGACACCTCGGCCGAGGCCATCGCCCAACTCCGTAAGCTGGGCCTGCGCCCGCACCTGCTCACCGGCGACAACGAGGGCGCGGCCCGGGCCGTGGCCGAGCAGGTCGGCATCGCTAGCGCGGACGTGACCGCGGGTGTTATGCCGGAAGACAAAGTCGCGGTCATCCGGCGGCTGCAAGAAGGCGGGCACAACGTGGCGATGGTCGGCGACGGGATCAACGACGCCGCCGCCTTGGCGCAGGCCGACTTGGGCCTGGCCATGGGTGCGGGCACGGACGTGGCCATCGAGGCCTCCGACATCACCCTGATGAACAGCGACCTGCGCGCCGCGGTGGATGCGATCCGCCTCTCCCGCCGCACGCTGCGCACGATCAAGGGCAACCTGTTCTGGGCCTTTGCCTACAACGTGGTGCTTATCCCCGTGGCCGCCTTCGGTCTGCTCAACCCGCTCTTCGCCGGGCTGGCCATGGCGCTAAGCTCCGTCTTCGTGGTCAGCAACTCCCTGCGGCTACGCGGCTTTCAGAGCACAATTCGGGGGTAGGAGAAAAGAAAAGTCCTGGGCAGCCGCATAAAACACTGGCCTTGGGCGGGGGCACGTCCTACAGTTAGGTTTCCATGACCCCTATCACTCCTACTTCCCTGACCCGCAACCAACGCCTGGACCGCCTGCCGGTGACCCCTAAACACCGGCGGCTCATCTTTGGCTCTGGGCTCGGCTGGGCGCTCGACGCGATGGACGTCGGGCTGATTTCCTTCATCATGGCCGCACTCGCCCTGCACTGGGACCTGAGCAGCACCCAGACCTCGTGGCTGGCCTCGGCCGGCTTCATCGGCATGGCCATCGGCGCTTCCGTCGGCGGGCTACTCGCCGACAAGCTGGGCCGCCGCCAGGTCTTCGCCGCCACTCTGCTCGTTTACGGCCTCGCCACCGGCGCTTCCGCGATGGCGACGGGCCTGGCGGTGCTCATCGTCCTGCGCTTCATCGTCGGCCTGGGGCTGGGCGCCGAGCTGCCCGTGGCCTCCACACTCGTCTCGGAGTTCTCCCCGCGCCGCATCCGCGGCCGGCTGGTGGTGATCCTGGAGGCCTTCTGGGCGCTGGGGTGGATCGCCGCCGCCGTCATCGGCACCTTCGTCGTCGGCGCCTCCGACTCGGGCTGGCGCTGGGCGCTCCTCATCGGCATGGTGCCCGCCGCCTACGCCGCCTACGTGCGCCTGGGACTCCCGGAGTCCGTGCGCTTCCTGGAGGATCGCGGCCGCCACTCGGAGGCCGAGAAGATCGTCCGCTCCTTCGAAGACTCCGCCGAAAAATCCGGCGCCACCGTAGAGACCGAGCCGCCGGCCGCGGTGGAAACCGCCCCGGAGGATGAGAAGGAATCCCTGTTCTCGCCGCGCCTGCGCCGCCGCACCGCGGCCTTCTGGACCGTGTGGTTCTGCGTCAACCTGTCCTACTACGGCGCGTTCATCTGGATCCCCTCCCTGCTGGTCGCGGACGGTTTCGGCCTGGTGAAGTCCTTCAGCTTCACGCTGATTATCACCCTGGCGCAGTTGCCCGGTTACGCCGCGGCCGCCTGGCTCATTGAGGTCTGGGGGCGGCGGGCCACCCTCACCGTCTTCCTGGTGGGATCCGCGCTGGCCGCCGGTCTCTACGGCTGGGCTAGCACCGACGCGCTCATCATCGTCGCCGGCTGCCTGCTGTCGTTTTTCAACCTGGGCGCCTGGGGCGCTCTCTACGCCATCGGCCCAGAGCTCTACCCCACCCGCCTGCGCGGCCGAGGCACGGGTGCGGCCGCCGGCTTCGGCCGGCTGGCCTCCATCGCCGCCCCGCTCATCGTGCCGCCGATCGTGGCCGCGGCCGGCACCCCGTGGCTCTTTGTCCTTTTCGCGGTCTCCTTCGCCATCGCCGCCGCGGCGGCCTGGGCCCTGCCGGAGCAGGCGAACAAGGAGCTCGCCGATTAGGGCTCACCCCGCGCCCGGCGTGCTTTAATAATGCCCATGCGTACTTGGTTATCGCTCCTGTGCTACCTCGCCGTGATGGTGGCCATCACCACCCTGAAGCCCTTCTACCAGATCGGCTACCTGTGGGACCCGGCGCGCCAGCGAGTCCGGGAGCTGCACCTGGTCCCCTTCGACGAATTCGCCGGCTCTACCTGGTTTGCCCCGCTCTTTGAGTACGCCGGCAACACGGCGTTCTTCGTCCCCTTCGGGGTGCTGGCCTTCATCCTGGTGCCCAGCGTTAGCCGGGTGACCGCGTGGGGCTTCGCGGTGAGCCTGGCCGTCGAGGTGGTCCAGTACCTGGGCGCACTGGGGCGGACCGACGTCGATGATTTGTTGTTTAACACCCTGGGGGCGCTCATCGGCGCGCTGATTGCGCGCGCCTGCGGCCGCCGGGCCTACCCCGTCTGGCGGGGTCTCTCCTTCGTCCTGACCGCGGTTTTCCTCGTGCTCGTGGTACTCGGCCCGCGCCTGGGCGACGCGGACAAGGTGGTCGATCTGGCCGGCGCCTATCCGTGCCCCATGTTGACGAACCGGGAGTAGTGCAGCTGGTGGGCGACGCCGACGTCGCCGATGGGCCCACCACGGTGCTTGGCCAGGATGATGTCGGCCTCGCCGGCGCGCTCGTTGTCGCGGTCCTGGGAGTCTGGGCGGTAGAGCAGCATAACCATATCCGCGTCCTGCTCCAGAGAGCCGGACTCACGCAGGTCGGCCAGCTGCGGGCGCTTGTCGGTACGGGCCTCCGGGCCACGGTTCAGCTGGGAGATGGCGATGACGGGCACTTCCAGCTCCTTGGCCAGAAGCTTCAGGGAGCGGGAGAACTCACTGACCTCTTGCTGGCGGGACTCGACCTTCTTGCCCGAGGACATCAGCTGCAGGTAGTCCAGCACGATGAGGTCGAGGCCGTGCTGCTGCTTGAGGCGGCGGGCCTTGGTGCGGATTTCCATCATCGTCAGGTTCGGCGAGTCATCGATAAACAGCGGCGCGTCCTGGATGCGGTTCAGGGTGTCATTGATCTTGGTCCAGTCGTCGCCGCTGACGTTGCCGCCGCGCATGTCCGACAGTTTGACCTCGGACTCGGCGGAGAGCAAGCGCATGACGATCTCGGACGCGGACATCTCCAAGGAGAAGATGACGGAGGTGCGGCCGTGGGCCAGGGAGGCCGAGCGCATGAAGTCCATGGCCAGCGTCGACTTACCGACACCCGGGCGGGCCGCGATGATGATCATCTGCCCGGCGCGCAGGCCGTGGGTGAGCTTGTCCAGATCGTAGAAGCCGGTCGGCACGCCGGTTTCCTGGCCGCCGTTTTGCAGCTCCGTGAGCTCATCGATGGTAGGCGTAATCAGATCGCCCAGGACGTGGTAGTCCTCCGCGGTCTTCTTCTGCGCGACCGCGAAGACCTGCTGCTGGGCGCTGTCCAGCAGCCCCTCCAGCTCCTGGTCTTCCGTGCCCTCGAAGCCGAGCTCCACCACGCGGGTGCCGGCGTCCACCAGGCGGCGCAGCACCGCCTTCTCCGCCACGATCTCGGCGTAGTAACGCGCGTTCGCGGCCGTCGGCACGCTAGACAGCAGCGTGTGCAGGTACGGCGCGCCGCCGACGCGGTCCAGATCGTGGGAGCGGTCTAGCCGGGAGGCCAAAATGACCGGGTCGATCCGCTTGTTCTCCGAGTACAGGTCCAGCATGGCGTGGTAGATGATGCTGTGCGCCGGGTAGTAGAAGTCCTCCGGGTCCAGCTCCTCGATGACCTCGATGAGCGTGCTGGGGTTGAGCAGCATGGAGCCCAGAACGCCCTGCTCGGCGTCCTTGTTGGCCGGCGGGTGCCGGTACTCCGCTAGCTGGTTGAAATCCTCCCGGCCGCCACGCTTGGCCGGACGGGAATAGCTGCGGTAGCCGCCCTCGTCCGGCGGTTCCGGCGGGATGTACCCGTCGTCAAAGCTGTCGAAACTCGCGTTCGCCTCAGCCGCCATGGTCGTCTCGCTCCCCTTCAGAAAATAATGTCCGCAGTAGTCTCGGTAGTCTCTTTAGTGTCGGTAATCTCAGTCATCTCTGTCAGCGCGGTCAACTCAGTTTAACCGCCACCGCAGACACTGGTTCAGGCACTGCCCCTTCCGGGCCTCTTCCTGCTCTTTTGCCTTTGTCCTGGAATCCCTCGCGGGACGCCCTCGGCCGCCGCCTACATGGTCGCCACGATGACGTACTGGAGGCCGGTAAAGATCCAGATCATGCAGTTGGGGATGAGCACCCACATAACCCCCATCCACGGCCGCCAGCGGATATAGCCGCGGTACTTGCGCACCAGGATGGCGCCGCACCCCAACATGCCGAAGACCGGGACCACGAGCACGGCAAAGCCCCAGAAGATCTGCTGGCCGGGGCTGCACAGCCAGGCGGCCTCCCCGGCCTCGCACAGCGGGCCGCCGATAAGCCGCATGATGACGCCGAGGACGAAAGCGACTGCGAACGAGGCCACCAGCACCGAGCCGACGTACCAGCGGGCCTGCCGGCTGGATTGCTCGTTTCTCTGGGCGATGACAGCCGGGTCCGGCTCGTCCGCGAGCTCGTCGAAGCTGTGCGGCTCCGGCCGGGGCACGTTGCTGAAATCGGCGTCCGTAGACAGATCGTTTTCCGGGTGCTCGAAGCCGCGCGAATTATGGGACCGCGAATTATAGGACATAGTGGGGCCTAGTCT
Source organism: Corynebacterium sp. LK2537 (assembly GCF_040946485.1). Classification (NCBI taxonomy): domain Bacteria; kingdom Bacillati; phylum Actinomycetota; class Actinomycetes; order Mycobacteriales; family Corynebacteriaceae; genus Corynebacterium; species Corynebacterium sp. LK2537. The sequence continues at coordinate 12,009 of NZ_JAYWLQ010000007.1, forward strand.
AGCCCAGCCGCTAGCCGCTTAGTGACCCGCCGGATAGACCAAGACCGGCACGCGCATGTGCGGCAGTAGTTCCGTGGCGGTCGAACCGATGAAGACCCGGGCGATGGGGCCCAGCGGATTCGAGCCCATGACCATGAAATCGCCCTTTTTCCACTTCAGGGCGTCGACCGCGCCGCGCCAGCCGCTGCCGATGCCGATGTCGGTGCGCACGTCCAGCTCCGGGTACCGTTCCATCACCCAGTCGCGGGCGACGTCCAGCAGCGCCAGGGATTGCTCGCGCCACTGGTTGGTCAGCTCGTCCGCGACATCGCGGTGGTTGTCGAAGGGGGCGTGGATGATGCCGGACGGGGAAAAGGCCACGATGCGCAGCGGCACTCCCCACGTGTGGGCCATCTCCGCCGCGCGGCCGAGCGCCGGATCGTCCTTCTGCCCGTCTTCCTCGGTGAAGGCGAAGTTCACGCGGGTCACCCCGTGCTTGGACAGCTTGACTTGCTTCGGCGCCAGCCCGACCGGCACGGGCGAATAATGCAGGAGGGTATCCGCGGTGGAGCCGGCCATGAAACGGCCCTTCGGCGCGGCTTGGTTGGGCCCTAAGAAAATCATGTCCGCCGCGAAGTCGTTCGCCGCCTCCGTGATGAGCTGCGGCTTGGACGAGCCGTTCGACAACAGCGAGACCTCGTCGTCCCAGTAGGACTCATCCAGTCCCGCGGCGGACAGGGCCTTTTCCACCTCGGCGCGGCAGGCCTCGGCTTCCTTGCGGAAGTATTTCTTGTATTTCTTGCCCAGCTTGAACAAAGGCGTGGCCGCCCAGGGCTGCAAAAGGGTAGACAAAACCCGCACCTTGACGGGCATGGTCCGCGACAACCAGGCGGCAAAATCGATCGCCTCAGTGCCGGAGTAGCTCGGGGTCCACGAGACCAAAATGCGCATGGTCTGCGGCAATTCTGCTACTTCGGCGAGATCGTCAGGGAGGTTGTCTGTGGGCATGAACCTAATTCATTACGGGGGCTTGCTGTCTGACCATTTTATAAATGTCGCTCCCCTATTACCTAATCCCGGCTGGGCCGGTAGATCTCCGCCAGCTGGTTAATCAGGTCGCCGACCTCCTCGGCAGTCTGGAGGCCGTCCTTGTCCAGCCAGCGCAGAATCTCCGCCAGAGCGTGCGCGCGCTGGCTCGAGACCTCCTCGAGCTCCCGGTCTCCTTCCGGGGTGAGCGCGACCAGGACGCCGCGGCGGTCGTTCTCGTCGCGCATGCGCTTGACCAGCCCGCGCCGCTCCAGCTGGTACAGCGCGTTCGAGGCAGTGGGCATGCGGATGAGCTCCGCCTGCGCGATCTGGCTGACGCGGGACGGACCCCGCTCCTTGAGCTGGTTCATGATGGAGACCTGCGAGGTGGTCAGGCTCGATCCTTCGGTCGTGCGCTGGAAAATCACCATCAGCTTGTTCAGAGCCGGTTGAATCTTCGCAGCGACAGCGAAAGCCTCCTCCGCGCTGGACGGGGACTCTTGGGGCCTTTCTGCGGGGCTAGATTCATTCATGAAACCTAAGTTTAGCGGTTTTGTGCAGCAAACGTTAACACCTTCCCGCTCCCGCCGGAGGCCCGCTTGCCCGGCTAGGACTGCCCGCCGCGGATGAACTCCTCCAGCTGGGCCCGCGCGATATCGTCCGGCAGCTGCTGCGGCGGGGACTTCATCAGGTAGGAGCTGGCCGGCAGGATCGGCCCGCCCAGCCCGCGGTCGAGGGCAATCTTGGCCGCGCGCACGGCGTCGATGATGATGCCGGCGGAGTTGGGCGAGTCCCAGACCTCCAGCTTGTATTCCAGGTTGAGCGGGACCTCGCCGAAGGCGGAGCCCTCCAGGCGGACGTAGGCCCACTTGCGGTCGTCCAGCCACTCCACGTAGTCCGAGGGGCCGATGTGGACGTTGCGGTCCTCCTTCTTGCCGGCCAGCGGCCCGGACTGCAGGTTGGAGGTCACCGCCTGCGTCTTGGAGATCTTCTTGGACTCCAGGCGGTTGCGGTCCAGCATGTTCTTGAAGTCCATGTTGCCGCCGACGTTGAGCTGCATGGTGCGATCCAGGCGCACGCCGCGGTCCTCGAAGAGCTTGGCCATGACGCGGTGGGTGATGGTGGCGCCCACCTGCGACTTGATGTCGTCGCCGACGATGGGCACGCCCGCGTCGGTGAACTTCTTAGCCCACTCCGGGTCGGAGGCGATGAACACGGGCAGGGCGTTGACGAAGGCACAGCCGGCATCGATAGCCGCCTGGGCGTAGAACTTGTCGGCCTCCTCCGAGCCCACGGGCAGGTAGCTGACCAGCACCTCCGCGCCGGCCTCACGCAGGGCCTGGGCGACGTCGACGGCCGGCTCGGCGGATTCCTCGATGCTGTCCAGGTAGTGCGTGCCCAGCCCGTCCAGGGTGGGGCCGCGCTGCACGCTAACCCCCAGGTCCGGGACCTCGGCGATGGTGATGGTGCAGTTGCGGGAGGCGCGGGTGGCGGCGGCCAGATCCGCGCCCACCTTGGCGGCATCCACGTCGAAGGCAGCGACGAATTCGATGTCGCCGACATGGTAGTCGCCGAGCCGCGCGTGCATGAGGCCCGGAATTTTCTCGTCCTCGGCGGCGTTACGGTAGTACTCCACGCCTTGGATGAGGGAGGTGGCGCAGTTGCCGACGCCCACGATGGCGACTTTGACTTTTCCAGACACGGTCGGGTCTAACTCCTTGGTTCGGCTGAATATGTGGCTGATACCTAAAAGCGGCACGGACGCCGCCGGTTCACATCGCTGAGCCTAGGCCGCGGCCCGGCACGGGTGTGGGCGGGACAGCAAGTGGATCGATCAAGATGGCACAAAACCCACTAGATTGGGGCGCCACCGGCGGCCGGAACCTTAACCTCCGAGCAAACGCCGGGGCTTTGAGACAGGAAGGGACAGTTGATGAGCGGACTCGTGTTCACCCAGGCGGTCTCCCACCAGTGGGAGCGCGCCCAGTGCATCCGCGATCTCCGGGCGGGCCGGATCCTGCGCGAGGAGGTCTGCGACGCCGATTTCCTCCTGCGGGCGGCCGCCCAGCACCACGGGGTCGACCTGCCCAAGGCGTGCCCGGTCTGCGGGGCGGAGAGCATGCGGCTGACCCGGTGGGTCTACGGGGATAGCTTGGGGCGCCGGGCGGGCAGCGCGCGCCGGCTGAGCGAGATCGCCGACTTCGCGGCCGAAGGCTTGGAGTTCACCGTGCACACCGTGGAGGTATGCCCGTCCTGCCGCTGGAATTACCTGCTAGAAACGGCGGAGGCCCGCCACCGCACAGATTGACCGAAGCTGTGAGTTGTGCGTGTTAGTTTTCTGCGGGCCCACCTAGCCGGTAAGCTGCGAATATTGAAGTCTAGGTTTACAAGTTAAGTAAGGGCTAAGGTCGCAGTGACTGACAATAGTGGATCCCGCACCCGCGATAACCAGGGCGCGGCTAAACCAGCCTCCGCTGGCCAGGCGAAAAACAAGCGCCGTTGGCCGTGGATCGTCCTCGCGGTCGTCGGCGTAATCGTCTTCCTTCCCCTGGCGATTTTCGCGTACGCCTACGCGCAATACGACGTCCCGGAGCCGGAGGAGCTGACTAACAACCAGATCTCCTACATCTACGCCAACGACTCGTCGACGCAGCTGGCGCGCATCGTGCCCCCGGAGGGCAACCGTAGCCAGGTCAAGCTCGACGAGATCCCGGATCACACGGAAAACGCTGCCCTGGCAGCCGAGGACCGCGAGTTCTGGACCAACTCCGGCTTCTCCCTGAGCGGTTTCGCCCGCGCCGTGCTGGGTGAAATCACCGGCAACTCTTCCGCCGGCGGCGGTTCCACCATCACGCAGCAGTACGTGAAAAACACCCTGGTCGGTGACGAGCGCTCCTACGTGCGCAAGGCGCGCGAGCTCATCTACTCGATCAAGATGACCAACGAGTGGTCCAAGGAAGACATCCTCAACGCCTACCTCAACACCGTCTACTTCGGCCGGAACGCCTACGGCATCCAGGCCGCCTCCAACGCCTACTTCGACAAGAACGTCGAGGACCTGACGGTCGAAGAGTCCGCCCTGCTGGCCGGCGTCATCCAGGCCCCCAGCGCCCTGGACCCGGCGGTGGATGAGAACGCGGCCGAGGCCCGCTGGAACTACGTCATGGACGGCCTGGTCGACATGGGCGAGCTCGACGCCGCGGAGCGCGCCGGCATGCAGATGCCGCAGACCCGCGAGCAGGGCGAGTACTCCGCCTACACGGAGGCCCCCGGCGCCAACGGCCACATCAAGAACCAGGTCATCCGGGAGCTGGGCGAGGTCGGCATCACCGAGGAAGACGTCAACACCCGGGGCCTGCGGATCACCACAACCATCGACATGAACGTCCAGAACGCCGGCATCGACGCCGTGGATACCAACCTGGCTCCGCTGCAGGAAGACGCCCGCGCGGCGGCCGTGACCATTGAACCGTCCACCGGCGCTATCCGCGGCTACTTCGGCGGCCACGAGGAGCACGGCTGGGACTACGCCAACGCTCCCCTGCAGACCGGCTCGACGTTCAAGATCATGGCCCTGGCGGCCGGCCTCCAGCAGGGCATCTCGCTGGATACCAACTACTCCTCCGCCCCGTACCAGCTGCCCGGTTCGCAGGTGGTCAACAACGTCAACGGCAGCGGCTGTGGCGTGTGCTCCCTGCGCGAGGCGACGAAGAAGTCCTACAACACCTCCTTCATCCGCCTGCAGGAGGACCTGAAGAACACCACGCAGGACACCGCGGACATGGCCCACGCCCTGGGCGTGGCCCGCTCCCTGCCGGGGATTGAAAAGACCCTGACCGAGAACGGCAAGCAGCCCTACGAGGGCATCGTTCTGGGCCAGTACCAGTCCCGCCCGATGGACATGGCCATCGCCATGGCCACCCTGGCCAACCAGGGCGTCTGGCACAACCCGCACTTCGTCGAGAAGGTCGAGACCATCAACGGCGAGGTCCTCTACGAGCACCCGACGGATAAGGGTGAGCGCCGCGTCGGCCAGCAGGTAGCCAACAACGTCATCGACGCCATGCGCCCCGTGGCCGCCTGGTCGAACGGCGCCCTGGCGGGCGGCCGCGAGTCCGCCTCCAAGACCGGTACCGCCCAGCTGGGCGACACCGGCTACAACAAGGACACCTGGATGGTCGGCGCGACCCCGCAGCTGGCCACCGCCGTATGGGTCGGTACCGCGGAAAACACCGACGCCATCTTCAACGCCTACGGCGGCAACATGTACGGCGCCGGCGCCCCGACCCAGATCTGGAAGTCCATCCTGGACACCTCGCTGGCCGAGGCCGACTACGAGACCTTCCCGCAGGCGGCTCCCGTGCGCTACGGCACCGGCGGGGCCGGCGGCGGCGCGACCTACTACGCGCCGACGGAGGACACCTACACCCCGAGCGACTCGGAGGGCGTCGAAGAAGCCCCGGCCGAGGGCGAGGGCGAACAGCCCACGCAGCCGGCCCCGGCCGAGCCGAGCCGTAACCCGAACGACAACTCCGGTAACGGCGGCGGCAACGCCCCGTCCGGCGGTAACGGCGGCGGCAATGGCGGCGGAAACGGCGGCGGTGGCGGCGGGGGCAACCCCTCGCTCGAGGACTTCCTCGAAGATCCCCAGGGCGGCTTAGCCGACATCCTGGGCTAGGCGCCGAGGCGGAGGAGTACACACGCATATGCACGACACCGCCCCGCGCAATTGGGTGCCGCTGAGCGCGGAGCCCATGGCCCGCGGCATCGTCGACTTCTTGGGTGGGCCGGCCGGGCGCTTTGCCCGCCCCCGCCCGCACTGGATGACCCCGGCCCGGGCGGTCATCGCGGTCGCGTGGGTTTTCCTCGCCCTCGGTTTTCTGGCCAAGGCCAACTGCGCGGGCGGCATCCGGGACGAGCACGGCGCGGTCCAGCTCGACTGGTCCGGCAACCGGCACTACACCTCCGCCTGCTACAACGACATCGTGCCGCTCTTTGCCGGGCGCGGCCTCGACCAGGGCGGCTTCCCTTACGCCTTCTCCTGGGTCGAGGACGGCGTCACCCGCTACATGGAATACCCGGTGCTGGCCGGGCTCTTCCAAGGCGCGATCGCGGCCGTGTCGCGCGCGACCCACCCCCTGGTGGTCTGGGCGGGCATCCCGGCCGCCGGCTGGTACTTCGCGCTCACGGCGCTGGCGATGTCCGTCCTCTGGGTCGCGACCATCACCCTCGTGATGCGCCTGGTGGGCAATCGCTTCTGGGACACGCTGCTCATCGCGGCCAGCCCCCTGGTTATCGTCCACGCCTTCACGAACTGGGACATCCCTTCCATCTTCTGCATGGTCGCCGCCGTTTCCGCTTTCCAGCGCTCCCGGCCGGGCTGGGCGGGGTTCTGGGTTGGCATTGGCACCGCGGTCAAGCTCTGGCCGCTTTATATCCTGGGCGCCTACCTCGTGCTGGCCATCCGCACGAAGTCGTGGCGGCCGTTCAGCCAGATGCTGGGGACCACCACGCTGACGTGGCTGGCGGTCAACCTGCCGGTGGCGCTGGCCTATCCGGCGGCGTGGGGAGAATTCTTCCGGCTCAACTCGGAGCGGTCCTGGGAGTGGACCACCGTCTACGCCGTGTTGGCCCGCAACACACCGTTTAACGTCTCCCCCGGCGTTCTCAACGTCATCTCCTTCGGGCTCTTTGCCGCCCTGTGTCTGGCCATCCTCGTCGTCGGCCTTAAGGCCGCCCGCACCCCGCGGGTGGGCGAGCTCATCTTCCTCATCGTGGCCGCGTTCTTGTTGGTCAACAAGGTCTGGTCGCCGCAGTACTCGCTGTGGCTGCTTATCCCGGCGGTGCTGGCCGTGCCGCGATGGCGGCTGATTACCGCGTGGGCCTGCGCCGAGTTCGCGGTCTGGCCGCTGTTGATGTGGCACATGCTGGGCGCCGAAAACGGCGGCATCCCGCACGAGCTGCTGGATACCGCCATCCTGGTGCGCGACGGCCTCATCATCGCCATGGTCGTGCTGGTGCTGCGGCAGCTTCGCGGCAGCGCCCACGACGCCGTGCGCAGCGTCCACCCCGACCGTCCATATTCCGATCCCCTACAACCGTTGCACTAATCATGCTCATCACCATCATTGGCATTATCTCTATCGTCATTGGCTTTGCCTGTGTGGGCACGGCCTACTACCTCTACCAGCAAAAGGGCCAGCGCACCGCGCCAATCGTCCTGGGCCTTTTGGCCCTGGTTTTCGTGACGCTCGTGCCCGCGGGCAGCGCCGTGTTTTTCGCCGCTACCCAGGGCGGCTAGATTTCAGTTTTGGGCCCCGAGTGCGGTACTGTGGTGGGGTTGCTTGACGCAACGTACCCTCCTGCCACATCCGCAAAGGTGATGTGGCCGAAAACCATTTACTAGACCATAGGAGGTGATGAGGTCCGTGCGTCACTACGAAGTAATGATCATTCTGGATCCTAGCCAGGATGAGCGCACCGTAACCCCGTCCCTAGACAAGTTCCTCGACTCCGTCCGCAAGGACGGCGGCAAGGTTGAAAACGTCGATGTCTGGACCAAGCGTCGCTTGGCCTACCCCATCAACAAGAAGGAAGAGGGCATCTACGCCGTCGTCAACCTGGAGTGCGAGTCCCACTCGGTGCTCGAGCTCGATCGCCGTTTGAACCTGAACGACGCCATTCTGCGTACCAAGGTTCTGCGCACCGACGCTAAATAGCGGATACTGGGGTTTGTAAAAACTACAGTTTCCACGAAAAGGAGTTTAAGAACATGGCACAGGGAGATACCCCAATCACCGTAGTAGGCAATATCGTCGCCGATCCGGAATTGCGTTTCACCCCGTCTGGCGCACCCGTAGCTAATTTCCGGGTGGCCTCTACCCCGCGTTACTTCAATGCGCAGCAACAGCAGTGGGAAGACGGCGAAGCTATGTTCTTGACCTGCAACGCCTGGCGCAACATGGCTGAAAACGTCGCAGAGACCCTGACCAAGGGCATGCGCGTTATTGTCAACGGCCGCCTGAAGGCCCGCAGTTTCCAGACCCGAGACGGTGACAACCGCACCGTTTTCGAGATTGACGTTGATGAGGTTGGCCCCTCGTTGAAGTACGCCAAGGCCCAGGTTCACCGCAACCCGCGTGAGGGCGGCAGCGGCAACTTTGGCAACAACCAGGGCGGAAACAACTCGGGTTCCAACAACTTCGGCTCCAATCAGGGCGGAAACCAGGGCGGCTTCGGCGGTAACCAGGGCAACCAGGGCGGTTTCAGCCAGGGTGGCTTTGGCGGCAACCAGCAGTCCGCGCAGGACAACGATCCGTGGAATTCTGCACCGCAGGCCGGAGGCTTCTCCGGCGCTGATGATGAACCCCCGTTCTAACTAAGTGCGCAGTAATCATCGAATAAACGACTCAATTGAAAGGCAGGGATCATGAAGCTGATCCTCACCGCTGCCGTTGAGAACCTCGGCGCCCCCGGCGAAATTGTTGAGGTTAAGAACGGCTACGGACGTAACTACCTGCTGCCGCGCGGCCTGGCCATCGTTGCCACCCGCGGCGCAGAAAAGCAGATCGAGGGCATCAAGCGTGCCCAGGAAGCTCGCGCAATCCGCGACCTGGACCACGCTCGCGAGGTCCGCGATCAGCTTGAGCAGCTCAACGACGTCACGGTCGAGGTTAAGACCTCCGAGAAGGGCAAGCTCTTCGGCTCCGTGAACGCTGAGGACATCGTCAACGCCGTGAAGAAGGCTGGCGGCCCGAACCTGGACAAGCGCATCGTCAAGATGCCCAAGGGCCTGGTCAAGAAGACCGGCAACTACCAGGTCGAGCTCCAGCTGCACGCTGACGTTCTCGGCAAGGTGAACTTCTCGGTCGTAGCTGCCTAATTAGGCGCTCGACGGTCAAACCATAGACCCAAAGACAACAGCAGCTTGAAGGCCCTGGGGCCGAAATCCTATGTGAGGTGGGATTTCGCCCCGGGGCCTTTTTGCATGCCCACACGGTCATCCCCGGCACCTATCGCGCAGATCCCCGCGATCTGGCGCCTGGTCGGACCGCGAACCCGAACGCGGACTACGGGCCTGTGAGTAACTGTGGATAACTCGGCTCCAGCTGTGGATAACTTCTACCCGGGGACGACTGTTACGAAAAATATACAGGTTCAAAGTGACGCCCCGTCGCCGCAGGTAGGAAAGTTATTCACGTTTTTCTTTAAAGTATTCACACCTTTAAAAACCGTCTGACCTGCAATTATTAAAACCGCTGGTCAGAAAATTAGAGAGTTATCCACAGCGCCCGGTGGATACTTCGACGACGAAAGCAAAGGTGAGAGGGAATTCTACAGCTACCTGTGGATAACTCCCCCGGCCTTATCCACCAGGGGCGGCGATTTGTACCCCCGAGCCCAACGCAGCGGGGGTAAAAGCGGGCACCTCTCCCCGACTGGATTTGCCTCGCCCTCCCCCGAACCATGCCCCGGGGTATTCGCCCTAGTTGCCCTTTTTCCCGGCGGCCTCGGCGGCTACCGCCGCGCAGTCGGGCCGGCCGCAGTGCTGGGTCTCGGTGTGCTGGGCGCAGTCGTCGCAGATGAGGACCTGACGCCGGCAGGTATCCTCATTGATGCAGTTATGGAAGGTGTTCGTCCCGGCGCCGCAGTGCACGCAGTGGCCCAGCTGGATGAAGCCGGGGTCCTCGGTGCCGATGCCGAATTCGTGGTGCATGCGCTTGTCGAAGACGTACATCGAGCCTTCCCACAGCCCGTCGTTTCCGTATTTCTCCCCGTAGCGCACGATCCCGCCGTCGATTTGGTAGACCTCGTTGAAACCGCGGTTTTTCATCAGGGCGGAGAGGACCTCGCAGCGAATCCCGCCGGTGCAGTAGGACACGACGGGCCGGTCCTTCATCCAGTCGTATTTGCCGGACTCCAGCTCCTTGATGAAGTCGTGCGTGGTATTTACATCCGGCACGACTGCGCCCTTGAACTTGCCGATCTCGGCCTCCATGGCGTTGCGGCCGTCGAAGAAGACGACGTCGTCGCCGCGCTCGGCGACCAGCTCGTTGACCTGCTCGGGGCGCAGGTGGACGCCGCCGCCGACGACGCCGTCCTCGTCGACCTGCAGTTCCTGGGGCGCGCCGAAGGCCACGATCTCGTCGCGTACCTTCACCGACAACCGCGGGAAGTCGTCCGCGGAGCCCTCCGACCACTTGAAGGCCATCTTCTTGAAGCCGGGGTAGTCGCGGGTCTTGCGCACGTAGCGCTTACAGGCGTCCATGTCCCCGCCCACGGTGCCGTTGATCCCGTGCTCGGACACCAGGATCCGGCCCTTGAGCCCCAAAGATTCACACAGGTCCCGCTGCCACAGCATGATGGCCTGCGGGTCCTTGAGCGGGGTAAAGCAGTAGTACAGGAGAATTTTGCCGATGCTCACGCCTTAAAATCTTAGGCGGGGCACCGGCAAATTCCGAATTGTTGACCTGCGGTTTAGCGCTTGTGGTACAAGCCCTTCTTGCGGGCAAAGACCGGGTCCGAGGTCACCAGCACGCCCAGGTTACGGAAAATCCCCTCGTCTACCGAGCCCAGGATGGTGGTGGTGTGGACGTCGCAGCCGGTCAATTCCTTGATGTGCTCGAGGGCGCGGCGGGCGTTCTCGTCCTTCGCCGCGGACGTCGACAGGGCGATGAGCACCTCGTCGGTGTGCAGGCGCGGGTTGCGGGAGCCCAGGTGCTTGGTCTTGAGCGTTTGGATCGGCTCGATGGCCTCGGGGGAGAGCAGGTGGATCTCGTCGTCGATGCCGGCCAGGTGCTTGAGTGCGTTGAGCAGCATGGCCGCCGAGCAACCCAGCAGCGCGGAGGTACGGCCGGTGATGATAGTGCCGTCGGCCAGCTCCAGTGCGGAGGCCGGATCCCCGGTCTCCTGGGCGCGCTGGCGCGCCGGCTCGACGACCGGGCGATCCTCAGCGCGGATGCCGGCCTTGGCCATGATGACCGCGGCGCGGTCGGACTGGGTGGAATCCAGGCCCTCGCGGGCTTCTTCGACTAGCGCCTTGAAGTAGCGGCGGATGATCTCCTGCTGGGAGGCGGCGCGGCAGACGGCGTCGTCAGTAATGCACAGGCCGGCCATGTTGACACCCATATCCGTGGGGGACTGGTAGGGGGTCTGGCCGGTCAGGCGCTCCAGCAGCGACTTGAGCAGCGGGAAGGCCTCCACGTCGCGGTTGTAATTCACCGTGGATTCCCCGTAGGCCGACAGGTGGAAGTGGTCGATGATATTCGAGTCGTTCAGGTCCACGGTCGCGGCCTCGTAGGCCAGGTTGACCGGGTGCTCGAGGGGCAGGTTCCAGATGGGGAAGGTCTCGAACTTGGCGTAACCGGCCTGCACGCCGCGCTGGTGCTCGTGGTAAATCTGGCTCAGCGCAGTGGCCAGCTTGCCGGAGCCCGGCCCCGGCGCGGTAACCACGACGAGGTCCCGGGTGGTCTCGGCGAATTCGTTGCGGCCGAGCCCCTCCTCGGAGACGATCAGATCCGTGTCGGTCGGGTAGCCAGGGATAATGCGGTGCCGGGCGACCTTGAGACCCAGGCGCTCCAGCTTGTCGATGAAGGCTTCAGCCGGGCCGTTGCCGTCCTCCAGCTGGGTCATGACCACGTTGTTAACCAGGAAGCCGCGTTCGCGGAAGACGTCGACCAGGCGCAGCAGGTCGTCTTCGTAGAGGATGCCCAGATCCGCGCGCACCTTCTGTCGGGCGATGTCCTTGGCGTTGATGCAGACGAGGATCTCCACCTCGTCCCGGATATGCTCCAGCATGGCAATCTTGTTGTCCGGGGTGAATCCGGGCAGCACGCGGGAGGCGTGCATGTCATCAAAAAGCTTGCCGCCCATCTCCAGGTAAAGCTTTCCCCCGATGTCACGCCGCCGGGCGCTGATGTGTTCGGACTGGAGTTGGATGTATTTTTCGCGGTCAAATCCAAGTGCGTGCGTCATAAATGGCCCTTCTTGCTCCATCAGCATGGGCGGCGTTACTGCCGTCTTATCGATTTATGTACGCCGCTACAGTCTACGCAACCCCGACCTAAAAGTCATAGAAATCCTAGTCAGCCTATAACGAGGCCCGAAAAATTTGTCATTTCCTCTACGTTGGCAGTGATCTGGGCCCCGAGAAGAGATAAGCGCGGGGGAGGCCGGGATATGTCAAACGGCGCCGCCACCCACGGAAAGGAATATGGGTTAGCGGCGCCGTTCGCCTCTCTCCAGGAATAGGCGTTTCCGACGGTTGCCGCTCTTACCCAACAACCGTCACGCCCGTACCCGACGTCAACCCTCTCGGACGGCGTCGACTGGTGGTCACCCTACCGCAGATAGCACCAAAGTTATGAATCTGCTTAATCGTTGTCTCGTCCACAATTGCCTCGTCTACCTTGGAGTTTCCTGATGTTAACGCTGTGCGCAGGGAAGACGGCAACCGCAATACACAGGTTCCTAAGATGTCATAGGTATTATGATTTCCGTCACTCACTGCCGCCGAGGGCCACGCGCGCGCCGCCGACTAGACTGGATCAGTATGCCCGAAGGTCATGTTATTCACCGTCTAGCCAACCGCCTCAACCACGATTTCCGGCACCGCGCGTTGCAGGTCACCAGCCCGCAGGGCCGCTTCGCCGCCGAGGCCGCGCAGTTGGACGGGTGCGAGATCGACCGGGCCGAGACCTTCGGCAAGCACCTCTTCGTACACTTCGACGCACCCCAGCCGGAGCACATCGTCTACATCCACCTGGGGCTCATCGGCTCGCTGCGCTTCGAGCCGGCAGAAGACGTCTGGGGCCAGATCCGGCTCCGGATCACCACCGACGAGCTGGCGGCCAACCTCCGCGGCCCGCAGTTCTGCCGGCTGATCACCGAGGAGGACTATGCCGCCCGCCTGACCAAGGTGGGCCAGGACCCCCTGCGCGCGGACGCGAATCCCGAGGTGGTATGGGAGAAGGTGCACCGCTCCCGGCGCAGCATCGCCTCCCTGTTGATGGATCAGCACCTGTTCGCCGGGGTGGGCAACATCTACCGCGCGGAGGCCCTTTTCCGGCAGGGCATTAGCCCGTTCCTGCCCGGCAAGGAACTGGACCGCGCGGCTTTCGATGCCCTCTGGGCGGACCTGGTCTTCCTCATGCAGGTGGGCGTAGAGCGCGGACGGATCGACACCGTCCGCGACGAGCACACCCCAGAGGCGATGGGACGCGATCCGCGCAAGGACGATCACGGGGGAGAGGTTTACGTCTACCGCCGGGCCGGCCTGGGCTGCTACGTGTGCGGCACCCCGATTGCCGAGCGCGCGCTCGAATCCCGCAATCTTTTCTGGTGCCCGACCTGCCAGCCGGCCTAGGCTGGAGGCATGTTAGCCACCTATAGCACTGCCGCTGTCCGCGCCGCCGAAAAGGAGCTGCTCGCCGCCGAGCCCGAGCCGGATCACGTCATGCGCGCCGCCGCCCAGGCCGTCGCCCGCACCGCGGCGGCGATGTCGGGCTCCGGGCGCATCCTGGTGCTGGCCGGCTCCGGGGGAAACGGTGGCGACGGCCTCTACGCCGGCGCGCTGTTGGCGCAGCTCGGCCGCTCGGTCGAGGCGCTGCTGGTTACCGGTTCCGCCCAGCCGCGGGCCCGGGCCGCCGCGGAGCAGGCCGGCGTCACCATCACCGACAAGGCCCCGGAGGCGGGACAGTTCGACCTGGTCATCGACGCGGTCGCCGGGCTGGGCTCGGCCCGCGGCCTGGACCCGGACGTCCACGGCCTGCTGGCCGGCGCCCAGGTCTTGGCCGTCGACATGCCCACCGGGGTGGACGCCGACTCGGGAGTGGCCGCGGACAACGCGGTCACCGCCGACGTCACCGTCACCTTCGGCGGCGGGCGGCTGGGCCAGGCCGTGGCAGCCGAGTGCGGCGAGGTCATCGTGGGAGACGTGCCCAACTTCGCCGAGGCGCTCGCCCGGCACATCCCGGACGCCTATTTGGCGGCCGAACCCACCGTGGGCAGCTGCTATGTTTGGGACTCGCCATTTCTGCGTCCTGCGGAAACCACTGGCCCCATCCCGGATCCCCGCCCCGGGATCCACTCCCACAAATACAGCGGCGGGGTGACCGGCATCTGCGCCGGCAGCCAGCGCTACCCGGGCGCCGGGGTGCTCGCCGCCGCCGGCGCCCTGCGCACGACGCCTTCCATGGTCCAGGTCCTCAACAACCCCGGCGCCACGCAGCGCTTCCCGGAGATAGTCTCGGCCACCGGGACAGACGCCCGCGTCGATAGCTGGGTGGTCGGCCCCGGTAGGGCAGAGGCCGCCGCCGCGGAGCTGGAGGCCGTACTACAGCGCCCGGAGTGCGCGGTGGTCATCGACGCCGACGGCCTGCGCCAGCTGGCCGACAGCCCGCGCCTCCAGAACCTGGTCCGCGCGCACCCGGCGGTCCTGCTGACCCCGCACGCCGCGGAATTCGACGCCCTCTACGCCGGCTGCGTGCAGGGCGAAAAGCCCGCCGGGCGCCTGGAGGCGCAAGAAGACCTAGCCGCAAACCTGATGTGCTGGGTGCTGCACAAGGGCCGGATCACCACCGTCGTGGGCCCGGAATGGGCCGGCACCACCCCGGTCGGCATCAACGCGGGCCATTCGCTGGCCGCCACAGCCGGCTCCGGCGACGTACTCAGCGGGCTCCTCGGCGCGCAAGTAGCGCTGGAGGGCATGACCATGGACGCCATCGTCCACGCGGTGACCATCCACATCCACGCCGCGGAGATCGCGGCGACGACGGAGTACGGGGTATCGGTAGCCACTGCCAGCCAGATAGCCGCCGCCATCCCCGCGGCTATCGCACGGCTACTTGCGCGCCAGTAGCTTGCGGACCAGGCCCTTCGGGCCGATCTGCCGGGTGCGGCGGCGCAGGGAGGGCAGCTGCCACGGCGCGGTCATCGCAGCCCAGGCCGCGCCCACCGCGAGGATCTCGGAGACGATATAGAAAGGCCACGGGCCCAGGTAGTTGATGATGGAGCGGCTGCCCGGCGGGTGGTTTAAGAAACCGTAATTGCCGTCGGTAAAACGGTTGACCAACATGGCGGTGGCCATCCACACCGGGGTGGTGGCCACGGCCGAGCGGTACCCGGCCCAGGTCGGGCGGTAGCCCAGGCCGAAGGTGAGCGCCAGGGGAGTGGCCAGCGCGGTGATGTGGAAGAACCAGTAGGTGGCAAAGCGCAGCCACTTCGGCTCGAAGTAGTAGATCACGTCCGGGGTGATGATCGCCTGCGGGTTGAGGATAATCCCCCAGAAATACGTGAGGTTGAGCGCCCGCTCGTTTTCCGTGATAAGCCCGATGGCCAGCACCGGCCGCAGGACGTCGCACAGGTGCAGCGGCAACGACTCCCGGACGTCGAACTGCTTCGGGTCCAGGGAGATAATCGTCCAGGCGGTGCCGGCGACGAGCATGACCCAGCCGGTCATCTTCCGCAGGAAGGATTCCTTGCTGGTGCCGCGCACGCGCCGCGCGGCCACGATGAAGACTCCGCACGCGGCGACCGTGACGGCCAGCATGGTGATATGCGCGTATCCCCACTGCGACATCCGGGGATACGCGGTGGGGACTACACGTGCTTTACGCGGGCGTTTTAACATGACCCGAACTAGGTTACTATCGTCTCCTTAACCTTTCCGTCATTGACCTCCACTACGGCGTCGCACTCGGCGGCCAGGCCCCGATCGTGGGTAACCACCACCGTGGCGAGATCGCGCTCCCGGGTAA
Source organism: Corynebacterium sp. LK2537 (assembly GCF_040946485.1). Lineage (NCBI taxonomy): Bacteria > Bacillati > Actinomycetota > Actinomycetes > Mycobacteriales > Corynebacteriaceae > Corynebacterium > Corynebacterium sp. LK2537. The sequence goes on from NZ_JAYWLQ010000007.1 coordinate 27,770, forward strand.
GCCGAATCAACAGGTCCATGATCTGCTGGCTGAGCTTGGAGTCCAGCGCACTGGTGGGCTCATCCGCCAGCAGGACCTCCGGGTCGGCCATCAGGGCGCGGGCGATGTTGACGCGCTGGCGCTGGCCGCCGGACAGCTGCTGCATGCGGCGGCCGCCCAGCCCGCCCAGGCCGACCTGCTCGAGGAGCTCATCGGCATGGCGCGGGCGGCGCTTGCGCCCACTGATGTGATCGACGATCTCGAGCTGCTCGCGCACGGTCAGCGAGGCAATCAGGTTGGCCTGTTGGAAGATGATGCCGATGTGGTTGCGGCGGGTTTGAGAGCGCAGCTTGTCCGGGGCATCGGTGAGATCGGTGCCGGCCACCCGCACGCTGCCGCTGTCCGGGACCACCAGCCCAGCACCCACCGACAGCAGGGTGGACTTGCCAGAGCCAGACTCGCCGACGAGCGCGGTGACCTGGCCGGCCGGAACCTGCAGGTCGGCGGCGTCGAGGGCGGTGGTCACGGTGGGACCATCGGGGTAGGTGACGGTGATATTGAGTAGATCAAGTGGGTAAGTCATCTTAGGCAGCCCCTCCTAGAGCCAGCATCGGATCGGTACGGGAGACCTTGCGGGTAGCCAGTGCCGCGCCCGCCAGGCCGAGCAGCCAGATGCCCACGGCGGGCACCAGCACGGTGTTGATGGACAGTTCGAACGGCAGCGCTTGGGCGGCGGCTTCGCCCAGGCCCCAGCCCACGACGGCGCCGAGGACGGTGCCCAGCCCCAGGACCACGGCGGCCTGGCCGAGCGCGTCGCGGCGGAGGTAGGAACCGTCGGCGCCGAGTGCGCGCAGGATGGACAGGTCGCGGGTGCGCTGGATGGTCCACACGGTCAGGAAGGCGACGGTCACCAGCGCGGAGATGGCGTAGAGGAATCCCTGCATGGTCAGCAGCGAGCCGCGCTCCGACTGGTAGCTGGCCAGCCCGCCGAGTGCCTCCTTCAGGGAGACCGCGCCCGGCGCGTCGGCGTCCTCAGTCAAAAGGACGGTGCCAACGACGTCCTGCGGGGCGTGCGCGACCTCGCGCCAGGTCTGCGTGGTGGTCCAGGCGACGGGGGAGTGGGAGTAGAACTCGTCCGGGACGGTCCCGGCGACCCGGGCGTCCTCCCCGCCTACCTGGAGCATCTCCCCGGCGGAGGCGGCGATATCTTCCGCGGCCGTCTCGGACAGTTGCAACTGCCCGGTTTTCACTGGGGTCTCGGTGCCGGGGACGAGGCTGCCTTCGGGCAGGCCCATCACCGCAACGGTGCCGGCCTCGTCACCGGAGGCGATCCGGGTTTGGCTTACTCCCAGGGCGGTGGCGCCGGGGTAGTCGGCGGCGAAGGCCCGGTCGATCTGGGAGTCGCTGAAGGAGGGCTCGTCGCTGCTGAAGACCACGCCGGCCGGATCGAGCGCCTCCAGGGCGGAGGTGTTTTGCTTACTGAGGCCGCCGGTGAGTCCGCTCAGCATGACGAGCAATAGGGTGATGAGCCCGACGACGGCGGTCATCAGCGCGAACCGGCCGCGGGCATAAACGATATCTCGAAGTGCTAAGAACATACCTTCATCATGGTTTGCCCAGCTCAGAAAGTAATCGGGGCGGCGGTTGATTTGCCAGTCAACCGACTGGTTGATGAAAATCAACCTCCCGCCCGACTAGCTTGGATCGCTGTGAGGTTTGGTTTCGACTCCGTATTGAGTGGGCTGCGCGTGGGCCTGCACGTCATGTTCGCCTTCCTGCTGGGCTTCGGCGTGCTGCGCGCCGGCGTGGACGGGCGCTTGGACTACCGCGCCGTCCTGTTGGCCGGGGTGTTGGCCGTGGTCTACGTCGCCGGCACCTGGCAGGAAAAGCGGGGCGTGCCGCTGCGCCGGGCCACCCGGTATACCTGGTTGGTGCTGGTGACCATGTTGTGGCTCGGGTTGGTCGTCCACACGCCGGACTTTTTGTGGCTGGAATTCCCGCTGGCCTTTCTGTACCTGCACCTGCTGCCCACCGCGCCCGGCCTGATAGCGGTGGCGGGCGCCTGGGCAGTGGCGGCCTTCGTGCCGGCCTGGCTCCACCCGGCGGATTGGACGGTGGCCGCGGCCATCGGGCCGGCTATCGGCACGCTGTTCGCCGTGGCCATCTACTACTCCTACCGGGCCCTGGCGCGGGAGGCGGATCACCACCGGAAGGTGGCCGAGCAGCTGCGGGCCACGCGCGAGGAGCTCGCCGCCGCGGAGCACCAGGCCGGCCGGCTGGAGGAGCGCGAGCGCCTATCCCGGGAAATCCACGACACCGTGGCCCAGGGGCTGAACTCCATCGTGCTGCTGGCCCGTGCGACCCGCGCGCAGGCCCCGGGCAGCGCGCAGGAGGGCCTGTCCACCATCGAGTCCGTGGCCCGCGAAAACCTGGCCGAGGCCCGGCGCTTCGTGCGGGATCTGACGGCGCCGGAGTCCGCCCGCCCTCTCCCGGAGGCCGCCGCCGAGGTGCTGGCGCGGATGCGCCGGCGGGGCCAGGCGCTGGGGGAGCTCACCACCTTTGAGCTGCATACCCACGGCCAGGCCGCCGCCCTGCCGGAGCCGGTCTTCTCCGCCGCCCTGCGCTGCGTGCAGGAGGGCCTCAACAACGTGGTCAAGCACGCCCACGCCTCCCGCGCCGTGGTCACCCTGGGGTTGTTTGCGGACGCCGTGACCGTCGACGTCGTCGATGACGGCGACGGGACCGACGGGCGCTTCGGCTACGGGCTGCGCGGGCTGGCCCGCCGCGTGGAGGACTTAGGAGGTAGCCTGAGCCTAGAATCCACCGGCGCCGCCGGCACCGCCCTGGCAGTCTGCATTCCCCTGACCAGCCAGCACGCGGCCGAGTCCCAGCGCCCCGGCCCGGCAGAAACGGGCACACAGTAGGAGCGCTCCGGACGCGGACGCACGATTAGACGAGGAGGACGAGCACCATGGTGGCAGTGATGCTGATTGATGATCACCCCGTGGTCCGCGCGGGCCTGCGCGCCATTTTGGACAGCTTCGACGACATCGAGGTCGTGGCCGAGGGCGCGGACGGCTCCGCGGTCGATGACTTAGACCCGCAGGTGGAGGTCATCGTCTGCGATATCCAGATGCCCGGCGTGGACGGTATTACAGCCACCCAGCGGGTGGTGGAGCGCGGCGGGCCGCCGGTGCTCATCCTGACCACCTATGACACGGAGGCCGATATCGTCGCCGCCTTGGAGGCCGGCGCCCGCGGTTACCTGTTGAAGGACTCGCCGGAAGAGGAGCTCCACCAGGCGGTGCTGGACACGGCCGCCGGGCGCCGCACGCTGTCCCCGGAGGTCGCCGGGATGCTCGCCGACCGGCTGGGCCGCGGGCAGCAGGCGCTGTCGGCCCGGGAGATTGAGATCTTGCGCGCGCTGGCCACGGGCGTGTCCAACAAGGAGCTGGCCAGCCAGCTGTTTATCTCCGTGGCGACGGTGAAAACGCACCTGATTCACATCTATCAGAAGCTAGGCGTGGACACCCGCACCGCGGCCATCCACCGGGCGCAGGAATTGAAGCTCATCTAATGCTGGACTGTCTCGTTATCGGCGGCGGGCAATCCGGGCTCGCCTGCGGCTACTACCTGCGCAAGCGCGGCCTCGATTTCCGCATCCTCGACGCCGAGCCCGCCCCGGGCGGGGCCTGGCAGCACACCTGGGATTCGCTGCACCTGTTCAGCCCGGCGACGGCCTCGAACCTGCCGGGCATGCCGATGCCCGCCTACCCCGGCTACCCGCCGGCCAGCCACGTGGTGGACTACCTGCGCGCCTACGAAAAGCGCTACGACCTGCCGGTAATCCGCCCGGTCACCGTCACGCGGGTCGACCACCACGGCGAGGGCCACGGGGATAACCACAGTGAGGACGCCAGGGATCATTTCGTGGTGGCCCTCCGCGGCGGCGATGCCCCGACGGTTGCCGCCCGCACCGTCGTGGCCGCGACCGGCACGTGGTCCAGCCCGTTTATCCCTTTTTATCCCGGGCACTTCCGCGGCAAGCAGTGGCATTCGGCGTGGTACCCGGGTGCTTCCCCCTTTGCCGGCGCGCGCGTGGCCGTGGTGGGCGGGGCCAATTCCGGCGCGCAAATTGCTGCGGACCTGCTGGACACTGCGGCCCAAGTGGACTGGTTTACGCACCGGCCGCCGCGCTGGATGCCGGACAACATCGACGGCCGGGATCTCTTCCACCACAGCCGCGCGCGGCTGCTGGCCCAGAAGGAGGGCCGCCCCGATCCGGGTTCGGAGTCTTCCCTCGGCGATATCGTCATGGTCCCGCCGGTCAAGGCGGCGCGCGATGCCGGGCGCCTGGTCGCCCAACCCATCTTCGGACGGCTGGACGAGCTCGACCACGACCACCTCATCTGGTGCACGGGCTTCCGCCCGGCCCTGGGTCCCATCCGGCACCTGGTCGCCGAGGGCAAGGCCCAGGTGCCCGGCCTTTTCCTGGTGGGTTACGGCAGCTGGACCGGCCCCGGCTCGGCCACCATCACGGGGGTCTCGCCGTTTGCTAAGCAGACCGCCGCCGCGGTCGAGAAGATCGTCCGCGCTTAGCCGCGCAGGAAGGTAAAGCCCAAGGCGGCGAGCATCAACGCGGTGACGATGGCGCCTATCAGCGTCAGGCGCCACAACAGGCGGGTCCGGGCCGCGTGGTCGCAACGGGCGAACCAGATGCCGCCGAGTGCTGCGCCGATGGTGTTGAACAGCAGGTCGTCGACGTCGCTGTAGCCGAGGGCGAAGATGTACTGGATGATTTCGATGCTCAGGCTGGTGGCCAGGCCCAATAGCACCGCCCGGCCGGTGCCGCGCGTCAGCGTGTAGAAGGCGGCGCCCACCGGCACGAACAGCAAGATATTGCCGAAGGTATTGGTGTACGGCCCGTACCAGATGGGCGGGGTCTCCCAGCCATCCAGGAATTGCAGATCCAGGCTGCGGATCGCGTGCGCCGAACCGTTAATAAGGCCGGGGATTTCGATCCACGGCTTGGCCAAGGTCACCAGCCCCACCATCGCGAGGATGACAGCGAAGCTGAGGGCCATCCGCCCGCGCCCAGCACGACGCGGCCGAGCGGCGGTGGGCTCGGCAACGGCGAGGCGGTAGTTGGCTGACATGTCCTCTACCGTAGCCACCCGCCCTGCTAATCGGGAGGGGAGACACTGGCAGGAACCTGAGTCCTCCCCGAGGGTGTCGGTTCTAACAATGCAGTTTAGCCGTGGGGCGCATAACATGGCGGACATGACTATTTGGGTAACTCGCAACGATGACGGCTCCGTCCAACACTCGCAGGATTCCGAGCAGAGCTCGGTCAACACCGAAGGTGACGTCGTAGTCGCAGTCAGCCACTCTTCCCTGAACTACAAGGACGCCATGGCGCTTCACGGGGACAAGGGCGTGATGCGCACCAACCCGCTGGTTCCCGGCATCGACGTGGTCGGCACCGTGGAAGAGTCAGACTCGGAGCGCTTCAACCCGGGCGACCAGGTCGTCTGCAACGGCGACGGCCTGGGCGAGTTCCGCCACGGCGGTTACACCGACCGCCAGCGCGTGCGCGCGGAGGCCACCGTCGCCGTCCCGGAGGCCTTCAGCTTGGCCCAGGCCGCGGCCATCGGCACGGCCGGCTACACGGCCGCGCTCTGCGTGAACTCCCTGCTGGACCACGGTCTTTCTCCGGAGGATTCGCCGCGGATCCTGGTCACGGGCGCTACCGGCGGCGTGGGTTCGATTGCGGTCGTGCTGCTCAAGCAGCTGGGCTTTTCCGTCACCGCCCTGACCGGCCGCGTGGAAGAGCACGGCGACTACCTGCGCCGCCTCGGCGCGGACGAGGTGCTGGACCGCGCGGAGTTTTCGGAGACCGGCAAGCCGCTGCAGAAGGCCCGGTTCGCCGGCGCGGTGGATACCGCCGGCTCCCACGTGCTGGCCAACGTCTTGGCCCAGGTCACCTGGGGCGGCGTGGTCGCCTCCACGGGCATGGCCGCCAGCCCCAAGCTGGAGACCACCGTGCTGCCGTTCATTCTGCGCAACGTCATCCTGGCCGGCGTGAACTCGGTCGACGCCCCGCTGGATTACCGCCAGCGCGCCTGGGACCTGCTGGCAGACAAGCTGCCGGTCGAGGTCCTCGACAGCCTGACGGCGACCATCGGCATCGATAAGGTCGCCGACGCGGGCGAGGCCCTGTTGGCAGGCACCCGCCACGGCCGCACGGTGGTGGAGCTCTAATGGGCGAGGAGGCCATGGCCCAGGTCTATGCCGCCCTGGGTTTCGAATTCGGTGATTTCGACGAGCTGCTGGAGCTCATCCAAAAGGCCCCGGGGCAGCGGACCATCCCGGTAGACGGCTTCGACGCCGCCATGACCTACCAGGATCCGTCCGGCGCGCGCATGACCGCGCTGCAGTACGAGGGCGAATGGGCCACCCTGCCGGGCTTCCGCTCCGACAACACGGTCGACGCGTCCACCTACCGCGTCAGCCCCTACCTGTCGCTGGTGGAGCTACGCCGCGCCGGCGACGGGGAAGTCTTCAACCAGTTCGCCGCCGCCTCGGACGAGGCCTTCGCCCTGCCCGCCGGCAATCCTGCGGGCGGGCGCAAGCTGCGCGCCACCGAGCTACGCATGGCCGCGGCCGGCACCGACTACACGCTGTACGACTCGGTGGAAAGCTGGCGCGAGTCCAAAGACGCCTACGATGCCGCCGAGCCGTCCATGCTCTATTCGCCGTCGACCGAGCGTTTCTACCGCGACTTCCACCCGGGCAATGTCAACCCCTTCGCCCGCCTCGGCGGGGTCATCCGCAGCGCGCAGAAGCGCACCAACCAGCTGACCGGCAACGAATTCGTAGTCGCTACCCTGGCCACCCCGGCGGGCAACCTCCCACTGCTACTGACCGGCGAGGTTCCGGAGGAGGGCCAGGTCTTCTTCGGCGCGGCCTGCATGCTGGCTTCTGCCGGCTTCTGGGAGACCGCCCTGGCTCGCTAAGCCCGCTGTTGTTGCATGAGATCTTGTCCCTTTTCGAAAAACACGAAAACTTAACTGTCTAAGTTTGCGCTTTTCTACAAAAGGAACAAGATCGATTGAAAATTTTTCCTGCCCTCGCGGGCCAGCCGGCGTCCCCGTAGCCCAGCCGGCCTCCTCGTGGGTCGGCTGGTTAGACGAAGACGATGCCGGTGGCCGGGGTATCCAGGTGGGCGACGGCCGTGGCCTCGGATGTTTCGGTGTCGACGCGGTAGATGGTGCCGGACAGGTCGCTGACCCAGACCGCGGAGCCTGCCGGGTCCAGGGCCAGCCCGATGGCCTCGTGCAGGCCGCGCACCACGACCTCGACCTGGCTCAGATCCGCCAGGGGAGCGCGGTTGAGGGAGTTGCCGTCCGGCTCCGCGCCGCGGTCGGTCCAGTACATATAGTCGCCCACCACGGCCAGATCGATGGGCTCGGGCAGGCCGTCCACCAGGGTGCTTCCCGGATCGACGGCGTCGGCGCCCAGCTGCGTTAGTTCGGCGGCGTGGATGCTGCCGTGGCCGCCCTTCGACGGGCCCTTTTGCGTCCAGTACAGCGTGCCGTCGTGCACGGCCACGCCGACCGGGGTGGTCCGCCAGCTGCCGGCGGGGTCGGTGGCCACTAGCTGCTCCAGCTGGGCAGCGCCCGCCGGGTCAGTCACCCGCCAGACCTTGTGGCCTTCGCGGTCGCCCACGTAGAGCGCGCCGTCGGCGTAAATCAGTTGCTTGCCGGTGGTAAAGCGCGCGTCATCCGTAGCGACGAGGTCTTCGACCGGGCCGGTGGCGGCGGTGCCGTCGAAGGCGACGCGGTGGATGCCGCCGTCCGGGGAGGAATAATCCCCCTCCTGGGTGCCGTTGGGGCGCGGGGTGCCCATCGTGGAGTAGAAGATATATCCTTCGGCCAACGCGATACCGTCGGGCCCACCGCCGGTGCTTTCCACCACCGTGCGCGCGGATCCCGTCGCAGTATCCACGGCCACGATTTCTTCCTTCTGGTGCAGCAAGACGAGCAATTCAGACATACAAACCTCCTTGAACGAGTGGTATGCCTTCCAGTGTAAGCGCGTCTTGGCTAGCGCCCGCGGGCCCGCCGGGAGGCCTAGGCCGACACCGGGCAGATGACCGGGGTCCCGGCGTCATCCAGGATGGTGGACTCGATGCCGTAGACCTCGGCGATGAGCTCCGGCGTGAGCACCTCGGCCGGGGTGCCGTGGGCCAGGGCCTTGCCGCCCTTGATGACCAGCAGGTCGTCGCAGTAGCGAGCGGCCAGGTTCACGTCGTGGATGGCCACGACGGCTTGGCGCGCGCCGTCGGCCACGGTGCCGCGCACCACCTTGAGGAGCTTGATCTGGTGGCGCAGGTCCAGCGCGGAGGTCGGCTCGTCCAGCAACAGGATGTCGGGGTTGCCCACCAAGACCTGCGCGACGCTGACCAGCTGGCGCTGGCCGCCGGACATCTGGGAGACCAGGCGGTCGGCCAGGTAGGTGATGCCGAGCAGCTCAAGGGTGTCGGCGCTGGCCTGGACGGGCTCGACCCCGGGGCGGTGGCTGCGCCGGGCGGTGACCATGAGGCTTTCGAATGCCGTGAGAGAGGCGGTGGACAGGATGTCCTGGGGCACGTAGCCGATAGCCGTGCGGCGCTCTTTCTTGCCCAACTCGGTTTCCCCGCGGGTCAGGTGCACCTGGCCGTCCGCCGGCTGCTTGAGCCCGGCGATGGTGTTGAGCAGCGTGGACTTGCCGGCCGCGTTCGGGCCCAGCAGCCCGGTTACCCGGCCTTCCTTCAGCGGCCCGAAGGACATGCCGTCCAAGATGGTGTGCTTGCCGTAGCGGAAAGTGAGGTTTTCAACCGTGATTGCCATGGTTAGCTCCTTCCCTTCCGCCGCGAGAAGATGAGGAAAACGAAGAAGGGCACGCCCACCAGGGCAGTGATGATGCCGATTGGGATGGCGACGCCGGGCACGATCGAGATGGAGACCGCATAAGCCACGGTCATCAGGACCGCGCCGGAGGCGACCGAGGCGGGCAGGAAGAAGGCCTGGTCCTCACCCACCAGCATGCGGGCGATGTGCGGGCCCACCAGGCCGATGAAGCCGATGATCCCGGCGAAGGCCACGGCCGCGGCGGCCAAGACCGAGGCGACCACCAGGGTCGCAATCCGCAGGGCCTTGACGTTAACGCCCAACGATGCCGCCCGGTCGTCGCCCAGGCGCAGCGCCGTGAGCTTCCACGCGCTGGCGGCCGCGTAGGGGAGGGCCAGGAGCAGGACCACGCCGATGATGCCATTGGAGGTCCAGTTGGCCCGCTGCATGGAGCCCATGGTCCAGAAGACGATCTGTTGCAAAGCTTCCGTGGAGGCGCCGTATTGCATCAGCGACAGCAGGGCCTGGAAGAAGAAGGACAGAGCGATGCCCAGCAAGATCATGACCTCCGCGCTGGCGCCCCGCCAGAGGGATGCCGCGGCCACGACGACGACCGCCAGCAGCGCCGAGACGGAGGTCAGCAGCGCGAGGTTGAACTGCGGGTTGGCCAAGATGGTCCAGCCCATCACGATGGAAAACGCCGCGCCGAAGGCCGCCGCCGCGGAAATGCCCAGGGTGAAAGGCTCGGCCAGGGGGTTATCCAGGATGGTCTGCATGAAGGCCCCGGACAGGCCGAGGGCCGCGCCGACCAGCAGCGCCATGACAGAAGCCGGCAGGCGCAGCTGCCACAGCACCGTGTGCGTGCGTTGATCCACCCCGTCGGAGCCGGTCAGCGCCAGGAAGAGATCGTGGACGCTCAGGTCGATGGGGCCGACGATGGTCGCCACGACGAAGGCGACGAAGGCGAGCAAGAACAGCCCGACGATGGCCACCACCTTCCGGCGCCCCCGCGAGCGGTAGTCCTTGATGGCCAGTTGCTTCAGCCCCGCGTTCTCCTCGCTCGTGACAGGCTGGGCCGGGCGGTGACCAGTTGCGTCTGTTGCTTGCATTAACGCCATCGCAGGTTAGTTGTCCTGGTTCTGGGCGAAGAAGGCGCCCGAGTAGTCGAACGGCAGCCAGTCCTTGTGGAAGTCCTCAAAGTCCTGGGCCGCGTCCATGTCCTGGAACTTCTCCGGGTAGAGCCACTTCGCGAAGGCCTCCAGGGCGAAGACGTTGAACGGGTTGTCGTAGAACTGGTGGTAGACGGCGAAGTACTTGTCGTTCTTCGGGGCTTCCAGCAGGTCCAGGCCCTGGGTCTCCAGCGGGCCGTCCAGGGTCTCCTGCGCCTTTTCCGGGCTGGACTGATAGCCCAGCTGGACGTGGCGCACGTCCGGAGTCTTGTCCGTCTCGTCGGACCACTCGCCGCCGGTGACGATGAGGTTCTCCGGCTGCATCTCGATCATCTTCTCGGCGGTCAGGGTGTTGTTCTCGGCCGAGGTGATGTCCTCGCCCAGGTTCTTGGCGTGCAGCGCGTCCAGCAGGGCGCCGAAGTTCTTGTCCGCGGAGACGGAGCAGCAGTCCATCATGCCGGCGGCGGTCCAGACCAGCGCCTCCGGACGGTCCTCGTCCTTAACGTCGGCGATCCGGTCGGTGATTTCCTTGACCTTGCCGTCGTAGAACTCGTTGAACTTCTCGGCGCGCTCGGTCTCACCCAGCAGGTCGCCCAGCAGCTTCACGGAGGTGGTGGTGTTCTCCAGCGGCTTCTGGCGGAAGTCGGTGAAGACGTAGGTGATGCCGGCCTTGTCCAGGTCGTCCAGGAAGCCGGTCTTTTCCGCGCCCTCCTTGTGGTCCAGGGACATGACGACGACGTCCGGGTCCTGCGCCAGCAGGTTTTCCACGGTCACGTCACCCTTGGCGATGTTGCCGATCTCCGGCAGGTCCTTGGCCGCCGGGTTCAGCTCGTACAGCTTTTCTTCGAACTTCGGCGCGGCCTTGGTCAGGTCCGAGCCGAAGGCGACGACGTTTTTGAACGGGTCGTCTTGCAGGATCGAGGTGACGAAGGTGTTGCGGCCTTCCGCCAGGATGATGCGCTCCGGCTGTTCCGCGAATTCGACGGTGCGTCCGGCGGCGTCGTGGACCGTCAGGGCCGCGTTCTCCACCTTCTTGCCGTCTTGGTTTACTTGAGAAGCTCCATTCGAGCCATTCGACCCGGTGGAGCCGTTGTCGGCAGAGTCGCTAGAACAGCCCGCTGCGCCGAAGATCAGCGCAGACGCCGCGACAGCGGCCAGGATTTTCTTCATGATGTGCTGGAACCCTTTCAGAGTAATAAGCATGTAAGCAAGGACAGCTTAACCTTAGTCCTCTGAGGGTGGGCATCAAAATATTTTAGGCGACCCTGCCCTAAACAAGCCCTCCGAGCGGTCCCCGCAGTTCACCCGCGGCGGGATCACCCCACCTCACCGCGGGTTTTCGGGCGGATTACCCCAAAAGGAAGTATCCGCCCGTCTCCCTAGTGGAGACTCCCCGCTACTTCACGACGAGGTTGACCATACGGCCGGGCACGTAGATCTGCTTGACCACGTTCTTGCCGCTAATCAGATCTGCGATCTTCGCGTCGGCGGAGGCGGCGGCCAGAACGGTGTCCTGGTCGGCATCGGCGGCGACGTGGATGCGGGACTTGACCTTGCCGTTGATCTGGACCGGGACCTCGATCTCATCGTCCACCAGGTACTTGTCCTCGTAGGCCGGGAAGGGCTCGAAGGTGATGGTCTCTGCGTGGCCGAAGCGGCGCCAGATCTCCTCCGCGATGTGCGGGGCGACCGGGGAGACCATCTGGGCGATGGGCTCCACGGCCTGCCGCGGCGCGCCGTCCGAGTAGGCCTTGGTCAGGTAGTTGACGTACTCGATCAGCTTGGCCACGACGGTGTTCAGGCGCAGGTTCTCGTAGTCGTCGCGCACGCCCGCGATGGTGCGGTGCAGGGCCTTCAGATCGTCCTCGGTCAGGGCGGCATCGGTAGCCGCCAGCTCACCCGTCTCCTCGTTGACGGCCAGGCGCCACAGGCGCTGCAGGAAGCGCTGCGCACCCACCACGTCCTTGGTCGCCCACGGGCGGGAGGTGTCCAGCGGGCCCATCGACATCTCGTAAACGCGCAGGGTGTCCGCGCCGAAGTCGCGGCAGATGTCATCCGGGGCGACGGCGTTCTTCAGGGACTTGCCCATCTTGCCGTATTCCTGGTTGACCTCTTCGCCGTTGTAGTAGAACTTGCCGTCCTTCTCCTCGACCTCGGTGGCCGGGACGTAAACGCCGCGGGAATCCGTGTAGGCATAGGCCTGGATATAGCCCTGGTTGAACAGGCGGCGGTACGGCTCCTTGGAGCTGACAAAGCCCAAGTCGTAGAGCACCTTGTGCCAGAAACGGGAGTACAACAGGTGCAGCACGGCGTGCTCCACGCCGCCGACGTACAGGTCGACGCCGCCCGGATCGTTGGCGCCGTGCTCCTGCGGGCGCGGGCCGGTCCAGTAACGCTCGTTCTCGAGGTCGCAGAACTGCTCGTCGTTGGTCGGATCCACGTAGCGCAGCTGGTACCAGGAGGACCCGGCCCACTGCGGCATGACGTTGGTGTCGCGGTAGTAAGTCTGCGGGCCGTCGCCCAGGTCCAGCTCGACCTCGACCCACTCGCGGGCCTTGGCCAGCGGCGGCTGCGGCTCCGAGTTGCGATCCTCCGGATCGAAGGAGACCGGCGCGTAGTCCTCTACCTCCGGCAGCTCGACCGGCAGCATGGACTCCGGCAGGGCGTGGGCGTGGCCGTCCGCGTCGTAGACGATCGGGAACGGTTCGCCCCAGTAGCGCTGGCGGGCAAACAGCCAGTCGCGCAGCTTGTACTGGATCTTCTCCGCGCCCTTGCCGGTCTCTTCCAGCCAGGCAATGGTGCGGGCGATGGCGGCCTTCTTGTCCAGGCCGTTGAGATCCAGCCCGGCATCGTTAGCCGAATTGACCAGGGTGCCGTCCTCGGTCCACGCCTCGGTGCTGACGTCGCCGCCGCTAACGACCTCCGTGATCGGCAGGCCGAAGGTCTGCGCGAACTCGTAGTCACGGATGTCGTGGGCCGGGACCGCCATGATGGCGCCGGTGCCGTAGCCCGTCAGGACGTAGTCCGCGATGAAGATCGGGACCTGCTTCCCGGAGACCGGGTTGGTGGCATAGGTACCCAGGAAGACGCCGGTCTTGTCCTTGTTTTCCTGGCGCTCCAGGTCGGACTTCGCGGCGATGTCCTCGCGGTAGGCCTCCACGGCCTCCTTCGGGTCATCGTGGCCGTAGGTCCAGCGCTCATCGATGTCGTCGTCGTAAGGGATGGGGGACAGCAGGTGGTCGACCAGCTCGTGCTCCGGCGCCAGCACCACGTATTCCGCGCCGAACAGGGTGTCCGGGCGGGTGGTGAAGACGGTGATCTCCTGGCCCTCCGCGGTGAAGTTCACGTCCGCGCCGCGGGAGCGGCCGATCCAGTTGCGCTGCATGGACTTGACCTTCTCCGGCCAGTCCAACAGCTCCAAGTCGTCGAGCAGCCGGTCCGAGTACGCGGTAATGCGCATCATCCACTGCTTCAGGTTCTTGCGGAAGACCGGGAAGTTACCGCGCTCGGACTTGCCGTCCGCGGTCACCTCCTCGTTGGCCAGCACGGTGCCCAGGCCCGGGCACCAGTTCACCGTGGAATTCGACAGGTAGACCAGGCGGAACTCGTCCACCGCCTCGGCCTTTTCCGCCGCGGTGAGATCCTCGTAGTAGCGCCCGTCCTTGGTGGTGCGCTTGTTCGCCTCCAGCTCCTGGATCAGCTCCGAAATCGGGCGGGCCTTACCCTGCTCCTCATCGAACCAGGCGTTGTAAATCTGCAGGAAGATCCACTGCGTCCACTTGTAAAACTCCGGATCCGTGGTGGCCACGCTGCGGCGCGGGTCGTGGCCCAGGCCCAGGGCGCCCAGCTGCCGACGCATGTTGTCAATGTTGGCCATCGTGGTCGTCCGCGGGTGCGTGCCCGTCTGGATGGCGTACTGCTCAGCCGGCAGGCCGAAGGCGTCATAACCCAGAGTGTGCAGCACGTTCTTGCCCAGCATGCGGTTGTAGCGGGCGAAGGTGTCCGTAGCGATATAACCCAGCGGGTGGCCCACGTGCAGCCCCGCCCCGGAGGGGTAGGGGAACATGTCCTGCACGTTGAGCTTTTCCGCCGGCAACTCGCCATCCGTAGCCAGGTCGCCGGTCGGGTTCGGCGCGTTAAAAGTGCCATTATCTGCCCAGTACTGCTGCCAGGTCTTCTCAATCTGGTTAGCCAGTTCCGGCGTATAGCGGTGCGCGGTAGTATCCGTGGAATCACTCGGGTTAGTCATAGGCACTTAGTGTAGTCGCCGCAGGTTAGCGGTGTCAGTTTAGGTTAAACCGTGGCATAGATGGTCTCTTCCTTCTCCACCAGGGTCAGCACGTCGTAGGAAGCGACCAGCTCATCCTCCTGGTTGTAGAGCGCGGCGTCCCAGCGAACCTCGCCGTAGTCATCGGTCACGCGCGGGGTGATCTGCTTGGCGGTCAGCTCGATTCGGATGGAGTCGTCGTAGGTGACCGGGGTGATAAACCGCAGGTTCTCCAGGCCGTAGTTGGCCAGGACCGGGCCCGGGGCCGGCTCGACGAACAGGCCGGCGGCCCAGGAGACCAGCAGGTAGCCGTGGGCGACCCGGCGCGGGAAGAAGGGGTTGGCAGTGGCGGCCTCCTCGTTCGTGTGCGCGTAGAAGGTGTCCCCGGTCGACTCCGCGAAGGCGGTGATGTCCTCCAGGGTGACCTTCCGTAGATCCGAGGCGAACTGGTCACCGATGCGCAGCGTGGCGAGGTCCTTGCGGAACGGGTGGGTGCCCTTCCCGGATTCCACGTCCGCACGGGTGACCCGGTTGACCTGGGCGCCGCGGTGCCACTGGCCCGTGACGGCCGTGAGGTGATCCGGCGTGCCCTGGACGGCGGTGCGCTGCATGAAGTGCTTGATGCCGCGCACGCCGCCGAGCTCCTCGCCGCCGCCCGCGCGACCCGGTCCACCGTGGATGAGGTGGGGCAGGGGAGAGCCGTGGCCCGTGGAGGTCTTCGCGTCGTCGCGGTCCAGGAAGTGCAGGCGGCCGTGGTGGGCCGCGATGCCCCGCCCGTATTGCGTGGCCAGCTCCGGGTCGTGGGTCACGACGGAGGCCACCAGGGAACCCGCACCCAGTGCTGCCAGCTCGACGGCCTCGTCGACGGTCTCGTAGCCCAGGACGGAAACGACCGGGCCGAAGGCCTCAGTGGAGTGCACCGTGGGATTCTTCGCGTCCGCGAACTTCAGGATGGTCGGGGCGAAAAACGCGCCCTCCAGCTTGTCCGCGCCGCCGTAGACCACTTCGCCGCCGGCGTTTTCCAGGGCGCCGACGGCTGCGGCGACGTCGTCGCGCTGCTCCACGGAGACCAGCGGGCCCATGGTGGAGCCTTCCTCGCGGGGGTCACCCACGACGACCTTATCGTCCAAGCGCTGCGACAGCGCGGCGATGAAAGGCTCGACCAGCTGGTGCGGCACAATGGCGCGGCGGATGGCCGTACACTTCTGCCCGGCCTTCGAGGTCATCTCCCCGAAGACGGCCTTGACGTAGGCGGTGAACTCGGGCGAGTCCCCGGTGGCATCCGTGCCGAGGATGGCCGCGTTGAGCGAGTCCGCCTCGGCGCTGAACTGCACCCCGCCCTCGATGACGTTGGCGTGGCTGCGCAGCTTGTGAGCGGTGTCCGCCGAGCCGGTAAACGCCACGTGGTCGCGGTAGTCTAGGTAGTCCAACAGGTCGCGGGCGGAACCGGAGATGAGCTGAATGGATCCTTCCGGCAGCACCCCCGACTCGACCATCAGGCGGACGCAGGCCTGGGTGATGTAACCCGTCGGGGTCGCCGGC
This sequence comes from Corynebacterium sp. LK2537, assembly GCF_040946485.1. Classification (NCBI taxonomy): domain Bacteria; kingdom Bacillati; phylum Actinomycetota; class Actinomycetes; order Mycobacteriales; family Corynebacteriaceae; genus Corynebacterium; species Corynebacterium sp. LK2537. The sequence continues at coordinate 43,618 of NZ_JAYWLQ010000007.1, forward strand.
TTCACGATGGTCGGCACGCCTGCGATGAAGGCCGGTGCGAATTTCTCCAGCATGCCCCAGACCGGGAAGTTGAAGGCGTTGATCTGCACGGCGATGCCGGGAATGGAGGTGTAGATATGGCGGCCGATGAAGCTGCCGTCGGGGGAGAAGACCTCGGGCTCGCCGTCCGTGACGACCATCGAGTTCGGCATCTCCCGGCGCCCCTTGGAAGAGAAGGTAAACAGCGTAGAAATACCGCCGTCGATGTCGACGAAGTTGTCGCGCTTGTTGGCGCCGGCGGCATGCGCCAGTTCGTTCAGCTCCTTCTTGTGATCCTGCAGGTAGAGCGCCAGCTCTTTAATCTTCAGGGCGCGCTCATGGATGGTAAGTTCCTGCATCCCGGCGCGGCCGGTGCTGCGGGCGTAGTCAACCGCGGCGGCGATGTCGAGGCCTTCCGCGAAGACCGTGGCGACGAGTTCTCCGGTGGAGGAGTCGCGCACCTCCTTGGCCCCTTCGACATCAGTGGGGGTGACCCACTGACCATTCAGGTAACTCGGAACCACGCCCGGGCTGTGGGTAGTCGCGTCAAAGACAGTGTTGCTGGCGGTAGTCACGGGAGAAAGTATCCTTTCATTAGTTGCCGAACGGTCGGTCAGTATTTGAGAGTAGTATAACCCACATCACAGTGGAAGGAGTCAGGATGGAAAACCAGCCTTGGGAAATCGAGTTGGGCGAGCTGGACAAGAAGATGGGCGTCGAGGTCATCGAACAGTCCCCCGAACGAGTGGTGGCGACCATGCCGGTTAGCGGCAATACCCAGTCCTTCGGGCTCCTACACGGCGGGGCGATGGCCTGCCTCGCAGAGGCCGTAGGTAGCTGGGCCGCGGTCATCCACGCCTCTACCTTGGGAAAAGTGGCCGTCGGCGTGGATCTCAACGCCACCCACCACGCCTCCGGGCGGGAGGGACTGGTCACGGCCACCGCCACGGCCATCCGGCTAGGCCGCACGCTCTGCAGCCACGAAATCGTCATCACGGACGAAGCCGGCACCCGGCTGTGCACCGCCCGCATCACCAACGCCGTAGTGGACAAGCGCTAACACCGTTACCCGGTACCAAGTCGAAGTGCCGTGCGGGCTTATTCGGAGTAATCGTAGAAACCCTTGCCGGCCTTGCGGCCCAGCTCGCCGCGAGCGACCATGTCCCGCATCAGCTGCGGCGGGGCGAAGCGCTCGCCCAGGGTGGACTCCAGGTACTCCGCGATGCCCAGCCGCACGTCGAGACCCACGATGTCGGTCAGCTCCAGCGGGCCGATGGGGAACTTGTAGCCCAGGACCATCGCGTTGTCGATGTCGCGCGGTTCGGCCACGCCCTCCTCAACCATGCGGATGGCTTCCAGGGCAATGGCCACGCCCAGGCGGGAGGAGGCGAAACCCGGCGCGTCCTTGACCACCACTGCCGTCTTGCCCAGGCCTGCGACCCATTCGCGGGACTGGGCGACCAAGACCTCCGGGGTGGACTCGGCGACCACGACCTCGACCAGCTTGGAGGCTGGGACCGGGTTGAAAAAGTGCAGGCCGATGACGTCGTTGTCCACGGTGGCGGCGAGCTCAGTCACGGACAGCGAGGAGGTGTTGGTGGCGATGACCGCCTTCGGAGCGGTCTTCGCGATATTCCCGAAGGCCTCCTGCTTGAGCTCCATGGACTCCGGGACCGCCTCGACCACCAGCTCAAAGCCGGCAAAGTCGCCCACCTCGGTACTGGTGATCAGGCGTTCGGCCCAGGATTCAAAGCTTCCTTCAGCGCCACGGTCAAGGGAGCCGCGGATGGCCTTTTCCACCCGCTCCCGCGCGGCCTGGGCCGCGTCTTCATTGATGTCGACGACGGTGACTTCCGAGCCCGCGGCGAGGAAGGCGTGCGCAATTCCCGCGCCCATCCGGCCGCCACCCAGGACGCCTACTTTGTTCGGGATAGTCATTTACTTGCCCTTCTTCTTGTTCTTCTTGTCGAGGAATGCTTGCATGCGGTCGAACTTGGCGGGGGATTCAAAAAGGACGGCCTGGGCGATGTTGTCCACGGCCGGGTGGGCCGCCGCCGGCATGTCCATGAGCTGCTTGCTTAGGCGCACTGCCAGCGGGTCGAGCGCCGCGATGCGCCCGGCCAAGTCCGCGGCCGCCGCGTCCAGTTCTTCCGGCTCGTGAATTTCCGTGACCAGGTGCAGCGCGTGCGCCTCTTCGCCGCTCAGGATGCGTCCCGCCAGGAGGATTTCCTTGGCCACGGGAGCGCCCACGGTCTCCTTGAGTCGCCAGAGCGCGCCGGCGCCGGCGATGATGCCTAGACCCGCCTCCGGCTGCCCGAACTTGGCGCGCGGGGTGGCCAGCCGGAAATCAGCGGCAAGGGCGAGCTCCAGCCCGCCGCCCAGGGCGAAGCCGTCGATGGCCGCGATGACCGGGGAGGGCAGCTTAGCGATCCGGTCGAAGATGCCGGAGTTGATGCCGCGCAGCGCGTCGGCGCGGCGGCGCTCGCGCAGCTGCGCGATATCCGCCCCGGAGGCGAAGATCCCGCGCGGCCCCTTCGAGGTTTCGGCTATGCAGCCGGTCAGGATGAGAATTTGCGGATCGTTTTCCAGCTGCTGGCACAGCTCGTGAAGCTCCGCGACCATCGTTTCATCGATGGCGTTGCGAACCTCCGGACGGTTTAAGCGGGCGGTGACGAAGCCGTCACCGGGGATGATCTCGAGTGCTTCTGGCATGTCTTTTACACCTTCTCAATCGCGATAGCGGAACCCTGGCCAACGCCCACGCACATGGTGGCGATGCCGCGCGCGCCGCCGTCCTGCTCCAAGCGGTTCAACAGGGTGAGGGTGATGCGGGAGCCGGACGAGCCCAGCGGGTGGCCCAGGGCGATGGCGCCGCCCCAGGCGTTGACCTTGTCCTCGTCCAGCCCGAGCTCCCGGATGCAGGCCAGCGACTGGCTGGCAAAGGCCTCGTTGAGCTCCACCGCATCCACCGAGTCCAGGCCCCACCCGGCGCGCTCCAGCACGTCGCGCGTCGCCGGGATCGGGCCGGTGCCCATGATTTCCGGGCTCACGCCGCGGGCAGAGTTCGCCACGACGCGGGCGCGGGCCTTCAGCCCGTACTTTTGGATCGCTGCGGCCGAGGCCACGATGACCGCCGAGGCACCGTCGTTAAGCGAGGAGGCGTTGCCCGCGGTGGTGACCTCGCCGAGCTTGGTGACCGGCTTCAGCTTGGCCAGCGCCTCCGCGGAGGTATTAGCGCGCGGGCCTTCGTCCGTATCCACCACGGTCACGTTGCCCTTCCGGTCGGTGACCTCCACCGGCACGATTTCGTGGGCGAACTTGCCGTCCGCGATGGCCTTGAGCGCCCGTTGGTGGGAGCGCAGCGCGAAGGCGTCGGCGTCCTCGCGGCTGATGCCGAAGGTGTTGGCGACCTCCTCGGCCGTTTCCGGCATGGAATAGGTGAGCTTTTCTTGCGCCGCGAATTTGTCATTCACGAAGCGCCAGCCGATGGCGGTATCGAAGGCCGCGCCCGGCTTGGCGAAGGCCTTCGTCGGCTTTTCCATCACCCACGGGGCGCGCGACATCGACTCCACGCCGCCGGCGACCACGACCTCGGCCTGGCCAGACTCCACCAGAGCGGTGGCCAGCGCGATAGCCGACATGCCGGACGCGCACAGGCGGTTAATGGTCATCCCCGGGACCGTGTCCGGGAACTCGGCCAGCAGCCAGGCCATGCGGGCGACGTTGCGGTTTTCCTCGCCCGCCCCGTTGGCGTTGCCGATGATGACCTCGTCGACGGCGGCCGGATCCAGGCCCGACTCTTCGACGGTCTTCTTGATGGTCAGCGCCATCAGGTCATCCGGCCGCACCGACGACAGGGCCCCGCCGTAGCGGCCCACCGGGGTGCGGAAACCGGATACGAGGTATGCAGAAGAATCGGACATTTTAGGCTCCTTTGAATTCCGGCTGGCGCTTCTCGTTGAACGCGGCAAAGCCTTCGTAATAGTCTTCGGTATCGCACAGGCGGCCCTGCGCTTGGTTTTCGGCGTCCACGCTGTCCCAGAAACCGGTGCGCTCGTCCCGGATGCTGGCCACCAACGCGCGGCTGGCCAGGAAGGCCTGGGTCGCGCCCTGCGCTGCGGCGGCGGCCTTGGTCCGGCCGAACTCGAGCAGTTCGTCCGCCGGGACCCCGCGGGAGAACAAGCCGGCGGCCACCGCGTCCGCGCCGGAAATCAGGTCGCCGGTGATGATGAGGTCCATGGCGCGGTGGACACCAAGCCGCTCGACGAAGAGGGCGTGCCCGCCCGAATCCAGCGTGGCGCCGAGGTTGGCGAACGGGGAGCCGAAGAGGGCATCGTCGGCCACGTAGACGACATCGCAGGCCAGCGCCAGGCCCAGGCCCACGCCCAGGCACGCGCCGTGCACCAGCGCGAACGTCGGGGCCGGGAAGTCATCAATCGCGCGTAGCACCGGGGTAACCGCCCCGGCGAGGAACTCGGTGGCGTCGTCCTCGCGCGGGTTCAGGCCCTTGATATTCCGGCCGGCGCTAAAGCCCTTGCCCTCACCCCGCAGCACCAGCGCGCGTGGCTTATCCTGCGCGGCCTTGTCGAGGGTGTCCTTTAGCTCCGCCAAATCCTCTGGCCCCATCGCGTTGCGGGCTCGCGGGTTGTTGAGCACGACTTCAGCGACGCCGGTGTCCGGGGCAAAGTGATAATCGATCATCGACATTGCTTTCTTCTCTTTCTGTTGGGGTGGTGGGTAGTCCGGCTGTTGACTAAGCGTCGAAATCGAGGGAAATCTTGTCGGTCTTCGGACGCGACTGGCAGGTCAGGATGTAGCCGGCCTCAACCTCGTCCTTTTCCAGGGCGTAGTTTTCGGCCATGTCGACCTCGCCGTCGACGAGCTTCGCGCGGCAGGTGCCACACACGCCGCCGGCGCAGGCGAAGGGGACGTCCGGGCGCGCCCGCAGCGCGGCATTGAGCAGGGACTCGTTGGCCGAGACCGGGGACTGCACGGAACCGGACAGGCCGTCCAGGGTGAATTCAATGTCCACGTTGTCGCCCTCGGGGTCGGCTTCCACCTCGCGGCCGGTCTGGCCCTGGTTGCCGGAAGGCTTACCGGTGGTAAACAGCTCGTAGCGCACCGCCTCTTCCGCGACGTCGCGGCCCGAAAGCTCGTCACGGACCAGCTGGACTAGCTCGAAGGGGCCGCAGAGGAACCACTCGTCGACCGAACCGGTCTGGATGACGTTGTCCAGCAGCGTCTGGAGCTTCTCCGCATCAATGCGACCGGAGAACAGCGGGTTGACGCGCTGCTCTCGGGACAGGACGTGGTGGACCGCGAAGCGGTTGGGGAATTTGTCCTTCAGATCGCCAATCTCCTCGGCGAACATCACGTCCCCGCCGCCCTTGTTGGCGAAGATGAGCTCGAAGGTGGTCCGCTCCGACTCGTTCAGGACGGTTTGGGCAATAGCCATGATCGGGGTGATGCCAGAACCGGCCGCGATAGCCACCAGGTGGGGGTTATCCAGTTTTTCTAGTTCCTCGCGTACGGCCTCCGGGTTGTTCAGGCCGGTCAGGTGGGTCTTGGAGGTGAACGCGCCCTGCGGGTTCATCACGTCCATCTCATAGCCGGCCTCCAGCTCGGTGTTCGCCCAGGTGGAGAACACGCCCCCGCGGTCGCGCTTGATGGCCACGCGGATGACCCCGTCCCGGGGGACGTCGCAGATGGAATAGGAGCGGCGGACTTCTTTGCCGTCGATGGTGGCGCGCAGCGCCACGTACTGGCCGGGCACGTAGTCGTAGTCGTCTTGGAGTTCCGGCGGGACTGCGAAGGAGACCTCCACCGCGTCGTCGGTCAGCGGCCGCACCGCAGAGACCGTCAGGGGGTGAAAGGTCGCCTTCTTCTTGGCCGGCTTCTGGGCCGACTCGGCCGGGGCAGTTGTGGTGGGAGTAGTCATTAGTGCACCTTGAAGTAGTCGAAAGGCTCCAGGCAGTCCTGGCAGTTGTAGAGCGCCTTGCAGGACGTAGAGCCAAATTGTGCAAGTTTCTGAGTGCGGCGCGAACCGCAGTGCGGGCATTCGATGGCCGGCGGCGGGGCCAAGGTCAGCGGGATGGGCCCGTCATTTGCCTTTCGCGATTGCCCGGTGGGCGGGGCGATGCCGTAGTCGCGGAGGTTTTGCTTGCCCCGCTCGGTAATCCAGTCGGTGGTCCACGCCGGATCCAGGACGAGGTCGACGCGGGAAGAGCTATATCCCGCCTCTTCCAAGGCCCGGACGATATCGGTCGTGATGTGCTCCATCGCCGGGCAGCCCGAGTAGGTCGGGGTGATAGTGACGACGGCGGTCTCGCCCTCTAAGGTCGCTGCCCGCAGGATGCCCAGGTCGGCGATAGAAATGACTGGGATTTCCGGGTCCGGGACCTGGGCAGCCACGTCCCAAACCCGGGCGGCTTCCGGATCCGCGGGCCGCAGAGGGTGCGCCGGCTGGTTGGTGGGGGTCTGGCTAGCCATCACTGTCACCTCCCGCTACCAGGTAGCGCCCGGGTGCTTCCGGGCCAGGGACTGCATCTCCGCCAGGATGAAGCCGCGGTATTCCGAAAAGCAGCCGGTTCGCTGGCCGGAGCGTGCCTGCTTGACCTGCGGCACCTCAAGGCCGGCCTTGTCCAGCACGTACGCGATCCGCTCGTCGAACTGCGGGCGCAGGCTGGACGGGAGCACCGCGATGGATCGCTCCGCCAGCTTCTCGTGCACCGGCAAGTCCTCGAAGAGCTCGTCGAGGTAGGGCCACATGTGCTCCAGGCCCGCAGTCAGTCGGCGCTTGGACTCTTCAGTCCCGAGGCCGAGACGCAGCACCCATTGGTTGGCGTGGTCGACGTGGTATTCAACCTCCTTGATCGCCTTCGCCGCGATGGCAGCCAGCGTCTGGTCGGCCGACTCCAGCAGGGCGGTGTACAGCCCGTATTGGTAGTAGGAAAAGAGGAGCTGGCGAGCGATAGTGTGGCCGAAGTCGCCGTTTTCCTGCTCCACGAGACGGCAAGAGCAGAACTCCTCTTCGTCGCGGAAGTAGGCGAGATCGTCCTCGGTCTTGTCAAAGGCGGTTCCGGCGTAGGAGAGCAAGAAGCGGGCGTGCCCGATAAGGTCCAGGGCGATATTGCCCAGCGCAATGTCTTCTTCCATCTCCGGGGCGCGGGAGATCCACCAGCCCAGGCGTTGGGCCAGGATGAGAGCGTCGTCGCCCAGCGTGATGGCGTAGTTGGCCACGTCCTGGTCGGCGGTAGCGCCGGAGGCCACAATGTCTTCTGCGGTAATACCGTCACCCTGCGATTGCTTGGTGGCGGAGTCCGCGGCAGCGAATCCACTCACAGGTGCGGCACCCCCTCAGACTTGTCGTAGTAGGTGGCGTGGCGGTAGTTCTTGCCCTGCGGCGACTCGAAATAGCCGCCCTTGGAGTCCGGATCCGACGAGGCGATAGCTTCCGAGGGGACAACCCACACGGATGTGCCCTCGTTGCGGCGGGTGTAGAGGTCGCGCGCGTTGCGCAGCGCCATCGTCGCGTCCGGGGCGTGCAAAGAGCCGGCGTGGACGTGGGAAAGGCCGCGGGAAGAGCGCACAAACACTTCCCACATGGGCCACTGGTTTCCCTGGTTAGCGGTCATGGGGTGGATACTCCTTAATTCCTAGTTGCTCACTGCGCCCGGGCGCTAGGCCGAAAGCGCCGAGTCGGTGTGGTGGTACTTCTCCGCGTAGGCAGCGGCGGCCTCGCGGACCCAGGCGCCCTCGTCGTGGGCCTGGTTGCGGCGCTGCAGGCGCTGCTCGTTGCAGGGCCCGTTGCCCTTGATGACGGACTTGAACTCGTCCCAGTCCAGTTCGCCGAAGTCGTAGTGGCCGCGCTCCTCGTTCCACTTCAGGTCCGGGTCCTCGAAGTGCAGCCCCAGGGCTTCTGCCTGCGGGACGATCATGTCCACGAAGCGCTGGCGCAGCTCGTCGTTGGAGAAGCGCTTGATGTTCCAGGCCATCGACTGCTTGCTGTTGGGGGAGTCATCATCCGGCGGGCCGAACATCTGCAGGGCCGGGCCGTAGAAACGGTTGATGGCTTCCTGGGCCATCTGCTTTTGGGCCTCGGTGCCGTGCGCGAGCTCGTAGAGGATCTCCCAGCCTTGGCGCTGGTGGAAGGATTCCTCCTTGCAGATACGCACCATCGCGCGGCCATAAGGCGCATACGAAGCGCGGCACAGCGGCACCTGGTTGCAAATGGCCGCACCGTCGACCAGCCAGCCGATAGCGCCGATATCCGCCCAGGTACGGGCCGGGTAGTTGAAGATGGACGAGTACTTGGCACGACCGTCTAGCAGCTGGTCAACCAGCTCATCGCGGGGAGTACCGAGGGTCTCGGCGGCGGAGTACAGGTAGAGGCCGTGGCCGGCCTCGTCCTGGACCTTGGCCATCAGGATGGCCTTGCGCTTCAAGGAAGGAGCGCGGGTGATCCAGTTGGCCTCCGGCTGCATGCCGATGATTTCGGAGTGCGCGTGCTGGGAGATCTGGCGGGTCAGGGTCTTGCGGTAGGCCTCGGGCATCCAGTCGGTGGGCTCGATGCGGGAGTCCTCCGCGATGATCTCATCGAAGCGTTGCTGGGCCTGGGCGACGTCGAATTCCGCGTCAGCGGCGCCATCGATTGCGGTTAATGCCTGGTCACGGTTAGTCATGGTGGGTTTCCTCCTCGGGTGGGGAGAGTGTCAGTAGCAGGATTACCTACTGAATGGTTGGTCAGTATATGAGAAAATGTGACCTACGTCAATAGCAAGTGTGATCTAGGTGGCAATTAACGGGCCGTCATTGTGGCCCCGCGATAATCGCCTCGCGGCCTAGCTCCGCTTCTCCGGCTTGCCAGGGAGGACCCGGTACGTGCCGCGAAACTCGGCGATGTCCCGGCCGTCGGCGCGCAGCGTGACGTCCACGATCCCGTTTCGGCCCCAGGACTGACGCGTCGTGGCCACGCCTTCGACCCGCTGTCCGGAAAAGCCCGGCGCGAGGTAGTGGATGGAATTGTGCGCCGCCACGGCGACGTCGCCGTAGGAGTTGCAGGCGCCGGCGAACAGGGAATCGGCGAAGGCGTAGAGAAAACCGCCCTGGCAGGTGTCATGCCCGTTGCACATCTCGGGGCGCACGGTGAATTCACCCGCGCAGTGCCCCAGGTCAAGCTCGGTGATGGTCACCCCCAGAAAGGCGGTCGCGCGGTCGCTTTCGAACATCTCGCGGACGTGCACGAACTCCGGGCTCGCGGCTACGCCGGGCGCTAGCACGGGAGCGGGCGCAACTGCCTCGGTCGACATTTCCTCCGCGGCAGTAGAGCGGGAGGGGGTGGAGTTATTGGCTGACATTTCTACTCTCCTTGGGAGTTATTTGGCCAGCGCAAAGAGAAAACTTCCGGGTGTGGGTGACACATACTATAACCGCTGCGACTAAGTCGTGCTTGAATGGAATGCGTGACTGACACGAGTACCGACACCCACCGCGGCCGCCCTGGCTACTCACGCGCCGACGTAATCCGCGCCGCCATCAAGGCGTTCAACACCCGCGGCTACGAGGCGACGTCCATGGGAGTTGTGGCAAACGACCTGGGAATTTCCAAGTCCGCCCTGTACCACCACATCTCCTCCAAGGAAGAGATTCTCGAGGAGACCGTTTCCCGCGCCATGGGGCAGCTCGAGGACGTGGTCGCCGAGGCCCAGGCTGCCGACGCCACCCCGGCCGAGCAGATCGCCATGCTGGTCCGCGGGTCCGTGCACGTTCTGTGCAGCGATCCCGAATCCGTGGCGCTGCTTCTGCGCCTGCGCGGTAACTCCGAAGTCGAGGAACGCGCACTCGAACGCCGCCGCGCGCTTACCCGGTCGGTCATCCCGATGGTCAAGCAGGCCCAAGAGACCGGGGATATCCGCAACGACCTCGAAGCGGCCACCCTAACCCGCCTCGCCTTCGGCATGGTCAACTCCGTGTCCGACTGGTACGAACCCGGCGGGAAATTCGGCGCAGAGGACATCGCCAACAGCGTGGAACGCCTGCTCTTCGGCGGTCTTTCACCGCGCTAAGCTCGCCAAAACACCAGGTCGGGGATTGTTGAACAACATTGACCGAAACAACAATTTCCCCAAAATGTGTTGCCACTCACTAAAATCGCCTGTATTCTACCTCACAAGACTTAACTGACCGATTGTTAAGTCAGGAATTAATCGCTCGCCGCTCCCGCGGCACCCATGACTTCCAACCCAATAGGCGCATTCGAGAAGACGCCAGGTGTGGGCCTGCACGTTTCCCGAAGCGAAAGGCACTGCTGTGACTGCAACTTTTGATATTTTCTCCGACAACTATGGCCCCCAAATGGGCATTGAATACGCCTCGCGAGACGAAATCATCGCCCTCCAGACTGAGCGCGCTCGCAACGAGCTCCGCCACGCGTATTACAACGTTCCCCACTACCGCCGAGCCTTCGATGAACTCGGCGTCCACCCCGACGATTTCAAGGAGCTCGCCGACTTCGCGAAGTTCCCGTTCACGGACAAGGAGACGCTGCGCAACGAGTACCCCTTCGGCATGTTCGCGGTGGGGCAGAAGCAGATCGCTCGTATCCACGCCTCCTCCGGGACCACCGGCCGCCCGACGGTGGTTGGCTACACCGACAACGACATCCGCATCTGGTCTGACCTGATGGCCCGCTCCCTGCGGGCCGGCGGTCTGCGCCCGAGCGACAAGGTGCAGATCACCTTCGGCTACGGGCTCTTCACCGGCGGCCTGGGCGCGCATTACGGCGTGGAGGCCCTCGGCGCCACCGCCATCCCAACCTCCGGCGGCCAGACCGAACGCCAGATCCAGCTCATCAAGGACTTCGAGCCGGACGCCATCCTCGGCACCCCCTCCTACGTCCTCAACCTCCTGGACCGTATGCGCAAGGAGGGCATCGACCCGCGGGAGACCTCCCTGCGCGCCGGCGTCTTCGGCTCCGAGCCGTGGACCGAGGGCATGCGCCGCGAGCTGGAGGAAGGCTTCGGCATCGACGCCACCGACATCTACGGCCTGTCCGAGGTCATGGGCCCTGGCGTGGCGCAGGAGTGCATCGAGACCAAGGACGGTCTGACCGTCTGGGAGGATCACTTCTACCCGGAGATCATCGACCCGGAGACCCTGCAGCCGCTCCCGGATGGCGAGTACGGCGAGCTGGTCATTTCCTCCCTGACCAAGGAAGCCTTCCCGATCATCCGCTACCGCACGCATGATCTGACCCGCATCCTGCCGGGCACGGCGCGTTCGATGCGCCGCCTGGACCGCATCTCCGCCCGCAACGACGACATGATCATCCTGCGCGGCGTGAACTGCTTCCCGTCGCAGTTCGAGGAAATCATCACCGAAGACCGCAACCTGCGCCCCCGTTACCAGTGCGTGCTGAGCAAGCGCGGCCGCATGGACCACCTGACCCTGGTCGTCCAGCACGCCGAAAACCTGAGCCGCGACGACCTCGACGCCTCCGAGCGCCAGCTGCGCAAGCAGATCAAGGACCGGATTGGCGTCACCGTCGAAATCCAGCTGGTCGAGCACTTCGATTCCGGCGACGGCAAGGCCAAGCGCCTGGTCGACAACCGCAACAAGTAAGCCTGGTTCCCGACCTACCTGAAGCACAGAACAAGAGCCGCGCGAACGCTGAACATCTCAGCGCCGCGCGGCTCTTGGCGTGCCGGCTAGTTAAGGGCCTAGCCAAAGATACGGTCGAAGAAGTTCTTGACCGGCTTCATCATCAGGTGCGGTACATACTTCCAGACTGCCCAGCTGCCCAAGCCAAGCGCACCCAGCACGGCCGCGACCAGGCTAAAGCCCCAGAAGACGTTGGAAGAGCCCTGCGAGCTAGCGGAGCTACCGTTGCTGCTGCTCGAGCTACCGGAGCTGCCATTGCTGCTGCCGCTGCTGCCTTCCTTGTTCGGTTCCTTGCTCGGCTTCGCCGGTTCAGACGGCTTGCTCGGCTTCGAAGGCTCTTCAGTCTCGCCCGGCTTACCCGGCTCGGTCGGCTCAGCTGGCTTCGTAGTCTCAGCCGGCTCGGACGGCTTGTTCGGCTCGGTGGACTCTTCCGGTTCGCTCGGCTCGGTGGTCGGCTCTTCAGAAGGCTCGGTCGACGGTTCGGTAGACGGTTCCTCAGAAAGCTCGGTCGACGGTTCGGTGGTCGGCTCCTTGGAGGGCTCCGTCGACGGCTCGGTCGACGGCTCTTCGGTCGGTTCCGGCTGCTCCTCGCGCGGATCGACCAGGGCGCGGTCGCGGTTTTCCAGGGTGACGCGGTCGACGAGTGCGCCGGTGGGCTCGTCGTAGGTGGTCAGGCGCAGTTGCTCGCCGGTCACGTCCACCCGCAGGTAATCCGGGGTGTAGTCCTGGCGCCCGTAGGCGGTGGAGTCGTGCACCAGTTCCTGCGGGACGTGTTCCATGCGGGCGTTCGGCTGCTTTTCGCCGTTGACGTCCTGGAAATCGTAGAACTTGCCGCCGCCGGCGCTGGTGGTGGTCAGGTAAAGGACCTCGTTGTCGTTCGGGGAAAGCTTGTCATTGCGCTTGCCCAAGCCCTCAGAGACCGGCTCATGGCCGTTCATCAGGTGGGTGCGGGTGTAGATGTGGTCGTGGCCCGACAGGACCACGTCGACGCCGAGCTCAGAGAAGGTATCCGCCAGGCCGTCGCGCAGGCGTCCGACATCGGAGTCGGTGTAGTGGGTGGCCTGCGAGTACAGGGAGTGGTGCATACCCACGATTACCCACTCGTTGAAGGCGCCCCGGTTGTCGATGGTGTCCTTGAGGAAGCGCTTGTGGCGCTCAATGTCGTCCTCTTGGCTTGCGTTGGAGTCCAGGTTGATGAAGAGCACGTTGTTGCGCTCAAACCAGGAGTTGCGCAGGTCCGGGGCCTGGTTGGGGTTGATGAAGTGCTCGTCGTAGTCACCAAAAGCAATCGCGGAGGGGTAACCCTCGTGGTTGCCCGGGATAGCGCTGAGCGGGATCTGCCGGATGACATCCGGGCTAAAGAAGCCGTCGTACTGAGCCAGGGGAGCGCCCCAGCCCTCAATCTGGTCGCCCAGGGACCAGATGAGCCGCGAATCCGGAACGTCACCGATGGCCTTGTTGATGGTCTTATTCCACTGCTCGGTTTGTTCCTCGATCTTCGCGCCCACGCCGATCTGCGCGTCGCTAATCGTGACGAAGGACCAGTCATCACCGTAGGAACCGGTGTTGAACGTGTGCGGGGCGGACCAGCCGCCCTCGTCGGAGCCCACCACGTAGGTGTACTCGGTGTTCTCCGCCAGGCCGGTAGCCGTAGCGTAGTTGGACAGGTAGAGGATGCGGCCGGCGTCCTTCTCCTTGGCGTCGAATTCCTTCGCCTGGTCTTCCTGCCCGGTCGGGTAGACCTTGAGCTTTTCCTCACCCTTGTGGTTGGTGCGCCAGGAGACGATGACGGAGGTTTCATCCGCGCCCGGCTGCAGGACCTGGCGGAAAATCGGGGACTCCTGCGCCTGCGCGGCGGTCGGGACGACGGCGCCGGAGGCTAGGGTGACAGACAAAGCGCAACCAAGCGCCACGAATGAGCGGTTGAGGCGAGCTTTAATCATGAGCTTCTTCCTGGTCAGACGGTCCTACCGCGGGGCCGGATGACACTGCAGTTATTCATTGGTGTCGGGGCTGCAGTGCCAAGTGATCCGTGCGGCAGAACCAAAAGCAGAGTGGTGGGCGAGTTGTTTTACAGCTTTAGAGCCGGGCGGTCACGAGGGAAAATCTTCGGTCGCCCGCGTAAACCACCCGGCTTGAGCAAAACGTTAGGCATATGGAAACAAATACAGGTAAATGCCAGGTTAAAGTCAGGTTGCTCAGAAAATAACTTCTACTTAAAACTTGACAACCAGCACTTATTCCCGCAGCGAGGGACCCTGGACTGGGCTAGTTTGACAGCCATGAAGACGACTCGTTTCTCCCGCCGCACGGCCCTGACCGCTGCCTCCCTTACCGCAGCCGGCATCGCCGCGGCCCCCGCCTTTGCCCAAGACCAGCCCACCTCCCCGTTGGATATTTATAACCAAGATTCCGGTGCCAGCCTGCCGTTCTTGCACGGCGTGGCCAGCGGCGGCCCGTTGCCGAGCTCCGTGGTGTTGTGGACCCGCGTTACCCCGGATCGTGACTCGCTGCCCGGCTCCGGCCTGGGCGAGCCCACCCGCGTCGACTGGGAGGTGTCTACCAGCCCCGAGTTCGGCGACATCGTCGCCCGCGGCACGGAGACCACCAGCCCGGATAGCGACCACACCATCCACGCGGAGCCGCACGACCTGAGCCCGGCCACCGAGTATTACTACCGCTTCCGCGTTGCCGACGGCCCGCACGCCGGGGCCGAGTCCCCGGTGGGCCGCACCAAGACCGCACCCGCCCACGGGGACAGCCCGGACCAGCTGACCTTCGCCGTGGCATCGTGCGCGAACTACGAATCCGGCTTCTTCTGCGCCTACCGCGACATGGCCAAGCGCCGCTGGTCTGGCGAGCTCGACCCCGTCGTCTTCCTCGGCGATTACATCTACGAATACGGCACGGGCGAGTACGTGGGCAAGTCCGGCATCGCCCGCCCGCACCACCCGACGTGGGAGATCACCACCCTCGAGGACTACCGCATGCGCTACGGCCGGTACCGCACTGATGCCCACCTGCAGGCCGCGCACGCCTCCGCCCCGTGGGTCGTGACCTGGGATGACCACGAGTCCGCAAACAACGCCTGGCGCGAGGGCGCGGAAAACCACACCGACGGCTTCGCCGAGGGCCAGTGGGCCAGCCGCCGCGACCAGGCCCTGCAGGCCTACTTCGAGTGGATGCCGCTGCGCAAGGCCGGCACCTCGAAGGAAGGCCACCTCTACCGCAGCTTCCAGTTCGGCGACCTCATGGAGCTGACGCTGATGGACCTGCGCAGCTACCGCGACGCGGAGACCACCTCCGCCAACTTCGCCAGCCCGGACCGCACCATGCTCGGCAGCGAGCAGTTCGCCTGGCTGACCGATGTCGTGGAGACCTCCCCGGCGCGCTGGATGGTGCTGGGCAACTCGGTCATGATGTCGCCCATGCGCTTGCTGACCATGCCGGGCAACCGCGAGGCCGAAGAAGCAATCCAGGCGATGAAGGCCTCCCGCTCCGGTATCGCGCTTAACTCCGACCAGTGGGACGGCTACACCCACGACCGCGACAAGCTGCTCGAGCTTTTAGGGAAGCGCGGCCGCCACAACTTCTTCGTCACCGGCGATATCCACTCCGAGTGGGCCAACTCCATCTACACCGGTGACAAGGAGGTCGCCTGCGAGATGGTGACCACGTCCATCTCCGCGCCGAACGTCGACGAAATCCTGACTGAGTACACGGGCATCTACCACGCGGAGGACAAATCGACCTCCGTGCTGGTGGAAAGCGCCATCAAGGACGCGAACCCCAACGTCAACCACCTCGACTACGACGCCCACGGCTACGCGGTCGCGCAGCTGCGCGCCGACGACGTAGAGATGCGCTACTACCGCGTCTCAGACGTCGAGGACCCCGAAGCCAGCGTCTCCCTGCACACCACCCGCACCTGGCGCGTGGACGGCGGCTTCGACCCCTCGGACGGCGAATAGGCAGGTCACAGGGTTTCGGGTAGGGCCGAGGCGTACAGCAACCGTTCAGGAAGCTCTCGGTTTACTGCCCCGAAAACCCCACGGCTTTGGCACCCGGGCGGCTTAGTCTCGAGTTCATGACATCGCACAGACTCCGCACGAAAGTGGCCGCCCTCCTGGCCGCCACCGCCCTGACCATCCCGCTCGCCGCCTGCTCCACAGGCACCGGCTCGGCTAACGATGCCACCGCCGCGAGCTCCAGCTCGGCAAGCACCAGCACCGCGTCCACCACCACCTCCAGTTCCTCTAGCGAGACCACCGCGGCCACCGCCCAGGCCGTCCAAGAGTTCTTGGACACGCTAAGCGACGAGCAAAAGGAAGCGGTCCAGCTCAGCATGGACGACGACTCCCGCTCAACCGCCTGGTCCAACTTCCCGGTAACCTTCGTGGAACGCAATGGGCTCAACCTCAACGACCTCAACGACGAACAGCGCGCCGCGGCGTTGAAAGTGCTCGAAACCCTGCTATCCGAAAGCGCCTATGAGCGGGTCGTCGCCATCATGGAGGGCGACCAGTACCTCCTGGACAACTCGTCTTCGACGGAAGACTCCTTGGGGCAGTACTACTTCACGCTGTACGGCACCCCGAGTGAATCCGGCGAGTGGGCGCTGCAGTTCGGCGGCCACCACCTGGGCCTAAACGCCACGTTCAGCGACGGTTCCATCACCTTCGCGCCCACCCACTTCGGCGCCCAGCCGGCTGTCTACACCAACGACGCGGGCGAAGAGGTGCAGCCGATGAGCAACATCTACGAGGCCGCCTTTGCCTTCTACGACTCACTCACCGATGAGCAGAAGGAGCAGCTCTACCAGGGCGAGGAAGTAAAGAACCTCAGCTGCGCCCCGGGCAGCACCTGCGACTACGACACGGGTACCGGGCTAAAAGGCGCGGATCTCAACGACGAGCAGAAGGAGCTCCTTCTCGAGCTCATCGCGCAATGGACCACACTCTCCGACGAGTCCACCAACGAGACCACGCTGAGTGCTATCCGGGATACCTTGGACGAGACGTATATCAACTGGTCCGGTGCCACCACCTACGACATGACCCAGGGCGAGGGCATCTACTTCCAGATTTCCGGACCGAGCGCCTACATCGAATTCGCCAACCAGCAGGGCTCTGCCGGCGCGGATGTCGACGGGGTGACCACCTCCGGCTGGGGCCATATCCACACCATCTACCGCGATCCCCAGAACGACTATGCCGGCACGACCACTCAGCAGGAGGGCTCCGGACCGGGTGCCGAAGGCGGCCCCGGTGGGGGAAAGGACCCGACGGCCTAGCCGCCGGCACCCCGCCCGGCGCGGCGCAGGCTGACAGCACCCCGCCGGACCACCGAACCCAAAATGGCGCCGAAGCCTAGAACGGGCCGTTAGGTTGCCGGGTAGACCATCGGCCGGCTGATCCTCAGCCCGACGGCGTCGCCGACCTTGGGGTGGTGCTCAAGGCCCGTGGGGTCCTGCATGGCGGGCGCCACGTTGCGCTGCGGTGAATTATCTCTCGGCAGGTTTTGGCCTTTAGCCGTTGATGATGTGCGGGTAGGCTAGGCCCTTCAGCCCCTCCGCGCCGAATTCCACCCCGTAGCCGGAGGACTTAATGCCGCCGAAGGGCACGCGGGGATCCACCCCGCCGTGGCCGTTGATCCACGTGGTTCCGGCCTCCAGCCGGGCGGCCACGCGACGCGCGCGCTCGCGGTCGCTGGACCACACCGACGAGCCCAGCCCGACATCCAGCTTGTTCGCCTGCTCGATGGCCCACTCCTCGTCCTCGTAGGCGATGATCGGCAGCACGGGGCCGAACTGCTCTTCCACCACGAGCGGGTTATCCGGGTCGATGTCCCCGACCAACGTGGTGGGGTAGAAGTAGCCCGGCGCGTCGTAGTCCGGCTCACCGCCGAGTAGCACCGTGGCGCCGCCCTTCTTCGCCTCCTTGACCAAGCGGTCGACGATCTCGAATTGCTGCTTGTTCTGCAGTGGGCCGAGGACGTTGTCATCCTCGAGACCAACGCCCATGGGGGAATTCTTCGCTACTTCGATCAGCGCCGCGACCACGTCGTCGTATTGTGCCGCCGGCACGTAGAGGCGCTTCATCGCCGCGCAGGTCTGGCCGGTGTTGATGAACGCGCCCCAGAAGAGATCCCCGGCGATAGCGTCGATGTCCGCGTCATCCAGGACGATGCCGGCGTCGTTACCGCCCAGCTCCAGCGTCAGGCGCGTCAGGTTGGCCGCGGAGGATTCCACGATCTTGCGCCCCGTGGCGGTCGAGCCGGTGAACATGATCTTGTCGATCCCCGCGTGGGTGGACATCGCCGCGCCGACTTCGCCGTCGCCGGTGACCACCTGGAGGACGCCATCGGGCAGCACATCGTTCATGATCTTCATCAACGCCAGCACGGACAGCGGCGTGTATTCGGAAGGCTTCACAACAACCACGTTGCCCATCCGCAGTGCCGGGGCGACCTGCCAGACGGTGATCATCATGGGCCAGTTCCACGGGCCGATAGCTCCCACCACGCCCAGGGGGCGGTAGTGCACGGTGGCCGTGATGTCGTCATCCACCGCGGTGTAGTCCGGGGATTCGAACGACGCCGTGGCGCGCAGCCACGCGGAACAGGCACCGACTTCAAAGTGCGCGTTCGGGCCGTTGAGCGGCTTGCCCTGCTCGCGGGATAGCAGCTCCGCGAGCGCCTCCGCGTGTTCCTCGATGACGTCGGCCGCCTTGAGCAAAAGGTCGCAGCGGGCGGCATCCCCTAGCCGGTCGAAGTCTTTCTGCGCCGCGCGGGCCTTATTCACCGCGACGTCGACGTCGTCCACGGTTCCGACGGGCGCGACGCCGACGACTTCTTCGGTCGCCGGGTTAATGATTTCGCGCCCCGTGCCCGAGTCGACGTGGGGGAGCAGGTCTGCGTAGTTGTGCACTGTGGTCACGAGAACTCCTGGGAGAGGATCGGAGGGTCAAGAACTTGGCCTCCAGTATTGCACAGGTCACACATCCATGGTTTCACGTGAAACCATGAGGTTAATTGGCGGTACCTTCCAGGCCCTGCCGGGCTTCCGCCGAGGCGCCCGGGACGCGCATCTCGAATTTCTCGCGGACTACCGTGTAGTCGAAGTAGCCCATGCGGGCGATCGGCTCGGCCTTGAGGATATCGAGCAACCCATCCTCGGTCAGGTAATCGTCATCGATGTGAATCTTTTCGACCCGCGCGAATACGACGTCGATGCTGCCCTGGTTGGAGTTCCCCATGAGCCGTTGCGTGGACAGGTAGCGGCACTCGAAGTGGACCGGGGATTCCTTGACCATAGGGATGGGGTAGTTGTCTGCGTAGACCTTGGTGACATCGAGGTGGTCCCACTCGCTCTCGTTCGCCTCGAGCGCCATCGCGGACTTGTTGACCTCTTCGCGGAGGGGATAGGTAGCCATGTTCCAGACGAACCATCCGGTGCGCTCAGCGTTAATGACCGTGTCCTTGCGACGCCCGTCGGGGTAGTGGTTCGCGGAGAACATCACCATCGGAGGGTCAAAGGTCAGGTTCTGCCACTGGCTGTAGGGCGCGATATTCTCCTGGCCGTCTTCGCTCACCGAGGAGAGCCATCCGATGGGGCGAGGCACTGTGCAGCCCTTGAATGGGGAGTGCGGCAGTCCGGAGCTTTCAGTTAACGGGTTGAACTTCATGGAAGAAACCTTCCCTGGTTTGGCGGATGGGGCTGACCGGTTAACGCAAGACTATGCGCACCCGGTGAACCCGGCAAGGACTTTTCTCCCCCGAACGCGAATGTTTCACGTGGAACATTGCATTTCGCAAGTCGCGAGGAGGATTCCGTTAGCCCCGCTGCGCCTCGCGCAGGGTTTAACGATAATTCCCTTATTGCCGCCTATCGACCCCCTAAGCACCCGTAAAATACGAATCCCAACAACGAAAATTGGAGATCCACTTTGGGCGTCGTCAATAGAATAGTTTTGCTGATAACAGCCGCCCTGGCTCTTTTGTGTACTTGCTTAGGCACGGCCGCGATAGTTTCCACCGTCGCCCCTTGGCTCACCGACGTCACCGGCACTCCGCGGGCCGGAATACCTTATTCCGTCTGCTTTACAGTCTGCGGGCTAAGTTTCGCAGTCTTTCTTGGCATTTGCACCTGGTTCTGCCTCACCCGGGGCGGGCGATCGCAGGCCGTGTTCTTGCTCCGCTCCCTAATCGCCGTGATCATCTTGTGGATGGTAGCGGCAGTAGCCTGCAGCGTCTGGTTCACCATTGAGGTCGACGACTTCGGCTACCCAGGAATCTTGGGAGTTCTGACCGCGCTGTCCATCGGTACCCTGATGGTCGCCGCCCTGCGTCGGGTCAAAGCGAGCATCGATTCGCGAGCCTAGGGGCCGGCCCGCAGCAGACTTAACCGGGGTGGATATCAACTATCCACCCCGGTTTTTGCTTACCCAAGGAGCCGGGCTGGGCCCTAGCTAGGCCTGGCTTGCGTAGGGGTCGCGGATTCCCAGGTACTGGACCTCGGTGTACTCCTCGATGCCCTCGGCGCCGCCTTCGCGGCCCAGGCCGGACTGCTTGACACCGCCGAAGGGGGCGGCGGCGTTTGAGATGACGCCGGAATTGAATCCCATCAGGCCGAATTCCAGGCCGTCGGCAAGGCGCCAGAGGCGGTCGGGATCCTCAGAGTAGACGTAGGAGGCAAGACCGTACTCGGTGTCGTTGGCCAGCTCGATGACCTCGGCCTCCGAGCGGAAGGTCATGATGGGGGCGATGGGCCCGAAGATTTCCTCGCGCATCACGCGGGCACGGCTGGAGACGTTACTCAAGACGGTGGGGCGGAAGAAGTAGCCCGGCTTCTTCACGGCGCGCTGATCCGTTTCCACGGTCGCGCCCTTGGAAACGGCGTCCTCGACGAGCTTTTCCAGGTTCTCGAGAGCCTTTTCCTCAATCACCGGACCGCAGGTCGTCTTCTCGTCCAAGCCGTTGCCGATCTTCAGCTGGTCCATCCGCTTGGCCAGCTTGCGGGTGAATTCCTCGGCAACGGATTCGTGGACGAAGAAGCGGTTGGCGGCGGTGCAGGCTTCGCCCATGTTCCGCATCTTGGCGCCCATGGCACCCTCGACGGCCTGGTCGATATCGGCGTCCTCGATGACGATGAACGGGGCGTTGCCGCCGAGCTCCATCGAGGTGCGCAGCACGTTGTGGGAGGCCGACTTGAGCAGCGAGCGGCCGACTGCGGTGGAGCCGGTGAAGGAAACCTTCCGCAGGCGGGCATCGCCAAGCAAGGGGTTGGAAACCGCGGAAGCGGACTGCCCGGAAACCACGTTGAGCACGCCCGCGGGCAGGCCGGCGTCCTCCATGGTCTTGGCGAAGTACTGCGCGGTCAGCGGGGTGAGCTTGGCCGGCTTGAGCACCATTGTGCAGCCGGCGGCCACGGCGGGCGCGACCTTGCGGGTCGCCATGGCCAGCGGGAAGTTCCACGGGGTAATCAGCAGGCAGGGCCCCACCGGCTTGCGGCGGGTAATCATGCGCAGCGTACCCTCCGGCACGGGGGAGGAGTGGCCGTAATCGCGCACGGCTTCCTCGCTAAACCAGCGCAGGTACTCCGCGCCATAGGTAACCTCGCCGCGGGACTCGGCCAGGGGCTTACCCATCTCCAGGGTCATCAAGGTGGCGAAATCTTCCGCGCGCTCGTGGACGAGCTCGAAGGCGCGGCGCAGAATGTCGGCGCGCTCCCGCGGGGACGTTGCGGCCCACTGGTCCTGGACAGAGCACGCGGAGTTCAAAGCCGAAAGGGCGTCCGCCGAGGAGCCGGAGGCCATCGTGGCGATAACTTCCTTAGTGGCGGGGTTTTCCACCTCATAGGTGGAACCGTCGCTAGAGTCGCGCCACTCCCCGCAGATCAACAGACCCTTCGGTACGCGACTGAGAAGCTCTTCCACATTAACTGCCATGTCCCACTCCTAAACTACTAATCGAGGTTCCCTTCTGATCGCCACTCTACACTTGTCTAGAGTAGTGCGGCCCCGATCACACCCTTGGCTGGCGATGAGCCACGGACATTTACCCGCATCCGTATAGTCACTGTGACGTTATTTGCTGTGGCCTGCGGGACGGGAGGGCCGCGCTCGGATCCCGGTTTCGGCGAATGGTGAGCGGGGGAGGACATCCGCTAGGGTGGCAACTATGCGGAAGGCGTTACTCATTGGGCTCGGTTGGGTAAGCGTGGCCCTGGCGGCGATCGGGGTGGTGTTGCCCCTGCTGCCGACGACGCCCTTCCTCTTGTTGAGCGCGTTCTGCTTCGCCCGCAGTTCCGAGCGCTTCCACGGCTACCTCTACAACCACCGGGTCTTTGGCGCCTACCTCCGCAACTACGAGTCGGGCCAGATGAGTACCCGCCACAAGGTCCGCACGCTCAGCATCATGTGGATCGGCATCCTCGTTTCCGCCGCGTTAATCAACAAGCCCATCGTCTGGGTAGTCTTCATCATCATCGCCAGTTGCGTGACCGTGCACCTGTGGCGGCTACGGCCGGCGGAGGCCCAGGAGCCCGCCCGGGATGAATAAATCTCCCGATTCGCTCCCACCATCCGGAGTTTCTACGTTAATATAGGTTTCATGAAGCAGAACACACTCAACGCCCAGTGGTGGTGGCTCGCTTAACGTAGCGGACCACCAGCTTCTAGTCATGTCCTAGGTCCGCTTAGCGCGGGCCTAGTGGTGTTTCTGCACCTCTCTTGCTCGCGGTAAAGCTAAATTCCCACCGCTCCCACACCTTCGACCCGCAAGAGAGGTCTTCAATGACGCTAGTAACCGCCAGCCAGACGCTGGCTTTTCACGGCGACACGGCGGCCGTGTTCCAAGAACTCAGCACGCCGCACGACAGCCTGCTGCTGGAATCCGCGGATATTCAATCCAAGGACAGCCTCAACTCCCTGGCCGTCCTCACCGCCGCCGCTAAGGTGGTCTGCCAGGACGATGAAGTCACCGCCACCGCCCTCACCGCGGCAGGCCAGGAGATCGTCTCGCGCCTGAAGGAGCAGTTCTCCCACCGTTTAGTAGACGAGTCCGCTGCTCAGGCCACGTTCCGCTTTAGCCGTTCCACGGCCATTGACGAGCGGGAGCGGCTGCGCGAGGAATCAACGGTCTCCGTCCTCCGGGCCCTGCAGGCGGACGCCGGCTACGGCGACGGGATGCTTCCCTTCGTCGCGGGCGGATTCGCCTTCGACTACCTCGCCGGCTTCGAAGAGCTGCCCGCCGTCGCGGACGGCGCCAACACCTACCCGGACTACGAGTTCATAGTGGCCCAGGAGTTGCTGCACGTCGACCACCAGGCGGGCGAAGCTCACCTGCACGTGTTAGGGGTTGATGAGGGCCAGGTCGACCAGCAGCTGGGCGAGCTGGTGCGCCGCGTCGATGGCGCTAGGGATAGCCTACTGCGGGAGCCATCCACGGTGGGGGGGCCCAACACCACCTTCCAGGCGCGAGCGGACCGCACCGACGAGGAGTTCCGGGGCATCGTCGAGCAGATGAAGGAGCACGTCCACGCTGGCGATATCTACCAGGTCGTGCCGGCCCGGGCCTTTAGCATCCCCTGCCCGGACGCGTTTGCCGCATACCGCGAACTGCGCGCGGCGAACCCCTCGCCCTATATGTTCTACGTGCGCGGCAGCGACTACGAGCTCATCGGCGCCTCCCCGGAGTCCAACTTGAAGTACGACCCGGAGACCCACGAGCTGCAGCTCTATCCCATCGCCGGCACTCGCCCCCGCGGGCTGAACCCGGACGGCAGCCTCAACGAGGAGCTGGACGTCCGCAATGAGCTGGACCTGCGCACGGACGCCAAGGAGCTAGCCGAGCACACCATGCTAGTTGACCTGGCCCGCAACGACCTGGCGCGCGTCTGCGTGCCGGGGACCCGGAAGGTCTCCGCCCTGATGCAGGTGGACCGCTACTCCCGTGTGATGCACCTGGTCTCCCGCGTGACGGGCCAGCTGGACGAAGGCCTCGATGCCCTGGACGCCTACCGCGCGTGCATGAACATGGGCACGCTCTCGGGCGCGCCGAAGCTCAAGGCCACGGAGCTGCTGCGCAACGCCGAGGGGACCCGGCGCGGTTCCTACGGCGGGGCAGTGGGCTACCTCCGCGGCGACGGGGTGATGGACAACTGCATTGCCATTCGCTCCGCCTTCATCCGCGGCTCCCGCGCCATCGTCCAGGCCGGCGCCGGGGTGGTGCGGGACTCCTCGCCCCAGGCCGAGGCCGATGAGACCGTCCACAAGGCCTTCGCCGTGCTGAAGGCCATCGCCACCGCCCACCACGCTGAATTGGAGGTTATCCGATGAGCGACAAGCGCCCCACCGTGGCCGTCATCGACAACCATGACTCCTTTGTCTACAACCTGACCGACGCGCTGCGCGCCTACGACGTGCACGTCTTCCGCAACACCGTGGACGTCGACGCGGTCCTTAAGACCCAACCGGACGTCATCTGCCTCTCGCCCGGGCCGGGCCACCCACGCGAGGCGGGCAACCTCATGGAATTCGTCGAGCGCGCCGCCGGCCGCATCCCGCTGCTGGGCATCTGCCTGGGCTTCCAAGCCCTGAGCGAGCACTTCGGCGGCGACGTCGAGCGCTGCGGCCCCGTCCACGGCCAGTCGGTTCCCATGCAGCTGACCGAGGAAGGTATTGCCAGCGAGCTCTTCGCTGGGCTGGGCACCGACGCGGACCCGGCGGCCGTGCCGGTCGCGCGCTACCACTCCCTGGGCTGCCGAAAGCTCCCGGAACCGCTGCGGGCCCTGGCCACCACGGAGACCGCCATCGGGCCGGTCGCCATGGCCGCCGATAACGCGGAGGGCACCATCCTGGGCCTGCAGTTCCACCCCGAGTCCATCCTGAGTCCGACCGGCCCGCTCATCCTGGAGCGGTGCATCGCCCGGCTCAGCCCCGACTAGGGCGATGCTAACCCGAAGCAACCACCCCCTAAAGACTTAGAACTATCACTCAAGGAGTCCAGCACATGGCAAACAACGAATCCCGCAAGATTCTGCAGCAGTTCCTCGACAACTACGATCCGACGGTGGAGGAGGCCATGGAGGCCTTCGCCCCCTTGGCGGTCGGCGACTACGACGACATCCAGATCGCGGCACTTCTAACGCACATCCGCACCCGCGGCGAGACCTTCGCGGACGTGGCCGGCGCGGCCAAGGCCTTCCTCAAGGTCGGCTACCCGTTCCCGATCACGGGCGAGGGCCTCATGGACACCGCCGGCACGGGCGGCGACGGCGCCAACACGATCAACATCACCACCGCGGCGTCGCTGGTCGCCGCCGCCGGGGGAGTGAAGATGGTCAAGCACGGCAACCGCTCGGTCTCCTCCAAGTCGGGCTCCGCGGACGTGCTGGAGGCGCTGAATATCCCGCTCGACCTCGACGCCCCGCGCGCCGTGCGCCAGTTCGAGGCCTCCGGCTTCACCTTCCTCTTCGCCCCGGCCTACAACCCGGCCGTCGCGCACGTGCAGCCGGTGCGCAAGGCGCTGGGCGTGTCCACGCTCTTTAACACCATGGGCCCGCTGCTCTCGCCGGCCCGCCCGGAATTCCAGATCATGGGCATCGCCAACCCCGACCAGGGCCAGCTCATCGCCGAGGTCTTTAAGGAGCTCGGCCGCAGCCGCGGCCTGGTGGTCCACGGCGCCGGCACCGACGAGATCGCCACCCACGGCACCACGCTGGTCTGGGAGCTGCGCGACGGGGAGATCACCCACTACGAGATTACGCCGGAGGACATGGGCATCGGCCGCCACCAGCTGGCCGACCTGGTTGGAGGCGAGGGCAAGGACAACGCCGCCGCCATCCGCGCCGTCTTCGCGGGGCAAGGCAGCGAGGCCCACTTCGACGCCATCGCGGCCACCGCGGGCGCCATGTTCTACCTGGACGGCCACGACGAGACCATCGCCGACGGCGTGGCCCGCGCCCAGCAGCTGATTACCTCCGGCGAGGTCAACGCATGGTTGGCCAAGCACGAGGAGGCCAACTATGCCCAGTAATCCCTCTTCTGCGAATCCTTCCGGGGCGCTACCCACGGTGTTGGAAAACATCGTGGCGAACCGCCGGACGCACCTGCCGGAAATCCGCGAGCGCCTCGCCCACGTGGATACCTCCGCGCTGCCGCGCTCCGAGCGCTCGCTCTACGAGTCCCTCAAGGGCACCAACCACTTCATCATGGAGTGCAAGTCCTCCTCGCCGTCGTTGGGGCTCATCCGCTCGGATTACCACCCCGGGGACATGGCCCGCATCTACTCCCGCTACGCCGCGGGCATCTCGGTGCTGTGCGAGCCCGACCACTTCGGCGGCGACTACGACCACCTGCAGACGGTCTCTCTGTCCACGCACCTGCCGGTGCTCTGCAAGGACTTCATCGTCGATCCCATCCAGGTCTACGCCGCCCGCTACTACGGGGCGGACGCCATCCTGCTCATGATGTCGATCGTCAACGACGAGGAGTTCGCGGAGCTCAAGGCGCTCGCGGACGAGCTCGGGCTGGACGTACTCACCGAGGCGATCACCCCGGAGGAGGTCCAGCGCGCGGAGAACTTCGGCGTCGACATCATCGGCATCAACAACCGGAACCTCCACGACCTGAGCATCGACCTGAGCCGCACGGAGCGGCTGGCCAGCCTGGTATCCCCGGGCAAGGTGGTGGTCTCCGAGTCCGGCATCCGCGACCACGCCACGGTCCGCCGCCTGGGCGCGCACGCGAACGCCTTCCTGGTCGGCTCCCAGCTGTCCTCGCAGCCGGACGTGGACCGCGCGGCCCGCGAGCTGGTCTACGGCACCCACAAGGTCTGCGGCCTCACCACCCCGGAGCACGCCCAGGCGGCCCGCGCCGCCGGCCCCTGCTACGGCGGCCTGATCTTCGAGGAAGCCAGCCCCCGCAATGTTTCACGTGAAACCGCGGAAAAGATCATCAACGCCGAGCCGGGCCTCCACTACGTGGCTGTCAGCCGCCGCGAGGACAACTTCGCCGAGCTCGCCCTCCCCGGCGTCCACGCCATCCAGGTGCAGGCGCCGTACCAGGGCAGCCTGGACGCCGAGCGGGCGCTCATCGCCAAGGCCCGGGAGCAGGCCGGGGGAGCGGAGGTCTGGCGCGCCGTCGCCATGACCGACCCCGAGCACGCCGCCCTCGCCGAAGACCTCGCCCGCGAGGCGGACCTTCTGGTCCTGGACTCCGGCCACGGCGGCACGGGCCAGTCCTTCCGATGGTCGGATGTGCCCGACGCGGTGAAGGAACGCAGCCTGCTCGCCGGCGGCATCGACCACACCAACCTGGCGGCCGCGCTCGCGGTCGGCACCCGCGGGCTGGACCTGAACTCCGGGCTCGAGGCCCAGCGGGGAGCCAAGGACACCGGGCTCATCGCCCGCGCCTTCCAGGTAATCCGCGCCAACACCGAAGCAACCCCCGTTAACAACTAGACCCACACCAGAACACAGAAGCAGACAAGACACAAGGAGATTCCCATGGCGGAAGTTTCACGTGAAACCAAGAAGACTATCCTCCCGGCCTATTTCGGGGAGTTCGGCGGGCAGTTCGTGCCCGAGTCCCTCATCCCGGCCCTCGACCAGCTCGAGGCCGCCTTCGTCGAGGCGATGGACGACCCGGAGTTCCACAAGGAGCTGGCCGGCTACCTCAAGGACTACCTGGGCCGCCCGACCCCGCTGACCGAGGCGACCAAGCTGGGCGGTAAGGCCCGGATCTTCCTCAAGCGCGAGGACCTCGTCCACGGCGGCGCCCACAAGACCAACCAGGTCATCGGCCAGGCGCTGCTGGCTAAGCGCATGGGCAAGACCCGTATCATCGCGGAGACCGGCGCCGGCCAGCACGGCACGGCGACGGCTCTGGCCTGCGCGCTGCTCGACCTGGAGTGCGTGGTCTACATGGGCGCCAAGGACGTCCAGCGCCAGCAGCCCAACGTCTACCGCATGGAGCTCATGGGCGCGAAGGTCGTCCCGGTCGACACCGGCTCCGGCACCCTGAAGGACGCCGTGAACGAGGCCCTGCGCGATTGGACCGCCACCTTCCACGAGTCCCACTACCTGTTGGGCACCGCGGCGGGCCCGCACCCGTTCCCGACGATCGTGCGCGAATTCCACCGCGTCATCTCCACCGAGGCGAAGGCCCAGATGCTCGAGCGCACCGGCGGCCTACCCGACCTCGTGGTGGCCTGCGTGGGCGGCGGTTCCAACGCCATCGGCATGTTCGCGGACTTCATCGACGAGGAAGGCGTGGAGCTCGTCGGCGCCGAGCCCGGCGGCGAGGGCCTGGACTCCGGCCACCACGGGGCGACGATTAATAACGGCACCGTGGGCATCCTCCACGGCGCCCGCAGCTACCTGATGCGCAACGCGGACGGCCAGGTCGAGGAATCCTATTCCATCTCCGCCGGCCTGGACTACCCGGGCGTCGGCCCGCAGCACGCCTACCTGTCCGCCACCGGCCGCGCGAAGTACGTCGGCATCACCGACGCCGAGGCCCTGCACGCCTTCCAGCTGCTGAGCCAGAAGGAGGGCATCATCCCGGCCCTCGAGTCCTCCCACGCCCTGGCTTACGCACTCAAGCGCAAGGACGAGGACATCACCATCCTCGTCTCCCTGTCCGGTCGCGGCGACAAGGACATCGACCACGTGCGCGCCACCTTGAGCGCCCACCCCGAACTGCAACTGAACCAGGAGGACTAACCATGACCGACAACCGCTACGAAAAGATGTTTTCCGCCCTCGCGGAGCGCAACGAAGGCGCCTTCGTGCCCTTCATTATGCTCAGCGACCCGAACGCCGAGGACTGCCTCGCCACCATCCGCACGGTGGTGGGCGCCGGCGCCGACGCGCTCGAGCTAGGCGTGCCGTTCTCCGACCCGGTCGCCGATGGCCCGACCATCCAGGCCTCCCACATCCGCGCCCTCGACGGCGGCGCCACGGTGGATCAGGCCCTGGAAATCATCCGCACCGTCCGCGCCGAATTCCCCGAGCTGCCCATCGGCATGCTCATCTACGGCAACGTCGCCTTCACCCGCGGCCGCGACAAGTTCTACACGGAGTTCCACGACGCCGGCGTGGATTCCATTCTCCTGCCGGACGTTCCGGTGCGAGAGGGCGAGCCCTTTGCCGAGTCCGCGAAGAAGGCCGGCATCGATCCGATCTTCATCGCCCCGGCCCGCGCTACCGATGCCACCCTGGCCGGCGTGGCGGCCCTGTCCGAGGGCTATATATACGCCATCTCCCGCGACGGCGTGACCGGTACCGAACGCTCCTCCGAGACACTGGGCCTCGAGGAGGTCGTGAACAACGTCGCTCGCCACGACGGCCCGCCGGTCCTGCTCGGCTTCGGCATCTCCCAGCCCGAGCACGTCCGGGACGCCATCGCCGCCGGGGCCTCCGGCGCCATCACCGGCTCCGCCATCACCCAGATCATCAACGAATACGTCGAGCGCACCGATCCGGACGACGAGCACTCGCCGGCCCGCGTGACCGACCGAGCAGCACTCGATGCCAAACTTAACGAGTACGTCTCCGCGATGAAGGCGGCCACCCGCCGCTAGGAACTGGCCCGCCGTACTGGCAAGGCAGTACTGGCAAGAAGGCACAAAAAGACCGCCGGCCCGAAAAGGACCGGCGGTCTTGTCATTTCTTAGTCGCTACTACTTCTGATTGGCCGGGCAACACCATTGGCATCGTCACCAGAAGACGGGGCAGGAGACTTCCCGCCCGCGCTCTTTGCCGGGCGGGCCGGCCACCAGAAGCGCTCGCCCAGCAGCTGCACCACCGCGGGCACGACCAGGGTTCGCACGATGAGGGTGTCCAGCAGCACGCCAATGCACACGATGACGCCGATCTGGGCCAGCACCACCAGCGGCAGGACGCCCAGGGCGGCGAAGACCGCGGCCAGCAGGACACCGGCCGAGGTGATAACCCCGCCGGTCGCGGCCAAGGCGGTGTAGATACCGGACGCCGTCCCCTCCCGGGCGGAGTCCTCGCGGGCGCGTGTGACCAAGAAGATCGTGTAATCCACGCCTAGGGCGACGAGGAAGACAAAGGCGTAGAGCGGGGTGGTGGAATCGAAATTGTTGAAGCCCAGCACGTAGTGGGAGACCCACCAGCCCAGGCCCAGCGCCGCGATATTGGTCAGCAGGACCGAGGCAATCATGATGGCCGGGGCCACCAAGGCCCGCAGCATGACCACGAGGGCGGCGAAGATCAGCACCAGCACGAGGGGGAAGATGAGCTGCCGGTCCTCGGCCGCTGCGGTCTCCGCGTCGGCGAGCTCCGCGTCCGGGCCGCCCACGAGCGCCCCATCCAGCTCGCCGCGCAACTCCGCGAAGTCGGCACCGCTGACCTGCAGGAGGGTCCAGCCGTCGACGCTGCCTTGTTCGCGGCCGTTCGCACCCAGCTGCTCAAGCTGCTCCTGCGTGCGGTCCACGTCCTGGGTGGCCACCACCGGTGGGGTGGCCGACTGATCCGGGAAGTCGCGGCTGAGTTCTTCCGCGGCGGTGATGGACTCCGGGGTGTCGATGAATTGCTCGGACTGGATCAGCCCGGTGTTGGTCTGGAAATAGCCGGTGCAGCAGAGGCCGAGCACCAGCAGGGCCACGGCCACGACCTTGCGCGGGCGCTGGTTAACCCAGGAGCCGACCTTCGCCCAGACGCCGTGGTTGGGGGTGTCGCCCTCCCGGGGGATGCGCGGCCAGAAGATCCACCGGCCGAACAGGGCCAGGAATCCGGGTAGGGCGAAAAGCGCGAAGAGCCAAGCGATCGAGATGCCGACGATGGCGGCCGCGCCCAGGCCCTGGGTGGTCGGCACCGAGGACAACAGCAGGCAGGCCACGCCCACGATGACGGTGGCCGCCGAGGCGGAGACCGTTTTGGCGGTCGGGGTCCACGCCCGCGCCATCGCGGTGAAGCGGTCCGCGGTCCCGGTCAGCTCGTCGCGGTAGCGGGAAATGAGCAGCAGCGCGTAGTTCGTGCCCGCGCCGAAGACGAGCACCGACAGGATGCCGGCCGTGGACTCGTTCCAGGACAGGCCGAAGGCGTCCAGCACATAGGTAAACGCGGTGGCTGCGGTGCGGTCGGCGACGCCGATAACGGCCAGCGGCAGGATCCACAGGATGGGGGAGCGGTACGTCACGATGAGCAGGAAGGCGACGATGGCCGTGGTGACGCCCAGCAGCAGGAAGTTCGCGCCCTCGAAGACGCCGGCGAGATCCGCCTGGATAGCGGCGGGGCCGGTGGCTTGGGCGGAAACGCCCGCGGGCATCTCCGCGTTAATATCCGCGCGGAGCTTCTCGACCTCCTCGGCGTTTTCCGAGGCGGTGCCCGCATTCACAGTGACGGGCAGCAGGGCGGCGGTGCCGTCCTCGCTGGGGATGAGCGCCTCACCCCACTGGGAGGTCACTTCCTTAAGGGCGGGCAGGTCCAGCGGCTCCGCGGACTTGAGGTAGACCAGCGCGGTGCTGCCGGACTCGCCCTCAGAGTTTTGAGCCGAGTATTTTTCTTGTAACTCGGCCACCTGGGTGGAATCCATGCCGGACGGCGCGGTGGCCGTGGCGGATTCCGGCTGGTCCACGCCGCCCAGGGCGCTAACGCCCAGGCCCAGGACCAGCAGGACGAGGGAAATCCAACGCAATATGCGTATTCGATGATTGGTCATTTACCCAGCATAACAGCGTTGCCGAGCTGGGCTAGGGGACCCGGACTACGGGCGCTCCTCCTGGGCGACCGGGCGCGCGGCCTCGGCGTCAGCGGGCTCGCCCTCCGCGTTGACCTTGCCGCGGGCGAACTTGTCCACGATCATCGCGATGGCGCCGTCGCCCGTGACGTTGGCCGCGGTGCCGACGGAGTCGACAGCAATGTAGGCGGCGATCATCAGCGCGACGAGGTTGTCGTCGAAGCCCATGTTCTGGCTCAGCAGGCCGACGGCCACCATGACCGCGCCGCCCGGCACGCCCGGGGCGGCAATCATGGTGATAGACAGCAAGAGCATGAAGCCCATGGCCGCGCCCAAGCTGACGTCCATGCCGGTGAGGTAGATGATGGCGAAGGCGTAGAGCATCAGCTTGATCATCGAACCCGCGATGTGGATGGTCGCGCACAGCGGGACCACGAAGCTGGCCACCGGCTTGGAGATGTTGTTCTTCAGCGCGTTGTCCAGAGTCACCGGGATGGTGGCGGCCGAGGAGGAGGTACCCAGCGCGGTGGCATAAGCCGGCAGCATATTCTTCAGCGCCTTGAACGGGTTCTTGCCGGTGATAGCGCCGGCGATCAGGTACTGGATGACCAGGTAGACCAGCGTCATAGCGACCGAGAGCAGCAGGACCTTGCCGAAGGCGACGAGCACGTCGACGAGGTTGCCGTTCATGCCCAGATCCAAGAACATGCCGAAGATATAGAACGGCAGCAGCGGGATGACAAAGCCCCAGATGACCTTGACCACTACGTTCTCGAGCTCTTTAGTGACGTTGTACAGGTTGTCGGACTTGACCTGGGTCATGGCCACGCCGATGCAGAAGGACAGCAGGAGGGCGGTCATGACCTCGATGGGCGCGGGCATCTCGACCTCGAAGTAGGGCTCCAGCGCACCGGCATCAATATCGGAGACGTTGGTATCGATGGTCTGGCCGGCCAGCATCCACGGATACACCAGCATCGAGACGCCGTAGGCGAGCAGGCCCGCGATGATGGTCGAACCCCAGGCGATGCCGGCGGTGATCCCGAGCCACTTGCCGGCCCCGCGGCCGAGCGCGGCGATGGCGGGGGCGATAAGCGCGAAGATGAGGACGGGGATGAAGAAGTTGAGGAAATTGCCGAACAACCCGTTGAAGGTGGCAAAGACCCGGCCCAGCCATTCCGGCGCGACGAAGCTTAAGCCGATGCCCAGCACGATGGCTACGGCGATCCGGAACAACAAGTTTTGGCTCAGTGTTTTCAATTTCATGATGTCACTAACTATTTTTATATCCCGCGCCCCGGCGTTTCCGCGGTGCGCAGGATGAGACTTTCAAAGACAGCGGGCCAATCGCTAAATATTTTCTATAGACCGACCTGAATTAAAGTGTACCCAACGGGTATGCCCCGCCGGAAGGGGGGATGGCTAAGTGCACCCGCCGAGAATTGCTGCTCGCCCGGCCCAGCGGGTTAGGATATGAGGCATGGTCGTTATCGGTATTGTCATCCTCATCCTCGCCGCGGTCTTGATCGTGGTCGGAGCCTTGGCCACCACCCGCAAACTGCCGGGCAACTCGGTGGTGGGCCTGCGCGTCGAGGAGGTCCGCAAGTCCCGCGAGGCCTGGGATGCCGCGCACGCCGTCGCCGGCCCCGTCTGGTTCCTCGGGGGAGTGGCGCTCGCCTTCGGCGGGATCGTCGCCCTGACCGCGACCGGCTGGATGTGGCTCATCCCGGTGGCAACCGCCATCATCGCCGTCATTACCCTGTCGGTGGGCGCCAACCTGGGCGCGCGCTCGGCGCTCCTGTGGGACCAGGCCAACAACGCCGACGAGGGCTGCGGCGACAGCTGCAACTGCGGCTCCGGCGGCTGCGGCAGCGATACCGCAGCGGAAGCCGCGCCCGCGCAGATCGATCTCGACGCTGTCCGCCAGGCGGCCAACCGCGCGGATCAGTAGCCGATCCCCGGTCGAATAGCCCGCCGCGGCCTAGACCCGCAGCACCCACCACTATTGTCACTGTGACGCAATGTTTGTGGTGGGTGTTTTTGTCTCTCGCGTTGCCCGCGTGGGGCCCGAGGCGACGGAAGGATAGCCTGCCGTAAATAGTCTCCCCGCCGGCCGAGGGATAGAGTAGGGGGCATGACTATGAAGTGTTCGCGTCGCATGTTCCTGCTCGGGACCGCCACCACCTTCGCTGGCGCCTACCTCGCCGCCTGCGGCAAGCAGGCCTCGGCGGAGATCGCCGCCACCGAGATCCCGGTCGGCTCCGCCGTCATCGTCGACAACGTGATTTTCGCCCAGCCGGAGGAGGGGCTCTTCAAGGCCTACTCGCAGACCTGCCCCCACCAGGGCAACCCCATTACCGAGGTGGAGGGCTCCCACGTCATCTGCACCTCCCACTACACCGAGTACGACATCACCGACGGCTCGGTCGTCTCCGGACCCGGCCGCGATCCGCTCGAGGAGATCTCCGTCGAGGACGACGGAACCACCGTGAAGACCGTCTAAGGTTTCACGTGAAACCCCGCCGCCGAGGGGGAGGCGGGGCGTAAACTGCGGTACATGCTCAACGCACTGCGCCGACTAGATCCGCTCATCGTCCTGATCATCACGGCGGTCCTTATCGCGATCGTCTTGCCCGCCCGAGGGCAGTTCGCCGAGGTCTTCGCGGTACTCACCAACATCGCGATCGCGCTGCTTTTCTTCCTCTACGGCGCGCGACTATCCACCCGGGAGGCGCTCGCGGGCCTGCAGCACTGGCGGCTCCACCTGACCATCCTGGCGGCTACCTTCGTGCTTTACCCGCTCATCGGCATGGCCCTGCGGCCCCTGTCCTTCGTCGTGGGCGACGAGCTCTACCTGGGCATTCTCTACCTGACGCTGGTCCCGTCCACGGTGCAGTCCTCGGTCGCCTTCACCTCCATCGCGCGCGGCAACGTGGCGGGGGCCATCGTCTCAGCCTCGCTGTCTAACCTCGCCGGAGTCATCCTCACCCCGCTGCTGGTGATGCTGTGCATGGGCGCCGGCCACGGCATCCACATCGACTCCTCGGTCTTTCTGGAGATTTCCCTCCTGTTGCTCATGCCCTTCGTCCTGGGCCAGCTGACCCGCCGCTGGGTGAAGAACTTCGCCGCCCACAAGGCCACGAAGGTGGTCGACCGCGGCTCCATCGCGATGGTGGTCTACTCCGCCTTCTCCTCCGGCGTGGTCGGCGGGATCTGGTCCGATATCGGGGTGGGCCAGCTGCTATTCCTCATCGTCTTCGCCGTCGTGCTGGTCAGCGCCGTGTTGTGGCTGACCCGCTGGGTGAGCGCGCGCCTGGGTTTCGCACGCCCCGACGTCATCGCCATCGAATTCTGCGGCTCGAAGAAGTCCCTGGCCACCGGCCTGCCGATGGCCTCGGTCATCTTCGCCACCGGCGGCGGGCAGCTGGGGCTGCTGATCCTGCCGCTGATGATCTACCACCAGGTCCAGCTGATGGTCTGCTCGTGGCTGGCCGCCCGCTACGCCCGGCAAGACCCCGCGGCCGAGGCGCGTTAAACACCGGGAAGGCTAGGCACTAGACTTGGGTGCCATGACTTCCGCAGAGAACTCCGAGAGCGACAAGGCGCTGCTCTACGTCAAGACCACGCTGCACATCCCGGGCGCCGGCGCGGCCATCCACGTGGCCGAGATGCAGCAGCTCGACGCCCGCAGCTGCCGCATCCACCGACTCATCGCACAAACCCCGGACGGGCAGATCGCCGGCGCGGTCAGCGGCAGCCAGCGCGTCGGCAGCATCGACAAGCCCAACAGCACCGTGCCGCACCCGGATACCTACGCGTCCTACCCGGACATCGACGCCGAGTACCTCGCCGCGGCGGATTTCGAGTCCCTCTGGGTCGAGGCGCAGCTGCGCTTTCCGGGGCTCTAGAAGACGAAGTTCACCAGCACCATGTAGACGGCGGTGCCGCCCAGGATGGACAGCCCGGACTCGCGCCGCCACAGGTGGAGGCCGGCGGTGACGGCCGCGCCCAGCAGGGCGGCCAGGATGCCGCCCGGGGCCGCGGACTGCCCGACGATGGTGTAGACGACCAAGACCACCATCACGCCGACCGGCATCGTCCGGCCCAAAACGCTGACCAGATCGCTGCCGCGCAGCGCCTTAACAAAGCTAAAGGGGATCTGCCGCAGCAGGACCGTGACCACGCAGACCGGGATGAGCACGGCCAGGATCATGGATAGGCTCACGCCAGCTGGCATCAGCGTTCACCTCCCTGTGCCCGGTGGGGCCCGCGGCGCCACTCGATGAGTTCATCGAAGCGCGGGGAATACACGCGCGCCAGCAGGAAAAGGAAATAGGCGATCAGCGCGACCATCAGCACCTGGTTGGGCGTGATAACCACCGCCACTATGCCCAGCAAGGCGGCGACCGCCGGCAGGGAAAAGTCCGGGTTGTTGCGAAAGGAATCCAGCGCCAGCACCACAAACAGGGCCACCAGCGCGAATTCAATCCCCTGCACGTTGTCCGGGATGGCCTGGCCCGCCAGCGCACCCACCACGCCGCCGCCGACCCAGAGGAACTGGGCGAAGAGCTGGATGGTAAGTATCCGCCGCCCGGTCAGGGCGGAGGCGTGGGGCAGTGCCGAGACGATCGCGTAGGTCTCGTCCGTCAGCGCGTAGGTGGAGTAGACCTTCCCGCCCACCGAAGAGATGCGGTGGCGGGGGAAGCTTAACCCGTAGAAGATATGGCGGAAGTTGACCATGAAGCCGGTCAGCGCCGCCGAGAGCGGGCCGACCCCGGAGGTGACCATGCTGATGGCCAAAAACTCCATGGAGCCGGCATAGATGACGATCGAAAAGATAGGCGCCCACCACCAGTCGAAGCCGGTTTGGACGATCAGGACACCGAAGGCTAGGCCCAGGGGAACCAGGCCCAAGGCTACGGTCCAGGTGTCCTTCAATCCCTGGCGAACATCAGCGTGCATGCGCTTATCGTAGCGGCGGCGACGCCCACCCGCCCCCGAGAATGGAGATAAAAATTCTAATTATCATCCAGGTCGGCGGGGAAGGTGGAATACAGCGGCAGCGGCATCGGCTGGCGCTTCATCACGTCCGCCCACAGGTCGGCCGGGCCGGGAGTCAACACGTCATGGGCCAGGGCCGGGGCGACGAACCAGTCGCCGCGGTCGATCTCCTGCTGCAGCTGGCCCGGGGCCCACTCGGCGTAGCCGGCAAACAGCCGCATCCCGTCCAGGGTCTGCGCCAAAAACTCCGGGTCGGCGCGCATGTCCACGTGCGCCAGCCGCGGGGCCAGGCGGCTGAGCTGCGGGTGATCCTCGAAGCGCACGCCCTGCTTGGTCATGCCCAGGCCCACCACGGACTGCTGGTTGAGCGGGCCGCCGATGTAGAGGGCCTGCGGCTTGGCGACCACCGGCAGGTATTCGGGCAGCACGTTGAAGACCGCCAGCTCGCTGCGGGTCGTCAGGTTCACGCCGAAGGTCAGGTAGTCGTCGTGCTGGATGATGAGGATAACCGAGCGGGCAAACTCGGCAGAGAACATGCCCGGGGCGGCGACCAGCAGTTGGCCGGGCTCCGGGTCGTTGCGTTCGAGGGCATTAAATAGTCGGTCCGCGTACATTAACTACCAGACTCCCACCAAGCACGTAGCTTTGCAATTGCTTCCTCGCGGGGCAGCGGGCCCTGCTCCAGGCGCAGTTCCTTCATAAACGACCACGCGCGGCCCACCTCGGGCCCCGGCTGCAGCCCCAGGATCTCCATGATCTCGTTGCCGTCCAGGTCCGGGCGCACGCGGGCCAGGTCTTCCTTCTCCTGGATCTCCTGGATGCGTTCCTCCAGGTGATCGTAGGTCCGCTGCAGGCGGCGCGCCTTGCGCTCGTTGCGCGTGGTGCAGTCCGCGCGCACCAGCTTGTGCAGGCGCGGCAGCAGCGCGCCGGCGTCAGTGACGTAGCGGCGCACGGCGGAATCCGTCCACTGCCCCTCGCCGAAGCCGTGGAAGCGCATGTGCAGGTAGACCAGCTGCGCGATGTCCTGAGTCATGGCCTTCGGGAATTTCAGCGCGCGCAGGCGCTTGCGCACCAGCTTCGCGCCGACCACCTCGTGGTGGTGGAAGGTCACCTTGCCGCCGGTGGTGTCCCGGGTATCCGGCTTGCCGCAGTCGTGCAGCAGCGCCGCCCAGCGCAGGACCAGGTCGGGTCCGTCCTCTTCCTGATCCATCGCCTGCCGCATGACCTGCAGGGAATGGGCGTAGACGTCCTTGTGCTGGGCGTGCTCGTCCGGGGCCATGCACATGGCGGGGATCTCGGGGATGACGATCTCGGCGATCCCGGTATCGACCAGCAGGTCGATGCCCACCCACGGCGCAGTACCGGCGACCAGCTTGTCCAGCTCGACGCGGATGCGCTCGACGGTGATGCGCCGGATCTCGCCGGCCATGTCCTGCATGGCGCCGAAGACCCGGTCGGCGACGTGGAATTCCAGCTGGGAGGCGAAGCGGGCGGCGCGCAGCATGCGCAGCGGATCGTCGTGGAAGGAGATCTCCGGCGCGTCCGGGGTGTCGATGATCCCGGCGACGAGATCCTCCAGGCCGCCCAGCGGATCGTGGAATTCGCGGCCGCCGTCGGCCTTGAGCTCGACCGCCATGGCGTTGATCTTGAAATCGCGGCGAACTAGGTCCCCGGCCAGGGTGTCGCCGTAGACGACCTCCGGGTTGCGGGAGTCGCCGTCGTAGGAGTCCGCGCGGAAGGTGGTGATCTCGATCTGCTGGCCGCGGTAGACCGCGGAGACGGTGCCGAAGGCGATGCCGGTGTCCCAGACCTTCTCGGCGTAATCCTCCAAGATCTCCTGGACGACGTCGGGGCGGGCTGGGGTGGTGAAGTCGAGGTCATTGCCCAGGCGCCCCAAAAGGGCGTCCCGGACGGAACCACCTACCAGGTAGAGCGGAAAGCCTCGCTGCGCGAAGCGCTCCACGAGCCCGCTCAACAGGTCACTGAGTTGGGCAATCGCGGATTCTGCCCGCGCCATAACGCCAATTAGCTGAGTGTCCTGAAAATTCACGCACGTTAGTCTACTACGATTAACCAGGATGACTAACCACAACGAGGCCAGCCCGAAGGCCAGCAACACCAACGCCGCGCCCGGCGGCGAGCCTGCGGCTGCCACGGCAGGCGGGAGCGGTTCCAGCTCCTCCCGTCGCGGGGGCCGCGGCCGCTCGCGCCGGCGCGGCGGGGCCAAGTCGCGCCGCGGCGGGCGCGCGAACAACGCCCGCAAGGGCGGCAAGAATACCCGCACCCATTCCAAGTCCCGCGGCGGGCGCGGCGGCAACAACTCCCGGCGCCAGGCGGCGGCCAGCCACATGACCACCCGGGACGAGACTTCGGCCGGCGGCCTGGTGGTCTCCGGCCTCGCCGAGGCCGTCCACGACGGCGGCGAGGTGGATCTCACCCGCATCTACGTGGCGCTGATCGGCCGGCTCGACCGCCGCGGCCGCCTGCTGTGGTCCATGCCGAAGGGCCACGTGGAGCCCGGGGAGCCGCGGCACACCACCGCCGAGCGCGAAGTCTGGGAGGAAACCGGCGTGCACGGCGAGGTCTTCGCCGATCTCGGCACTATTGATTACTGGTTCGTCTCCGACGGGGTACGCATCCACAAGACGGTGCACCACCACCTGCTGCGCTTCGTCGACGGCATCCTCAACGACGAGGACCCGGAGGTCACCGAGGTGGCCTGGATCCCCGTCTCCGAACTCATCGAGCATTTGGCCTACGCGGACGAGCGCAAGCTGGCCCGCATTGCCCACGACATCCTGCCGGACATGGCCCGTCAGGAGGCAGCCGCCGGGAAGGCCACGCCGCGGTGATGGGACGCCGACTCCGCCGCCTGACCGCCGGTACGACCGCCTGCCTGGCCGTGGCGCTCGGAATCAGCATCGGCGGCCCGGCGGCCACCCCCGACGCGACCGCGCAGGACGCTGACTCCGCCGCCTGGGGCCAAGCGCGCCAGCCGGGCCAGCTGGACCTCGAGCTCATCGAGGCCAGCCCGGTCCAGGTGGGCGACACGCTGACCGTGCGCTTCCGGATCCACAACCCGACCGATCAGGCCGTAGACGACCTGCAGGTCACCACCCGGCGCGGGGATGCGGTGGCCACCACCGCCGAGGCCCGCACGCAGCTGGCCCAAGGCTCCTTCCCGTATTTCGGCGCCAGCGCCAACCCCGGGGCCCTGGGCCCCGGGGAGACCCGGGAGGTCAGCCTGACGATCCCGACCGGGCTGGAGGGCGAAGGCTCTTTGGCCATCACCGAGGCCGGCATCTACCCGTTGCTCTACACGCTGACCGGCACCCGCGACGGGGAACCGGTCAGCCTGTCGGAGGACCGCACGCTGCTGGATCTCGCGCCGCAGCCGGGGGAGGAGTCCCCAAGCGACGCGGCCGAAGACGCAGAAGACACAGAAGAGACAGAGAACTCCGAGCCCCACGACCTGTCTGTTATTTATCCGATTACTGACACGGTGGACATCGTGCCGGGGGATACCGGCGGGCAATCGCTGATTCTGGAGTCCGATCACCTGGCCCAGTCCCTCTCGCCCGGGGGACGGCTGGACCGCCTGGTGGATAGCTACCTGTCCCACGACCTGCAGGGCGCGGCCTGCGCGGCGCTGGACCCGGCGCTGCTCAGCGTGGTCGAGCGCATGGAGGACGGCTACACCGTCCATGACTCCCGGCCCTCGGTGGCGCACCAGGCCAAGCGCCTGCGCGATTCGTGGTTCAACGAGGACGCGGACTATCGCGGCGAGTCCGGGCAGGGCAGTAGGGCCGCCAGCCAGTGGCTGGCCAAGATCAAGCAGCTCGACTGCGTTATGGCCATGCCCTGGGCGGACGCGGATCCTTCGGCCGTGCGCAGCGTGGACAACGCCTGGCTCGATCACGAGGCCTTCGCGCACGGCGCCGAAATTATCGAGCGCCTGGCCGGCCGCCCGCTGGCCAGCAACGCCCTGGTGGGCAGCAAGGGCTACGTGACCGAGGACCTCGGCCGGCCCGCCGTGGTGGCCAACAACAGCATCTGGGCCGGCCAGGCGCTTTCCTTCGACCCCTCCCTGGGTAGCCTGCTGGCCCAGACCGGCACGCGGCCGCAGACCACGGCCTATTCCAACCCGGAGCTGCGCTACGACTACCGGGTGGACTCCGTCCTCGCGCGGGACTTGAGCGCCGCCGCAGCCCTCCGGCTGGGCGCCCAGGAAGACGACACCCTGGCCGTGCTGCCCGCCACCCTGGAGCCGGCCACCGCCGACCAGGTGCTCGCCGCGGGCGAGGCCGTGCTGGTAGATCACACCGCGCGTGCCAAGCCGGTTTCCGCGCTGCCGCTGGAAACCAACGAGGCGGCGGAGCAGGGCCTGCCGGCTGGCAGCCCCTACGTGGACCCGGCTGCTTTCGATGCCACCCAGACCGGGCGCATCAAGCAGCAGGCGAAGTACGCCGACGAGCTGACCAAGATCATGGTCAACGATCCGCATATCGCGCTGACCCGCTACGGCTTTACCCAGCCGCTGCGCCACGATCTGCTCACGGCGCTTTCGGCCACCCGGCGGACCAGCCTGCCGACCACTAAGGAGTCGGAAGAGGCCTCCGTCCGGCGCCTGGACGCCAACTCGAACACGCTGCAGGAGCTGCGCTCCTCGGTCACGCTGCTGCCGCCCGGCAACGTCTACACGCGCGTCTCGGAGTCCTCGCCGCTGCTCATCGTGGCGGAAAACGGCCTGCCGCTGCCGGTGGAGGCCACGCTGGAGTACCAGGGCCCGGATAACGCCCGGCTGAACACGCCGGAGCGGGTTCGGATCCCCGCCACCGGCTCTATTACGGTGAACATGACCGCCGATCTTCCCGAGCAGACCGACCGCATCCGTATGGAGCTGTGGCTGGCCACCCCGGAATCCGACATGATCTCGCAGCCAATAAGTATCGCCGTGCAGACCCGAGCCGGTATCCTCAGTGTCTATGGCATCGGCATCGCCGCTGCACTCGCAGTAGGTTTGGCCCTTCTTTTTAAGGTCGGGCGCAAGAAGAAATCAGAGACGTAAAAGAGCTTAAGTTTTTCTATGACCAACCAGCAGGGCCGCGAGGCTGAATCAGAATCCAGGCACGAAGAACCGAAACCCGCCGGCCTCCGCGGGCGGATCGTTTCGGCGTCGCCGCCGGCTCCCGTGCCCACCCGCCGCGAACCGGTGAACGTGCCGGCCGCGGAGCCGGTGGAGGACAAGTCGGATCTGCGCGGCAAGAACGCCGAGCAGTCCACCAGCGACCGCGACGTCGTGCGCGCGACCGGCACGATGGCCATCGCCACGCTGCTGTCGCGTATCACCGGCTTCCTCCGCCAGATGCTCATCGGCGCCACCCTGGGCGCCGCCGTCGGCACGGCGTTCAGCTCCGCCAACCAGATCCCGAACCTCGTCACCGAGATCGTCCTGGGCGCGGTGCTGACCTCGCTGGTCGTGCCGGTGCTGGTGCGCGCGGAGAAGGAGGACTCCGACCGCGGCGAGGTCTTCATCCGCCGGCTGTTCACGCTGGCCTTTAGCCTGCTCGGCGTGGTCACGCTGCTCTCGGTGCTGTTCGCTCCGCTGCTGACGGAGTTGATGCTGCCCGAAGATTCCAAGGCGAACTCGATCCAGGCGATCTCCTTTGCCTACTTCCTGCTGCCGCAGATCTTCTTCTACGGGCTCTTCGCGCTGTCCCAGGCGGTGCTGAACACGAAGAATATCTTCGGCCCGGGCGCGTGGGCGCCGGTGGTCAACAACATCATCTCTATCTCGGTGCTGTTGATGTACCGCTTCCTGCCGGGCAGCCTGCACCCGGACGCGCCCAGCGCGGTGACCGACCCGCACGTCATCCTGCTGGGCTTGGGCACCACCACGGGCGTGGTGGTCCAGGCGCTGATCCTGCTGCCGTACCTGAAGAAGGCCGGCATCAACATGCGGCCGATGTGGGGCCTGGACGAACGCATCAAGCAGTTCGGCAGCATGGCGGTGGCCATCATCGCCTACGTGGCCATCTCCCAGGCCGGCTACGTGGTCACCTCCCGGGTGGCCGCGCACGCCGACGCCGGCGCGCCGCTGGTCTACCAGAACGCCTGGCTGCTGCTGCAGGTGCCCTACGGCATCATCGGCGTCACGCTGCTGACCGCCATCATGCCCCGGCTGTCGCGCAACGCAGCCGACGGCGACGTCGACGGCGTGGTCCGGGACCTGACGCTGAGCTCCAAGCTGACCTTCATCGCGCTCATCCCGATCGTCATCTTCATGACGGCCTTCGGCACGCCTATCGCGCGCGCTCTTTTCCAGTACGGTTCCTACGGCGCCGACAGCGCCGAGCAGCTCGGCCTAACTATTAGCTTCTCCGCCTTCACGCTGATCCCTTATGCGCTGGTGCTGCTGCACCTGCGCGTCTTCTACGCCCGCGAGGAAGCCTGGACCCCGACGTTTATCATCGCCGGCATTACCTTCACCAAGGTGGTGCTGACCCTGCTGGCGCCGCTGGTGGCCAGCACCCCGGAGCACGTAGTCATCCTGCTGGGTACCGCCAACGGCTTCGGCTTCATCTCCGGCGCGGTCATCGGCGCGTTCCTGCTCAAGCGCAAGCTGGGCTCCCTGGGCGGCAAGGAGCTCAGCCGCACGATCGTGTGGGCCACGATTTCCGGCGTGGTGGGAGTCGCCCTCACGATGGCCGCGAACTGGCTGGTGGGCCTGGTGCTGCCGGATCCCATGCCGTCCATCTTCTACCTGCTGCGCGTTATCGTCTTCGGGCTGCTCTTCGTCGTCATCACCGGCCTAGTGCTGTCCCGCTCCGGCCTGCCCGAGGTCCAGAACCTGGGCCGGGCCCTGCACCGCATCCCGGGCATGGCACGCTTCATCAAGGTCGACAACTCCCAGGCCATCGAGGTCGAGGAGCCGGAGCTGCAGGAGATCCAGTCCGTGTTCACGCAGGACTCCTTCAACTCCTCGCCGGTCCCGCCGCCCATGTCCGCCGGCATTGTCCGCGGCCCCCGGCTGGTCCCGGGCGCGCCGGTCTCCGACGGCCGCTTCCGCCTGCTCAAGGACCACGGCTCCGTGGCCGGCGCCCGCTTCTGGCAGGCGCGCGAGCAGTCCACCGGCCGGACGGTGGCGCTGACCTTCGTGGACACCACCAACCAGGCGCCGTTCGCGCCGGCGAACCCGGGCCAGGCCGCGCGCCGCTCCGCCGCGGTGGCCCGCAACACCCGCAAGCTGGGCGAGCTCGGCCTGACCTCGGTGGCGCCGAACATCGAGGTGCTGTCCTACCGCTCCGGCTGCCTGGTGGTGGCCGACTGGGTCGCCGGCACCGAGCTGAAGACGGTCGCCGCCTCCGACGGGCTGGACCCGCACGCGGTCGCCCACGCGATGGGCTACATGGTCGAGGACACCGCAACCGCCCACGAGGCCGGCGTACTCATGGGCCTGGATCACCGCGACCGCATCCGGATCTCCACCGACGGCGTGGCCGTGCTGGCCTTCCCGGCGGTGCTGAGCGACGCCGCGGAGTCCACCGACCGCGAGAGCCTGAGCTCCGCGCTCGACATGCTGGTCGAGTCGACCTCGCCCACGCCGAAGGTGCTGCGCGATATCGCGGCCGATGCCGGGCTCTCCGGCGAGGAGGTCGCGGGAGAGGTGGAACAGGCCTACCGCGAACTCGACGCCGCGGACGCGGACGACAAGGAAGACAAGCAGGAGGCGCTGGCCACCGCGCAGGGCAAGACCCTGGCCGGCATCGCCCGCCGCCTCTACGACTTCGCCCCGGACGATCCGGAAGGCGACGAGGCCCTACCGGTCAGCCAGCTGCCGGACGATACCCCGGAGGAGACCCCGGAACCGACCGCCGGCTTCGGCGGG
Source organism: Corynebacterium sp. LK2537 (assembly GCF_040946485.1). Classification (NCBI taxonomy): domain Bacteria; kingdom Bacillati; phylum Actinomycetota; class Actinomycetes; order Mycobacteriales; family Corynebacteriaceae; genus Corynebacterium; species Corynebacterium sp. LK2537. The sequence goes on from NZ_JAYWLQ010000007.1 coordinate 87,892, forward strand.
CGCGGCTACTCCGGCTCCGGCGTGCTGCTCATCGGCGTGCTGGCCACGATCTTCGTGGTGCTCATGGCGGCCCTGACCACCTGGGTGATGTCGATCCTGGGCAACAACGCCGAGAACGCGCCCATCAATACCGAGGCCGTCAAGCAGGCCGAGCCGACCCTGCTTTCGGGCCCGCCGCTGCTCCTCGACGCCAAATCGGCCGACACCGTGCCGGCGAACAAGGACGCCAAAGAACTCATCGACGGCGACAAGTCCACGCGCTGGTCCACCGAGAAGGCGGAGACCGGCGTGGTCTTAAGCCTTGAGGACCCGGTGCAGCTGCGCGACGTCATCATCGATCAGTCGGGGAGCTCCCAGGCGACGGTGGAAATCTACGCGGTGGATTCGGAGACCTTCGATCCCACGAACCCGCAGTTGGAACAGCTGCCGCAGCTGGCCAACGAGACCCTGCAGGGCTCGCGCACCTCGCTGGACCTGAAGGAGAAGCCGGAGTTCTACGACGGCCTGCTCGTCTGGGTCAGCGAACTTCCGAAGAACAAGAAGGCCACCCTGGCCGATATCCGCGTCGCCGGAGTACCGCAGTAGCTTTTCTTCCGCTGCGGCCCCGGCGGATTCCCGCAGCTAGCGGTTAGTTTAGCCGTTAACTAAAAAATTATCTCCTAGCAGGGGTTGACAGATTTAAACCTTGGTGTATCATCGTTTGTAGACGCATCAACAACAGGTGCGCGGAGAATTTCATAGACTGGCGCTTGCCAAACAAACACCGCCTACTACACCGACTACTTCAAGGAGTAACAATGACCAACCTCGCAGGTAACTTCGTTCTGGACCCGGCCCACACCACCATCGGCTTCGTCGCCCGCCACGCCATGGTGACCAAGGTCCGCGGCAACTTCACCGAGTTCGACTCCAACATCACCATCGCGGACAACATCGCTGACTCCAAGGCCGAGGTCACCATCAAGGCTGGCTCCATCGACTCCGGCAACGCCGACCGCGACAACCACGTCAAGGGCGAGGACTTCTTCAACGTTGAGTCCTTCCCGGAGATCACCTTCACCGCCACCGAGTTCCAGCTGGACGAGTCCGGCAACGGCTCCGTCACCGGCGACCTGACCATCAAGGGCACCACCAAGCCGGTCACCCTGGAGGTCGAGACCGACGGTATCGCCGAGGATCCGTTCGGCAACACCCGCCTGGGCTTCGAGGCCAAGGGCAAGATCAACCGCACCGACTTCGGCGTTGACTTCAACGCCCCGCTCAAGACCGGCGGCGTGCTGGTCTCCGAGGAAATCAAGCTGGAGATCGAGGCCTCCGCCATCAAGCAGTAAGGCGCTCGCCCCCTTCCAACAAGACCCAGACCCCGGGTCGGCTCGCAGACTTTGCGGAGCCGATTCCGGGGTTTCCGGCGTTTTCAGGCACTACTGTGGTGGCTATGACTTCCCAGACTGCCTCCGTGCCCGAACCCGCCACCCTCACCCAGGAGGCGGCGCGCCACCGCAGCGAGAACCTGCGGGTGGACTCCTACGATCTGCACCTGGATCTGAGTGCCGCGGCCACCCAGGCGACCTTCGGCGTGCACGTCGTCGTGGAGTTTTCCACCGCTGACCCGCACGTCTTCCTGGACTACCTGGGCGCCAGCGTGGATAGCGTCACCCTCGACGGCCAGCCGTGCCCGTTTGCCTTCGCCGACGGCTGGTTGACCGTCGACGACGTACCGGTCGGCCAGACCGTGCGCCTCGAGGTCCACGGCCAGAGCCGCTATTCCCGCACGGGGCAGGGCCTGCACCGCATGGTGGACACGGCGGACGACGCCGTCTATATCTACTCCCACCTGGAGCCCTCGGACGCCCGCCGCATCTTCCCGTGCTTCGACCAGCCGGACCTGAAGGCCGCATTCACCGTCCACATCACGGCCCCGGAGGCCTGGCAGATCCTGTCCAACCAGCCGGAGGTCAGCCGCACCGACTGCGACGAGGACTACGTGACCTGCACCTTCGCGCCGACGCCGCCGCTGTCGACGTACCTGACCGCCTTCGCGGCCGGGCCCTACCGCGTGGTGGAAGATAGCTGGACCCCTCAGAGCGACAGCGCCCAGCCGATCCAGCTGCGCGCCTTCGCCCGTGCGTCCATGGCGGACCACCTCGACGCCGAGATCCTCGAGCTGACCCAACAGGGCCTGGGGTTTTTCCACGCGCACTACGGATACCCGTACCCGTGGGGCAAGTACGACTCCATCTTCGTGCCGGAATACAACCTGGGCGCCATGGAAAACCCGGGCCTGGTCACCTTCACGGAGAAGTACCTCTTCCGCTCGCAGGCCACCCGCGCCCAGCACGCCGGGCGCGCGAACACCATCCTCCACGAGATGTCGCACATGTGGTTCGGCGACCTGGTGACCCCGCGCTGGTGGGACGATCTGTGGCTGAAGGAGTCCTTCGCCGAGTTCATGGGCGCGGATTCCTCGGTGGAGGCCACCGCCTACACGGAGGCCTGGGCGAATTTCGCCGGCAGCCGCAAGAACTGGGCCTGCCAGCAGGACCAGCTGCGCACCACGCACCCCATCAAGGCGGAGATCCCGGACGTGGACGCCGCCCGCCAGAACTTCGACGGCATCACCTACGCCAAGGGTGCAGCCGTGTTGAAGCAGCTGGTCCACTACGTCGGCCGCGAGGCCTTCTACGCCGGCGCGCGGGACTACTTCGCCGCCCACGCCTTCGCCGCCGCCACCTTCGACGACTTCCTGGACGCGCTAGCCGGGCACACCGACCGCGACCTGCCGGAGTGGGCGCGGCACTGGCTGCGCACCACCGGCATCGATAGCCTGCGCCCCAAGGTCACCGGCACCACGGCTATCGAGCACCTTTCCGTTTTAAGCGCGGACCCGGAATCCACCCGCCCGCACCGCCTGGACGTGACGCTGCTGGACGAGCACTTGCGCAAGCAGGCCACCTTCGACGTCGACATCGCCGCGGGCGCCGGAGCCACGGAGATCCCGGAGGCCGCCGGGCTGGACCTGCCCGCGCTGGTGGTGGTCAACGACTCGGACCACGCCTACGCCAAGGTGGGCTTCGACGCCCGCTCCCTGGAGACCATCCGCACCCGCCTGTCCGAGATCGACAGCGATCTGACACGGGCGGTGATCTGGACCGGGGTGTGGAACATGACCCGCGACGGCGCCTGGCCGGTCAGCCAGTACGTGGAGACGGTCACCCGGCATGCCGCCGCGGAGACCAACGCGACCCTGCTGGCCACCGCGCTGAACAACGCGCACTACGCGATCAACTGCTTTCTGCCGGAGGCCGAGCAGGACGCGGCCCGCACCGACTTCGCGGACCGGCTCTGGGATCTTGTCCACCGGGCCGCGCCCGGCTCCGACGAGCAGCTCATCCTGGCCCGCAGCACGATTGCCGCCCTAGCCGCCGCGCCCGGCGACGCCCCCGTCGCGCGCCTCAAGGCGCTGCTGGACGGGCAGCTTGCCGGGCTGCGCCTCGATACGGATGTGCGCTGGTCCCTGGTCAAGGCCCTGCGCGCCCGCGACGCCTTCAGCGCCGAGGATTTGGCGGCGGAAGAGGCTAACGATGCCACGCTCACCGGCGCCGCAGCCGCCCTCGGCGCGCGTTATTCCACCCCGGACGCCGCCACCAAGCGCGAGGTCTTCGACCTGGTGACCACCCCGGAGAAGTTCTCCAACGCCCAGGTCGACTCCCTGCTGGCCGCCTTCAACGCCCCGCGCTCGAAGGCCCTGCGCGAGCCCTTCGCCCAGGTCTATTTCGATAAGATCTCGCACCTCTGGGAGGCTCACCCCATCGAGATTGCCAACCGGCTCGTCCGCGGCCTCTACCCGTACCTGCCGGGCAGTGACGCCGCCACCACGGCCTTTATCGAAAGCCACCAGCCCCCGCGCGCGCTGGCCCGCGTGCTGACCGAATGCCAGGACGAGCTGCACCGCCGGCAGGCCGTGAAGGCCTCGCCGGCCCAGCGCTAGGAGCACCTCCCCGAGAAAACTTCGTCTCCCCGGGTGGCGCAGGTCGCAAAAATAAGGTGGAATAGGAGTCACCATCACTTTTTAAAACTCGGGGGTGTTTCAAGCGATGGGCTCGGGGGAGACTCTATCCAGCCATAAAACTGACCACAAAGATCACACAGCAGATCACGCAGACAAGACAAGCAGCGCAAACAGCGCAAACAGCGCAAATAGCACTGCCACTGCGGGGCGCGACAAGACCGATCAGGAACTCGTCGACGCGTATATCGGGGGAGACGGCAAGGCCTTTTCCGCCATCGTGGAGCGCCACCGCTCGCGCCTGACCACCGTGGCGCGGCGGTACACGCATAACGACACGGACGCCCAGGACATCGTGCAGGAGGCGCTGCTGCGCGCCAGCCGGAAGCTGCACACCTACCGGCGGGAGGCCCGGCTGGGCACCTGGCTGCACCGGCTGGTGATGAACTCCGGCTACGACTTCCTCAACCACCGCTCCAACCGGGAGAATTATTCACTGGACGCGGGCGTCGTGGAGGAGGACTACAACCACCTGCTGGCCTGCACCGACGACCGGGACGTGGATCTGCGGCTGACGCTCAGCAACGCCCTGCGCCTGCTGCGCCCGGATCAGCGGGTGGCGCTGTGGCTGATCGACGTCGCCGGCTTCGACGTGGCCGAGGTCGCCCGCCACCAGGGCGTGGCGCCCGGGACCATCAAGTCCCGCCGCGCCCGGGCCAAGGGTGTGCTCAAGGAAGCCATCTCTTTTTCGTCGTGAGAAACCGACGAATGGTTAAGGTTGTGTATCAACTTCCCGCAGGCCCGTGCTGTCGATGCGGGAGTTTTCCCTAGACCGAGTAGAATCTGGGGCGTTAAGCGACTCGATTTGAATCAAGGGGAGTTACACACACATGACCGTTCACAATGTCGCCATCGTTGGATCCGGCCCGGCCGGCTACACCGCGGCGCTGTATGCGGCCCGCGCGGAGTTAAACCCCATCGTCTTCGAAGGTTTCGAATACGGCGGCGAGCTGATGAACACCACCGAGGTAGAAAACTACCCCGGCTTCCAGAAGGGCATCATGGGCCCGGACCTCATGGAGGAAATGCGCGCTCAGGCCACCCGCTTCGGCGCTGACCTGCGCATGGAGGTCGTCGACTCCGTGGAGCTCGACGGCGAGATTAAGAAGCTGCACGTCGGCGACGAGGTCTTCGAGGCCCGCACCGTCATCTTGGCGACCGGCGCCGCCCCGCGTCACCTGGGCGTGCCCGGTGAGCAGGAGCTGACCGGCCGCGGCGTGTCCACCTGCGCGACCTGCGACGGTTTCTTCTTCAAGGGCCACAACATCGCGGTCATCGGCGGCGGCGACTCCGCCATGGAGGAGGCAACCTTCCTGACCAAGTTCGCCGAGACCGTGACCATCGTGCACCGTTCCGAGAACTTCCGCGCCTCCAAGATCATGCTGGAGCGCGCGCAGCAGAACCCGCAGATTAAGTGGGAGCTCAACCAGACCGTCGAGCGCGTTATCGAAGAAGACGGAAAGGTCAGCGGCCTGGAGCTGCGCGACGCGGTGACGGGGGAGACCAAGACCCTCGATGTCACCGCCATGTTCGTGGCCATCGGCCACGACCCGCGCTCGGCCTTCCTCGAGGGCCAGGTCGACCTCAACGAGGCCGGCTACGTCACCGTGACCCACCCGGGCACCCAGACCAACCTGCCGGGCGTCTTCGCCTGCGGCGACTTGGTCGATGACCACTACCAGCAAGCCATCACCGCCGCCGGCTCCGGTTGCCGCGCGGCGATCGATGCGGAACATTTCCTCGCGGAGAATCGTTAAATTATTATGAGCAATGTCAAAGAAGTGACCACTGATAACTTCCGTTCCGAGGTTATCGAGGCCGGTAAGCCGGTCGTCGTCGATTTCTGGGCGGACTGGTGCGGTCCCTGCAAGAAGCTCTCCCCGCTGCTGGACGAGATCGCAGAAGAGCTGGGCGACAAGGTCGGCGTCGTGAAGGTCAACGTCGAGGAGCAGCGCAACCTGGCGGCCATGTTCCAGATCATGTCCCTGCCCTCGGTGCTGATCTTCAAAAACGGCGAGAAGGTCGAGGAATTTGCTGGTCTGCGCAGCAAGGAAGACATTCTGTCCAAGATCAACAACCACCTTTAGCCGTGGTTCAGGGATGCTTGAAGGATGAAGGAATGAATGTGAATCGCGTTTTAAGTGTGGGCGACACCAGCGTGCGCGTCGCTGAGGCACGCGCGAACCTGGCCCGCCTCGGCCAGCTGACGCAGTACTCCGGCGAGGTAAGCGCCTGGAAGAAGCAGAGCTACTCGGAGCAAGACAAGTACTTCGATACTGAGTTGGCGGAAGCGATCAAGGCCTTCCAGCAGTCGCGCGGGATCATCCCCTCCGGTCGCATTGATGACATGACGCTGCGGGAGATGCGCCTGGCGTCCTATTCCCTCGGCACCCGTGTCCTGCAGTTCCAGCAGGGCAGCGAGCTGGTCGGCGACGACGTCTCGCAGCTCCAGTCCCAGCTGGAAGAGCTTGGCTTTTACCACAACCGCGTGGACGGGCACTTCGGCCAGTACACCCACGACGCGCTGGCTGATTACCAGCTCAACAGTGGCCTGCAGGCCGACGGCGTGTGCGGGCCGGTTACCCTCCGGGCACTGAGCCTGCTGGGCCGCCGGATCACCGGCGGCTCGGCGCACAACATCCAGGAGCGCGAGCGCGTGCGCAACGCGGGCCCGAAGCTGAGCGGCAAGCGCGTGGTGATCGATCCGGGCCTCGGCGGCTCCCGCAAGGGCCGGACCGTGACCGGGCGCTACGGCGACATCACCGAGGAAGAGCTCATCTGGGATCTCGCCCAGCGCGTTGAGGGCCGCATGATTGCCGCCGGGATGGAGACCATCCTCTCCCGCCCGCGCATGCACGATCCGTCGATCAAGGAACGCTCCGAGATGGCCAACGCCTTCGACGCGGACCTGGTTATTTCCCTGGCCTGTGACTCCTACGCCAACGAGAAGGCCAACGGCGTGGCGACGTTCTACTTCGGCTCCGAGTCCGGCAACTCCTCGCTCATCGGGGAGACCCTTTCCGGGTTCATCCAGCGCGAAATCGTAGCCCGCACGAACCTGAACAACTGCCGCAACCACGGCCGCACCTGGGAGCTGCTGCGCTTTACCCAGATGCCCGTCGTGCAGGTGGTACTGGGCTACCTGACCAACCCGCACGACACGGAGATCCTCACCGATCCCGCCAAGCGCGACGACATCGCCGAGGCCATCGTCGTGGCCGTCAAGCGCCTCTACCTCATGGACGAGGACAACCTGGCCACCGGCACGTACAAATTCGCCGAGCTGCTCGAGGCCGAGCAGTCCTAGGACTTAAAAAAGCCACGGTAAACACTAAAGCCAGCGTCGAGATTCTCGACGCTGGCTTTTGTTGTGCCCGGCAAGCCGCGGCTAGTTCTTCTCGCCCTCGATGAGGGACATGATGCGCTCGAAGTCTTCCTGGTCGCCGAATTCCACGACCATCTTGCCCTTGCGCTTGCCCATGGTCACCGTGACCTTGGTGTCGAAGCGATCGGACAGCCGCTCGGCGGAGTCGGTGAAGTACTGCGGCTGCACCGGCGCCTGGCGCTTGGCCGGCTGGTCGGCCTTGCCCTGGCGCTTGTAGAGCGTCACGGCCTCCTCAGTGGCGCGCACGGACAGGCCCTCGGCCACGATCCGGTTGGCGATTTCTTCCATCGCCTCGGCCGAATCCAGGCCCAGCAGGGCGCGCGCGTGGCCGGAGCTGAGCACCCCGGCGGCCACCCGCTTTTGCACGGCCACCGGCAGGCGCAGAAGGCGCAGCATGTTGGTCACCTGCGGGCGGGAGCGGCCCAGGCGGTCGGCCAGCTCGTTCTGCGTGACCCCGAATTCCTCCAGCAGCTGCTGGTAGGCGTTGGCCTCTTCCAGCGGGTTGAGCTGCACGCGGTGGAGGTTTTCCAGCAGGGCGTCGCGCAGCATGCTGTCGTCGGTGGTGTCCCGCACGATGGCTGGCACCGTGGCCAGGCCCGCCTTGGCGGAAGCGCGCCAGCGGCGCTCACCCATGATGAGCTCGAAGCCGCCCTCCTCCGAAGGCCGCACCACGATGGGCTGCAGGAGGCCGAATTCCTTGATCGAGTGAACCAGCTCCTTGAGCTCGTCCTCGTCGAAGACGGTACGCGGCTGCTTCGGGTTGGGCAGGATGTCGCCCACGGGCACCTCGCGGTAGGTGGCCCCGATAGCGGCCGGCTTCGGCTGCTTCTTCTTGCCAGTGTTCCCGGACTGGATGGTGGGAGCGCCCTTCACGCGCTTGCCCTCGGAACCGCCCTCAGCGGAACCTTCAGCGGGCGTGCGCGAGGTGGCGTTGCCCAGGATGACATCCGCCGCGGAATCCCCCAGGCGCGGCTTGCGGGTCGGCGCGTCCGGCCCAGACGGGATGAGCGCCGCCAGACCGCGGCCGAGGCCGCCGTGCTGCGCCTTCGGCGCCTTGCCCGCCTTGGGTGCTCCTGCTTTCTTGTCCGCCATGGTTTTAGCCTTCCTCCAATTCCGCGAAAATTTCCGGGCTTACCCCAATGGCGCCCGTGGTGGGGTGGGGGCGGTAGTCGCCCCGCTCGTCGAGTTCCCGGGCGGCCGCCACGTAGGCGCGCGCACCGGTCGAGGACGGATCATAGTCCACGACGGTCTTGCCGTAGCCCGGCGCTTCCGAGACCCGGATGGAGCGCGGGATGACGTTGCCCAAAACGACGGCGCCGAACTGATCGCGGACCTCGTCAGCGACCTGCTCGGCCAGCTTCGTGCGGGCGTCGAACATGGTCAACAGCACGCCAGAGATGTGCAGATCCTCGTTCAGGTGCTCCCGGATCATTGAGATATTGCCCAGCAGCTGGCCCACGCCCTCCAGGGCGTAGTACTCGCACTGAATGGGGATGATGACTTCTTCCGCACACGTCATCGCATTGATGGTGAGCAGGCCCAGCGAGGGCGGGCAGTCGATGAAGACGTAGTCGAATTCGTGCTCGTCCAAAAAGCCCTTGTGCAGAGCGTCGTACAGGCGGAACTCGCGCCGCACCAGAGAGACCATCTCGATCTCCGCCCCGGCCAGGTCGATGGTGGCGGGGATGCAGTAAAGGTTGTCCACGTCCGGGCACTTCTGCATGGCCTGTTCCGCGCGGCAATCACCCAGCAACACCTCGTAGCTGGAGTCCGTGCCGGAATTGTGAGCCGCCCCGACAGCGGTAGAGGCGTTGCCCTGCGGGTCCAAGTCGACCACCAACACCTTGTGCCCGGAGTCCGCCAGTGCGGCGGCGAGGTTCACGGCGCTGGTGGTCTTGCCGACACCGCCTTTTTGGTTGGCGATGGTGATAAGCCGGGGAGTAGTCATGCCCACTACTCTAGTTCACGCGCGGGACCCGGATGACGGTGGTTCCCCGCACCGTAGTGACCTCGGCTTTGCCGCCGCCGGCCCGCTTAATATCCGCGGCATCCCGCTCAAGCTCGTCGCGTACCGACTCGCCCTTTAAGGCGATCATCTCGCCGCCCTTGCGCACCAGCGGCAGGGACCACTTGGCCAGCTTGCCCAGCGGCGCCACCGCGCGGGAGGTCACCACGTCGCAGCCGCTAACGGCCTTCTTAATGGGGCCTTCCTCGGCGCGACCGCGCCAGACGGTGACGTTGTCTAAGCCCAGCAGGTCCACCACCTCGTTGAGGTAGTTGTAGCGCTTGAGGAGGGGCTCGACCAGATCCAGGTGCAGGTCCGGGCGGGCGATGGCCAGCGGGATGCCCGGCAGGCCAGCGCCGGAGCCGACGTCGACGACGCGGGCATCGGCGGCAATGAGCTCCTCGACCACGGCGCAGTTGAGCAGGTGGCGGTCCCAGAGGCGCGGGACCTCGCGGGGGCCGATAAAACCACGAGTGGACCCGTCCGTAGCGAGCGAGTCGTGGTAGGCCTGCGCCAGCGGCAGGCGGGAACCGAATACTACAGACGGGTCCAGTTGGGACACTCTATTCTCCGTTTTCTTGTGGTGTACTCCTGGGAAACTAGCCGAAGAGCTAGCCCTGGCGGCGCTGCTTCTTGCTGCGGTTGTCCTTCTTGCGAGCGCCGGGCTTGGGGGCCGTGGTGCGCTTGAGCTCGCGCTTGGCCTCTTCCTCGGCTTCTTCCTCAGCGTCCATCTTGGCGTAGATGGTGCGGGTCTGGACGAAGGTCCAGACGGTGTTGGCCAGCATGTAGAACAGCAGACCAATAGGCCAGATGAAGCCGGAGAAGACCAGCATGCCCGGCATAACCCAGAGCATCATCTTGTTCATCACGGCCATCTGCTGCTGCATCATCTCCGCGTTATCGCCCTGCGGCGCGTTGACCTTGCCGGACTGGCGACGCTTCTCCTGGCGGTTCAAGCTCATGCGCGCGTTGAAGTGGGTCAGGGTAGCAATGATGGCAATCAGCGGCACGATGATGACGGCCGCCTGCGCGACGGTGACGTCCTCGAGGACCGGGGAGTTCACGCGCAGGTTGGCTACCAGCGGAACGCCAAAGATCTTCGCGTCCAGGAACTGCTGGACCAGCTCGGGGCTGAAGATGTAGTTCGCGGTCTGGCGGTTTTGCTCCACCGTCATCGGCTCGCCGGCGGTGTGGCCCAGGCCGCCCGCCACGGAGACGGTGCGGTCGAAGGAGCGCAGAACGTGGAACAGGCCGATGAACATCGGGATCTGGGCCAACATCGGCAGGCAGCCGGCCACCGGCTTGACGCCCGACTCCTTGTAGACCCTCTGCATCTCTTCGGCAGCCTTGGTCTTGTCGTTGGCGTATTTGCTGCGGATCTCCTGCATCTTCGGCTGGATCTCCTGCATGCGGCGCGAGGACCTGATCTGCGTGATGGTCGGCTTGACCATGATCGCCTTCAAGGTCCACGTCAGCAGAACAATCGCCAGGATCCAGGTGATACCGGCCGCCGGGTCGAGCACGAAGCTCAGCAGCCAGTGCCAGAACCACAGGACGGCCGAAATCGGCCAGTAGATGATATTAAGCACTGAAACGAATTCCTAAGTTTTCTTCTTTACTGGATCAAACCCGCCGGGATGCCACGGGCCGCACTTGGCCAAGCGTGCCAGTGCCATCCCGGTGCCGCGCACGGCCCCATGCACCGAAATAGCTTCCAGTGCATAAGCGCTGCAGGTCGGTTCGAAACGACAGGTCGAAACCAGTTTAAGGCCTGATAAATTTTTTTGGTAGAAGCGCACCATAGCCACCAGCGGAACCGCAGCGCCACGAGCAGCCGGGATTTCCTCCCCGGAGCTGTTTAGGTACGGCATGCGCGGGCCAAGGCCTTCCGCAGGTCGGCGTCCAGCTGGGCACTCGGGGCGCTGCCGCTGGCGGGCAGGGCGCGAATCACCACGTCGTAGTGCCCGGGCAGTTCGTCCAGCAGCCCGAGGCACACATGGCGAAGCCGCCGGGAGGTGCGGTGGCGAACCACGGCGTTCCCGACGGCTTTCGAGACCACCAGCCCGAACCGCGGACCTGTGACCGCGATCTCGTCACGCTGGTGAGAAGTGTCTAAGACATACACCACGAGGGTGCGTGACCCAGCCCGGCGCCCGCCCTTGATGGTCCGACGAAATTGCGTCGGCGAGGTGAGCTTATGGGGTTTAGGGAGCACTGTTGTCTTAAGCGGTCAGCTTAGCGCGACCCTTCTTGCGACGTGCGGCCACGATGGCGCGACCTGCACGGGTGTTCATACGAGTACGGAAGCCGTGCTTGCGTGCACGACGACGGTTGTTCGGCTGGAACGTCCGCTTTCCCTTTGCCACGGTAAAACTCCTTGAAATTTGGGTGTGGAGGCGGAGAGTATAAACCCTCGCCTCCACGACGATTAGATTCCGTAAAGCGCAACCAAAGCGCGCGATCCCCGCGCGAGTTATGCATTTACGCGCAACCATAAAGTTGCGATAGACCCTGACAGATTACGTGACGAACCCACCTCGAAACAAATCGACACACAGGGGTACCCGAAATTACAAAGATGTTGTTTCGCCCAGCTAAGGCCATAGATTTGCCAGTCTTACTGGGATTGTGCCATCACCGTGACACCCACGCCGGGAAGCGACACGCGAAGGGGCAAAATCGCCCGCTAGACAGCGCCACGATCGAAGGGGTATCAATGAAGAATCGATATTCCACAGAAAGCACTCGGGTGTGGATAACCCTTAATCGATAGTTGAGACTTACGGAGTTTTCCGAGGTCACAAGCGGTAAACACCCGAGTGCAGTTTATCCACACCCTATCGTATAGGCTGTGGATAAACTGATCTTTCACACCTGTGAAAACTTCTGTGGAAACCGAGGTTAACCACAAAATCCCGTTGTGATTAACCCCGTGGAAAACTGTAATTTCGGCAATCTGCGCGTCCTCCGGCGCGCTTTTGGCTGCGATATGTCCCTATCCGTCAACGAGAATAAAAGGCAACGGTGTGTCTGATCCGCAAGCGAACATAAACGCCACCTGGCGAACTGTGGTCGATGATCTCCTGGCTCAATCTGAGCAGCCAGACTCCGACGTACCAACCTTTACCCACTCCCAGCGCCTGTACCTGCAGATCGCCCAGCCCATCATGGTCATGAACGGCTACGCGCTGATCGCCGCGCCCGATGAAACCGGCAAGCGCACCCTCGAGCAGGAACTGGGACACTACATCACCAAGTCCCTCAACCGGCACCTGGCCAGCCCGTGCGCCTTGGCCGTGACGGTCGCCGCGCCCGAGGCACCTGCCGCGCCGCAGCCCACGCCCGAGCCCGAACCGGAGCCCGAACCGGGCCTGCACCAGGTCGACGTGACCAAGATGCCGGACTTCCCGCACCAGATCACGGATCCGGCCGCCGCCCAGACCGCTACGCAGCCGGCGCCGGAGCAGCGCGAATTCAGCGAGCAGCCGCACCGCCGCGAGCCGTGGTCCCAGACCCACGCACCGGCCAGCCTCGACGAGCTGGCGGATCACTACCAGCAGCAACAGCCGGAGACCCCCGCCCCGGTGGAGCAGCCGCAGCAGACGCCGCACTACGGCAACCGGATGCCGCGCGAGGAGCCGGCGCACGACCCGAACCGCGATCAGTCGCTGAACCCGAAGCACACCTTCGACAGCTTCGTCATTGGCTCGTCCAACCGCTTCGCCAACGGCGCGGCCGTGGCAGTAGCCGAAAACCCGGCCCGCGCCTACAACCCCCTGTTTATCTGGGGCGGCTCCGGCCTGGGCAAGACGCACTTGCTCCACGCCGCCGGCAACTACGCGCAGTACCTGCACAAGGGCCTGCGGGTGAAGTACGTTTCCTCCGAAGAATTCACCAACGACTACATCAACTCCCTGCGCGACGACCGCCAGGAGTCCTTCAAGCGGCGCTACCGCAACCTGGACATCCTCATGGTCGACGACATCCAGTTCCTGGAGGGAAAGGAGTCGACGCAGGAGGAGTTTTTCCACACCTTCAACGCCTTGCACCAGGCCAACAAGCAGATCATCTTGTCGTCTGATCGCCCGCCCAAGCAGCTGACCACCCTGGAGGACCGCCTGCGCACCCGCTTTGAGGGCGGGCTCATCACGGATATTCAGCCGCCGGACCTGGAAACGCGCATTGCCATCCTGATGAAGAAGGCGGCCGCCGACGGCACCACCGTCGACCGCGCGGTCCTGGAGCTCATCGCCTCCCGCTTCGAGTCCTCGATCCGCGAGCTGGAGGGCGCGCTCATCCGCGTCTCGGCCTATTCTTCGCTGGTCAACGAACCCATCAACGTCGAGATGGCCGAGATCGCCCTGCGGGACCTGGCCCCGGATGCCGCCGATGCCCAGATCACCCCGGCCACCATCATGGACGTGACCGCGGAGTACTTCGACATCGAGGTCTCCACGCTGACCGGCGCCGGCAAGAAGCGCACCGTCGCCCACGCGCGCCAGCTGGCCATGTACCTGTGCCGCGAGCTCACCGAGCTTTCCCTGCCCAAGATCGGCGATCACTTCGGCGGTAAGGACCACACCACCGTCATGTACGCCGATCGCAAGATCCGCAAGGAAATGACGGAAAAGCGCGCCACCTACGACGAGATTCAAACCCTGACCCAACGGATCAAGGCCCGCGGACGCAGCTAACCGCGACAAAGAACACAAAAACCAAGGCCCGCCATCTCCCCGAGGGACGGCGGGCCTTTCTGCATCCCTACTCCTCCGGCCTAGTCCTCCCGATAACTCGGAAACTCGGTAACTCGGACACAGAGTCCACGATTCTTGGAATTACACATCTAACGGCCCGACACGAGCCCTCCCGGCTCCGCCCCATACTGGGCATCGAACCAGCTCGCAACGGGGAAAGAAGTTTATCCACAACGGTTATCCACACCTGTGTAATTACAGACTTGTAATTCATAGATCCGCCTCACAAAAATGAATTACACAGGGCAAACGCCTCCCGGCCCGATCTGTGAGGGAATTTGTGTAATTCCGGTGATCAAACCGCGCGCCCCTGTGATCAAATGACAAGAATCCGAGTTTGATCACAGAACGGTCAATTTGATCACAGAATGATCACAGCCGAACCCACAGCCCGGATCTGCGCTCCGAACTTGTCATTTAGGGCGCTATCCACAGATCCCACAGCGGTTACTACTACTGCTACTTTAAATTTCTAGAGATCCAACAAAACTAGGGTGTGTGAAAAAGTCCGGCCCTGGCTCGCCTCGCCCGCCGAGACGGCCCGGACTAGAATGACAAAATGTCGTTCAACCCGCGGATCGAGCGCGGGTAGTGATCGGGTAAGTTGGAAGCACTTACATAATTCGCGAATTTCTAGGAGCTAGACCCACCATGGATGATTCCTCTTCCGTGTCATTCCGCGTGGCCAAGGACGACCTGTCCAGCGCAGTCGCCTGGGTTGCTCGCAACCTGCCGACCAAGGTCACGCAGCCTGTCCTGCGCGCTATGCTGATCACCGCTGACGAGCAGGGACTGGAACTTACCGGCTTTGATTACGAGGTATCCACGCGCGTGCGGATCCCGGCGGAAGTGGAAAACCCCGGCCGAATTGCCGTTGCCGGCAAGCTGATCGCTGAGATTGTGGCTAACCTGCCCAACCAGCCGGTGGATCTGCGCCTGGATGGCAACAAGGTTTTGCTGACCTGTAGCTCCTCCCGCTTCGAGCTGCCGCTAATCCCCCTGGATGACTACCCGCAGCTGCCGACGCTGCCGGAGGTCACCGGCACCATCAACCCGCAGCTCTTCGTGGACGCGATCTTCCAGGTCGCCTCCGCTGCCGGTAAGGATGACACCCTGCCCATGCTCACGGGCGTGCACATGGACATCCAGGGCAAGACCATCCACCTCACCGCCACGGACCGTTTCCGCCTGGCCATGCGCACGGTGGAATGGGAGCCGCAGGATGACAGCATCGAGGCCAAGCTTTTGGTCCCCGCGAAGACCCTCCAGGACAATGCCCGCACGCTGGATACCAGCCTGAACACCCCCGTCGAGATCGCCGTGGGTACCGGCGAGAACATCGGCGGCGACGGCCTATTCGGCCTGCACGCCGACAGCCGGGAGACCACCACGCGCATGCTGGACGCGGACTTCCCGAACGTCGCCCCGCTGCTGCCCAAGACCCACACGGCGATGGCCTCCATCGAGATTGGTCCGCTGCAAGAAGCCATCCGGCGCGTGTCCCTGCTGACGGAGCGCAACGCGCAGATCCGCATGCAGTTCACCTCCGGCCAGGTGATCCTGTCCGCCGGCGGTTCGGATTCCGGTACCGCAGAGGAAACCCTGCCGTGTGCCTTCTCCGGCGTTCCGGAACTCATCATCGCGTTCAACCCGAGCTACCTGAAGGACGGCCTGGGCGTGGTGCACACCGACCGCGTGGTTTTCGGCTTCACCGAGCCGTCCCGGCCGGCCATCATGATCCCGGAACCCGAAAACATGCCGGAGGCAGACGCAGACGGTAATTTCCCGACCCCGGAGACCGACTTCACCTACCTGCTTATGCCGGTTCGCCTGCCCGGTTAAACAGAAAGCGGGGTGCGTCTAACGCATGTATATTCGCGATCTGGATTTGCGGGACTACCGTTCCTGGCCCAACCTGCACTTACAGCTCGAGCCGGGGATCACCCTGTTCGTGGGCCGCAACGGTTTCGGCAAGACGAATATCGTCGAGGCGGTGGGCTATACCGCCCACCTGTCCTCGCACCGCGTCAACCACGACGCCCCGCTCATCCGCCAGGGCACCCAGAATTCGCGCATCTCTATCACCGCGGTCAACCAGGGCCGGGAGCTTACCACGCACCTGCTGCTCAAGCCCCATGCCGCGAACCAGGCCCAGATCAACCGCACCCGCCTGAACTCGCCCCGCGAGCTGTTGGGCGTGGTCAAGACCGTGCTCTTTTGCCCGGAGGACCTGGCCTTGGTCCGCGGCGAGCCGGCCGAGCGCCGGGCCTACTTGGACACCATCATCGCCTCGCGCACCCCGCGGTTAGCCGGGGTCAAGGCGGATTACGACAAGGTGCTCAAGCAACGCAACGCGTTGCTGAAGTCGGCATCGCCGGCCCTGCGCCGCGGCTACCAGGACGACGAAGGAGCCTCGGCGCTTTCCACCTTGGACGTGTGGGACGGGCAGTTGGCGCACCTGGGCGCCCAGGTGATTGCCGCCCGTCTCGAGCTTGTCGATGCCCTCTCCGAGCTCATCCCCGCCGCTTACGCGGGGCTGGCTCCCGAGTCGCGCCCGGCGGAGATTAGCTACAAGTCCACGATCGACACCAGCGACCGCGAGGTCTTAGAAGCCGTGCTGCTGGCGGAGCTGGGCAACGCTCGCAACCGGGAGATTGAACGCGGGATTTCCCTGGTCGGGCCGCACCGCGACGATCTCGTCCTGAACCTGGGACCGCAGCCGGCCAAGGGCTTCGCCAGCCACGGCGAGACCTGGTCGTACACCATCGCCCTGCGCTTGGCGGAGTTCAACCTGCTGCGCCAGGAGGGAAGCGACCCGGTGCTGATCCTGGACGATGTCTTTGCCGAGCTGGATGCGAAGCGGCGCCAGAAGCTCGTGCACCTAGCCAGCGACGCCGAACAGGTACTCATCACCGCCGCGGTGGACGAGGACCTGCCGGACAACCTCGAGACCATCCACCGCTACGAGGTCACTGTGCGCGATACCGACGAGGGCCGAATCTCGGAAATCTCTGCGGAAGATGATTCCGCGGACGCCCCGGAGGAGCAGTAGTGGCGCGCTGGGTAGAACGCGAAGAATTTGATCCCGATGACCCGGTCAGTGAGTTCTTCCACCGCATTCGCCTGACGGCCAAGAACCCGCCCAAGCTGGCTCGCCGGGCCCGCAAGCTGCGGATGGAACCCGGCCGCGAGGACCTTTCGGTACCCGGCATCGCCGGCAAGCTGTTGGGAAACTCAAAGAAGCGTGAACAATGCGACGCGGATGAGGAGACCCAGGACACCGGCGACGAGCGGGATATTCACTCGATTTCCTCGCTCAAGCGGTATACCGAGATAGACAATTACCAGGGCTATCAGGAGGGCCGCCCCAGCGGCGCCGACGGCCGCCGGGTGGCACGCTCCATCGGCGTCCCCAGCCTCGGCATGGCGCTGGGCCGCGAGATCATCGAGCGCGGGTGGCAGCAGGACCTGGCCCATGGCTGGATCATGGGGCACTGGGCCCTGCTGGTCGGAGAGCGCATCGCCGCGCACACCCGGCCGGAGAAGATTGATGGGCAGACGGTCTATATCCAGACCGATAACTCCAACTGGGCCACGGAGCTGCGCTACCTGCAGCATCAGATCATCAAGCGAATCGCCGAGACCATCGGCCCCGACGTCGTCACCGAGCTGAAGATCGTAGGCCCCAAGCAACACCGCAACTACCAGGGCCGGATGTGGGTCAAACCTCAAGGCTCCCAAGACACCTACGGCTAAATTAGCCCTTAAAAGGCGGTTTTAAGGCGTGGTAGCTGGCCTTCGGTAGGGGACCACAGTGTAGAATGATGAAGGTCTTAAAACTAGCTATAGCCAAAAGGAGAACGTAGTTCC
The DNA here is from genome assembly GCF_040946485.1 of Corynebacterium sp. LK2537. NCBI lineage: Bacteria > Bacillati > Actinomycetota > Actinomycetes > Mycobacteriales > Corynebacteriaceae > Corynebacterium > Corynebacterium sp. LK2537. Next base: position 105,972 of record NZ_JAYWLQ010000007.1, read on the forward strand.
GTGGCTGAACAACCAGCATATGATGCCGGATCAATTACGATCCTGGAAGGTCTCGAGGCAGTTCGCAAACGCCCGGGCATGTACATCGGTTCCACCGGCATACGCGGCCTGCACCACCTGATCTGGGAGGTCGTGGACAACTCGGTCGATGAGGCGATGGCAGGTTACGCCACCAAGGTAACCGTGCGCCTGCTCAAGGACGGCGGGGTGGAGGTCATCGATGATGGCCGCGGTATCCCGGTTTCCATGCACGCTTCCGGCGCGCCCACCGTGCAGGTGGTCATGACCCAGCTGCACGCGGGCGGCAAGTTCGACTCGGATTCCTACGCGGTTTCCGGCGGCCTGCACGGCGTGGGTATCTCCGTGGTCAACGCGCTGTCCACACGCGTGGAGGCGGAGATCAAGCGCGACGGGAAGCACTGGTACCAGAACTTCGTCAACGCCATCCCGGAGGACCTGGTCGAGGGCGGCAACGCCCGCGGGACCGGCACCACCGTCCGCTTCTGGGCGGATCCGGAGATCTTCGAAACCACCGACTACGACTACGACACGATCGCGCGTCGCCTGCAGGAGATGGCCTTCCTGAACAAGGGCCTGACCATCGAGCTGGTGGACGAGCGCGTGACCCAGGAGCAGCTCGAGCTCGAGGCCATCGCCGAGGCCGAGTCCGGGGAGTCGCAGCTGGATGCCGCCTCCTTCGACGACGCCGACATCAACGAGGATCCGGCCGACCCGGAATCCGCCGAGGAGCAGGCGGAGGACAAGCCGAAGAAGAAGCTGCAGAAGAAGGCCACGTTCTACTACCCCGAGGGGCTGGTGGACTACGTGAAGTTCCTCAACAAGACCAAGACTGCGATCCACCCGACCATCGTCAGCTTCGACGCCATGGGTGAGGATCACGAGGTCGAGGTCGCGCTGCAGTGGAACCAGGGCTACAAGGAGTCCGTCCACACCTTCGCGAACACGATTAACACCTACGAGGGCGGTACTCACGAGGAGGGCTTCCGCGCGGCGCTGACCTCCCTGATGAACCGTTACGCCAAGGAGCACAAGCTGCTCAAGGAAAAGGACGGCAACCTCTCCGGCGAAGACTGCCGTGAGGGCCTGGCCGCGGTCATCTCCGTCAAGGTCGGCGACCCGCAGTTCGAGGGCCAGACCAAGACCAAGCTGGGTAACTCCGAGATCAAGGGCTTCGTGCAGCGCGCGGTCAACGAGCACGTCAACGACTGGTTCGACGCCAACCCGGCGGAGGCCAAGGCCATCATCAACAAGGCCGTCTCCTCGGCCCACGCGCGCCAGGCCGCCCGCAAGGCCCGCGAGATGGTCCGCCGCAAGTCCGCCACCGACCTAGGCGGCCTGCCCGGCAAGCTGGCGGATTGCCGTTCCAAGGACCCGAAGATTTCGGAGCTCTACATCGTGGAGGGCGACTCCGCAGGTGGTTCCGCTAAGGCCGGCCGTGATTCCCTCTACCAGGCGATCCTGCCGCTGCGCGGCAAGATCCTGAACGTGGAGAAGGCCCGCATGGACAAGGTGCTCAAAAACGCCGAGGTCCAGGCCATCATCACCGCGCTGGGCACGGGTATCCACGAGGAATTCGATATCTCCAAGCTGCGGTACCACAAGATCGTGCTGATGGCCGACGCCGACGTCGACGGCCAGCACATCGCCACGCTGCTGCTGACCCTGCTGTTCCGCTTCATGCCGCAGCTGGTTGAGGAAGGCCACGTCTACCTGGCTAACCCGCCGCTCTACAAGCTGAAGTGGTCCAAGGGCACCCCGGGTTACGCCTTCTCCGACGACGAGCGCGACGAGCAGCTTCAGGAGGGCCTGAACGCCGGCCGCAAGATCAACAAGGACGACGGCATCCAGCGCTACAAGGGCCTGGGCGAGATGAACGCCAAGGAGCTGTGGGAGACCACCCTGGATCCGACGACCCGCATCCTGCGCCGCGTGGATCTGGAAGACGCCCAGCGCGCCGACGAGCTGTTCTCCATCCTCATGGGCGACGACGTTTCGGCCCGCCGTTCGTTTATCACCCGCCGCGCCAAGGACGTCCGTTTCCTCGACGTCTAAAGACGCGACCGGGCCTTTGACTGGAGACGCTAGGTCATAGAAGAGACGGCAGCAGGAGTACTCACTCCCACTGCCGTCTTTTTGCGTCTAACCCAGGTTGCGCTGCAGGATCTGTCCCATGTCGGTGACGTAGGGCTCCAGCAGGCCGGCGGCCTTGCCTCGCAGGCTCTGGTAGGCCTTGGCGAGGGTGGCGTTGTTGACCTTCTCGGCGTGTTGGTCGGCCACGGCCAGCAGGCTGTCGGTGACTTGCTGGCTGCGCGGGGACAGGAAGACGCCGAAGTCGTCGGAGTTGCTGCCGCTAAACTCCTGCCAGTAGCCCTCCAGCTCGCCCAGCACGTCGGGCAGCAGCCGGTCGATGGCCTGGGCCAAGACGTTGGGGCGGACCTTCGTGGCCGCCTTGAGGGCGGCCTTCAAGGCGAAGCCGCTTATGCCGGTCTGGCTATCGATGATCTTGTCCGCCAGCTTTTCCAGGTCGGAGACGGTGGAGTTCCGGCGGGGTTCTTTGAGCAGGGGAGAGAGATTGGTTGCGGTCATAGAAGATCAATCTACCGGTTGCTCCCGAGCGCGCAGGAAGACGCGCGCGCTGAGTTCGGCGAAATCCTCGTTGCCGGTGCTCAGCGCCGGGAAGGCGCGCAGGCAGGTGCGCAAGGCCCGGGCGGCGGTCAGGTCAGAGGCGTGCACGGCGATGCCGTCGATGTGGGCGTGGGCGGCCGCTGAGGCCGCGGCCAGTGCCGCGAAATTGCTCACGCGAGCCGCCGGGTGCAGACGCTGGTATTCGCGGGCCACGAGCAGCAGCTGTTCCGGGCTCATCGGGCGGACCGGATTTCGGATTCCAGCTGGGCGCGGCCGGGCAGCAACGAGCGGGCGAGGTCTTGGATGGCGGCATCGTTAAGCGTGCGGGCGGCCGCCAAAGTCACGGCGCGGACGACGGCCTCGTGTTTGGAGGTGCCCCACGCGGACGCCAGCAGGGTCAGCGCGTGGTCTAGATCGGGGGATAGTCGCAAGGTCATGGCCATGCCCGAAATGGTATCACCGTGATACCAGATATGACCTTTTCGGGATATTCTGGGCCCGTGAATGCCCGTCTGCGCCTTTGTCCCAGTACAATAGGTGGTTATGAGTGACAACAATAAAGAAGATTTCGATCGGATTTTTCCGATTGATATTAACCAGGAGATGGAGTCGAGTTATATCGACTACGCCATGTCCGTCATCGTCGGCCGTGCCCTCCCGGAGGTCCGCGACGGCCTGAAGCCGGTGCACCGCCGCATCCTCTACGCGATGTTCGACTCCGGCTACCGCCCGGAGCGCGGCTACGTGAAGTCCGCCCGCCCGGTCTCTGACACCATGGGCCAGTTCCACCCCCACGGCGACTCCGCCATTTACGACACCTTGGTCCGCCTGGCGCAGTCCTGGAACATGCGCTACCCGCTGGTTGACGGCCAGGGCAACTTCGGTTCCCGCGGCAACGACGGCCCGGCCGCCATGCGTTACACCGAGTGTAAGATGACGCCGCTGGCCATGGAGATGGTCCGCGATATCCGCGAAAACACCGTCGACTTCTCCCCGAACTACGACGGTAAGACCTCGGAGCCGGACGTTTTGCCGTCCCGCGTGCCGAACCTGCTGATGAACGGCTCCGGCGGTATCGCCGTCGGCATGGCCACCAACATCCCGCCGCACAACCTTAATGAGCTGGCCGAGGCCATCTACTGGCTGCTGGACAACCCGAACGCCAGCGAGGAAGAAGCCCTGGCCGCCTGCATGGAACGCGTGAAGGGCCCGGATTTCCCGACCGCCGGCCTGATTGTGGGCGACAACGGCATCAAGGACGCCTACACCACCGGCCGCGGTTCCATCCGCATGCGCGGCGTGACCAGCATCGAGGAGCACGGCTCCCGCCAGACCATCGTTATTACCGAGCTGCCCTACCAGGTCAACCCGGATAACCTCATCTCCAACGTCGCGGAGTCCGTGGCCAACGGCAAGATCGCCGGCATCTCCAAGATTGAGGACGAGTCCTCCGACCGCGTGGGCATGCGCATTGTCGTCACCCTCAAGCGCGACGCCGTGGCTCGCGTGGTCCTCAACAACCTCTACAAGCACTCCCAGCTGCAGACCTCCTTCGGCGCCAACATGCTCTCCATCGTCGACGGCGTGCCGCGCACCCTGCGCCTGGATCAAATGCTGTCCTACTACGTGGCCCACCAGATCGAGGTCATCGTCCGGCGTACCCAGTTCCGCCTGGACGAGGCCGAGAAGCGCGCCCACATCCTGCGCGGCCTGGTCAAGGCCCTCGACATGCTGGACGAGGTCATCGCCCTCATCCGCCGCAGTCCCACCGTGGACGAGGCCCGCGAGGGCCTGAAGTCCCTGCTGGACGTGGACGACGTCCAGGCGGACTCCATCCTGGCCATGCAGCTGCGCCGCCTGGCCGCCCTGGAGCGCCAGAAGATCGTCGACGAATTGGCCGAGATCGAAGAAGTCATCGCCGACCTGAAGGACATCCTGGCCAACGAGACCCGCCAGCGCCAGATCGTGCACGACGAGCTCGCCGAGATCGTGGAAAAGTATGGCGACGATCGCCGCACTCAGATCGTTGCCGCGACCGGCGACGTCACGGACGAAGACCTCATCGCCCGCGAAAACGTCGTGGTCACCATCACCGGCACCGGCTACGCCAAGCGCACCAAGGTGGATTCCTACAAGGCCCAGAAGCGCGGCGGCAAGGGCGTGCGCGGCGCGGAGCTGAAGCAGGACGACATCGTCAAGAACTTCTTCATCTGCTCCACCCACGACTGGATCCTGTTCTTCACCAACTTCGGCCGGGTCTACCGCCTCAAGGCCTACGAGCTGCCGGAGGCCGGCCGCGCCGCCCGCGGCCAGCACGTGGCCAACCTGCTGGAGTTCCAGCCAGAGGAAAAGATCGCCCAGATCATCCAAATCCAGTCCTACGAGGACGCCCCGTACCTGGTGCTGGCCACCCAGCAGGGCCGGGTTAAGAAGTCCCGCCTGACCGACTACGAGTCGGCGCGCTCGGCCGGTCTTATCGCCATCAACCTGAACGAGGGCGACGCGCTGATCGGCGCGTCCCTGGTGGGTGAAGGCGACGACATCCTGCTCACCTCGGAGCAGGGCCAGGCAATTCGCTTTACCGCCGACGACGACCAGCTGCGCCCGATGGGTCGCGCGACCGCCGGTGTGAAGGGCATGCGCTTCAAGGGCGACGACCAGCTGCTGTCCATGTCCGTCGTCCACGACGGCGAGTTCCTGCTGGTGGCCACCTCCGGCGGCTACGGCAAGCGCACCGCCATCGAGGAATACACCCCGCAGGGCCGCGGCGGCATGGGCGTGATGACCTTCAAGTACAACCCGAAGCGCGGCAAGCTCATCGCCGCCATCTCGGTGGATGAGGAAGACGAGATCTTCGCCATCACCTCCGCCGGCGGCGTGGTCCGTACCGAGGTCAACCAGATTCGCCCGTCCTCGCGCGCTACTATGGGCGTGCGCCTGGTCAACCTGGCCGACGGCGTGGAGCTTTTGGCCATCGACCGCAACGTCGAAGAAAGCGGCGAAGAAGAAGCCAAAGCAGTAGCTAAGGGCGAAAAGACCGTGGAAGACGTGCAGGCCGAACAGCTCAAGGCGAACGATTCCGCCAAGGACGAGGAGTAATACATGGCACGACGGGAAGTAACGCTTTCGCGCATCGTACCGGTCTCCGCCTTCAAGGTTGGCATGGCGATGGCCCTGGTCGGGCTCATCGCCTGGTTGCTGGCCGTGACCCTGCTCTACTTCGGCATGGCTGCCGCCGGCATCTGGGACTCGGTCAACGCGCTGGTCGGTGACGTGGGCGGTGATTTTCATGTCACCTTCGGCGTAGTCTTTTCCGCCAGCGCCCTCGTGGGCGCCATCATGGCTATCTTGGTAGCCATTTTCGTTCCGGTGATAGCGATTATCTACAACGCCATCGCGGAGCTTTTCGGTGGGTTTACTTGCGACTTCGATGACTAGGTAAACTTTCCGTGAATACCCTCTTTGACCTGGCGATTTGCTAAAGGTTGAAGGGGGTATGTAAAGTTCATAGTCGTTCCACACAGGGGCCTATAGCTCAGTCGGTTAGAGCGCATCGCTGATAACGATGAGGTCGCTGGTTCGATTCCAGCTAGGCCCACCACGGAACATGGGGCATTAGCTCAATTGGTAGAGCACCTGCTTTGCAAGCAGGAGGTCAGGAGTTCGATTCTCCTATGCTCCACAATCACCACAAACGCCAGGCGAATCCGCCTGGCGTTTTTTCTTTCCCTGCCCGGTCCCGAGGATCGTACTAGTCTGGTGTTCACCGATTAATGAAAACCTTATGCCGTGCGCGGCAGAGAGTGCAGGAAAAATAATTATGGCCGAGTTCTATTTCAACCACCCGTTTGCCGAGACCAAGCTGCGGGTGGAAGCGCCCGCCGGCTCCCGTTATGTGGTGGTCTCCCAGCGCAGCGACCAGGATCTGGAGATCCTGGATACCTTCGACGATTACGACGCCGCCCGCGAACTAGTCATGCGCACTCTCCAGGACGCCGCCAACCACATCGATGAGATGGGCTACGGCGAAGACGTCAAGGTCACCCACATGCGCTTGAAGCCGATTCCCGAATTCGCCTAAAGCCGCAGCTGGGCGCCCCGATTTTTAGGCACCGGCCCACCGGAGTACGCTTTAAAGACATAACGGGGCTATAGCTCAGTTGGTAGAGCGTCGCGTTCGCAATGCGAAGGTCAGGGGTTCGATTCCCCTTAGCTCCACTACCGCGCAGGACCTGGCACCGGAAACGTTGTTTTCCGGGGGTCAGGTCCTTATTTTTGTCCTCGCCTCCCACCTGTTTGGGGCGCTTCGGGTGGCGGCGCTGACAAATATATTCGCTTCAGCTTTTAAGCGTTGTGTTTCCCGACTACAATACGGTGCATGAACGAAGAACCGCAGTGGCTCGACGAGGAAGAGCTGGAAGCCTTCATGTCCCTCATGGCCGTCAACATCCGGCTGACTGCTGTCCTCGACGCCCAGCTGCGGGAGGACGCGGGACTGAGTTTCTTCGATTACACGGTGATGTCGCGGCTGTCGGAGGCCCCCGAGCGCCGCATGCGCATGCGGGAGCTGGCGATCACGGCCAACGGCTCCCTGTCGCGCCTGAGCCAGGTGGTCACCCGGCTGGAGAAGAAGGGCTGGGTCGAGCGTTTCCCGGATCCCAACGACGGGCGCACCACCTTTGCCAAGCTCACCGATCCCGGCTGGGACAAGGTCGTCGCCAGCGCCCCGGGGCACGCCCGCCAGGCCCGGACGGTGGTCGCGGACAAGCTCACCCGCTCCCAGATCCGCACCATGACGCAGGTTAACAACCGCATTATTAAGGCCATCGAGGAAGACCCCCGCTTCGGCGGGCGCTTCTAGGCCGGGTAGCCGCGCCGGCGGGACACGCTTTTATCCCACGGGATCCAGAAGCGGAACGGCGCCTGCTGGTTCTTCGAAATTCCAATCCGCGGCCCGGCCACCCATTCGGGCTCGGCCGCGCGGGGCTCCAGCTCGACGGGGGAGGAGTTGTCCGCGAGCGTGAAGCCCAGGGCCTGGCCGAGGTTGCCCGGACCGCGCGCGAGGTTATAGAAATCGGTCTCGCCGCGGCGGGAATAGGCCAGTTCTGTGCCGGCGACCACCTCGCCGGCGCGCAGCAGGCAACCCTGGCCGGTGCCTTCCGGTGCGCAGACGATGTTGCCGTTGCGGTGGATGCCGTAGGAGGCGTAGACGTACAGCCTGCCCGGCGGGCCGAACATGGTCGCGTTCCGCGGGGTCTTGCCGCGAAAGGTGTGCGCTGCGGGGTCCTCGGTGCCCAGGTAGGCCTCGACCTCGGTGAGCCGGACCGCCACGCCGCCGAAGTGAAAGATACAGCCCAGAAGCTGCGGGGCGACCACGTCGGCGGGGGCGGAAAAATCAATCATGGCCCCAGACTAATAGCGGCTAGTAGACCTCGATCGAGCGGATGTGGTTGCCCAGGCCCTTGCGGGTAAAGACCGTGCGGGTGCTGGTGGGGTCGTTGGCCGCGCCCATCGCCAGCAGCAGCGGGACGTAGTGGTCGGCGGTGGGGTGGGCAATCCGCGCGCCCGGGCCCTGGTGCAGGTAGTCGGTCAGGGCGTCCACGTTGCCGGAGTGGATGTTGGCCGCGGCCCACTCGTCGAAGGCGTCGAGGTGGCCGGAGAGCTCGGGGTTGCGGAAGACCGCGAAGGAGTGGGTCATGTAGCCGCTGCCGATGACCAGGATGCCCTCCGCGCGCAGCGGGCGCAGCTTCTCGCCCAGGTCCAGCAGGTCCTGCGGGTTTAGGCTGGGCATGGAGACTTGGACGACGGGCACGTCGCCGGCCGGGTACATGGCCATCAGCGGGATAAAGGCGCCGTGGTCCAAGCCGCGATCGGCGAACTGGTGGACGGGCTGGTAACCCAGCAGGCCCGCGACGCGCTGGGCGAGCTCGCCGGCGTCCGGGGTGGGGTAGCGCAGGGTGAAGTACTCCGGGTCGAAGCCGGAGAAGTCGTAGAAGAGCGGGGCGTCGGCCGCCGTGGCGTTGATGGCCACTGGCGCGTTTTCCCAGTGCGCGGAGACCACCACGATGGCCCGCGGCTTCGGCAGGGAGCGCGACCAGTCGTAGAGGTCGTTCATCCAGCCGTGGTTGCCCAGCGCCGGCGGGGCGCCGTGGCTAATGAACAGGGCAGGAAGGGGGCCGTCGGCCGGCTCCCACCGGCGGTGCAGGTGGGTCTCGGGGAGGGCGCGTTCGCGCAGATCGTAGATGGCGCCGGCCGGCCGGGCGGGGTTGAATTCTTCGGCGAGGGTGGGCATGGGGACTCTCCTTTACTTAAAGCGTAAAGTAAGTCTAGCCCACGAATACTTAATCTGTAAAGCGTTTGACGAGAACCAGGTGGCCGTTGCGCTCGCCCTCGTGCTCAAAGCCCAGGTACTGGTAGAGCCGGTGGGCGCGGGGGTTGTCCGGATCCACCGCCAGGGAGATGCCGGGAGTGCCAAGTTTGCGGGCCAGCTCGGTGGCGGCTTGGATGAGCGAGGTGCCAATTCCTTGGCCCTTGTAGCGGCCCTCCACCGCGAGCGCGAGCTCCGGGATGCCCTCCTCGGCGTGGCCGAAGCCGTGGCTCTCCTCCGTGCCCCACATCAGCCAGACACCCCCGGCCGGGACACAGGCGTCCCAGGCGATGAACCCGCCCTCGTTCGGGTTCCACGCCGCTACGTAGTACTCGTAATCCTTATCGAAATGCTCAGAGATCTCGCCGAATTCGTCCCCGAAAGTGTCGGTCAGGAAATTCAGGCGCGCGATGTAGGTGCGATCCGATTCCTGGGTCGCACGCAGCTCGATCTGCAGCTGGTCAGAGTTCTGGTTTAGCTTGTCATCCTGTGTCTGAGAGTCCATGCGCGCCATTGTAGGCCGCGCTAGGCCAGGTGGTAGTTGGCCACCTCGTGTCCAGCGAATTCGCGGGCCACCCCGGACTCGTCCACGGAGCGGAACACGGTGTCGTTCTCGATCGCGAAACGCAGGTTTTCCACCCGGTTAGACGGATCCCCGACTATCGGCCCCGCGGTAAAATAAAAAGTCTCCCCGTTAGTAAGCTTTACCGTCAAAGATTCAATACTCATGTAGTTGAAGCTCCTTGCTCCCGACCGATCGAAGTGCACTACGTTGTTCCCCATAAATTACTGTCCGGGACGCTAAAGAATCTAATTAGAAGGTCCGAATGAGATCTATGCAATAAAGAGGCCACCCCCGAAAGTAAGTACAACCATGTACTCCACTTCGCGGGGGTGGCGGAAGCCGCGGGGTGAGGGAAGGACTAGTCCTCGTCCTCACGTAGGCGGTGCTTGCCCTCGTTATCCGAGTCGTCGGTCAGGCGGGCGGTGTCCTTTTCCGGGAGCTCAGCGGTCTCTGCCTGGTGGTTAGCCAGCTGGGCGTCCAGGGAGCCGAGTAGCTCCTCGTCGCGGTCCACCACGCCTTCTTCCACCTGGGTGGACACCGGCTTCTCCGTGGTCGAGGTGTAGACCAGCGTGGAGCCGGCGGTCTTCTCGTTGCCGCCGAATTCCTCGACGCGCGGCGGCTGCTCCGACGGGGTGTCGTTGCGGCGCAGCCAGTAGTAGACGCCGCCGCCGATAGCGGCCACCGCGGCCACGACCGCCGCGATCGGCCAGAACGCGGAGCGCTGCTGCTTCTTCTGCTTCTTGGCGGCCTGCTTGCGGGCCTTCTTGGCGGCCTTGGTGGCCTTCTTGCGGGAGTCCTGGGCGCGGCGCTCCAGCTGGTCGGCCTTCTTCTGGGACTTCTTGCGGGCCTCGGTGGCGGACTTGCGCAGGTTGGCGGTGGCGGTCTCGGTCTTATCCTTGGCCTTATCCTGGGCGTCGTTCGCCTGGGACTTAATGTCCTCGAGGGCGCGCTCCAGGCGGGCGTGGGCGGCCTGGGTCACGCGGCCGGCTTCCTTGCGGGACTCGGGGAACCAGTCCTGGGTGTGGTTGTCCACCTTGTCCGCGGCCTCCTCCAGAGCGTCGTAAGCCTGGCGGGCCTTTTCGTCCCGGAATTCAGCGAACTGGTTCCACAGGGACGAACCGACTCGGTAGGCCACGTTCAAGCTGCCAAGATTCATGGTTTCTCCTAGGTAAAGGTTTATTAATCGTTCTTATTCCAGCCTAGTCCAGCGTAGTTAACTTTTGGGTGGGGCGGCAATAGGAGGGGGCGAGACCACAGCCGGAGGTAGACCGCTTGGTTCATTTCGGGCCCCGTTTTATTCACCTGAAAATCGGAAATTGCTACAGGTAGTGCGGTTTTAAAGGTATTACGTTTGAAAAGGGCTGGTGCGAAAAATGAACAGCTTGGTACATTTCTCGCTAAGCAAACGCCCACTACCAGCAGAGGAGGTCGCCGTGGTACCCCGGATATCCGCTTCCGCGCCACTAGACCAAAACGAACTGCAGGTCTACCCGGCGCCGGCGCCCCAGCGCACCGCGCTCTCCTTCGAAGTCATCCCGCCCCGCCACGACGCGGATGCCGCCAAGGTCAACGGCCTGCTCGAAGTCTTGAGCTCCTACCGCCCCGACTACATCGCGGTCACCAGTTCCCAGCGCTCCGGGTGGCTGCGCGGCACCGCCGCCTTCATCGAGCGCATCGCCCAACGCACCCAGATGCGCCCGCTCGCGCACCTGGCCTGCACCGCCGGCACCCGCGCGGAGCTCATCGACTGGATCGACACGCTTGTCGATGCCGGCGTGCGCGGGCTGCTGGCCCTGCGCGGCGACCTCGCCCCGGGGCAGACGAGCCTGCCGGCGGGCTACCTGCCGCACGCCGACGACCTGGTGCGGCTGGTCCGCGAGTGGGAGCAGTCCCAGGCCGCCCGCTTCGCCGCCGGGCGCCTGGCCGTGGGCGTGGCCTGCTACCCGCAGGGGCACGCCGAATCCCGCAACGCCGACGAGGACATCGACGTCCTGCTGACCAAGCAGCGCTGCGGCGCCGACTTCGCCATCACCCAGCTCTTCTTCGACGCGGACGATTACCACCGCTTCGCCGAGCGCGCCCACCTGGCCGGGGTGAACATCCCGCTTATCCCGGGCATCATGCCCATGACCAGCGCCAAGCGTCTGGCGCGCATGGGCGAGCTCACCGGCCTGCCCGTTCCGGCGTCCGTCGTTAACCGCCTGGCCCAGGCGCGGGATCCGGCCGAGGAGCACGAGATCGGCCTGGAGCTGACCGCCCAGCTGGCCCGCGAGGTCTTGGCCGGGGGCGCGGGTGGGTTGCACGTCTATACCCACAACAACGCCGCCGTGACCCAGGACCTGCTGGACCGGGTGGGCATCGCCGCCGCTTAAACCGTAATCAGAACGAAAACTTAAGGAGAACACCACCATGACTTCACCGAAGAAATTCCCCGCCGCGACCATCGAGGGCTATCCCCGCGTCGGTGCGAACCGCGAGCTCAAGAAGGCCCTCGAGGCCTACTGGGCCGGGCGCATCGACGAGGCCAGCTTCGAATCCGCCGCCCATTCGCTGCGCCTGGACACCTACGCGCGCCTGAAGGACCTGGGCCTCAACGAGGACTACGCCATCCCGGCGGACGTGGCTTATTACGACCAAGTGCTGGAAACCGCCCTGACCGTCGGCGCGGTGCCGGGGCTGACGCTGGACGATGAGTTCACCCTCGCCCGCGGCAACACCGACAAGGCCCCGCTGGAGATGACCAAGTGGTTTGATACCAACTACCACTACATCGTCCCGGAGATCGCCGACGACCAGGGCTTTAGCGCCCACCCGGACCGCCTGCTCAAGCTGGTGGACGAGGCCCGCCAGGCCGGCCACACCGTCCGCCCCTACCTCGTCGGCCCGGTCACGCTGCTGGCCCTGTCTAAGCCGGCCGAGGGCGCGACTAAGCAGCCCCTGGAGCGCCTGCCGGAGCTGGTCGCCGTCTACCAGGAGCTGCTGGCCGCCCTGCACGTCAAAGGCGTGGAATGGGTCCAGCTGGCCGAACCGGCCGTGGTGGCGGATCTGGCGGTGGCCAGCGACGCCGAACTAGCCGCCCACCTCGCCGCGGCCTACCGCGCCATCCTGGGCACGCAGACCCGCCCGAACGTCTACCTGACCACCCCGTACGGCGCGGCCCGCGCGAGCCTCGACGTCTTGGAGGATTTGGCCCCGGAGGCCGTGCAGGTGGATCTCAGCGTGGGCACGCTCGTCCAGGAGCCGGGCTACCTCGACCGGGTGGCAAAGCTGGCGGCCAAGACCCACCTGGTCGCCGGTCTGGTGGACGGGCGCAATGTCTGGGCGGCCAACCTGCACGACCTGCGGGAGAAGTTCGAGCGCCTGCCCGGGGTATCGGTGTCCACCTCGGTCTCCCTGCAGCACGTGCCGCACACCGTGGAGGCCGAAAAGAACCTGCCCGTGGACGTGGTCGGCTGGTTCTCCTTCGCGGATGAGAAGATCGCCGAGGTCGTCGCACTCGCCGCCGGGCCGGAGGCGGCCCCGCAGGCCTTTGCCAAGGCCGACCGCGCCGTGCGCACCCGCGCCGAATCCACCCGCACCCACAACGCGGACGTGCAGGCCCGCACCGCGGCCCTGCCGGAAGGGGCCGTCAGCCGGCAGCCCGCCTTCGCCGAGCGCAACCGCGCCCAGAAGGAACTGCTCAAGCTGCCAAAGCTGCCCACCACCACCATCGGCTCCTTCCCGCAGACGCCGGAGATCCGGGCGGCCCGCGCGAAGCACAAGGCCGGCGAGCTCAGCGACGCGGCCTACACGGACGCCCTCAAGCAGGAAATCGCCAGCGTGGTAGCCCTGCAGGAGGAACTGGGCCTGGACGTGTTGGTCCACGGCGAGGCCGAGCGCAACGACATGGTCCAGTACTTCGCGGAGCTGCTCGACGGCTTCGTGGTCACCGAAAACGGCTGGGTGCAGTCCTACGGCTCCCGCTGCACCCGCCCGCCGATAGTCGTCGGGGACATCTCCCGCCCGGCGCCCATGACCGTGGAGTGGACCTCGTACGCGCAGTCGCTGACCGAGCGCCCCGTCAAGGGGATGCTCACCGGCCCGGTGACCATCCTGGCCTGGTCCTTCGTGCGCGACGACGTCCCGCAATCGGTCTCCGCGGACCAGCTGGGCGTGGCCTTGGCCGACGAGGTCCGGGACCTGGAGGACGCCGGGGTGGGGATCATCCAGATCGACGAGCCGGCCCTGCGCGAGCTGCTCCCGCTGCGCGCGGAGGACCGCGCCGAGTACCTGGACTGGGCGGTGCGCGCCTTCCGCCTGGTGGCGCTTGAAGCCCAGCCCACCACGCAGATTCACACCCACCTGTGCTACTCCGAGTTCGGCCAGATCATCGACGCCGTGGCGGCGCTCGATGCCGACGTCACCTCCATTGAGGCGGCCCGCTCCCGCATGGAGCTGCTCGAGGACCTGGACGAGAAGTTCCACTCCGAAATCGGGCCGGGCATCTACGACATCCACTCGCCGCGCGTGCCGTCGGTAGAGGAGATGGCGGATCTCATCCGCGCGGCGCTGAAGAACGTGCCGGCGGAGCGCCTGTGGATTAACCCCGACTGCGGTCTGAAGACCCGCGGCTACGAGGAGACGACCGCCTCCCTGCGCAACATGGTCCGCGCGCGCGACGCCGTGGTCTAGCCCGCGATCGCTGAGGGCGTGCCGCCGCACGCGGCGCGCCCTTGCTTCATTATCTATAATGGCGGGCATGACTCAGAAGACCGCTACAGCAACTCTGCACACCAACTTGGGTGACATTGTTATTGACTTGTTCGGTAACCATGCGCCGGTTACCGTAGAAAACTTCATCGGCCTGGCCAAGGGTGACAAGGAATACGCCACCCAGAACGCCAAGGGCGAGCAGTCCGGCCCGTTCTACGACGGGGCCATCTTCCACCGCATCATCGACAACTTCATGATCCAGGGCGGCGACCCGACCGGCACCGGCCGCGGCGGCCCCGGCTACCAGTTCCAGGATGAGTTCCACCCGGAGCTGCAGTTCGATCGCCCGTTCCTGCTAGCCATGGCCAACGCTGGCCCGGGCACCAACGGTTCCCAGTTCTTCATCACCGTGGCTGCCACCCCGCACCTGAACAACCACCACACCATCTTCGGTGAGGTCACCGACGCCCAGTCCCAGGACGTCGTGTCCAAGATCGCCAAGGTCGACACCGACCGCATGGACCGCCCGAAGGAAGACGTGGTCATCGAATCCGTGGAGATCGCCGAGGCCTAAGCCTTAGGCTCCCGCCCGCCCCGCCGCATCAGCCGGCCGGGCGGGCTTTTTGCTATCTCCTTCCTCCTAGCCTTCCCCGTCCTAGCCTTTCGCGTTTTCGCCCCTTGGTTTCACAGAAAGCCCTCGTTTTACCCATGACTTTCGAACAGCACCTGCGTTCCTATTACCGCACCGCCCCGGTCACCGCCTGGATCGTGGCCGCAAACTGCGCTCTGTGGCTGGCCACCGCCGTCCAGTCCCGGTCTGTGACCGACAGCTACTACCACTCCACGCTGGCGATGAGCTGGAGCCTCTGGGGCCCCGAATTCGCCGCCGGGCACTACTGGCAGGCGGTCACCAGCGCCTTCATGCACCTGGGGCTAGGCCACCTGGCGGTGAACATGTTCCTGCTGGTGCTTATCGGGAGGGAGATCGAGACCTACCTGGGCTCGGCGCGCTACGCCCTGGTCTACCTGGCGGCGGTACTGGGGGCCTCGGCCAGCATCGTGTGGATGGCCTTCACTCAGCCGACCGCCGGTGCCTCCGGCGCTCTTTTCGCCCTCATGGTGGTCCTGGTGGCCGTGAACTACCAAAGGCGCACCGATCTGCGCGCGCCCATCGTGCTCGTGGTGGTCAACATCGCCTACACCTTCCTGGCCACGGGCGTGTCCCTGTGGGGCCACCTGGGCGGCGTCGCGGTGGGCGTGGTGCTGGCCCTGTGCGTGGCGGCCCGGAACCCCAAAGTCTCCGGCTGGGGTGTCGCAGCGACTACGGCGGCGGCATTCGTGTTATTGGTGGCGCGAGCAGGCCTTTGGGGATAGGTGCGGCGTGTTATCCACGCGCGCAAGTGTTCGAAAAGATTTCACACCGGTTGTCCACATTGTGGATAACTACATTTTTGTAATTTCCGAACGCTTGTGTGTTTTTCGAATGACAAATCCCAGCGTAGCGATCATTTTTCGAAATTTTAAACCGGTGTGGAAACGGGGAAAAAAGTTATCCACAGGCTGTGGTAAATTCTGTGAATTACGGATTTTCACACTTTTATCCCCAGCCTGTGGATAACTTTTTACCCAACGGTGTCAGTAAAAGCCCTGCTTACACTATTGTAATTTACAAAAGCGCAGGTGAGTGCCCCGGTGGAAAACTTGGGGACACTGTGGAGAACTTTGCGGTGGAGAATCTCAGAGGCGGGGCAGCTGCGTCCAGCGCAGGCCGAGATCCGTGCCGCGGCCGAAGTACTCGTACGCGCGCTCCGTGCCGTCCTGGATGCCGTCGGCGACGTCCTCGCCGCCGGAGGTGATGTCCACGGTCAGCGGCTCCTGGGAGCGGACAGCGGCCACCCACCCGCCGGAGACGTACGCGCCGTCCTCGGTGCGCTCCAGGCTGTCCAGGAAGGCGGCCAGCGCGGCCTGGGCGCTATCGCGCTCGCCGTCGGTGACGACGAGCCGGACCGTCGCCGGGGTGCCGTCGTTGTGCGGGGGATTGTCCCACAGCCAGTCGTAGTCCATCTGATATTCGCGGTTAGTGCTCATGCGCAAAAGACTACGTGAAAAAGGCATGAAAAAAGGCGGCCAAAGGCCGCCTTCGGGGCAAAAGCTTAGCGCCATCCCATGGTCATCAGGAGACCAATGATGGCTAGGCCGAAGCCGATGAGGTAGTTCCACGGGCCGAGCTCCTGCATGAGCGGGATGTGCTGGCCGGCCAGGTAGTTGACCACGATCCAGGCCAGCCCGATGAGCATCAGGCCGAGCATCAGCACGATGTACCACTTGGAGGTGCCCTCCGAGTTGATCTTGACCGGGGTGCGGTTCGCCGACGAGCTGGCGGTCGAGCTGATCGGGGCGTTCTTCGAAATTTTGGCCTTTGGCATGTTCTTTCCTAACTTTGGTGTGCGGGCGGGGCGGATTCGGGCCGGGCTAGTGTTGCGCCACAGTCTAGCAGCGCTACGGCTAGCGGCCCGTGACGAGGGTTTCCAGGTTGAACTCCCAATAACGGACTTCTACCTTGGTGTCCTTGCGGATGGTGTCCCCGGCGGAAACGGAGGCCCAGCCGATCTTGCCGGAGTCCACGGCGGCCCCAGTTCCGATCGGCGGGCCGACGCGCAGGTCCTGGGCGTTGCCTTCCCAGCCGGCCTCGCGCAGGGCTTCGACGGCCTCGTCCTCGGTCTTGCGGGTCAGCTCCGGCGCGGTCATGAGCATGCCGTTGGACACGCGCACCACCACGGTGCTACCGGCGTCGACCTCCCGGCCCTCGCTCTGGACCTCGAGGACGCGGTTTTCCGGTTCCTCGGAGTCGACCAGCTCGAGCTGCGGCTCGACGTCCAGGGAGTCCAGGGTCTGGCGGGCGTCGCCCCAGTCCATGCCGGTCAGGCGCGGGATGCGCACCTGCTTGACCCCCTGGGAGACGGTTACCTTGACCTTCGAGCCCTTGGACAGCTGGGAACCGGGGGCCGGCGACTGCGAGATGATCTGGCCCGCCGGGACGTCCTCGGAGTCTTCCTCGGTGATGTCATCGGACAGGGTCAAACCGGCCTCGTCGAGCGCGCGGGAGGCCGACTCCAGATCCAAGCCGGTCACCTCCGGGACGTCGGTGATCTCCTTACCGGAGGAGACCGTCAGCGTCACGGTCGCGTTCTTCTGCAACTGGGAACCGGGGCCCGGGTTCACGCGGATGACGTGGTCGCGTTCAATCTCCGGGTGGGCTTCCTCGTTGACCGAGACCTGCAGGCCCAGCTCTTCGAGCTCCTGGACGACCTCGGCGCGCGGACGGTTTTCCACCTCCGGCACCTCGACCATCTCCGCGGTCTGCGCGGGCTCGTCCGGGGCCTCCGAAGGCTTCAGGTAGTCCCAGGCGAAATAGCCAATAGCGCCGATAAGCAGCAGCGCCAGCAGAGCCGTGAGCCACTTGATCCAGGCGCTGGTGCCCTCCTCTTCCTCCGCGGCGTGGGAAGCCGGCCGGGTATCGGCCACCGGCGCGCGGTGGGAGGCGGCCGGCGCTTCGGCCTCGGGCTCGACGTGCGCGCGGGCCGCCTGGGTGACGTTGCCGTGGGCCAGGCGGCGCAGGTCCTCGGCCATCTCGTGGGCCGACTGGTAGCGATCCGCCGGGTGCTTGGCCATCGCGGTGAGGATGACCGCGTCCACATTCACGCGCCCGGTCGGCGTGATGAAATCATCCAGGTATTCCGACGGCGGAATGGGATCTTCCTGCACGTGCTGGTAGGCCACGGAAAACGGGGTCTCGCCCTCGAACGGGGTGCGGCCGGTGACGGCCTCGTACATGACGCAGCCCAGGGCGTAGACGTCGGAGCGGGCATCGGCAGCCTTGCCGCGCGCCTGCTCGGGCGAAAGGTACTGCGCGGTGCCGATCACCGCGGAGGTCTGCGTCATGGCGGAGGTGGAGTCGTCCAGCGCGCGGGCGATGCCGAAGTCCATCACCTTCACCTGACCCGTGTTGGTCAGCATGATGTTCGCGGGCTTCACGTCGCGGTGGATGATGCCGGCCTCGTGGGAGGCCTGCAGGGCATCCGCGACCGGGGTCAGGATCTCCGCGGCCTGCTCCGGGGCCATGGGCCCGTCCGCGCGGAAGATGTCGCGCAGGGTGCGCCCGTGGACCAGCTCCATGACGATGTACGGGATGGTCAGGGCGTTGTCCTCGACCTCGCCGGTGTCGAAGACGGCGACGATATTCGGGTGGTTGAGACGGCCCGAGTTCTGCGCCTCGCGGCGGAAGCGCTCGCGGAAATTGGTGTCGTGCGCCATCTCCGGGCGCAGCATCTTGATGGCCACCTCGCGGCCCAGCATGGTGTCCTGGGCCGCGTAGACCTCGGACATACCACCGGAACCGATGAGTTCACCGCGTTCGTAACGATCAC
Organism: Corynebacterium sp. LK2537; assembly: GCF_040946485.1. NCBI lineage: Bacteria > Bacillati > Actinomycetota > Actinomycetes > Mycobacteriales > Corynebacteriaceae > Corynebacterium > Corynebacterium sp. LK2537. The sequence continues at coordinate 124,669 of NZ_JAYWLQ010000007.1, forward strand.
CCAGCATTGGTGGTTCCACCCCCTTGGTTGGTGTAATCAGACGCCTGCGGCGAGTTATTGAATAGGTCCTCGATGTTTTCTTCCAGCTCCTCCGTCGGCAGCGACGGGGCCTCCGTCATCTCCGGCAGCTCGGGCGTCGGGGTGTCCTGTTGCGTGGTCGGCTGCTCGCGGTGCGTGGTCGGACGCGGCGTGGGCGTTTCCGTGCGCTCGCGGGTCTCCGGCTCCGGCTCCTCGGTCCGGGAGGTTTCGGGCTCCTCGACCTCCGTCTCGGTGACGGTCGCGGCTTCCTCCGTGGACGGCTCCACCCATTCGGTCACGACCGACGGCGGCGTGCTGGTGGGTTCGCTGGAACCGCGGTTGCCGGCCAGCTGCTGGGCCAGCAGGAATCCGCCGCCGACCAGCGCGACGACGATCAGGGCGATGAGCAGGCCGATGCCGAAGTTCGCCCCCGCCGAGCCCTTCTTCTTGTCCTTCCGGGCCCGCTTGTTTTCGCGGGCCTTTTCCTGGGCCAGGTGCTTGTCGCGCGTGTCCGCGACCGGGGCCGGGGCCGGGCGCACCGTGGTCGGGTTGGCGGTATCGCCCAGCATCTGGGTCGAGGCCGTCGGCGAAGGCTCGGTGGCAATCGGGGCCACGGCCGCGGATTGCGGCTGCGGCGGGCGCTTGCCCAGCCGCACGGCGGAGACGGCGTTGGCCAGCTCGTTGCCGTCGGCGTAGCGGGTGTGCTGGTCCTTGCGCAGGGCGATGCCCACCAGCTCGCGCACCGGCGCGGAAATATTCGTCGACAGCGGCTCCGGTGCCTGGCTGATGTGCGCCAACGCCACGGAGACCGAGGAATCCCCGGTGAACGGGCGGTGGCCCGCCAGCATCTCGTAGCCGACCACGCCCAGCGAGTAGACATCGGAGGCGGGGGAGACCTCGCGGCCCTGTGCCTGCTCGGGGGAGACGTACTGCGCGGTGCCCACCACCATGCCGGTGCGGGTCAGCGGGACCGCCGCGGCGGCCTTGGCGATGCCGAAGTCGGTGATCTTGACCCGGCCGTTCTGGGTGATCAGCAGGTTGCCGGGCTTGATGTCGCGGTGCACCAGGCCCATGCGGTGAATAATGGACAGGCCGTGGGCGGCCTGCTCCATCACGTCGAGCGCCATCTCCTCCGGCAGGGAACCCTCGCGGGCCAGCATGTCGGCCAGGGACTCGCCGCGGACGTATTCCATGGCGATGAAGCAGAAGGTCGTGCCCACCGGATCATCGATCTCGCGGTAGTCGTAGGTGGCCACGACGTTGGCGGAATCGATGGACTCGGCCGCTTCGGCCTCGTTGCGGAAGCGGGAGAGGAACTCGTTGTTGTCGGAGAACTCCGGGCGCAGGATCTTGATGGCGACCTCGCGGTCGTTGCGGACGTCGTCCGCCAGCCACACGGTGGACATGCCGCCGTGCCCGATGACCCACTGCAGGCGGTAATCATCACCGATGAGCGCCTGGAAGCGTTCTTGGTTATCGGCGTGGTTCATTACTGCTCCCCTCCGTAGGCCTGAAGCATGGCGCGCCCGATCGGTGCGGCCACCTGGCCGCCCGTGGCGGACTGGCCCAGGTTGCCGCCGTCCTTGACCACCACGGCCACGGCAATATCGCGGTCCGGATCGAATGCAACATACCACGTATGCGGGGGCAATCCATCGCCATGCTCAGCGGTACCGGTCTTGGAAGCAAAGGAATTGCCGTCGTAGCCGGACGTGGCTCGCTCGGAGGCGAACATCAGATCCCGCAAGATCGCGGCCGTCTCCGGGGTAATCGCCTCGGTGGCATCCTTCGGCTTGATCTCGCGGACCTCCTGCATCTGCGAATCCGTGATCCGCTTGATGAGGCGCGGCTCCATGCGCTTGCCCTCGTTGGCTACGGTGCCGGCCATGATGGCGGCCTGCAGGGCGGACATGGTCACGTCGCGCTGGCCGATGACCGACTGGGCGGTGGCGGCCGCATCCGGCAGCTCGCCCAGGTTGCCCGGGGAGGTGTCCACCCCGAGGTCATAGTTTTCGCCCACGCCGAAGGCCTCGGCGTATTTGCGCAGCTCGTCGGCGCCGATGCCCTCGCTCATCTCGACGAAGGCCGTGTTGCAAGACAGGGCGAAAGCCGTCTGCAGCGTCACCGAGTCCGCGCCGCCGCAGGCCTGTTTGTCGTAGTTGGTCAGCTGGGTCGTGGTGTTTGGCAGCGTGATCGAGGCCGCGCCGGTCAGAGTCGACGACGGCGTGAAGCCGTTGTTGAGACCGGCGGCGGTCGTGATGATCTTGAAGATGGAGCCTGGCGGCAGCGTCTCCTGTGTGGCGTGGTTGAGCAGGGGAGCGCCGTCGGCCTCCTGCAGCGCGGCCCAGTTCTCCTCCGCGTTGGGATCTCCGACCACGGAGTTCGCGTCGAAGCTCGGCGAGGAGGACATCGCCAGCACGCGCCCGGTGGACGGCTGCAGCGCGACCGCCGAGCCTTGGTAGCCCGGGGCCACCAGCTGATCGTAGGCCAGCTGCTGGAGCTGCGGATCGATGGTGACCTCGACGTTGGCGCCGTCCGGCTGCTCGCCGGTCAGCTTGTCCAGCCAGTTCTGCTTCAGCAGCGAATCATCGGTGCCGTTGAGGATCTCGTTCTGCGAGGACTCTAGCTGGGACGCGCCGAACTGGGAGGACAGGTACCCGGTCACCGGACCGAAGGCGGGGGACTGGGTCGGGTAGATGCGCGAGTAGGTCTTGTCCTCCCCGCCGTCGCCGTTGCCGTCCGGGACGGACTGCGCTAGTACGGTGTTGCCCGCGTAGATCTGCCCGCGGGCGATGGTCTGCAGCTGGTAGAACTCCCGCATATTCTTTGGGTTCTTGGCGTATTTGTCCTCGCTGAAGGCTTGCACCACCGTGAGGTTGACCAGCAGGATGGCGGTCAAGATCAGGGAGAAGATAGCGGTAAAGCGAATGGTCTTATTCATCGCTGAGCCTCCGAAACGGCGGGGAACAAGGACGTGCCGGCGTCGGCCTGGGCCTTCTCGGCCGGGCGGTTGGCGGAATTCGAGATCCGCAGCAGCAGCGCCAACAGGATGTAGTTAGCCATCAGCGAGGAACCGCCGGCCGACATGAACGGTGTGGTCAGGCCGGTCATCGGCAGCAGTGCGGAGATGCCGCCGACCACGACGAAGACCTGGATGACCAGGGTCAGAGACAGGCCGGCCGCTACCAGCTTGCCGTAGGAGTCCTTGACGCTGAGAGCGGTGCGAAAACCGCGGGAGGCCAGCAGCGCGAACAGGATCAGGATCCCGGCGAGGCCGATCAGGCCGAATTCCTCGCCGATGCCGGCCATGATGAAGTCGGAAAAGACCACCGGAATGATGTCCGGGTAGCCCTGGCCGAGGCCGGAGCCGGTGATCCCGCCGGAGGACATGCCGAACAGCGCCTGGGACAGCTGGAAGCCGTTGCTGTCGTAGTTGCCCAGCGGGTCCAGGAAGTTGGAGAAGCGATCCTGGATTTTGGTGGAAATCTGCGCGATCCCGAAGCCGCCGATGGCCACGAGCACCACCCCGATGGCCAGCCAGGACACGCGCCCCGTGGCCATGTAGAGCATGCCCAGCACCGTGGAGAACAGCAGCAGGGCCGGGCCGAAGTCGTTCGACACGCCCATGATGACGATCGCGATGCCCCAGACCACCAGGATGGGCGCGAGGTCGCGCAGGCGCGGCAGCGACAGGCCCAGGAAGCGGTAGCCCGCCACCGTGAACAGCGAGCGCTTCTGGACCAGCAGCATGGCGAAGAAGAGCAGCAGGAGAATCTTGGAAAACTCACCCGGCTGGATGGAAAACGGCCCGATCTTCATCCAGATGCGCGCGTCGGCCTGCGCCGGCTGCGGCCAGACCAGCGGCAGCGCCAGCAGGACGAGGCCGACCAGACCCAGCAGGTAGGAAAAGCGGGTCAGCGAGCGGTGATCGCGCACGATGGCCAGCACCGCGATGAACAAAATGAGGCCGGCGATGGTCCACATCACCTGCCGCACGGCCAGGTCGCGGCCCAAGGCCAGATCCAGGCGCTGGATCATGATGAGGCCGATGCCGTTGAGCACCGCCGTGACCGGCAGCATGATCTGGTCGGAGTGCGGGGCCAGCAGGCACAGCGCCCAGTGGGCGACGGCGAAGACCCCGATGAAGCCGCCGATGAGGTAGAGCACGTCCACGGACAAGATATTGCCCTGGGACAGCTCGAGGCTCACCAGCGTGATCGCGAAGACCACTGTGGCCGCTACCAGCAGCCACAGCTCAGTGGTGCGCCCGACAAATTGCTTCAGCATCTAGTTCACCTCCCGGCAGTTCACGCCCGGCTCGCGCCGGAAGCCATTGTCCTTCTTGTCATCTTGGTTGTCCGCCTTATCGCGGCAGACCGGCAGGGCGTTATCGGCCAGCCGGGTCAGCTGGCCTTGGACCTCGTCGTAGCTGCCGGAATCCAGGTTGTGGGCCACGCCGCGCTCGGTGGCCGGCAGGTCTTCGACCTTGAGCGGGCTGAACCCGGCGTCGCAGGAGCCGTTGCTCAGGCGCAGCGCGCCGTCCTTGCCGAGGCAGGCGACCTGGTAGGTCTCGTGCAGGTCCTTCCCGAAGACCGAGAAGTCGGCGCCGCGCTCGAGCCGGATCTCCTCGTTCGCCCCGGCGGTGGTGACGTAGTAGTTGTTGTCCAGGTAGTTTTTGCCCCAGACGCCGACGCCGGCGATGGCGGCGATCAGCACGGCCAAGACGACCGTGGTGGCGATCCAGGTGCCGCGGGAGCTCTTGCGGCGGCGATCGGGCTCCTCGTCCGCGGCTTCTTCCTCGGTGACCAGGCGGGCCGGCGCGGAGGTCTCGCGCGGCTGGCCCGCGGCTTTGTTCGTGTGCGGCTCGATGACCTGGGGGCGACGCTCCAGGGCCGCCGCGCGGCTAGCCGCCGAATCCGGGTGGGTCGGCTCCGGGGTATCCCCGGCCAAAGCACCCACCGCCACCGGCTCGGCCGGCGCCTCGTCGCTTTCGACGACCTCGGCGATGACCATGGTGACGTTGTCCGGCCCGCCGGAGCGCAGCGCGAGTTCGATCAGCCGCTGGGCGGCTTCTTCCACGGTGCCCTGCTTGAGGGCGTCCTCGATGGTGGAGGCCGTGACGGGATCCGAGAGCCCGTCGGAGCACAGCAGCAGCCGGTCGCCGGGCTGCGCGTCCAGCATGAACAGCGTCGGTTCCACCGCGCGGCCGGTATATGCCTTGAGGATGAGCGACTTCTGCGGGTGGGAGGACACGTCGCTCGGATCGAGCTTGCCCTCGTCCACCAGGGACTGCACGAAGGTGTCGTCCTTGGTGATCTGGGTCAGCTTCCCGTCGCGCAGGCGGTAGCCGCGCGAGTCGCCCACGTGGCAGACGCCGAACTGGGTGCCGTTGAACATCATGGCCGTCAGGGTGGTGCCCATGCCCTCGGTCTCGGGGTGGTCCTTGATGTGGTTGGCGATCGACGCGTTGGCGTCGTTAGCGGCGCCGCCCAAAAGCGCCAGCATGTCGTTGTCTTCTGGGTCGCGGTTGAGGTGCTCCAGGTGCTCGACCATGAGCTGGGAGGCGACCTCGCCGGCGGCGTGACCGCCCATCCCGTCCGCCAGGACTAAAAGATAAGGCCCGGCGTAGGCCGAGTCTTCGTTGTTCTTGCGGACCAAGCCGCGGTCCGAAGCGGCGGTGAAATGTAGTTTCAGCATTAGGCAACCAGCCTTACGATAGTGCGACCCATCTTAATATCCGTTCCCACTTCGATGCGTTCTGCCTGGTCGATGCGCGTTCCCGCGACGAAGGTGCCGTTGCGGGACTCGAGGTCTTCCACGAACCACTGGGAACCGCGACGGAATAGGCGCGCGTGGTGGGAGGAGGCGAAGTCGTCGCCTAGGACGAAGTCGCAGTCCTGCGCGCGCCCCAGCGTGATGTCCTCCAGGGTGCCCAGCGCCATGTGGGAGCCCTGCAGCGGGCCTTCGGCCACGGTGATGTGGCGCGGCTTTTCTTTGCGGTCCTTCCGGCGCACCGCGGCGACGGGGCCGACGCTACTTCCGCCGGTGCGGGCCGCCTTGTTGGCATCCAGCCGCATGGCATTCAAGGCCACCAGGATAAACAGCCACAGTAAGACCAACAGGCCGATTCGCAGCGCGAGTAGCACGAATGAATCCATCGGTGACCTCCTAAAAATTATTGGGGTTTAATTGTCCAGCCCGGTGATTCGCACCTCGATGTGCGAATGCCCCAGGGTGATGACGTCGCCGTCGGCCAGCAGCCAGTTCTCGATGGGCGTGTCATTGACCGTGGTGCCGTTGGTGGACTGGAGGTCCACCAAGACTGCGTCCTGGCCGTTCCAGGTGATCTCGGCGTGCTGGCGGGAGACCCCGGTGTCCGGCAGGCGCAAGTCGGCATCGTTGGAACGTCCAATGATATTGGATCCCTCGTGGATGTGGTAGGTCCGCGAAGAGCCGTCCTGGAGGAGAAGATTCACGCTCGGACCGCTGGCAGCGGGTTCCGCGTCCTCGGGCTCGGGGCGGATAAAGGTCGTCGTGGCGGCCTCGTCAGCAGAATTACTGTTCATCTGGTTCTCCTGGGTTTCGGTTTCGTGGAAAATGGCGTCGAACCCGGTTTCTTCCTCGGGCTCATGGTCAATGAACGAAGAAACCCGCAACTGGCCGGTGCGGAGTCCGGATTCTTCGGCGATGCGAACGATGACGGGTCCCGCCAGACCCCAGCCGCTGTTGCGGATGAACCGCGACAGCTGGTCGGCCAGGTTCTGCGGGATGTGCGGATCCTGCGAGAGGTTTTCCAGGTCCTTGGAACTGACCCCCACGAGCACCACATTGGGGCTGTAGAGGTTGTCGTCCTCGCCGCGCGTGAGGTTGTCTTGGGCCTCCTGCTTGAGCAGCTCTTCAATCTCGGCGGGCACAACGCGGCCGCCGAAGACGAAGGCCATCCCGTTGTCCAGTCCGCGCTGCAGGGCAGAGTCAAACTTGGCAAGCTTTTCCATGAGTGCCATGCTGCGGTCCTCCTTCAAACGTGGATGTATTCGGCTCTGGTAATAAACCTCAACCATTATAGGCCGCGTATAGCACTAAAACGTAGCCGGAGCCCGAAAAGTTCCCACAATTGATGCGTAGATCTCACTCATTTTCCCGTGCACTAGCTGCGGATTTGTAAGTATGTGGGTATGCCGTGCTATCTTTATCTAGTCGCCAAGACAGACAATACCCAGCCCGGGTGGCGGAATTGGCAGACGCGCTGGCTTCAGGTGCCAGTGTCCTTATAGGACGTGCGGGTTCAAGTCCCGCCCCGGGCACAGCGAGCAGTTGAACAAACTGCACCACCGGAAGTAACAAACTCGAAAGGGAATGTTACCTCCGGTTTCTTTCGTTTTCCGGTTTTTGAGGGCCGAGGATTGAACGTGCGGGGATTGAGGGTGCACATCCCGCTGCCGTGAGTTCGATGGGGTTGTAGATGTTGCAGAAGCCTTGGCATCGGCGTGGGTTGTGCTTCGTACGTTGTTTCAAAACGGGTTTCATCAAACGGAACAAAACCTGGGGCACTTCAAGGCGGTATGGTTTTGGGTGTCCGCAGCGCACAGTCGGACGGAAGGAAAATAAAAAGCCACACCCCCGCAGGTGGCTTCTCCCCTAATGCTTCCAACGACGAGAAGCACTAGGGGAGTTTCCTTTTATTGAGCGCCTTCCAGCCGTTCTTTGAGTCTGGTGGCTGAGTCTAGAAGTTCGTCGGTGGGGGCTTGTTTCTCGTTGTCATGGTTGTTGCTGTGGGTAGTGGTGATGTGCGGTGCGTCGTCTAGTCCGAGGCTTGCTCGCGCACCCTCGTTCAACTCGCTGGTGTCTTCGCCTTGGGTGTTGTCGGTGCTTTCGTCTTCTGTTGTGGTCTCGGGTACTGGCTGTTCTTCCTCTACGGTGTTCTGGACGGTGGCGTCTTGTTCGTCGTGGTGGATGTGGGGCACCGGTCGAAGATCTATATCGATTGATCCCGCGTGGTGCTGTTGATCTCAATAATTTTGCTGTCTGTAATCGTTATAGCTAGGGAGCGAAGCAGAAGAGTAGATACTTAGATTGCGGTGAGGGAATCGCAATCGTCTCGGGTGTTAAGAGGAGCATCTAGAATGAATGTATGACAGTGGCTCGCTACCAAGAGTCGCCCAAAACCCGACTCTTCCTCTTCGTCTCATCGCTTGCTCCAGTATTCATCATCGCAGGGTTGCGGCTTTTTGATGCTCAGTGGATGCTGGCGGTGCTGTTACTCGTCGTCGGCGTAGTAACTTTCCTGCTCACGCCACTAGTGCTATTTTCACGACGTAAGGCAGGGAAGCAGGAATTCGTGGTCTCTAATGTTAAAGATGAAAGTTCTCAAATCCCTACATACTTGATTACTTTCATCTTCCCTTTCCTGTTTTTATCAGAACAGATGAGCGCTTCCTTAGTCGCGGCCTATGCAGGATTTGCTGCACTCATGGTTGCTCTTCTCTATCGCACATCTTTAATATTAATTAACCCATCTATGCTGATAGTGGGCTATCGTGTCTTTTCAGTTGACATTGTAGGGCAAGGTGGTGCCTACATCATCTCCAAAGAACCACCATTGCCCTCGCAATCCACTTATACTCGGAGAATTGCTGACGGGCTCTTCATTGCTGTGGAGGAACGCACAGGCTGAACAAGTTAATCTCATATCAA
>NZ_JAYWLQ010000008.1:0-73189 GCF_040946485.1 Corynebacterium sp. LK2537
CGTTCAACCTTACTCACAACCGTAAACAAAGTCAAACACCGTCACCACCCGTTAACCTCTCGGCTACCTCGCGGCGACTCGAACTAATATAGCGCGTTCTTCGCCAAGACACCAAATCGCCTTTTGCCTTAATGTTTAGCCGCAGGTAAGCGGGCTATTTTCACTACTGCACTTAACGCCACTAACTCGACCACGGTCTGCATGATGATGGCCACCGGGACGAATGAAAATCCCTCCGGCAGGGCCAGGGCGAAGGGCATGATGACCAGTGAGTTGCGGGTCATCGTCGTCAGCATCAGCGCAATGCGGTCCTGCCTCTGGAAGTTCAGCGCCCGCCCCAGTGCCAGAGCCAGACCGACCGCGGCGAAGATGAGCAACACGTAACAAACAAGTGCCGGAATAAGCCGCGGCAGGTTCTCCCCCAGCCCCGGCGAATGCACCGTCGCAATGACGAAGAGGGTCAGGCACATGACCGGGACCATCCAGTCATCGGTGACTTTGCTTATTTTTTCCTTGGCGCGCGTCTGCTGCACTGCCCAGGCCAGGCCAAAGGGGATGACTATGAGGCCTATGAACGCCTGGAGCATGGGAGCAACCGGGAAGGGCACGTCCCCTCCCCCGATGACAAAGTGCAGGGCGACCGGGATGACGGCCATCTGTACCAAGAAGAGAAACGGGGTGCTGGTCGCGATGGCCGCCACGTTGCCTCCGGCCAGCCGGGTAAAGACCACCACGTAGTCAATGCAGGGCGCGAGCAGCACCATGACCACCGCGGTTTTCACCTCGAGGTCGTTAAGGAAAAGGGTGAGCACAGCGACGATGAGCGGCACGCCGAGGAAGTTGAGGGCCAGGGAGGCGCGCAGGTAGCGCCAGTGCGGGCGGACCTTCTCCAGCGGGATGGCCATGAAGGTGGCGAATAGCAATAGGGCCAGGGCGGGATATTCCAGCCAGCCCAGGGCCAGGCCGCTGAATGCTAGCCCGGCCGCGATTGCCAGGAGGTAGAAAGCCACCTGGTGGCGCTCGAGGAAACTGGTCATGGCCTTCAACCTACTAGCGCGGCCCCTCCCCCGCTGGCGGGGCACCGCCGGTAGTGCTTGCAGCACGTTTTTTCAGGGCCGTTTCCTGTCTAGTATCTGCCGCCCGTGGGGCTAGTAGTAGCAGGCCAGCAACCCGTCGGGGCCGTCGATGACCTGGATCGGGGTGTTGAAGATCGGGGTGAGGATCTCGTCCTTCATGATCTCCTCCGGGCTACCGAAGGCGACGACCTCGCCGCCCTTGACCGCGCAGATATTGTCCGAGTACTTGGCGGCGAAGTTAATGTCGTGGATGACCAGCACGATCGTGCGGCCGAATTCCCGCGCGGCCTGCTTGAGGTGGCGCATCATCTCCACGGAGTGGGAGATGTCCAGGTTGTTGAGCGGCTCGTCCAGCAGGACGTAGTCGGTCTCTTGGCACAGGACCATGGCCACATACGCGCGCTGGCGCTGGCCGCCGGAGAGCTCATCCAGGTAGCGGCCCTCAAACTCGCGCAGGTGGAGGAAGTCGATGTACTTGGAAATGATCTCCTCGTCTTCTTCGGTCAGGCGCCCCTGGGAATACGGGAAGCGGCCGAAGCCCACCAGCTGCCGGACCGTCAGCTTCGTGATGAAGTGGTTTTCCTGCCGCAGGATGGAGACAATGCGGGCTAGATCCTTCGACTTGGTCTTCCCGATGTCGTAGCCGGCGATCTCGATTGTTCCCTCGTCCATCTCCAGCAGGCGGCCGATCATCGTCAGCAGGGTCGATTTGCCGGCGCCGTTCGGTCCGACCAGGGAGGTGATGCCACCGGAGGGGATTTCCAGATCGACGGGACCGATGTTGGTCTCGCCGCTGTAGCTTTTCGCGACGTGTTTTAGGGAAATCACAGGCGACCCTTTCTCAAGATGACGAAGAGGAAGACAGTACCGCCGACCAACTCGATGATGATGGAGACCACGCCTTGGGCGTAGAAGACGTGCTGCATGATGAAATACGCCCCGGTGAGCACGGCAAAGGCAATGGCCACGGCCATCGGGAACAAGAAACGGTGATCGTAGGTCTCGGCAAACTGGTATGCCAGCGTAGCGACTAGGAAGCCTAGGAAGGTCATTGGGCCCACCAGCGCGGTGGTCACCGCCATGAGGATGGAGACCATGATGAGCGTGAAAATGGCGTTGGTCCGGTGGTTCACGCCCAGGTTGGTCGAGGCGTCGCGTCCCAGCGCGAGCACGTTGAGCCGGCGCGAGTTGAGGTACAGCGCGGCCGCGGCAACCAGCATCAGCGGGATGGCAACCGGGTAATAGTCCGAGTCGGCGTTGTTGACGGAGCCGAACAGACGGGCCGTGAGCACGTCGAATTCGGAGGGGGTCAGCATGCGTTGCATGAACGTTGACAACGAGCCCAACCCGCCGCCGATGACCACGCCGACCAGCAGCATCGCGTGCATGTTGTTGGAGCGGTTGGTCAGCAGCCACGAGTAGAGCACCAGCGACAGCAGGACCATGAGCGCGACCTGGACCAGGAACGTCGTGATGTTGCGGGCATTGGTCAGACCGGCCGCGCCGAGGAAGAAGATGGTCGCGGTGTTAATCGCCACGTACAAAGCCTCAAAGCCCATGATCGACGGGGTGAGGATGCGGTTGTTGGTCACGGTGTGGAAGGCCACCGTCGCGGTCGCCTGGCAGATGGCCACCACGACCATGGCGATGACGGCATCGGCGCGGCGCTCGGCGATGAGCCAGAATCCGCGCGTGCCGAAGTCCATCGGGTTATCCCACGCCAGCAACCCGGCGGCGAAGATACCGCCGGTGACCAGCAGCAGGAGCAGGATTACCCAGTACTTGCGGTGCGCGGCGGCGGACTGGAAAGCCCCGACGTCGCGCGCGACGGCAGTAGCCGGGGCGGAAGCAGAAGTAGAAACAGTCTTATTTACCACGGGTCGACCTCACAATCAGGACCACGAACACGACCGCGCCGATGATCCCCAGGATGACGGACACGGGCATCTCGAACGGGGAGATAATGGTGCGCCCCACCAGGTCGCAGACGGTGACCGTCGCGATGCCCAGCAGGCAGACCCACGGCAGGTTGGAGCGCAGGTCGTCGCCGCGGAACAGGCTCACGATGTTCGGGACGATAAGGCCCAAAAACGGCAGGGCGCCGACCACCACGGTGACCACGCCGGTGGCCACGGCGATAAGCCCCGTGCCGATGAGGATCATGCGGTTGTAGTTCAGTCCGACGTTGGTGGCGATCTCCTCGCCCAGCCCGGCCACGGTCAGCTTGTCCGCAAAGAAAAAGACCGCGATGAGCACGACGAGCACCAGCCACAGGACCTCGTATTGCCCCTCGTAGACCGAGGTGAACGAGCCCATAAACCAGATGCCCAGCTGCTGCAGGGAGTCCGTGGTCAGCGCCACGAAGGTGGAGACCGCGCTGACGACCGCGCCCAGCATGATCCCGATGATCGGCACGATCAGGGAAGAGCGCAGGGTCACCCGCCGCAGGAACGCGAAGAAGACCATGGTTCCCACGAAGGAGAAGACTACGGCGACCACCATCTTCTGCAGCACGGTGGAGCTAGGAAACAACACCATGGTAGTCAGCAGACCCAGCCCGGCCCACTCGGTGGTGCCGGTGGTGGTCGGCTCCACGAAACGGTTCTGGGTCAAAAGCTGCATGACCAACCCGCTCATGGCCATGGCGGCACCGGCCAACATCAACGCGATGGTACGCGGGATGCGGGTGGTGTTGAACATCTCCCCGCCATCCTCGTGGCCCAGGATGTCGTACTCGCCCACCGCCAGCGAGAGCGCTAGGAGCAGGAGGATGCCACCTACGCCGAGCAGAAGCTTCCAGTCGAAGAGCTTCGACCGAGAGCGCCTAGGTGTTGTTTCTTGCATAAGGTCCGATTCTTTTGTAGATAGCCGAAAGCCGGATAGGCCCTGCGCGGGTCAAGAAGCGCAGGAGCTATCCGGTTACTTGCGGGAAGTACCGTAGGAAGTACTAAGCATTCTCGAAAGCATCAGCCATTTCGTTCAGGATCTTGGTGTAGGTAATGATGGACTCGTTAGTGTAGGTGTCCTTCGGCGCGACGTAAACATTGCCGTCCTTGACCGCCTGCACGTTCTTCAGAGCCGCGCTGTTTTCCACCAGGTCCTTGCCCGGGGTGTAGTCCGGCTCCTCGGAGTTGATCGCACCGTCGCGGTCCAGGACCAGGATCCAGTCCGGGTTGGATTCCGCGATGGCCTCGACGGAGATGTCGTCGCCCTCGTGGTTGCTGCTACCGTCCTTCACGGTCAGAGCCGGGTCCAGGTCCAGCAGATCGAAGATGGGGCCCAGGGTGCGGCCGACGTGCGGAGCGATGTAGCCGATCTCGCCGCCGGAGGTGTTGACCGCCATGACGGTCTTTTCCGGATCGTAGGCCTGCTTGGCGCGCTCGATGGCGGCGTCCAGGTCGTCGATCAGCTTCTGGGCGTCTTCCTCGTGCTCGAAGACCTCACCCAGCGCAGTGGTGTGGCGCTTGAGCTCTTCGAAGAAGTCCTTGTCCTCGCGCGGCTCGAAGTCCACAACCGGGGTGTCCTCCACCAGCTTTTCGATATCGGCCTGGTGCTGGGAGAAGCGCTGGCCGTTCCAGACCAGGTCCGGCTCGGCGGCGACCAGGGCCTCGAGGTCCGGCTCGCGGTGGCTGCCCAGGTCCGCGGCGACGGTGTCCTTGTTGTAGGTATCCGCCAGGGTATCCGGGACGAGGTTCAGCGGCGCTGCGGAGAGTTCAACGCCCCAGTCGGCCAGGACCGCGAAGGCGCGGTTGTCGGTCACGGCCGGCTTCTCGACCGGCAGGGTCACCGTCTGCTCGCCGTTGTTGTCCTCCAGCTTCAGCTCGCCGGACTCCGAGGCAGCGTTGTCTGCCGCGGTGTTCTCAGCGGAGTTGGAGGAGCTGTCGGCGGAATTGGAGGAATCCTCCGCCGAAGAGCAGGCGGTCAGCAGCAGCGAGGCGGCGGCTACCGAGGCAACCAGGGTGCGACGAATCTTCATGGTTTGTCAATCATCCTTTTCGAAACGAATCCCTTGCGGAATTCCGGGACTATCTTTCCTAGGACAACCTAACTGAAGAAACCCTAACCTGACAAGACTTAGGCACAGCTAAGTTTCAGACAACCCTGTTCACCTGCGATTTACCTGAAATTTTTATAACAGGATCCCCTACCCCCAGGACACACCCCCACTTCGGGCCCCGCGGAGGCGCGGAGGACTGTCCCGCCCTTGCCGCGGCTCCCCATTATTGGGAACCCTCCGCGCGCAGCAGGCTCTCCACCGAGACCGTCCCCGAGGCCGCGAACTCCGCGTGGGCGTCCGCCCGCAGCTGCGGATCCGCGGCGTAGTCAAAGGCGACCTGGGCCAGGCCCACCGCGGAGTCGAGAGCGGCGCGCTCCGCGGACTCGGTGGCCGACCAGTGGGCGAAGGCCTCGGTGTGCAGGGCCACCTCCCGCGGGCTGACCTGCACCATGGGGTGGATGCCCGGCACCAGCTGGGAGACGTTGCCAAAGTCCGTGGAGGCCGCCAGGCTATCCGGGATGATCCCGGCGGGCAGCGGGGCGCGGCCGCGGCGCCGCTGGGTGGCAGACCACCGGGTGGCCAGCGCGGAGTTGTTGCGCACCGGCAGGGACATCGGGTGCGGATCCCAGGCGATCTCCACGCCGACTCCCGCCATCAGGGCCGCACCCCGCGCGATGTCGTCGACCCGGCGGGATAGCTCCAGCAAGGTCTCGGTGCGCAGCGAGCGCGCGTAGACCTCGACCACTGCCCTATCCGGAACCACGCTGGGCCGGGTGCCACCCTCGGCGATGACGGCGTGCAACCTGTCGCTCGGCGGCATCTGCTGGCGGTGCAGGCCCAGGCCCTGGTACATGAGGGAGGCGGCGTCGAGGGCGTTTTTGCCCATGAACGGCTGCGAGCTCGCGTGCGCGGCCGTGCCATGGAAGGTCACGGTCGCCGAGCGCCGCCCGACCCAGACGTGCTCGGCGATGTCGTAGCCGAAGCCGTGGATCATCAGCGCGGCGTCCACCCCGTCCAGGCTCCCGCCGCGGATCATGTACTCCTTGCCGGTGTGCCCCTCCTCCGCCGGGGTGCCCTGCAATTCGATGCACACGGGCGCGGCGGCATCGATAGCCCGCGCCGCCGCCAGGTAGGCGCCCACGCCGGCGGCCGCGATGACGTTGTGCCCGCAGGCGTGCCCGATGCCCGGCAGCGCGTCGTATTCGGCCATGATGACCACCCGCGGGTGGCGCCCGGGCTCGTAGCCGGGCGAGGTGACCTGGCTGGAAAAGGCCGTCTCGACTCCGTAGGCCCCGCGCACCACGCGGTGCCCGTGCTTTTCCAGGAGATCGCACAGCACCTGCTGGCTGCGGTATTCCTCGAAGGCGGTCTCCGGGTGCGCGTGTAGATCGTGGACGATGTGGCGGATATCGGCCGCCAGCTCGGTCTCCTCCACCGCGCGGCGCAGCCGCTCCCAGTAGTCGGGCACCGGGGCGGCCCGGCCTTGCCCGGCCGCTTCCTGCCGCTGCTGGGCGCGCTCGACCGCCGCGTCCACCTCGGCGGAGGTGGCGTCCAAGTAGCTTGTCGATGCCGCCTCCGGGGCTAGCCCCGGGCGCTGCGGCGGGCAGGAATCATGGCAGTTGTCTGAGTGAGCTGTCATTAGGACTCAATCATAATGCTATCGCCCGGCCCCAGCGGGATATCGGCGAAGAACCACATCCCCAGGAGGATGGCCCACACGAGGAAGAAGGGGATGACGAACGGGATAAGGCGCGACATCAGCGTACCCAGGCCCGCCTTGGGCTCGTAGCGCTGCAGCAGGCCCAGCATGACGATCATATAGGGGTTAAGCGGGGTGATGATCTGGGTGGCGGAGTCGCCCACGCGGAAGGCGGCCTGCACGAAGGCGGGCTCGTAGCCCAGCAGCGCAAACATGGGAACGAAGACCGCGGCCATCAGCGTCCACATGGACGAGCCCGAGATAATCAGCAGGTTGAGCAGGGAGGCTAGCACGATGAAGGCCAGGATGGCCGGGAAGCCGGTCAGCCCGATGGATTCCAGGAAGGCCGCGCCCTTGACCGCGGTGAAGGTGCCGATCCCGGTCCAGGCGAACAGGGCGACGAACTGGCCCAGGATGAAGGCCAGGACCAAAAAGCTCAGCATGTCCTTGAGCGCGCCCATCATCATGGTGACCACGTCCGCCATGCCCTTGATGGTCCCGACCACCGCGCCGTAGGTGATGCCGAAGACCCAGAAGTAGGCGCAGATGATGAACACGATGGAATCCAGCAGCGGGGACTTCGGCAGGAAGCCGCCCTCCCCGTTGCGCCACGGCGAGCCCGGGATGAGCACCGCGGCCAGGATCACCGCGGTTAGCACCAGCCCGGCCAGCAGCGAGAGCCACAGCGCCTTGCGCTCCTTCGGCTCCAGGTTCGCGGTCAGGGCGTTGCCCTCGGCGTCGCGGTCGCCGCGCTCCGCCGCGTCCGCGGCGTCCACCGACTCATCCTCCGGCACGTTTTGGGCCCGCATGCGCGGCTCCAGGATCCGGTCGATGATGTAGCCGGCCACCAGGCCGAGCACGACGGAGGAGGCCACGTTGAAGAAGTAGTTCGACAGCGGCGTCACGGTGGAATACCCCGCCCCGGGCAGGGTGTCCATCACCGCGTTGGTAATACCGGCAAACAGCGCGTCCAGGCTGGTGGGCACCAATGCCGTGGAATAGCCCGCGCCCACCGCGGCGAAACCGCCGATGAGGCCGGCGACCGGGTGGCGGCCGGCCGCCTTGAAGACCATGGCGGCCAGCGGCGGGACCACCACGAAGGCGGAGTCGCCCATGACCGAGGCGGTCACGCCGATGACGCCGACTGCGTACGGCAGCAGCGCCGGCCGCGCCGAGCCGAACAGCTGGCGGATCAGTGCCGAGAGCATGCCGGAGCGCTCCGCCACGCCCACGGCCAGCAGGATGGGCAGCACCGTCAGCAGCGGCGGGAAGCCGATGTAGTTCTCGGCCATCGTGGTGGTCAGCCACGCCAGGCCCTCGCCCGTAAACAGCCCGTTGACCTCGGAGACCTCATCCGAGCCCGGCACCTGGACCGCCACGTCCATCCAGGCCATCACGGTGGAGGCCACCCCGGTAATCAAGAACAGGATGACGAAGATGGTAAACGGCTCGGGCAGCTTGTTGCCCACGTACTCCACGCCAGACAGGAACCTATCCAGCAAGCCCCGCTTCCCACCGGATTCCCCGGCGGCACTTACCTCTCCGCCACCGACGTCGTCAGCAACAGCCTTACCGCGCAGGTCTTGGTCGTCATTAGAAATGGGGGTACTCATCGCAGCCCTCCTGCCTGTCTCGGCCCGTGACCTTGCCGTCACGGGATGTGTGCAGCCAGCATAATGTAACTCACAACACATGCACCTGTGTTGCAGATTACAACTTTGTAACGGCCCCACATTCCCGCCAGACTCCCCCACAACCGGACATCCCCACGCCCGCAACCGGACATCCCTCCGCCCGATACTGGACGTTTCCTGTCACCCCTACCCCCAACAATTGGGCAAACGGCCACGGCCGCCACCGCGGGCGCTATAAAAAAGTTGTCTAGACGTCCCTGGCAAGTACGCCATCGACAACCTGAACTAGCTTGAGGAAAGGATTACCATGAAACGATTCGTTGAGGCGAGCCTTCTCGCGTTATCAGTTCTTCTACTTTCAGCCTGCGGGTCGAGTGAATATGATTCCAACCGCGTGAGCACATCAACCTTGTCGTTCGAGCTGCCCGAGGGAGTTAGCGAAGTCGACGACTACGAGCCGACTGACGGGTGGACGGAGTCATACTCCGACAATCCCGACGATCCGACGATCATAATCCGGGTGGGTGACGATCTAGATAGGACCAGCGACGCGGATTCGACACTGGGAGTCATTCGCGGTGAAGCGATGACGAATGGAAGCTACGGTTCTGACTTCTCTGGCGAAGAGGCATCAAAGCTGGAAGTAGAAAATGCCGACATCGGTGTTGAGGCAACGTTCAACACCTCGGCGGGAAGCGAAACAGTCCACGGAGCATGGATGCTGCTGTCGAGTGATGACTCAGACAACGTATCGGGAATCGAAATCATCGGCACGGATATCTCGCCGAGCCAGGTAGACGAAATCCGCGACTCGCTGGAATATAACCCTTAAGACGGCGCCCCACCTCCGCGAGTGGAGATAACCCCCGGGTTGCCGCGTGTCCCCCACACGGCCGCAAAACAAAAGGACGCCCATTTTGTATCAAAATGGGCGTCCTCGTGGTGGAGCTGCCGGGAATTGAACCCGGGTCCTTCGTCATCTTGCCAGGGCTTCTCCGTGCGCAGTTCGCGCGGAATCTCTGCTCGGCCCTCCGGATCGGACGAACACGTCCGGATGATGGGCCCAGTCTCCAGTAGAGGTCCCATCCGGCCCTGAAGACGCAACCGGATGGCAAGTTCCTTAGTCGATGCCAGTTACTAGGTCAGGAACAAAACCTAGGCTGACAGACACGCATTGCTAATTAGGCAGCAAGTGCGTAGTCACGCTGAGAGTTCTTCTCTGCGTTTATTGAGTGCTACGACGCTTAACGGTGGTCTCTAGCCTGCACCGGCACGCTTCCCCTGGCTCAATGTACGAAGTCGAAACCAAATCAACCCCATTGCCTATAGGGCGGGATGCGTCCGCATTCCCTATAGGAAGAATTACTTTACTCGCCGACGTGTGCTAATTCAAGTGCTCGTCCAGCCACTCTTTGAGCACCACCGCGTGGTTTATCTCCCGGTCGTGGGCGGCGAAAAGCAGGCTGAGATCGCCGTCCTTCGCGACGTCGATGAGCTGTTGCAGTTCGTCAGCGTCGGAGTCGTCGAGCTCCGCACGGTAGCGCTGGCTGAATTCCTCGAAGCGTTCGGCGTCGTGGTTGAACCACTTGCGCAGCTCGCTGCTGGGAGCAACGTCCTTGAACCACTCGTCGTAGGCCACATCATCCTTGGCTACCCCGCGCGGCCACATCCGGTCCACCAGTACCCGGGTGCCGGAGGCAAGGCTGGGATCCTTTTTGACGTCGTGAACTTTGCAGGTATAAATCATGCCTTCCAGCCTAGACCTCCTGCGGCGGGTTGGCCCGTGGCGGAAGTCTTAGACGTCAATGCTTAGACGTTAATGCCCTTGACGCGGCGGCCGAGCTCGCGGGAGATCTCCCGGTCCTGGTCGCGACGCTTGATGTCCTCGCGCTTGTCATAGTCCTGCTTGCCCTGTGCCAGGCCGAGTTCCAACTTGGCCCGGCCGTCCTTGAGGTAGACCTTGAGCGGGATGAGTGTCTTGTTGCCGGAGCGCACCTGGCCGTAGAGCTTGTCGATCTCCCGGCGGTGCAGCAGCAGCTTGCGGGTGCGCTTGGGGCTGTGATTGGTCCACGTGCCCATGGAGTACTCCGGGATGTGGAGGTTGCGCAGCCAGACCTCGCCCTTGTCGATGGTGGCAAAGGCGTCGTTCAGAGAAATCTTGCCCTCCCGAAGGGACTTAATCTCCGTGCCCACGAGCGCAATACCGCACTCGTAGGTGTCCAGGATCTTGAAGTCATGGCGGGCACGCCGATTGGTGGCGAGGGTCGAATTGTTGTCGACCGCGCCCTTTTTCTTCTTGCCCTTCTTTGCCATAACCATCAAGCTTAACCGCCCAGGCTAGAGCGAACAAACCCGCCCGACGGCCACGCAACAGGCGGTGGCTTTCGGGCGGGGAAGTGGGGCGCGCGGGCTACTTCTTGACGTAGAGCCGCAGCGTGACTTGGGCGGCTAGGGCGGCAAAGGCCATCGCCACCACGCCGACAATCGGCAGGGCTATCCAGATGTCCTTGGTGTGCAGCGGGGC
This sequence comes from Corynebacterium sp. LK2537, assembly GCF_040946485.1. Lineage (NCBI taxonomy): Bacteria > Bacillati > Actinomycetota > Actinomycetes > Mycobacteriales > Corynebacteriaceae > Corynebacterium > Corynebacterium sp. LK2537. Next base: position 10,931 of record NZ_JAYWLQ010000008.1, read on the forward strand.
CAGCAGCTGCGCCTGGTAGAGGCTCTGCAGCGACGGGTCGACCACGTAGGACTTGGTCAGGAACAGGCCGATGCCGGCCACCACCACGCCGATGAGCGTGGACAGGACGGCCTCCAGCACGAACGGGGCCTGGGTGATCCAGCGGGAAGCGCCCACCATGCGCATGATGGACATCTCCGTCGAGCGGTTGTAAGCCGCGATTTGGACCATGTTGGCAATCAGGAAGATGGCCGCCACGGCCTGGACAGCGGCGACCAGGAAGGTCGCGTTACGGATGGAGTCCAGGTTGTCGGTGGCGCGGTCGACCTCCTCGACCTGGTCGACAACGGCGTCGACCTGCGGCAGGCCCCGGATGGCATCGATAGCCGCGGTCTCCGTGGGATCCACCAGGCGCACGTGCAGGGCGGCCGGCAGCGCGTCCGGGGAGGTCTCCTCCACCAGCAGCGGGTCGGTCTCCTGGAAGTACTCCTTGAAGCGCTCGTAGGACTCCTCCTGCGAGCGGAAGGTGACCTTCTCCACGCTGGAGTCGGCCTCCAGCTGGTCCTTGATCTCCTTGCATCCGGCCGAGGTGCAGTCCGTGTCGTTAGCGGAGATCTCTTCATCCAGTTGGACCATGACCTCGACCTGCTCGAGGTAGATGTCCTTAGTGTCCTGGGTCAGGATGGTTACCAAGACACCCGCGACCACCAGGCCCACGGACACGGCCGTGGTGATAATCAGCGCGATGGTCATGGTGATGTTGCGGCCCAACCCCTTGGCGGCCTCGCGGAAGACGAAATTTGTCTGCATGGTCTTAGAAGGCCTCCCCGTAAACGGCGTGGGTTTCGTCGCGCACGAGCTTGCCGTTGCTCAGCTCCAGCACGCGCTGGCGCGCCTCGTTCACGGCGCGAGCGTTGTGCGTCGACATGATGACGGTGGTGCCGCGGCGGTTGATCTTAGACAGCAGGGTCATGATCTCCGTCGCGGTCGCCGGGTCCAGGTTGCCGGTCGGCTCGTCCGCCAGCACCAGCTTCGGACGGTTGACGAAGGCGCGGGCCACGGCCACGCGCTGTTGCTCGCCACCGGAGAGCTCATTCGGCATGCGGTGCGCCTTGGAGCCCAGGCCAACCATCTCGAGGACCTCCGGAACGGCCTTGTCGATCCGGTGCTTCTTTTTACCGATGACCTCCAGCGCGAAAGCCACGTTCTGGTAGACGTTCAGCTTGGGCAGCAGCCGGAAGTCCTGGAAGACGTAGCCGATGGACTGGCGCAAGCGGTTGATCTCGCGGCCTTTCAGGGCGTTGACGTGGAAGTTGTCGAAGTGGATCTGTCCGGAGCTCAAGTTGGTCTCGCGCACCATCAGCTGCAGGAAGGTGGACTTGCCTGAGCCCGAGGGGCCGATAAGAAAGACGAACTCGCCGTCCTCAATGCGGAAAGACACGTCGTCCAGTGCCGGTCGCGTTGAGGTCGGATAGACCTTGGTTACGTTCTCGAAGGCGATCACGTTTGCAACTCTAGCAACAGGAGATAACAATTGAAACTCTTTTACCCGTCGATTGACCAAAAATTATGTGTCCCCAAGCCCGTGTACGCTATAGTGACGCACACCATAAGTTCGAATACCTGCCATGAAATCCGGGCGATCGTCTCGCGCGGCGCCGACCGGCCCCGCCTTGCCGTCGCACCCGGAAAAATCCAAGAGCCCCGGCTCTTCGACACAGAAAGTGCCGTTTTATGACAGAAACCGCTACCGAAGACCAGCCGAAGAAGACAGAATCCCCCGGGGGTTTTCTCGGCACCATCGAAAAGCTGGGCAATAAGCTGCCGGATCCCTTCTGGCTATTCGTCGTCCTCGCCGGAGTCGTCGCCGTCTCCTCCTGGCTCGGCTCCCTGGCGGGCATGAGCGCGGTGGATCCCCAGACCAATGAGACCATCGAGGTCGAGTCCCTGCTCACCCAGGAAAACATCTCGCGCATGGTCACGGATGCCGTCGAGAACTTCACCTCCTTCCCGCCGCTGGGCGTCATCCTCGCCGTCATGCTGGGCGTGGGCGTGGCCGAGCAGTCCGGCCTGCTGTCCGCCCTCGTGCGCGCGATGGTTGCCAAGGTCACCCCGGCGACGCTGACCTTCGCCGTCGCCCTGGCCGGCGTGACCGGCTCGGTGGCCTCCGACGCCATCTACGTCATCCTCATCCCGCTGGGCGCGATGTCCTTCCACGCGCTGGGGCGCTCCCCCATCGTCGGCGCCATGGTGGCCTTTGCCGCCTCCTCGGCCGGGTTTAACGCCTCGCTGATCCTCAACATCACCGACCTGCTGCTGGCGGGCATTTCCACCCCGGCCGCGCAGATGGTCGATCCGGACTACCACGTCAGCCCGCTGGCCAACATCTTCTTCGTCATCCCCTCGGCCATCGTCTTGGCCCTGATCATCACCGCGGTCACCGAGCTGTTTATTAACCGCAAGGCCCGCGAGCTGGTCAACCACGACCACATCAACTACGAGGAGGTCTCCTTCGACAAGGCCGCCGGCGGCCCGGACAAGTCCTCCGCTGACGACACTGAGGATGCCGGCGACGCCGACAGTGACTACGACTTCTCCGAGGACGAGGAAGCCCTGAAGCTGTCCCGCCAGGAGGCCAAGGGCCTGGCGTGGGCCGGCATCGCGCTGCTGATTTTCCTGGCCGGCTTCTTCGCCCTGCTGTTCATCCCGGGCTCGCCGCTGGCCGGCCCCGACGGGGAAGCCATGGAATCTCCGCTCATCTCCGCCATCGCGGTGCCCATCGCCCTGGCCTTCCTGTTGGTGGGCATCGTCTACGGCATCGTCGTCGGCACCATCAAGGACGGCTCCGACGTCCCGAACTTCATGGCCCGGGGCCTGAAGACCCTGCTGCCCATGCTGGTGCTCTTCTTCGCCGTCGCCCAGTTCCTGGCGTGGTTCGAGTGGTCCAACCTGGGCGTGTGGACCGCGATTACCGGCTCCGAGCTCCTCCAGCGCTGGGACCTGCCGCCGATCCTGATGTTCGCCGGGCTGGTCCTGCTGGTCGCCCTGCTCAACCTGCTGATTACCTCCGGTTCGGCGCAGTGGGCGCTGATGGCCCCGGTCATCGTCCCGATGATGATGTACGTCCACGTCTCCCCGGAGGTCTCCCAGATGCTGTTCCGTATCGGTGACTCCCCGACCAACATCATCACCCCGATGTCGCCCTACTTCGCCCTGGCTTTGACCTTCCTGCAGCGCTACTACAAGCGCGCCGGCGTGGGCACCCTGATGTCGCTGGCCCTGCCCTACTCCGTGGCCATGCTGGTCGGCTGGTTCCTGTTCTTCGTCGTCTGGTACCTGCTGGGCATCCCGCTGGGCCCGGGCGCACCCATGCACTACCCGGCCGAATAGCCACCACCGGGAACGAAAACCTCAAACGCCAGCCCCGCGCGGATGTTTTACGCAATCCGCGCGGGGCTGGCATCGTTAGTTCGCGGCCGCTGTGAGCCAGCGGCGCCGCGGTGGTAGGCGGCTAGTCCTCGCTGTCGTCGCGCTGGGCCATGCGCCAGCGGATGCCGGCCTCCAGGAAGCCGTCGAGGTCGCCGTCTAGGACCTTCTGCGGGTCGCCGACCTCGAAGCCGGTGCGCAGGTCCTTGACCATCTGGTACGGGTGCAGGACATAAGAGCGCATCTGGTTACCCCAGGAGGCGTTGCCGCCGGCGCCCAGCGCGTCCAGCTCGGCCTGCTCTTCCTGCCGCTTGCGCTCCAGCAGCTTGGCCTGGAGGACCCGCATGGCCGAGGCCTTGTTCTGGATCTGGGATTTTTCATTCTGGCAGGTCACCACGATCCCGGTGGGGATGTGGGTCAGCCGCACGGCGGAGTCGGTGGTGTTGACCGACTGCCCGCCCGGCCCGGAGGAGCGGTAGACGTCCACGCGCACGTCGGCGTCCGGGATATCGATGGAGTCGGTCTGCTCCACCACGGGCAGCACCTCGACCTCCGCGAAGGAGGTCTGCCGGCGGCCCTGGTTATCGAAGGGGCTGATGCGCACCAGGCGGTGCGCGCCCTGTTCGACCGAGAGTGTGCCGTACATGTACTCGCCGTGCACCACGAAAGTGGCGGACTTGATGCCGGCCTCCTCGGCATAGGAGATGTCGTAGACGTCGACCTTGTGGTCGTTGTGCTCCGCCCACCGGATATACATGCGCATGAGCATCTCCGCCCAGTCGGCGGCATCCACTCCGCCGGCGCCGGAGCGGATGTTGATGACCGCCTCGCGCTCGTCGTATTCGCCCGAGAGCATGGTGGTCACCTCGAGCGCCTCGATAGTCGAGCGCAGCGCAGCCAGCTCCTCGTCCGCCAGCGCGGTGTCGCCTTCTTCCTCGGCGAGCTCGTACATCACCGGCATGTCGTCGAGCCGGCCGCGGAGATCGGCGAGCTTGCGGAGCTTCGCCTGGGCGGCGGAGAGCTCCGAGGTGACCTTCTGCGCGTGCGCCGGATCGTCCCAGAGGCTCGGGTCGCCCGCCTGGGCTTCTAGTTCCCGGACCCGCGCGCTCAGCTCCTCCGGGTTCATCACCTTTTCGATGGTGGTTAGCGTCGTGGACAACTCGTCCAAAGCAGCAGTCTTATCCGGGTGCATAGCGCCCCAGTCTACCGCGCAGGGGTGTTCAATTAGCGATCGCCTGCCACAGGCGCGACAATAGGGGCTATGACTCAGACCCCGAGCTTGCCCGAGATGATCGACGCCATCGCCAAGACCTTCATGGTCGCGCACGCGGATGATTCCGACGCGCACCTGGCCCAGGCACTGGTCTACAACGCCGGCCGCCTGGCCTGGCGCATGCGCGATCAGGGCGTCAATATCGAACAGAAGACCTCCGTGTCCGACGTGGTCACGGAAGCCGACCGCGCCGCCGAGCGCTTCGTCGCCACCGTGCTGCAGGCGCTGCGCGGCGAGGACGGCCTAGTCGGCGAGGAAGGCACCTCCCAGGAGTCGACCTCGGGCCGCACCTGGGTCATCGACCCAGTGGACGGGACCTACAACTTCTCCTCCGGCTCCGACTACTGGTGCTCGGCGCTCGCCCTGCGCGACGCCGAAGGCACGGTGCTGGGCGCGGTCCACCGCCCGGCCATGGGCTACACCTGGTTCGGCGGGCGCGACTACCCCACCTCCCTGGACGGCAAGGAGGTCACCCCGCTGGCCGATGCCCCGGCCGAGCAGCTGTCCCTGGCCACCTACCTGCACCCGACCTCCATCCAGGACCCGGATATCCGCGCCGCCTGGCAGAAGGTGGCCTCCGGCTTCGCCACCGTGCGCATGCTGGGCGCGGGCTCGGTGGATCTGTCCAGCGTGGCGGACGGCACCTGGGGCGCGTGGATGCAGCACACCGTCGCCGAATGGGACTGGCTGCCGGGCAAAGCCCTGGTAGAGGCCGCCGGCGGCGCGACGAAGGAGATTTCGGCCGGCGGCGTGGTATGGTGCCTGGCTGGAAATAAACAGGCAGTGAAAGAAATGGAGCAGATGCTGCGTGGGTAAATACAAAGAGGACTTGGGGCTGGCCCTTGAGGTCGCTGGTCACGCGGACGCAGTGACCATGCACCGTTTCGAGTGCTCGGATCTGGCGGTCAAGTCCAAGCCGGACATGACCCCGGTCACCGACGCCGACCTGGCCTGCGAAAAACTCATTCGCTCGAAGCTGGCCCAGGCCCGCCCCAACGACGACGTCTTGGGCGAGGAATTCGGCGGCGAGGCCAAGTTCTCCGGCCGCCAGTGGGTCATCGATCCCATCGACGGGACCAAGAACTTCGTGCGCGGCGTGCCGGTCTGGGCCACGCTCATCGCGCTGCTGGAGGACGGCGAGCCGGTCGTCTCCGTCGTCTCCGCGCCGGCCCTGCGTCGCCGTTGGTACGCCGCGAAGGGCGGCGGCGCCTTCCGCGTTTTCGGCGGCGAGCCGAAGCGCCTCCACGTCAGCGGCGTGGGCGATCTGGCCGATGCCTCCGTGGGCATTTCTTCCCTGTCCGGCTGGCGGGACCGCGGCCTGCGCGAGAACGTCCTCGAGCTGACCGACGTGACCTGGCGCCTGCGCGGCTACGGCGACTTCTGGAACTACTGCCTCGTGGCCGAGGGCGCGGTGGATATTGCCGCCGAGCCGGAGGTTTCCCTGTGGGACCTGGCCGCCCCCTGCCTGCTGGTCACCGAGGCCGGCGGCAAGTTCACCAGCTTCGAGGGCACAGCCGGCCCGAATAACGGCTCCGCGCTGGCCACCAACGGCCACCTGCACAAGAAGGCACTGGGCTACCTGGCGCCCTAAGCGCGAGCCCACCGCCCGGCTTAACGCCTAAAGATACGACGAGGTCCCCGCCTGAAAATCAGGCGGGGACCTCGTTTGTTGTAGTGAGCGGCTAACCGGGATGGCGGTGCGGCCTTAGTCCTCCGGGAGGCTAAAGCCGGCGCCCACGCCACCGCGGCGGTTCAGATCCGCCAGGATGGCATCCATGTTGGTCGCCGCGGTCGGCACGTGCACGGCGCCCTGCAGCGGGGTGCGGCAAGCACCGTTGAAGCCCGGCGGGTTGATGCCGCCGGTGACGGAGCCGACCAGGCGGCCGCGGTTGAACAGCGGCGCGCCGGAGTCGCCCTGCATGGCGCAGACCTGGGTGAACTGGTACTGTGGGATGGTCGTCAGGGTCATACCGCAGGTATCCCCGGTGGCCAGGCCGCGCTTGCAGCTGATGTCGCCCGGCTTGACCTTGCCGCCCAGGCGGTTGGCGGTCACGCCGTTGTAGGAGCGGGAAACTTCCGCGTTAGCGCCGAACTCCACGACGGAGTAATCCAGCTCGGCGTTCTTGTCCACGATGGTGCCCGACGGGCCGACCTGCCAGGAGTCGGCTGAAGCCACGGACTGCCCCACCTCACCGCAGTGGCCGGCGGTCAGGCCGACCTTGCGGCCGGCGTTGTCCGTGCCGGCGGCGGTCAGGGTGCACATCGACTCATCGTTGACGTAGATGGGAGTACCCGGCCCGTAGAGAGACTTGCCCTCGGTCAGGGCGGCGTTGGACTCCTCCGGCACCTGCGGGGCGTCGAAGTAGGAACCCGGTACGCGGTGCAGGATGAAGTCCTTGGTGGGCTTGCCAGCCATCACCTTGGAGAACATATCGTTGCGCCACTGGTAGTTCGGGTCAACGTTCTGGGGCTTGAACTCGGGCTGCGTTGCCTGCCGGACGGTCTCCTCGAGCCCAATCGGGTTCGGGTTGGTGGCCGGCGCGTCAGCGTAGTCGTGCGTTTGGGGTGCGGTCGCCGCAGCTGCTGCCTGGTCCACTGCCTGCGGGGCCTGCGGCAGGTGGTGGTTAACAGCCTCGGTGACGGCATCAGTCACCTGCGGGTCTACCTCCGGGGTGGAAATTCCCCAGTCGGCCAGATCCGAGCGGACCTGGTCCACAGCCGCCGCGGCATCAAAGCCGGGCTGGGGCGCTTCCTGCGCTCCGGCGGCTGGGGCCGCAAAGAAAAACGCACCTGCGAAAGCCGAGCCCACCAGGACTTTCTTTAGGTGCGGAATGCGAAGCATAAACAGCCTTCTTTCACATCGTGGATCATTAGGGCCCCTTAATCTTGGCACGTAAATTAGTTATAAACATCAGCTTTCCCACACTGTTTCCAAGCCGTTATAGTTTCCAATTTGCGACCTCGACTTTCCCCCGATTGCCCCTCCCGGCGCGTTACCTAGCCACCCCTAACGGAGGGTGACCGTGTTTCATCCTCGCCGGACTCCCAGCGGCGCTTTTCCGCTTCCGACTTGCGGTGATTGCGCACCGCCATGACGCCTAGGACCACGGCGATGACCAGCGGCACCCACACCTTGGTGTACTCTAGGAGGAACTCCAGCCAGGCCGGGATGGTCAGATCCGGGAAGGGGATATCCCAGTCCGGCCACGCGGGCACCGGCAGGGTGATGTCCGGAAGGTCCGGCACCGGCAGGGCAATCGCCGGCAGCTGCCAGTCGGGAAGCTCCCAGTCCGGCAGCTGGTCGAGGAGCCAGCCGATGAGCCGGCTGACTAGCGGGCCTAAGACGATGACTGCGATGGCCCAACCGCTCTTGCCCAGCCCGCTCAGCATGGGATAGAGCACCCGCTTGAAGGAGCTTTCCTCCATCTCCTTTGCCCGCTTCTCCCCGCGGCTGCCCGGCGGCGGGGTGAATTCGACAACCTGCTTGCCCTCGCGAAACTCCACCGCCTTGAGCTCGTCAAAGAAATTGGCGGTGATCTTCACGCACGGTTTCCCGTCCATGGCCGCCAGGTTTCCCGCGGGCGCGGAGTCCCAGCCCCGTTTCTTGCTCAGCGGGATCTTGCCGCTTTGCACCCCGCGCAGGCGCCGGCGGACCTCCCCACCCACGGTGACCTGCAGGCGCACCGGCGGGTTCGCCGCGAAGGTCTGCAGCCTCTCCATGGCCCCGGCGTCCACGGGCAGCGGCGTGCCGGCCGCCACCTCCCCGTTCTCCTCGTCCCGCTCGGCGGGCCAGTCCGGGTAGCGCTCGATAAACTCCGCGTCAAAGCCGCATTCGACCGTAATCCGCCCGTGGGTAGGGTGCTCCAGCGTCCAGGTTTCCACCTATTCCTCCCCCTCCCAGGCAGTCGTCGCGCCCTCCTTGTCCCCGATGGCGCCGCCGGCAAAGGCCAGGACGACCATGACCGGAAGGTAGATCCAGGTCCCGGAATTGAAATACATCTTCATCGCGAGGTAGTACGCCACCCCGACCAGTACGGGGAAGGAATAGGTAAACCGGAAAACCCGGGCATCAACTAGCCCGCCGCCCAGGGCCACGGCCAACAAGAAGACCAGGATCCCCCATCCCGGCACAAAAGTGTGGAGGAGCGGCGGGCCGGCCACAATGAGCAGCCCGACGCCTACCAGCACGACCCACCCGGCCACGCCCCGGCGCGACTTGGGCTTTTCCGACTGGGCAACCGCCGGCTGGGTAACCGCCGGCTGGGTAACCGCCTGCCGGACCGACTGCGGTCCCTGCCCGGCGCGGCGAGGATCCCTCGGCGGTGGCACCTGGCTGTCTTCCCCATTATCTTCCGGCCTGTTCATAGCGCACATAGTAACCGATGCCCCACGCGCTGTCCTCCTCCCCGCGGAGGACTTGTACCCCGGCGGCACGCGGGCGGCGCGATTGATGCATAAACCTTTATCTTGTTTGCCATGACAACTAGCGGAACTGTACCGGAAAACCTGCAGGTCCTCTTCGCCGCCCTAGACGCCACGCGCGCCGAGCGTGAGGAGCTCTACACCTGGTTCCACCAGCACCCGGAGCTGTCCATGCAGGAAGAGCACACGGCCGCGCGAGTCAAGGAAGAGCTACGCGCCTACGGCTGCGAGGTCTTAAGCCTCGCCGGCACCGGCCGGGTGGGCATCCTGCGCAACGGCGACGGCCCGACGGTGCTGTTCCGGGCCGACATGGACGCCCTACCCATCGCGGAGGACTCCGGCCTCGAGTACGCGGTCGCCAAGGAGCGCGGGCTCATGCACGCCTGCGGGCACGACTTCCACACCGCCTGCCTGCTGGGGGCTACCCGCGCCTATGCTGCCCACCCCGAGGCCTGGTCGGGCACGCTCATCGCCTTGTTCCAGCCGGGCGAGGAGGCCGGCGGCGGCGCGCAGAAGATGGTCGACGATGGGCTGGCAGACAAGATCCCGCAGCCAGACGTGGCCCTGGCCCAGCACGTCGGGCCGTTCGCTCCCGACTACGCGATGACCACGCGCCCAGGCGCGCTCATGGCGGAGGCCACCAACTGGAAAATCACCGTCTATGGCCGCGGCGGGCACGGCTCCCAGCCGCACCTGAGCACCGACGCGGTAGTACTCGCCGCCAATATCATCACGCGGCTGCAGACGGTCATCGCCCGGGAATTCGGTCCGCAGCAGATGGGGATCCTGACCGTCGGCTCGGTCCACGCCGGCGCCTCGTCGAATTCCATCGCCGAGTCGGCCCAGCTGGGTATCAACACGCGCGCGATGTCGCCTGAAGCCACCGAGCAGATCGTCGTGGCCCTCAAGCGCATTGTCCGTGCCCTACTGTTACTGGTGCTGGGGCGGTTTCCCGGCCACGGAGGCAGCCCCCGCCAACCACTCCCCGGCGTTCAACCCGGCGCTACAGCCGACCCTGGATACCGGCACCCGTTACGCCATCGCCGGCATCGGCATCTGGCTCGCCCAGGCGCGGGACTAGCCCGGCGCTTCCTGGCGCCTAGCGCAGGCGACGGGCGCCAGCGCCGGGCTCGGCGAGCAGGAAGGACGGCTCCGGGAAGCCGGCATCGGCAGCCGCCGCAGCGATGGCGTGGGCGGTCGCGTCCACCTCGTCGCGCGGGATGAGCGCGATGACCGCGCCGCCGAAGCCGCCGCCGGTCATGCGCGCGCCCACCTCGCCGGCCGCGCTAAAGGCCTGGTCGAGCTCCTGGGTGGTGACCTCGTATTTGTCGCGCAGGCTCACGTGGGAATCGCGCATGAGCACTCGGAAGGTGTCGAAGTCGCCGTCCTGCAGGGCGCGGGCGGCCTCCAGGGTGCGCTGCGTTTCCTCGACCACGTGCGCCACGCGGCGGGCCACGAGATCCGGGTCGAGGGCCTGATCCCCAGCCGCGTTGTCAGCGGCCCAGGAGCGGGCGGCGGCGACGGCATCGCCCGTGGCGGCCTGGATGTCACGAATCGTTCCGTTATCACCGGGGGCGAGGGCGTGCTGCACGTCGTCGATCAGCCCGCGGCGAGAGGCGTACTGCCCGTCGCTTAGGGTGTGCGGGGCGTTCGTGTCCGCGATGAGCAGCACTAGGTCACGCGCCTGGATGTCGAAGGGCACGCGCTCCACCGCGCCGGTGGCAAAATCCAGGACCAGGGCCTTGCCGCGGGCGCACAGCAGGCTCGCGTTCTGATCCAGCCCGCCGGTGGAAGCACCCACCACCTCGTTTTCGGCGCGGATGCAGGCCTGCGCCAGCTCCTTGCGCGCCGCGTCGTCGGGCTGGCGGCCAGCGGCCAGCTCATAAGCCGCCACGGCCACGGAGCACTCCAGCGCCGCGGAGCTGGACAGGCCCGAACCCACCGGTACGTCGGAGACGACCGCGATGTCCAGGCCCGCGCACTCAGCAATCGCGCCGGATTCCAGCCCCGCCCAGACGGTGCCGGCGATGTAGCCGGCCCAGCTGGCCGGGTTGCCGGGGCCTACCTGCGCCAGCGGGATTTCACACCGCGTCGGTTCGGCCTGGCCCGGCTGCACGGAGACCAGGCGCAGCTGCCCGTCGGTCCGCGGGGCCACCGCCACGGCGGTGTTGTGCTCCAGCGCGAACGGGATGGAGGCCCCGCCGGCGTAGTCGATGTGCTCGCCGATGAGGTTGACCCGGCCCGGCGCGGCCCACACCCCGGCCGGCGGGGCGGAAAACTCCTTAGCAAAGAGGTCCTCGGCGGCATCGGCCAGCGCGGCGTCGCTGCGGCGCGGCAGCCAGTCGAGCTTAGTCACGCGGCCAGACCTCCTGGAAGCGGGCGGCGATGGCTTCCGGCGTGGTGTCATTGATCCACACGCCCTGCGCGGATTCGGAGCCCGCCAGGAACTTCATGCGGTTCGGCGAGCGCATGAGCGAAAAAAGCTGCAGGTGCATCCGCACCGTGCCGCAGGTGGCCGGGTCCACCGGCGCCAGGTTCCAGCCGGCGATGTACGGGGTCCGCTCGACTCCCTCGAAGAACTCATCCACCGCGGTATACAGCTTCTTGAGCAACGCGGCCAGGTCGTCGCGCTGGGCGTCGTTGAGATCCCGGAAGTCCCGGGCCGGGGTGTTGGGCATGACCATCGCCTCGACCGGCCACTTGGCCGCGGCCGGAACGAAGGCGGTGAAGTGCTCGGTCTCAGCGATAATCCGGGTGCCGGCGGCGCGCTCGCGCTCTAGCACGTCGGCGAAGAGATCCCCGCCGGTTTCCTGGCGGTACTCCCGCGCGCGGTTGACCATCGCCTTCAGCCGGGGCGAGAGGAACGGGTAGGAATAGATCTGCCCGTGCGGGTGCTGGAGCGTCACGCCGATTTCCTCCCCGCGGTTTTCAAACGGGAAGACCTGCTGGACGCCCTCGATGGCGGCCAGGGCCTCCGTCCGGTGGGCCCAGGCCTCGATGACGGTACGGATGCGGCCAACCGGCAGGTCCTTGAAGGAGGTGTGCGCGTCCTCGGTAAAGCAGACCACCTCGCAGCGCGCGTGGGCCGGCCGGCGCGGGACCAGGCCCATCGAGTCCACGTCGTACTCAAAATCCGGGCCGGCCTCCGCGGTCAGGGAGAAAGACGGGAAGCGGTTTTCAAAGACCACGACGTCGTAGGTCGGCGACGGGACCTCCGTGGGCAAGCCGCCCGGGCGCGACGGCGCCAGCGGGTTCTCGTTGGCCGGCGGCATGAACGTACGGCTCATGCGGTGGGCGGCGAAGGCGACCCAGTCCCCGGTCAGCGGGTCCCGGCGCATCTCCGAGGTCGGCTGCACCTGCGGCAAGTCGCGCGGGTCGGTCAACACGCGCTCGCCCTCGGCGTGCGGGCGGTCATCGAAATAGAAGATGTCCCGGCCGTCTGCGAGCTGGGCTTGCGTGACTGAAACATGTGCTTTCGACATGCGTCGTTCTCCTGACGTTTCCTAAATAAATGCTGCCGCCGGCGGGAGGCTCTCCCCGCCGGGGATCAGTATCTAGTGCTTCGGGTTAGGTTCTGCGTCCGCTGCGGCTTGCGCCGCGGACGCGTCGCTTACCACGATAGGCCGCAGCTTAGCCCAAGCGGCAAAGACCACGGCGGTGCCCAGCAGGGCCAGCCCGGTCCACAGGTTATCCGTGGCCGCCTTGAGCGCCCCGGTTTCCGGATCGATGCCCGGGTCGAGGAAGAAGTAGCAGCCGATGAGCACCACGCCGTAGATTCCCAGCAGTGCCGCGATCACGTTGCGCAGGTCGAAGGCGCCGGTCGGCGAGGTGGAGTCAGGTTTCTGGCTCACGGGTGAAGAAGACATGATGAGTTACTCCCCTTCCCTTTCTAGGCGAAGATGACGTTGAGGACGATGACGAGGACCAGGCAGATAATCCCCAGCGGCACGGTGCGCTGGTACCACGGCAGGGAGGCCTCCGTGTAGTCCTCGAAGTGGCCCTTGGGCGTGACGGAGCTGACGAAGCCCACCAGCTCGTGGTCCGGCTTCGGGGTGGTAAACAGGGTGACCACCACGGAGACAATGATATCGGTGGCAAAGGCGATACCGGCGGCGACGAAGGCGGTGCCCTGGCCCGGCAGGTTGAACAGCGTGGAGGTCGCGTCGGTGAAGTTGGCGGTGTACCAGTAACCGATGGCGGCCAGCGTGCCGGCGGTCAGGCCGGACCAGCCGGCGTGCGGGGTCATCCGCTTCCAGAACATGCCCAGGATGAACGTGGCAAACAGCGGCGCGTTGAAGAAGCCGAAGAGCGTTTGCAGGTAGTCCATGATGTTGCCGAAGTTGCGGGCCAGCAGCGCGGTGAACATCGCGATGACGGTCGCGCCCACGGTCGCCCAGCGGCCGAACCGCAGGTAGTAATCGTCCGAGCGGTCCTTGACCACGTAGGTCTGCCAGATGTCGTAGGAGATGACGGTGTTGAACGCGGAGATATTCGCGGCCATACCCGCCATGAAGGAGGCCAGCAGGCCGGCGATGGCCACGCCCAGCAGGCCGTTGGGCAGCAGGTCACGCATGAGCAGCAGGATGGCGTCGTTCGGCTCGGCGGTGCCCTCCACCAGGTCGGCGACCAGCACGGAGGCGACCATGCCGGGGATGACCACCAGGAAGGGGATGAACATCTTCGGGAAGGCGCCGATAATCGGCGTCTTGCGGGCGGCGGAGATGGAATCCGAGGCCATGGCGCGCTGGACCTCGACGAAGTTGGTGGTCCAGTAGCCAAACGAGAGCACGAAGCCCAGGCCCAGCACGATGCCGACCACGGACCAGAACGGCGAGTCGAAGCCGGAGATGTCCGTGCCCGGCCAGGTGTGGAAGTGGGATTCCTGCGCCACGGCGTCCTTGAGGCCTTCCCAGCCGCCCACGCGGTTCAGGCCGATAATCGTCAGCGGCGCCAGGGTGGCGACGATGACAAAGAACTGGAGGACCTCGTTGTAGATCGCGGCGGACAGCCCGCCCAGGGAGATATACGACAGCACGATGATGCCGGCGATCACCAGGGCCACCCACTGCGGCCAGCCCAGCAGGGCCTCCACGATGGTGGCCAGCAGGAAGAGGTTCACGCCGGCGATGAGCAGCTGCGCGAGCGCAAAGGAGATGGCGTTGACCAGGTGCGCGCCGCTGCCGAAGCGCTTGCGCATGAACTCCGGCACGGAGCGGACCTTGGAGCCGTAGTAGAACGGCATCATGACGATGCCCAGGAAGACCATCGCCGGGACCGCGCCTATCCAGAAGTAGTGCATGGTCTGGAAGCCGTATTCCACACCGTTGGCGGACATGCCGATGATCTCCACCGCGCCCAGGTTCGCGGAGACGAACGCCAGGCCGGTCACCCACGCGGGCAGGCCGCGCCCGGAGAGGAAGAAGTCGATGGAGGAGGACACGCGGGCCTTGGCGGCCCAGCCGATGCCCAGCACGAACGCGAAGTAGACGGCCACCAAGAGGTAGTCGACCCACGAGGCGTCGAGCCGTAGTGCTTGCTGCACACTATCCATAGTGTTGCCTTTCTATTTGTTAAAAAGCGCTGATACGCAGGGCGAAGCTCGCCGGGGCACCCGGTCGCAGCGTGGTGATATCGCACCCGCTGGCCAGCGCGTTCGGCGGCGCGCTCATGGGTTCTACCGCCAGGGCCCGGCGCGGCGGCCCGCTGGGGCCGCCCTCCGATCGGTAATCCGGGAAGTCCGGCGCCGTATAGACCTGGGCCCAGCGCATGCCGGAGCGATCGCCCGGCCCAGGGTCCAACTGCACGCCGTGGCCGTCGGGGCGGGTCAGGCGCGCTACCGGGTGCGCGCCGCGGAAGCAGTGGTCGAGCCACACCTTTCCGGACTCATCCCGGCACTCCCCTGGCGCGCCCGCGGCGGCCAGCGGCACGCCGCTAGCGATGCCGGGGAGCACCTCGTCTGCCGGACGCAACTGCCCGCAGGGCAAATTGCGGCTACCCAGCGGGAGGTTGTCTTCGACGGCCAGCTGGAGGCGGCAGTCATCAATAGCGTCACCGCCGGCCGAAAGGTAGGTGTGCGCCCCCAGGGCGAAGGGCGCGGGGCAACCGTCGGTCTCCGCCCGGTATTCGGCGTCAAGGCCGTCCGTGCCCAGCCGGTAGGTCGCGGTCAGCCGAATCTGCCACGGCCAGCCGGGCTGCGGACCGATGTCCGTGCGCAGCCGCAACGCCGCGCCCGAGTCCCCGTCCGCGACCGACTCGCATTCCCAGAGGCGATCGTGCACGAAGCCGTGGATGGCGTTGTTGCGCTCCGGCTCGGTAATGGGCAGCTGGTACTGCTGGCCCGCCCAGCCAAACCGGCCATCTTCGGTGCGGTTCGGCCAGGGTGCTAGCACCACCCCGCACGCGGCGGGCGCGTCTGCGCCGTCCGGGTAGGTTTCCACCAGGTCGCGGCCGCAGTAGGTCAGCGCCTTGATGCCGCCGCCTACTCCGGCGATCTCCGCGCGGTAGTCACCGGCGACGAGCGCGTATACCGGGTGATTGCCAGTAGCCGAGTCCGACATGTACCTCACCTTGGCCTTTAAGGCCTAGCCTTCAGGGAGCACGCGCCTATGTGCACGTGCTGCGCGAATTTTTTATACGCGCCACCTACTTACGCTATAACTGGGCGGAATATCCACGCAAACGATTGCAATGTGATTTGGGGTTTCCCTACCCCCAGCGGACTACCCTGCCCGCCCCGGGTTTAGCGCACCAGCGCGGTCGCCATCGCTTGCAGGGCGGCTAGCGCCTCCTCCTGGACGCCGGGGTCATCTGCCTGCTCGGCTGCGCGCAGGATAGCCGCGTTCAGCAGGGAGAACTCCAGCTCGGATACGCCCGGGCACAGCTGGTCCACGACGGCGTTGAAGCCGGCGTGGGAGGCTTGGACCTTCTCGTCCACAACGTATCCACATAGAGCTTTCAATCCTTACTCTACAGATGCAGAAATCCAGCATTCATCGACCGGCAATGTCGTCAAAATTGGGGATCGATGACCTGAACCAATCTGGAGCTTCTATCCGTCCGTCAGTGGGATAAAAGGTATTCATACCACGTATTTCGGTTGCGTCAAGCCTGGGAGATTTCTTGGTTGCTCAATGGGCTCTACACAACTGCGGATTATTTTGTCTAAAACAGAACAAATCTGCTTTCCCGCGGTGCTCCTTGAGATCAATTAAGTCCCCCCAGCCGGAGCTGGAGGGACTAAGAAGTTGGTAGCGGGGGCAGGATTCGAACCTACGACCTCTGGGTTATGAGCCCAGCGAGCTACCGAGCTGCTCCACCCCGCGTCGAGATGACTTCTAACATCTGCGCTTGCCACAGTGGGTTTTTATTGTGTCCCCTCTGTGTCGGCGACTCCTGTAACTATACAGACAGTAATGCGCCCACCCAAATCCCCAGCGCACCCGGCATATCGTCCGGGGTGCGGGGACCGGGTGAGCGCGGTCGCGTCGAACCTAGTTACTGGTTCTCGGCGTCCTGGTAGCGCTTGACGGCCTCGTCCAGCTTGTCGAGGGCGCGGCCGTACTCTTCGTGGGAGCCGCCGCGGGCGTCCTCGATACCCTTGAGGGCGTCGTTGATGCCGGAGATGGCATCGCCAGCAGCGCTATCCGCCGGGGCGCTGGCCGGGTCGGAGGTGGAAGCCTCCTGGCCCTTGTCGTCGCCGGAGCTATCCGCGTCCGGCTTGTCGCCCGAGCCGCCGCGGCCGTCGACTTCCTCGATGTCCTGGGCGGCCTCCGGGTCGATGCCGACCTGTTCCAGGGCCTCACTAATCGTCGGGGCGTAGCCCACGCGGCCCTTGTAGGAAATCAGCACGCGCAGCAGCTTCGGGAACGCGGATTCCTGGTCGGCGCGCTTGGAGTAGATCGGCTCCAGGTAGAGGATCTCTCCCCCGCCGACCGGCAGGGCCAGCAGGTTGCCGTTCTCCAGCTCGTTGGTGCCCTCCCACAGGGAACGGTCGCGGGCGACCTGGTCAGAGGACATCATCGCGTCCTGGGCCTGCTTCGGACCCTGGGTCTGCGTGTCCGTCGGCAGCACGCGCACGGTGATCTTGCCGTAGTTCTGCGGGTCGGAGGTCGCCGTCATGTGCGCCGAGAGGAACTGGCGGCGCAGACCACGGTAGGTGGTGGTCAATTGGAAGCTGGCTTCCTCCGACTGCGGATCGCGGGCCATCACGTAGTACGGCGGCTGATCCTTGGCCTGGGCGCCCTCGGCCGCGGACGGGTCTTCCGGCACGGACCAGAAGGCGTCGTTGTTGAAGAACACGCCCGGGTCATCGACGTGGTAGCGGGCCAGCATGTCGCGCTGGACCTTGAACATGTCCTCCGGGTAGCGGAAGTGCTCGCGCAGCTCGTCGGAGATCTCCGATTCCGGCTTCACGACGTCCGGGAAAACACCCTCCCAGGCCTTCAGGACTGGGTCCTCGGTGTCGAACTCGTAGAGGTCCACGGTGCCGTCGTAGGCATCCACCACGGCCTTGACCGAGTTACGGATGTAACCCACCTGGTCGTTGATGAGGCGCTGGGTGGTCCCGTCCGGGTTCAGCGCGTCCTGGGTGGTCTCCGACAGGGTGGTGCGCTGCGAGTACGGCAGGGCCTCCAGCGTGGTGTAGCCGTCGACAATCCACTTGATCTTGCCGTCGATAACGGCCGGGTAGGTCGAGGAGTCCGTGGTCAGCCACGGCGCGACCTTTTCCACGCGCTCGCGCGGGTCACGGTCGTAGAGGATCTTCGACTCGGAGCCCACGCGGTCGGACAGCAGGAAGTTCAGCTCGCGGTACTTCGCCGCGTAGATGGTGCGGTCGACGATGTTGCCAATGTCGACGCCGCCCTGGCCGTCGTAGGTAAAGGTGCTGGAGTCCGTGTCGTACTCGACCGGGCGATCGCCGGTCTGGCCGACGATGGCGTAGTCTAGGCCGTCGTCCGCGGAAGCGATGACCGGGCCGTAGTAGACGCGCGGCTGCTGGACGTTAATACCCAGCTCTTCCTCGGCGTCGCGGACCTCGCCCTCGCGGTCCTCCTCAGCCTCCTGAGTATCCAGCTCGGAGACCGTGAAGACCGGGAAACCACCGCGGGAGGAGCCGGCGTCGCGGGCGACCTCATCGACCTTGTTAGCCTCGGCCGCGATGAAGCCGTTGCCGTGGGTGTAGACCGTGTGGCGGTTCAGCCAGTCCTGCTGGTTTTCCTGCAGGGCGTTCGGGTCCAGCTCACGGGCGGCGACCACGAAGTCGCGCAGCTGCCCGTCGACCTCGTAGCGGTCCATGGCCAGGGTCTCCGGGAAGCCGTAGAAGTTCTTCAGCTGCTGCATCTGGGTGAAGGTCTCACTCAGGATGTCCGGATCCAGCAGACGCAGGTTGTTGATGGTCTCCTCGTCCTTGGCGACCTTGGCGTCCGGGACTTCCTCGGCGCCCCAGTTTTCAACGTAGTCAACGTCATCATCCGTAATCCCGTAGGCAAAGCGCGTGGACGCGATGTTGCGCTCGATGGATTCGGCTTCCTTCATCTGCCGGTTCGGCTGGACGGAGAACTGCTCCATCAGCAGCGGCCAGCCGTTGCCAATGACCAGGGAGGACACCAGCATCAGCACCACGACCAGGCCGGGGATGCGCAGGTCCTTGATCACCACGGCCGCGAAGAAGGCGATGGCGACGAAGACGCCGATGACCATGAGGATGATCTTCGCCGGCAGGTAGGCGTTGATATCGGTGTAGGAGGCACCGGTAAACAGCTCGTTGGTATTGGTCAGCAGGTCGTAGCGGTCCAGCCAGTAGCCGGCGACCTGCAGCAGCATCCAGATGCCGGCGGTCACGGCCAGCTGGACGCGGGCCGGCTTGGAGACCTGGCCCTTCACGCCTGCGGCCTGGTTGCCGAAGCGGATGCCGCCCAGCACGTAGTGGCCGATGAGGGCGATCAGGAAGGCCACCACGGCGAGCACGCTCAGCGAGCTGACCACCAGGCGGACCACCGGCAGGGTGAAGGCGTAGAAGCCCAGGTCGTGGTGGAACTGGGGATCCTGCACGCCGAAGTCGTTGCCGTTGAAGAACAACAGCACGATCCGCCAGGAGCCCTGGAGGATAAAGCCCGCGGCCAGACCGATCAGGATGGGCAGGAACTTCAGGACCGTGTTCATGGTCTTTTCGATCGACTGCCGGTACTGGTAGACCGGGGAATTCAGGTCCCCCATGTCCGCGTCCAGGCTGTCGGGCCTGCCCCGCCAGACGAAGTGGGCTGCCAGGGCCACCACCAGGCCGGAGAAGATCGCCGCGACGAGGAAGAGGACGACGCGGGCGACGACGGCCGTGGTGAAGACGCCGCGGTAGTCAATCGCGCCGAACCACTTCCAGTCCGTGTAGAGCCCGACGAAAATCGGGCCCACGATGACCAGGATCGCAATGATGCCCACGATCCAGCCCAGCACGCGCGGCGGGCGCTTCATAGGGGCAGCGGGTTGGGATAGGTTTGAAACCAACGCCAGCTCCAATCAATTATCGTGCGAATATAGAAAGTTATAGGCTTCCAGTTTAAGCAAGCACTAAAGTGACAACGAATAAGGATGTTCATGAGTTCCCCCAGCAATTCCCAGCCAGCTCTTAACAAAGCCATGCGGGAGGCCGTCGAGTTTGTCCACGCCGAAGGGTGGGACGCCGCCCCTACCCTTTTTGCCCTCGTGCCCACGGATTTAGTGGCCGCGCAGCTCGACGATTTGGGCGCTCACGACGACGCCCCGCTGACGCTCATCGTGCAAGATAACCTTCCCGAAAACTTGGAGCCAGGTTCCGAGGAACTGGCCGACTACGTCTCCCGGCTGGCGTGGCCGCACGACGTGGCAGGCGTGGTCCTGGCCCAGGAGATCAAGTTCCGCGACGCCGCCGCGGGGGAAGGCGCCCCGGCCCGCCCGGCGCGGCTGTATTCCGGCGTACTGCGCGAGGAGGGCGTGGAGCTGACCCTGCTGCAGCTGCGCCCCACCGAGGAAGAGCTGGAAGCCGCCGGCCCCTTCGCCCAAGACGACATCCAGCTGCGCGGCGGCCCCGACGTGGCGCCGGGGGTGCTCGCGGCCCTGCGCTATGGCTTGGAGCAGGACCCGGATGAGGTAGTTTAAGCTGTAAGCAACGGGGCTGTGCTTTACCCGGCCCCGCTTGGTCCCCTATCGCGATGTTCTTTGAGGAGATTGATCCCGTGCGTCTTGCCAACCGTTTCCGCCGGGTGAGCCTGGCCGCCGCTACCGGACTGTGCGCGCTGAGCCTGGCCGCCTGTGGCCAATCCGAAGAGGAGCCCCAACCGGATCCCGCCCCGGCCGCCAGCGAAACGGACAAGGCCCCGGAGACCGAAACCTCCGAGGCCCAGGAGTCCACCGAGTCTCAGGCTCCGGCCACCAGCTCCGCGGAATCCGCCTCGGAGTCCGCGGCCGACGAGTCTGAGCCGGCCGATAGTTCGGCCGCCAAGTCCTCGCAGGCCACCGGCGACGAAAAGCTCGAGGAGTCCGTCGCGCACGTCTACGAGATCTTCTCCAGCCTGGCGCCGCGCTCCCTGTTCGCCCAGTTCGACAGCTGCGACGATGTGGGCATGCGCGACTCCTACAACTGCACCGGCGCCGAGATCGGCTCCATCCAGTTCTACAAGTCCTCCTCCCAGGCCGCCCAGGCCACCCAGGTGCTGACCGGCCTGCGCAACGGGCACGTGGTCAAGGACGAGGGCGATATCCTGGTCGGCTGGTCCACCCTGGGCACCGACACCATCCTGTCCGTCGTGGACAACGACAAGGGCCTGGTCATGAAGCAGCTGGCCCCCTCCGACGTGGAAGAGCCCGAGGAGCTCCTCGCGGAGATGGGCGTCCTCTAAACCGCCCCCGCCGCGGCAGCACCCGCGGCCTTTGCCCTGCCTGCCCGGCGCTACTGCGCCGGGCAGGTTTTTACGTCGCGGCCGGCGTCGAAGTCGTCCATGGCCGCGATGGCATCATCTAGCGTGTCGACGCTGGCGATGACCATGTCGCCGTGGTCGCGGCTGGTGGCCTCCGCGCAGTTGCCCGACGGCGCCAGGAAAAGCTCGGCGCCGGCCTCTTCGGCGGCATCCACCTTGTGCACGATCCCGCCGATGGGCCCGACCTTCGCGTCCGGGCCGATGGTGCCCGTGCCGGCCACGAAGTGCCCGCCGGTCAGATCCCCGGGCGAGAGCTTATCGATGACGGCGAGGCTGAACATCATGCCGGCCGACGGGCCGCCGATGTCCTGCAGGTTGTAGTTGACCTTGATGTCCTCGGCTGGCTGGGTGGTCATCAGGATGCCCAGCAGGGGCACGTCCTCGTCGTGGGGCGAGGCAGCCAGCGTTACCTTTTCCTCGCGTTCCTTGCCGTCGCGCTCGACGGTCAGGGTGACCTCGTCGCCCGGCGCGTGGGACTGGATGCGCTTTTGCAGCTCCTGCGGCTCGCCGACCGCTTCCCCGTCCAGCGCCTTGATCACGTCCTCGCGCTCCAGGGCGCCCTGGGCCACAGAGTCCTCGGTGAGATCCGCGACGACGATTTCCACCGGCTTGTCCAGATAGTCCATGGCCGCGATGGTGGCGGCGGACTCGGAGTCGGTAAACGCCTGCTTGTTGGCCTCTTCCATCTGCTCCGGCGACATGTTCTTCGGGATGACCGTCTCGATGGGCACGATGGTGTCGTCGCTGGTCAGCCAGCGGCCCAGCATTTGCATCAGGCTCATCTGCGTGCGCACCGAGACGGTGGTCATGTTCAGGTGACCGGCCGGATCATCGGTGTTCGGGGCGTCGACCTCGACGACGGGCTTGCCGTCGACCTCGTCCAGCGTGTTCACGGTCGGCCCGGGGCCCTCGGCAGCATAAGGCACCGCGAGGTTGATATCGGTTCCGGGGATTTCGGTGACACTGACCGCGGCGCCGAGCAGGACCACTGGGATTGCGCCCCACACGAGCGTGCGCCGGCGGCGCGAGGATGAAGAGGTCATGGCCACACAGCCTACCGTGTTCGCTATCAGCGTTTAAGTTGGCATGGTGGCAGCCTTAGCGCGGACGGTAGATTGGGGACTATGACTAACGGATTCGGCTTTTCTTTCCCCAATAATGATGACGACGACGATAACAGCGATCGCCGCGACCAGAACCCGTTTGGCGCCTTCGGATTTAGCGGAGCCGGGGGCGGCGGATTAGGCGATATGCTCAACCAGTTCGGGCAGATGCTGTCCGGCATGGGCTCGTCTATGAACTCGCCGGAAAACTCCGGCCCGGTTAATTACGCCATGGCTGAGCGCATCGCCCGCCAGCAGATTTCCAGCGACAAGCCCGTCGGTGACAAGGACACCCAGGCCGTCGAGCAGTCCCTGCGCCTGGCCGAGCTGTGGCTGGATGATTCCACGGACCTGCCGACTGCGAGCTCCACCGTGGCGGCGTGGAATTCCACCGAGTGGTTAGAAAACACCCTGCCGATGTGGAAGCGCATGGTCACTCCCGTGGCCGAGCACATGAACGAGGCGCAATTAGAGTCCATGCCGGAGCAGGCCCGGGAGATGATGGGCCCGCTGTCGCAGATGATGAACCAGATGTCGGGCATGAACTTCGGCATGCAGCTCGGCCGCGCGCTGGGCGACCTGGCCCAGCAGGCGCTGACCGGCTCCGATCTCGGCCTGCCCGTCGCCCCGTCCGGGGTGACCGCCATGCTGCCGCACAACATCCAGCACATCGCCCGCGACCTGGACATCCCGGCCCAGGAGGTCATGGTCTATATCGCCGCGCGGGAGGCCGCCCGCCAGCGCCTGTTTACCCACGTGCCGTGGCTGGTCGAGCGCCTGGTCTCCTCCGTGGAGGAATACGCCCTGGGCCTGGTCATTGACACCTCCCACATCGAGGAGGCCACCCGCGAGCTCAACCTGGAGTCCGGCGATCCGCAGGCCATCCAGGACGCGATGAGCAAGCTGCAGGGCATGGATCTCTCCCCGCGCATTTCCTCGCGCAACGCCGCGGCCGTCTCCCGCTTGGAGACCCTGCTGGCCCTGGTCGAGGGCTGGGTCGAGCACGTCGTCACCGAGGCCATGCAGGACCGCATCCCGTCGACCTCGGCGATGAACGAGGCCTGGGCCCGCCGGCGCACCTCCGGCGGCTCCGCCGAGAAGGCGTTTTCCCGCGTGGTCGGCATCGAGCTGGCCGCCCCGAAGGTCCGGGAGGCCGCCGAGCTGTGGCGCCGCTCCACCGTGGCCGTGGGCGTGACCAAGCGCGACGGCGCCTGGGAGCACCCCGACCTGCTGCCCACCGCCGAGCAGCTGGACAACCCGGCCTCCTTCATCGACGCCCTGCTGGACGACGCGCCGAGCGACGACTTCGACGCCGAGTTCGCCAAGCTGGAAGAGATGCTGCGCAACGAGGACACCAAGGGCGAAGACGACGCCGACAAGACCGACGCCGACAAATCCGCCGACGGGGACTCCGCCGAGGACGACACCACGGGCGGTGGCAACGACGCCAGCAACGATGGTGACGACAGCAAGGGCGAGGACGACTCCCCGAAGGACAACTAAGCCGGTGTAGGCCGCTAGGCCTGCCCCGCGGTGGCTCCTAGCTTTCGTTTATTTCGCTAGCCCCGCCGCCGAAGCGCTGATAGGCCTCCAAATAGCCTTGCGCGCGCTCGGCGTGTGGGGCTTTGTTGGCCCACATCCAGAACGCTTCCCCGTGGTTGGGGATGAAGGTGTGCACCAGCTCGTGGATGATGACCGAGTCCAGCACGTATTCGGGCACCCGCTGCAGCCGGTGGGAGATCCGAATGGCGCCCGTGGTCAGGGTGCAGCTGCCCCAGCGGGTGTTCTGGTTGGTCACCCAGCGGATAGAACCCACCTGGGCCTGGCCGTACAGGTAGGTCTGGTTGAGGTACTCGGCGCGCTCGGCCAGCTTTTCGTCGCTGGCGTGCGGGGAGGCTTCCTTCTTGGCCAGCTGCCGGCGCATATCGGCCACGGCCTTGTCCTCCTGGGCCTGCGACATCCAGGCCGGGATCCGGACTTGGAGGACGCCGTCCACCACGCGGGCCTCGACGGTGCGCTTGCGCCGGGCCGAGCGGATAACCCGCACCGGCATGGTGGCGGCTGACTCCCCCGGCTGCTGTGGTCTCGACATGACAGCCCATCCTAGCTGTGTTCCAATGGGGACACGCGCTCAAAGGCCCATGCCGCCACGGGCGCTACGCAAAGGGGTGAATAGACGCCGTCGCGGCGAGGGGGACAAACCACAGGTGGATAACGAAGACACGACTAACGCCATGCCCGATGAGGGCGCGGCCTTTTTCGCCGAGCCGGAGGACCCAGACCCGCCGGCCGGTGCGGGCGAGAGCTTCCGCTTCGCGCCCGGGGTGGGGTTTTATGCGCGGGATGCGGGCACGCTGCAGTTCGGGCTGGATGCCACCCGCGCCGGCCTGATTGGCACCGGCCAGCCCATGCGCCTGGCGCGGGCGCTGGCTCACCTCCCGGATCCCTTCACGCGCGCCGACTGGGAGGACCTGGCCGGCCTGCCGCCGAGTGCCTCCCGCAGCCTGCTGGACGACCTGCTCAAATACGGCATCGTGCGCGCCCAGGGGCTCGGCCCGGCGGTGGTGGTGCTCGGCCGCACGCGGCTGGCGGGGCTGGTCACGGAGACGCTGCGCGCGCACGGGTGCCGGGTGCGCAACCCCTTCGACCGGGAGACGATGAGCTCCTACCTGGCGCACACCGCCCCGCACACCCCCATCGTGCTCGTCGACGAGCTGGCCGAGGCCCTCTACTGGGCACCCCTGCTGGCCCGGTACCGCGCCAAGGCCTTTACCTGGCTGCCGGTCAGCGCCATCGACTCGCGCGGGATCATCGGGCCGCTGCACTACCGCGGCGAAGGACCTTGCCCGCTGTGCTTCGACCTGGTGCGCAGCGACATGGACCCATCCTGGCCCACCGTCATCGCCCAGTACGGGCAGCACACGAAGGTCCACGACTTCGCGGTCTACCACGCGATTACCGCCCACACGCTGGTGGCAGTCGGTGCGGTCACCGGCACCCCTACCCCGCCGGGGGTTCCCGCCGCCCGGGCCATGCCCGGTTCACTTATCGACGTGGACGTCTACGGGCAGACCACGCACCGCATCCTCGAGCCGCACCCGCACTGCCCCGCCTGCTTCTAGGGTGTGGTGTTTAGCTCGCGAGCATTGCTTTGCTCGCGAGCGTGCTACTTAGCCGGCCACGTGGCTAGAGACCAGGCTCAAGATTTCCGCGCCGAATTTTTCCATCTTGCTCGGCCCCACGCCGGACACGCTGAGCAGGGCGGCCTCGTCGGTGGGTAGTTGCTCCGCGATGGCCAGCAGCGTGGCGTCGGAGAAAATCACGTACGCCGGCACCTGGGCCTCGGCCGCGACGTCCTTGCGCCAGGCCCGCAGGCGGGCAAAGAGCTCCTCGTCGACGTCGGAGGCGCAGAACTCGTGGCGGCCCAGCGACTTCTCCGCCGGGGTGGCCAGCGGCCGCCCGCACACGCGGCAGGACGAGCGGCGCCGCGAACGCCGCGACGGCGCGTCAGCGACCTGGTTCTGGACGATCCCATCCAAAAAGCGGGTGCGCTCCCGGCTGGCGCGAGCGCCGGTGGTCTTCGCACGCGCCCAGGAACACAGCAGGTGCTCGCGGGCGCGGGTGATCCCGACGTAGAACACGCGGCGTTCTTCCTCGATGTCCTCGGCATTGCCGGACTTGATGGCGTGGTTGAGCGGCAACAGTTTTTCGCTCAAGCCCACCAGGAAGACCGCGTCCCACTCCAGGCCCTTGGCGGCGTGGAAGGTGGCCAGGGTAACGCCCTCCATGACCGGGTTCTGCTTGTTGCGGGCGCGCTCCTGCAGCTGGGCGACCACCCCGGGCAGGTCGATGCCCGGCCGGTTGTCCACCAGCTGCCGGATGAGATCCACCAGGGCGCTTAGGGACTGCCAGCGCTCGCGAGCCTGGGCGCCATCCGGCTCGCGCTCGGAAAGCCCCAGCGGCGCGAAGGCCGCCCGGGCCACCGCCACTGGGTCGGCCGGCAGGTCGTCGCGGCGGGTCGCGCGCACCAGCTCGCGCACGCCCTCGCGGATCTCAGCGCGGTTGAAAAAGCCCTCCCCGCCGCGGACCTGGTAGACCACCCCGGCATCCGCCAGCGCCTGCTCGAAGGGCTCCGACTGGGAGTTGATGCGGTAGAGCACCGCGATCTCCTTGGCGGGCACGCCGTCGTTGAGCAGGCTCAAGATCTTGCCGGCGACCTCCTGGGCCTCGGTCTCCTCGGACTCGTAGTCCTGGAACTGCGGCTCCGGGCCGGGCTCGCGCATGCCCTGTAGCTCCAGGCGGGTGCCGGCGGCCCGCCCGCTGGCCTGGCCGATGACCCGGTTGGCCAGGTCGGTAACCTGCGGCGTCGAGCGGTAGTCGCGCTGCAGCTTGACCACCGTAGCGTTCGGGTACTTGCGCGAGAAGTTCAGCAGGTTGTCCGGGCTCGCGCCGGTAAAGGAGTAAATGGTCTGGTTGGCGTCGCCGACCACCGTGAGATCGTCGCGCTCGCCCAGCCAGGCGTCCAGCACGCGCTGCTGCAGCGGGGTGACGTCCTGGTACTCGTCCACCACGAAGCTGCGGTACTGCGAGCGGAACTCCTCCGCCACCGCCGGGACGTTTTCCAGCGCCCCGGCCACGTGCAGCAGCAGGTCCTCGAAGTCCAGCAGGACGCCGTCCGGGCGGGTCTTTAAGTCCTCGTAGGCCTGGTAGACCGCCGCGACCTTGTCCGGGCTCACCGGGGCCTTGCGGCCCAGCTTGGCGATGTGTTCGGCGTACGTGCCCGGGGTGAGAAGGCAGGACTTGGCCCACTTGATCTCTTCTTTGAGATCCCCCACAGTCTCCTTGGTGTTTTCCACGCCCACCCGGTTGACGGCGCGGCCAACCAGGGAGAACTGCTTGTCCACCATGGCCCAGGGCAGGTCCCCGGCCACCTGCGGCCAGAAGTATTTCAGCTGCCGGCGGGCCGCGGAGTGGAAAGTACGCGCCTGCACGCCGCCGATACCCATGGACTCAAGCCGGTCGCGCATCTCCCCGGCGGCCTTGGTGGTAAAGGACACCGCCAGCACGCGATGCGGGCTGACGAAGCCCTGTTCCACCAGGTGCGCGATGCGGTAGGTGATGGTGCGGGTCTTGCCGGTGCCGGCGCCGGCGAGGATGCACACCGGCCCGCGCGGGGCCGTG
This sequence comes from Corynebacterium sp. LK2537, assembly GCF_040946485.1. Taxonomy (NCBI): domain Bacteria; kingdom Bacillati; phylum Actinomycetota; class Actinomycetes; order Mycobacteriales; family Corynebacteriaceae; genus Corynebacterium; species Corynebacterium sp. LK2537. Next base: position 38,263 of record NZ_JAYWLQ010000008.1, read on the forward strand.
GCCGCGACCCGCTGGTCCTCGTCCAGCTGGCTGAGGTCGAGACTGAACTTAGCGTCTGGTGCCACGGGCGTACCACTCCATCATCATCGTGTGTGCAATAGAACCTGGCGCGGCCAGCGGCAACGACAGCAACTGGTCCCGCCCGACCCAGCGGATTTCGGCCAGCTCCCCGTCGGTCGCAGCCGCCGGGTCCGGGTCCGGGTGCGCGGCGGTGGCACTAAAGCCCACCATCAGTGAGCCGCTGGCCGGCCACGGCTGGGATCCCCAATAGGTTATCTTATGCACCCGACGGCCGGTCTCCTCCCACACCTCCCTTTCGAAGGCGTGTTCTAGGCTCTCGCCGACGTCGACGTAGCCCGCGATGAGCGAGAAATACCCCGGCCGCATCCGGTTGCGGGCGACCAGGATTTCCTCCTTCTCTGGGTGGTGGACCATCCCGATGACCGCCGGATCCAGGCGCGGGTAGACCGTCTGCGTGTCCTGACCCGGCGCGCGCCCGGCGATGCCGCCGGCGCCGAATTCCAGCTCCTGCCCGCTGCGCGGGTGGAAGCGGAACTCGCGGCGGTAGCGCAGCAGACCAATCGCGCGCAGCGACCACGCAACCAGTTGGCGGGTCTCGGCGCTGGTGTGGGGGTCGCGGGCCAGGGCGGCCAGCTCGCGCGGGCCCAGCCAGCCCGCCGCCCCGGGGATGGTCTCCACCCCGGCCGACGGCGCGGGCTGCGCGTAGACCAGCGGGCTATAGGAGACCGTGACGTAAACCTCCGCGGCCGCCGGCAGGGCATCGATGACCACCGGCAGCCCGTCGCCGCTGGCGGGGACCTGCCCGCGCGCGGAGACGTAGATAAGCACTAGTCGTTGTCCTCCGTGACCTCGGCGGGCTCCTCCGTGTCGTGCTTGATGTAGAGCAGCCGGTCGCCGGGCCGCAGGGCATTCGCGTCGGCGGTGTCTACGCGGTGGATCTCGTTGTCGCGCAGCACGGCCAGAACGATGTCCATGATGTGGCGCGGGTTGGAGCCGACCTCGTATTCGCGCACGGGGCGCTCGGCCACGGAAAAGCCCTCGTTCGGGGAGAGCAGGTCCTCCATCATGGACACGACCGTCGGGGTGACGGTGGCCAGCCCCAGCAGGCGGCCGGCGGTCTCGGCGGAGGTGACCACGGAATCCGCGCCGGACTGGCGCAGCAGGTGGCGGTTTTCGGACTCGCGCACCGAGGCCACGATCTTGGCGTGCGGGGACAGCTCGCGCACCGACAGGGTGCACAGCACGGCGGTATCATCCGTGGACGGGGTGACCACCACGGACTTGGCGTGTTCCACGCCCGCGATTTTCAGCACGTCCTGGCGGGTGCCGTTGCCGTAGATGGTGACCAGCCCGTGGTGCTCCGCGTGGGAGAGTGCCGCGCGGTTGGTGTCGATGACCACGATGTGGGAGGCCGGGACATCGTCAGCCAGCAGGGCCGCGACGGCCCCGGCACCCTTGGTGCCATAGCCGATGACGACGGTGTGGTTATGCAACTTTTTCCTCCAACGCTGGATTTCGTAGGTCTTTCGAGTCTTTTCAGTCAGCACCGACAAGGTCGCGCCGACCAACAAGACCAGGAAGATCAGGCGGGCCGGGGTAATAAGAACGAGGTTTAAGAAGCGGGACTCCGGGCTGACCGGCACGATATCGCCGTAACCCACGGTGGTTAGCGACACGGCCGAATAATACGCCGCATCCAGAAGCGACATGTTCTCCTCGCTGTAACCGTCCCGGTCGAAGTAGACCACCAGGGTCACAAAGACCACGATCACCAGCGCGAGGACAATACGCCGCATCAGCTGTTTCCACGGGTTGGTCTCATCCTTGCGGGGCACGCGGATGATGTCGATGAGGCCGTGCGCTGGCAGCGCGGACAGCTCGTGTCCGGGGTGGAACCGCTGGGTAATACGCCGCTTGAAGCGGCGCGCGGGAGTCGGCATGAGCTCGACGGCCTCCTTCGTGTGTCAAACCAGGGGCGCGGGCCGGGCAGGAACCTGCCCACGCAATGCAATACCCTAGTGCGATTGCCGCAATATTACCGAACTCCCGCGGGGCCCACCCGCCCTCACTCGGGGTGCACCGCCCCGCTGAGCAGCCGCACCAGGGCCGGCCCGTCCGGCAGGTGGCGCGGTTCCAGCGTGTAGTTATCCGCCACGTAGTGGAAGGCCGCACGCACGCTGTGTGCCCCGGTCAGCCGGCGCCAGGCCTCGGCGTAGACGGCCAGCTGGATCTGGGCGGCCTGCATGTCCGCGCCCTGCGGCGGCCGGCCCGTCTTCCAGTCCACCACCAGCCAGCTGCCGTCCGGCTCGCGGAAGACCGCGTCGATGCGCCCGCGCACCACCGCACCACCGATGGTGACCTCGAACGGGGCCTCGACGTGCTCCGGGGTGCGGTTGGCCCAGTCGCTGTCGAGGAATTTCTCCTTCAGCGTGACCAGGTCCGCGGCCGGGACCGGCTCATCGATGCCGGGCAGTTCGTCCTCGCTCAGCAGCGCCTGGCCGCCGAAGCGCTCCTCCAGCCAGGCGTGGAAGGCGGTGCCGCGCTTGGCATAAGAATTCGGTTTAAACGGCACCGGGCGGCGCTGCCGGCGGGCGAACTGCACGGGATCCGCGCGCAGGGCCACCAGATCCGAGGCGGTCAGCTCTCCCGGCAGGGCCACTTCCACCACGGGTGCTTGCAGGCCGCGGTATTCCTCAATGAGCGCGCTGGCTTCCGCCTCCCACTGGGCGAAGGCCTCGCCCTCGCTTAGCTCCGGCAGCTGGTCCATCGCCGCGGCCACCCGCCGCGCGCCGTCTTTGGCGCCCGGGCGCTGCGGCAGGACCGGGAAGCCGGCGGCCGGGGCCTGCTCGGCGTCGGTGTCCTCGAAGCCCTCGTCCCAGTGCACGACCGCGTCCGGGAACTTATCCCGCAGCAGCTCCAGCTGCTCGTAGACGCCTTCGTCGCGCTTGCCGGTGTAACTGCCGGTAACGGTCAGCGTGGATTCGCTGCGCGTCATGGCCACGTAGAAAAGGCGCGCCGCCTCCTGGGCCAGGTGTTCCTTCTTCTCCTGCTTGTAGGCCTCGCAGCCCTTCTCGAAGTCGCTGCGGGTGGCTTCCTTGACCTCGCCCTTGGCGTTCGGCTCCGGCTCGACGACCTCGATATAGTCCTCGTCGCCGGGCACGATGGCCGCCTGGGACAGGAAGGTCCCGCCGCGGGTCTGGTAGGAATTCTTGTCCGCGCGCACCACGCAGACGTGCTCCCACTCCAGGCCCTTGGCCTTGTGCGCGGTCAGGATCTGCACCCGGTTGTTGACCTTCGGGACCTCGCCCGGCTCCAGCGCGTTCTCGTGCTCCTTAGCCAGCTCCAGGTAGTCCAGCAGCGCGCCGAGGCCGTCGACCGGCAGGGATTCCACCACGCCGGCGAAGGCGTCCAGGTGCGTGGCCCCGCCCGCCGTGCCGCGGGCCAGGACCTCGGTGCGCAGGTTGAACACCGCCTCGATGTCGGCGAAGAGATCGCCCAGCGGCTTGGAAAGGCTATAGGTGCGCAGGTAGCGCAGCCGGGAGGACAGCTCCTCGATGCGTGCGAGCCCCTCCGGCGTGTAGCGCTCGCGCTCGCCCAGGTCCGCGACCGCGTCCGCCAGGCCCAGCACCTGCTCCGGGGCCTGGGCTGTGATGTCGTCCAGCTCCGCGCGCAGCACCGCCTCCGGATCGGCAGGGTCCAGCGGCTCCTCCGGCGCCTGGCCTGCTGGCTGGTCTGCGCTTTGGTCGGTGGTCTGGGCCGGGTCCTCCTCGCCGGGGTGGCGCAGGCGGCCGGCCAGGTTGGCCGCGCGCTTGCCCAGGGACTGGATGTCCTTCAGGCCGATGCCGCAGGCGGGCCCGGCCAGCACGCGCAGGGCCGCGGTGTTGTTCTGCGGCCGGATGAGCATGGTGGCCAGCGCCACCAGGTCCTGGACTTCCGGCTCGTAGAGCAGCCCGCCCAGGCCGGCGATTTCATAGGGCACCCCGGCTTCTTCCAGAGCTCGGGCCACGGGTTGGGCCTGCTTGTTGGTGCGCACCAGCACCGCGGCGCTGAAGTCGCGTTCGGCTTCCTGGGCCGCCACGTATTTCTCGCGCAGGTGCTCGGCCACGAACTCCATCTCAGCGTCCTCGTTGGCGAAAAAGCCCAGGGAGACCTCGCCGTCGCCGGCGTGATCGTGCGCGCGCAGCGGGTCCACCGGCCGCGGGCCGCCGGCGAAGACCGCGTCGGCCACGGCGTTGGCCATCTCCAGCACCTTGCGCGGGTTGCGCCAGGAAATCGTCAGCTGGTCCTTGTCCGCGGGCTCGCCGTTTTCTTGCGGGAAGTCCGTGACGAAGGCGGCGAGGTTTTCCGCGGTGGCACCGCGCCAGCCGTAGATGGACTGCATGGGATCGCCCACCGCCGTCACGGACAAGCCCGGATGGGGCTCGCCGCCGAAGAGCGCGCGCAGCAGCACACGCTGGGAGTGGGAGGTGTCCTGGTATTCGTCCAGCAGCACCACGCGGAAGCGGGAGCGCTGGGCCGCGCCGACTGCCGGGTGCGCGGCGGCCAGCTTCGCGGCCACGGCCATCTGCTCGCCGAAGGTGACCACGGCCTTTTCCCGCTGCGCTTGCTGCAGGGCCTCGACCAGCTCCAGGTAGTCCACGCGAACCTGCTGGGTGTCCAGGTAGCCTTCCAACTTCTTGGAATACTCGCCCTTGGTGCGCGGGCCCTTGGGCAGGTCGTCGACCTCGGCGCGGAAGTCCTGGGCGTGCTGGCGGATATCGTCCGGGTCGGCCAGCACGTTGTCCATGGCGGAGACCAATTTCACCAGCTGCTCCGTGACGGTGCCGACCTGGCTGGTGCTGGACAGGCGCCCGGTGTAGTTGGTGACCACCTCGTGGGCCAGGGCGAAGCGCTCGGCGTCGGTGATGATCCGCGCGCCCGGCTCCACCGGCACCAAGAGCCCGTACTCGCGGACCAGGTCCCCGGCGTAGGAGTCGTAGGTGGCCACCTTCGGCGCGATGGTCTCCAGGGCGTCGGCCACCGGCGAGCCCGGCGGGAACATGCCGGTCTCCCGCAGCTGCACCAGCGCCCGGCGGATGCGGTTTTCCAGCTGTAGGGCGGCCTTCTTGGTAAACGTCAGCCCCAGGATCTCCTCGGGCCGGACCACCCCGTTGGCCACCAGGGAGACCACCCGGGAGGCCATGGTCTCCGTCTTGCCGGCGCCGGCGCCGGCTACCACCAACTTCGGCCCCAGCGGGCTGTCGATGACCTGGGCCTGCTCCGCGCTGGGCGGGAATTTCTTGCCCAGCGACGCGGCCAGCACGGCCGGGCTCAAGTGGGGGTAATTAGCCTTCGACATCGGTGGTCATCCTTCCCTCCGGCTGCACCGGGCAGATGGGCTTAATCCGGCAGAACGTACAACTATCGCTAATGCGCGCGGTCACGGTCGGCCCGCGCTGCTCGGCCACCAGGTCGGGCAGCTGCGCGGCGAATTCCTCTAGGGCCTCAGCGCCCCAGGCGCTCTGGTAGCGCCCCGGCACCGACTTGTTCGACGAGGCCGGGTAGAACAGCACCCCGCCCTCGCGCGGCAGGCCGTCGCCGCTGGCGACCTTGACCCCGCTGGGGTTGTGGGCGCTGGCGTCCTCGGTGACCACCTCGCCCTGGGACAGGGCCAGCTGGTAGGTCGCCAGCTGGGGGTTGTCCTCCGCGGCCTGGACCGAGGGTACGGAGCTGCCCGTCTTGAGATCCACCACGCGGTAGCCTTCGGCGGACTTGTCCAGGCGGTCGATGCGCCCGGAGATGCGCACGCCGTTGTCCAGCCGCACGTCGACGGGCACCTCGGTGCCCACGGCAGTGAAGTTCACGTTCGCCTCCGCGACCCAGCTCTGGGTGCGCTGCAGCAGTTCCGCGAAGGACTCCGCCTCCGAGGCGCGCTTCCAGGCCGGCGAGTTCTGGATGCTGCTAAAGGCGGCCAGCGACAGCTCGTGGGCCAGGGCGGGGCTCAGCCCCCGGCCGATGGCCTCCAGGAAGGCGTGCGCCAGGCTGCCGCGCAGCATGGCCATCTGGTTGTCTGGTTCCTCCTCCAGGCTGGACAGGACCGCGTGCAGCGGGCACTGCATGAGCGCTTCCACCTTGGACGGCGACAGCGCCGGCCGCGGGTTAAGCTCCGGGCTGCTGGCCACCTCGCGGGCGGCCCACCACTGCTGCGGCTCGGCGCCCGGGACCCCGGCCGCGGCCAGCCGCGCGAGCTGCCGGGCGGCCTGCTCGCGGGCGGACTCGGTCTGCTCGGCGTCGCTGACCACCCGGCGCAGCGCCGCCACGAAGACCGGCACGGACAGCACCGAGACCTGCAGCGGATCCACCTCTGCCCCGTCTGGCAGCCCCGGCGCGCTCGGCGCCGGGGCTGTGGTGGGCAGGGCGCTGGGCACGGGCTGCGGGTGGGACTCGGCGGCCGGTTCGGGGACGGTCAGGCCCAGTTCCTTGGGCCACACGCTAGCGCGCAGGCGGCGGGTGGCCGCGCGGCGGGCGAACAGGGCCGGGAAGTTGATGGCCGGGGTCGCGAAATCCGCGATGAACCGGGAGGGTTCCTGGACCTGTTCGGCATCGGGGGCATCGATAGCCACGACCAGCAGGCGGGACGTGTGCCGGGTGGTGGCCACGTGGAAGAGGCGGCGCTCCTCGTGCAGGCGCTCGCGCAGGTGGCTGACCGGTACGTCCGGGTCAATGCCCTCGTCCACCAGGTCGACCAGGTCCGCCTGGTCGAAGATGGTGCCGGTCTCCCCCAGCGACGGCCACTCGGTCTCCTGGGCGCCGACCACGACCACGGTGTCGAACTCGCGCCCCACCGCGCCGTGGGCGGTCAGGATGTTGACCGCCTGCGGGGTGGCGTTGCGCCTGTCGCGCACGCCGGTGGGCAGTTCCTGCTCGGTGATGTGGCGGACGAAGGTCTCCAGGCCGGCGCCCGGGTAGCGCTCCACGAAGTCGCCGGCGGCGTCGAAGAGCGCCATCATGGCGTCCAGGTCCCGGTCCGCCTGGGAGCCGGTCGCGCCGCCGCGCAGGGCGGCCGCCTGCAGGCGCTCGGCCAGGCCCGTGGCGTTCCACATGGCCCACAGGATCTCCTCCACGCTGGCGCCGGCTGCGGCCTGCTCCACGCCCGCGCCCAGCACGCCGCGGACGCGCTCGAGCACGGCGACTTCCCGCTCGGTCAGCAGGTCGCCGAAGTCCGGCAGCGGGCCGGTGAGCAGCTCCCGCAGGGTCTCCAGGCCGCGCTGGGCCGGATTCCAGCGCCGCAGGCCGCGGATGAGCCGGCGCAGGGTGACCGGGTCCGCGCCGCCGACGGGCCCGGTCATGAGCTCCTCCAGCTGCGCGGTGCGCAGGGGCTGGTAGACCGCCTCGAGTGCTTGGACCATGGCCGCCACGAGGCGCTGCTCGGCCAGCACCACGTCCGTGGGATTGAGGTGTACGGGCACGCCGGCGGCCAGCAGGCCCCGGCGCAGCGGGGTGATATCCGCGACCGAGCGCACGATGACGGCGATATCGCGCCAGTCCACCCCATCGCTTAGGTGGCGGCGGCGGATGGCGTCGGCCACGGAGGCCTGCAGCTGGGCCGCGGTGGACACGATGTCCAGGCAGGCCGGCTCCGGCCGCCGCTGCGAGGCGCCCAGGTCGATGTGGTGCTCGGCGTCCAGCTCGTCGAAGAAACGGGTGTTGGCGCCGCGGAAGGCGAAGACCGCCTGCTCCGGGTCGCCGCCCACCACGGCGAGCTTCGCCTGCGCGATGATGAGGCTAAGCAGCTCGCCGGAGGCCGGCGCCAAGAGCTGCGCGTCGTCGACCACGATGGTGTGCCACTGGCCGAAATCCAGCTGCCCGGCGCGCAGGAGCACCTGGCTGACCAGCTCCGCGGCCGAGTAGGAATGCGCGCCGCTGAGTGCCATGACCTGTTCGTATTCCTCCAGGAAGTCCCCGGCGGCAATCCACATGGGGCGGGAGTGCTCGCGGCCTTTTTCGCGCAGGGATTCCGGCGACTGGCCGCGCTCGATGGCGCGCAGCAGGAAGTCGCGCAGCTGCCGGGCAAAGCCCACCATGCCCAGCGCCGGGCGGATTTCCTCCGGCCAGCTGGCCCCGCCGCCGGCGGCGTGGCCTTCCAGCAGCTCGCGGATGACAGCGTCTTGTTCCGCGCCGGTGATAAGGCGCAGGTCTTCGTCGCTGGCCTGGCGCAGGAGCGAGAAAGCCAGCGAGTGTACCGAACGCACGAGCGCCGCCGAGGAGGCGTAGTCGCCCAGGTGCGCCGAGATTTCGCGCCGCAGCGCCGCCGCGGATTCCTTGGAAAAGCTGACCACCAGCACCCCGGCCGGGTCCGCCCCGGAGCGCAGCACGTTCAGGACGGTGTCCACCAGAAAGCTGCTCACCCCGGCCCCGGCCTGGCCGGTCACCTTCCATACCCCGCGCTCCGGCAGGGGGTGCGGCCACTCGCGGGTGCCGGCGGGCTTCTCACCGGCCACGAGGCGCACCTCGGGCGAGGGCGGGAGGACTACGCCGCTGCGGGCGGTGTCATGGGGGTCATAGCGTCCGGTCATGCCCTAAAGTTTGGCACACACGCGGGACACGAGCATCTGCTCCACCCGCTGGATCTCCGAACGTACGTTCACGCGCGATTCCTCGTGCAGGGAGTTCACGTGGCGCCGGTAGGCCGCCGCGCGCAGCAGCAGCTGGTCGAGTCCCTCGATGTGGTCGAAGCGATCGCAGATAGCGTCATCCACGGCGCGGTTAATCAGCCCGTCGACAATCACCAGGGCCGTGGTGTAGCCCTTCGGCCGGGGCGCGGCGGTGGGCACGACTTCCACGAGGGCCGGCGGATTGTGGCCGGAATACAGCGTGGTGGCCAGCAGGTCCGCGTGCCCGACCACCCGCGGCAGGCCGGAAAGGTCCGCGTAGTACTCGCTGGTTTCCTCCCAGGCCGCGCGCTCGGCCTGAGCGAAGACGTCCGTGCGGCTTTCCGCGGTGCCGGCGAAAGGCGCCGAATAATCCGCCAGCTCGGCCTCCAGGCGCCCGGCCAGCAGCGCCGTCTCATCGACGCGCTTTTCCAGGTCCCCGGCCACGAACTGGGTCGCCTTCCAGCCGGCGACGGTGTAGCGCCCGTCCGTGGTCAGCAGGGGGCGGGCCACCCGCGCCCCCGGCACGCTGAGCTTCTCGCGCACCCGGGCCGACCAGGTCGCCGTGTCAGAGGCGAGCGCGTAGACCACGTCGCCCACGCGCAGGCCGTTGTCCCAGGCATAGCCCAGCTGCTCGGGCTGGCCCACGGCCGGACGGCCGCTGCTACGGAATGCGCTTAAGACATGCTCCGGAGGGTTAGAAATCACGTCCGGCTCCTTCACTCGGTTCGGGTTGGGGTTACGTCTCTAGTTGAGGTGTTTAGTCGTTACGGGCCTTGCCGTGGCCCGGGTCGTGGGGGTCTTCCACCCCCGGGACCGGGTAGGGCCACGGGTTGGGCTCGCAGGTGACGTCCTCGTCCGGGTAGACCTCGTCCGGGGCCTCGGCGTGCAGGGCCTTGTTGTTGAGCGAGATGGTCTGCTGCATCATCACCGGCGCCAGCTTGCCCTCGCCGCCGCAGGCCTGGTGCTCGGCGTAGCCGATGGCGTGGCCGAACTCGTGGTTGATGAGGTACTGGCGGTAGTTGCCCACGTCGCCCTCGAAGGCGCGGGAGCCACGTACCCAGCGCGACTCGTTGACCACCACGGTCGAGTCCCCGGTGATCGTGGTGTGACAGGAGGTCTCCATGCCCAGCTGCGCGCCGCAGAGCTCCGCGGTGGTCTCCAGGGAGGTCAGCTGGAAGCGGGTGTCCGGGTCCTCGTCGGCGCCCACGTGGACGAATTTGAAGGCCGGATCGTTGGTCCAGCCGCGCGGGTCGGACAGGGTGGCGTCCACCATGCTGGCGAAGGCGGCGTCGCCGCCGTAGCTGGAGGTGTCAATGCCGTTTTCGATCTCCACCGAGTAGCGCACGGTGCGCACCTCGCCCTCCCCGACGTCGAGGCCTGGCGTGCCGACCTCGCGGTAGGTCTTGTCGCCGGCGCGGGTGAATTCGCCGCCCGGCGGCAGCTGGTCGATAGCGCCTTGGACGTCGCCGGCATCCGCCGGGTCGGGGCCGACGGCCGTGGCGTCATGGCCGGCCGTGGCGCTGTCCTGCTCCTGGGCGCGCGGGGAGCCGGCCTCCTCGCTGGGGCCGGTGAAGATGTCGATGAGCACCCAGACGGTGATGATCGCCAGGACCGGGATGGCCACCACGCGCCACCAGCCGTAGTCCGCGGCGAAGCGGCGCACCGCCCCGCCGGCGCCCCGGCTGCTGTCCTCGGCGCCGTGGCGGGCGGGTTCGGACAGGCTGGAATCCCCGGCCCAGCTGCGCTGGTCGTTCTCACCGCGCGGCTCGGCGCGGCGGTGGTGCCGGGGTTGTGGAAATTCCGAGTTCTCCATGGCCCTTAAGGTTACCCGGTGCCCGCCGGCCCGCCGCAAGCGGGCGGCCGGGCCGAAGGCCCCGGGCAGCGGTGGGAAACCTAGGCGCCGGCGAAGCCGACGGCGTGCGGCTTAACCGCGCCGATCTCGACGTAGACGACGCGATCGGTGCGCACCAGGTACTTGCGGCCCTTCTCGTCGGCCAGCTCCAGGGTGGAGTTGTCCGCCAGGGCGGCGTTGATGCGCTGGGCCAGCTCGTCCTGGGTGCCTTCGGCGTTGATGACCAGTTCCCGGGCCGTATCCGCGAAACCAAACTTGATATCCATGGGGTGAAAACCCGCCTTTCTGCGTCTTCTTCGTCTGCGGCGCACCGCGGTGCGCCAATTCCTGTTGTCTGAGCGCGAAGCCAAACAATCTAATGGCCCCCACTATAACCGTGACGGTTAGTATCGAGGTGTGTCTGACTCGCAAACGCCTTCCACCGTACCGCCGACCCCGACGTTTTCTCGCCTAGGTGTGGCCGCCGAGATCTGCGATGCCCTGGCCGCCCAGGGTATTACCCGCACCTTCGCCATCCAGGAGCTCGCGCTGCCGCTGGCGCTCAAGGGCGCCGACATCATCGGCCAGGCGCGCACCGGGATGGGCAAGACCTTAGGCTTCGGGGTTCCTCTACTCGACCGGGTCTTCGACGACGCGGCCCTGCCGGAGTGCGACGGCACCCCGCACGCCCTGGTCGTAGTCCCCACCCGCGAGTTGGCCCAGCAGGTCGGCGAGGATCTGCGGGCGGCGGCGGCCAACCTGCCGGTGCGCGTGGTTACCGTCTTCGGCGGGCGGCCCTATGCCGAGCAGATCGCTGAGCTGGAACGCGGCGCGGACGTCGTGGTCGGCACCCCGGGCCGCCTGCTGGATCTGCACTCCCAGCACCACCTGCGCTTAGACGCAGTGGCCATCCTGGTCCTGGACGAGGCCGACGAGATGCTGGACCTGGGCTTTCTGCCCGATATCGAAAAGCTCGCGGCCGCGGTGGCCGGCAGCCTGCAGCAGACGATGTTGTTCTCGGCCACCATGCCGGGCGCCATCTTGTCGTTGGCCCGCGGCTTCATGGACAAGCCGGTGCACATCCGCGCCGAGTCCGGCGAGTCCGACCAGACCCACGCCTCGACGAAGAAGATCAGCTTCCTGGCCCACCGCATGGACAAGCTAGCCGTGCTCTCCCGCGCGCTGCAGGCCCGTGGGCGGGGCCGGACCATCATCTTTACCCGCACCAAGCGCTCGGCCGCCCAGGTGGCCGAGGACCTGGCCCAGCGCGGCTTCGCCGTGGCCGCCGTGCACGGGGACATGGGCCAGGCCGCCCGCGAGCGCTCCCTGGAAGCCTTCCGCTCCGGCGCGGTCTCGACGCTGGTGGCCACGGACGTGGCCGCACGCGGCATCGACATCGACGACGTCACCCACGTCATCAACTACCAGGTCCCGGACGATCCGCAGACGTTTGTCCACCGCATCGGCCGCACCGGGCGCGCCGGCCACACCGGCACCGCCGTCACCCTGGTCGGCTACGACGAGCAGGCCAAGTGGGAGGCTATCGATGCCGAGCTAGATCTCGGCCAGCACGACCTGCCCACCTGGTTTAGCACCTCCCCGGAGCTGGCCGAGGCCCTGGACTTTCCCGCCGAGGCCGGCGAGTCGGTCGGCCCGGCCCGCGCCGTGGTGGGCGGGGACCGCAAGCGCCCCGGGCGTGAGCGCGGCTCCGGACGCCCGCGCCGCCCGCGGACTCATGCCCGAGGCCGGGGCCGGAAGCGATGAGCCGCGCGGTAGTGCTGCGCGCTTCCCGCCGCGACTGGGTGCTTACCGCGGTCATCGCGGTGGTCTGCGTCGTCGCCGTGGTCGGCGCCTATTTTTCCGGCTCCCTGCGGGCCGCGGATCTGCAGCCGGCCGACGAGGCGGTCCCGGAACTGCCCGCCACGCTGGCGGAGATCCCCGCGCAGCTAACCCCAGCCTTCGAGCTGGCCAACGGCGCTGCCCCGCGGACCTCGGCCGGGGTCCAGCCCATCGCCACCAACGGGCTGATCATCGCCGCCGACGGGGACACCGTCCGCGCCGTCGATGCCGACGGCCACGACGTCTGGTCCTATACCCGCACCGATGCCCCGCTGTGCAGCCTGGCCACCGCCTGGGACAAGGTGGTGGCTACCTATCGCACCTCGGTCGGTTGCGGTGACACCGTGGCTATCGATGCCACCACGGGCCAGTACTCGGACACCCGCAGCGCGCTGAACTCGGAGGAGACCGTGCCGGTGGCCTCCAACGACCGGGTGGGCACCGCCTCCACCGACCGCGTCGAGCTGTGGCGCTCCGACATGGTGCGCACGGTGGAGTACGGCGAGATCCCCGCCCCGCAGGAGGCCAACACGCAGCCGCACCCGGAGTGCACTATCAACTCGGCGCTGACCCGCACCGAGCTACTCGTCGTCTCGGAGACCTGCCCGGACGCCGCCAACCGCGACTTCCTGCGCTTCCAGACCACGGAGCCGGAGGATTCCCGCGAGCCGGACGTTTCCGCCACCGCCGAGGTCGAGGCCGCCTCTGCCCGGCTGGTCGCCGTCGGCCAGTCCGCGGCCACCGTCTACGCGGAAGGTGAGACCCCCGAGCTTATTTCCTTGAGCGACGACGGCACCGTCACGCACCGGCAGGCAGTGCCCTCCTCGCCGGCGGTGAGCGAGTCCCCCACGCTGTTTCAGCCCGCCACCGCGGACCTGCCGCACCACATGACCTGGTTCGACGGCGCCCGCCTGTACCTTTTCAGCCCCAACGAGCTCAAGGTCACCCGGGTCATCGACGGCGCGCTCGGCACCGGGACCGCCATCGGCGACCGCCTGCTAGTGCCCACCGCAGACGGCATAGCCGTCTACGACTGGAAGACCGGCCAGACGGAGCGCACCGTGCCGGTCGACCGCGGCTCCTACCGCGGCCCGGTCCACCTGACCGTCGCCGGCACCAACCTGGTCGAGGCCCGCGGCGGGCAGCTCGTGGCCCTGCAGGCCGCGCCGGCTTAGAAGTTCTGCTGGAACCATTCCTGCGAGATGGGGTTGACCATCAGCAGGTAGATGCCCGCCAGGGCGGCGACCAGCGTGGCGATGCCGAGGGCGATGGCCCCGCCGGAAAACATCTGGAAGGAGCTGGCGGCCAGGATGAACTGCACCAGCAGCACCGCGCCACGCCCCCACCGGCGGCCGCGGGTCATGGCGATAGCGCCCACGATAACGAAGCCGAAGACGATGAAGATGAAGATCGCGGTGCCCAGGCCCAGGTAGTCGGTCGCGGCGGTCTCGGAGACCAGCGACGGGTTTTCCGGGTGGGTGACTTCGTGCACGATCAAAAAGATGCCGAAGATGATGACGGCGATGGACTGGACGATGCCGATCCCCGCGCCCAGGCGGACCGTGGCCGGGGCACCCAGACCGCCGGCGCGGCCTACCGAGTTGCGGGCGGCAGAAGCAACGGATGTCGATTTCTTAGAGCTCACGGAGCTTAGTCTACGTTTTCCCGCCCGCGCGCCTCCACTCACCGTCGCGCTGGGCGCCGCACGGCCCGTTTACCCGCCGTAATGTTAACCGCGTTGTCTAGGGCACTGAGCGGGCGCCCGGTCCACCGCGCTCGGGTGTGGTCCGCCGATCCGGATTTGACCTAGGCATACCTTAGGTATTTAGCAGACAAAAACTGTCCGCGCAGGCCAGCGCGCTACCACTACCTGTCAGCTGCCTGAAATTCGGCAGAAGCTCCCCAAGCCACCGACATATAATTCGGTGATGTTGGCCACAATTTAGCCTTTAACCCTAGCGAAGTCTTTGTAAACGTGTCATTATCTTCAGGTAGCAAAAAAGACGAGCTGCTTAACCAGCTCCAAACTCTGCGCCAACGCAGAGTGAACGCCAGGTAAACCATGGCGGCAAGCGGAGGACTGACCTCGAGACCAGACACCCCGCGTTGCAGACCGGTCCTGGCACGCAAACCCCATGACATTAGGGCTTGGCTCTGATTTTCGGTGCGCCATTTTTGGTTGCTCCCGAATTCGGTTCCAAGTACCGGTGTTAAACGCTGTCGAAAATTTGTTAGGAGATATCAATCATGGATTGGCGCCACGAAGCAATTTGCCGCGACGAGGACCCCGAGCTGTTCTTCCCGGTCGGTAACTCCGGCCCCGCCCTCACCCAGATCGCCAAGGCCAAGCTGGTCTGCAACCGCTGCCCCGTTTCCTCCCAGTGCCTGAAGTGGGCCCTGGAGTCCGGCCAGGACGCCGGCGTCTGGGGCGGCCTGTCCGAGGAGGAGCGCCGCGCCCTGAAGCGCCGCCGCAACCGCGGCCGCGGACGCGCCCGCGTCTCCGCCTAAGGTAGGGCAATTTCGCCCCCGGCGTTGCCTGCCGCTACAGTTATTACCAGTTCATCTAACCGCTCTCTGCAAAGGAGTACCACCATGAGCAAGCGTGGCCGTAAGCGTAAGGATCGCCGGAAGAAGTCCGCTAACCGCGGCAAGCGTCCTAACGCATAATCACAGCTAAAAACACCGAGCCCGCCGCAGCGGGGATAACGCCTCCAAGCGTTAGGCCCCGTCGCGGCGGGCTTGTTGTCTCTTGGCCTCCCCCGCCGGCGCACCGAGACGCGGACAGCGCCGGCGCGGGGAGGCTTTGTTATTTACTGGTAGCGGATGGAGCGGATCTGGACGGTGATCCGCTGCCGCAAGGTCTCTGGGGCGTGGGTGGCCTTGTCGCAGGTGCGCACCAGCCGGCGCACGATCTGCTCGGTCTCCAGGCGCTCCATGCACACGTTGCACTCGGCGATGCGCGCCTGCACGGCCGCGCGCTGCTGCGGGCTCAGCGACTCGTCCAGCAGCTGGCACAGCAGTGCCTCTATCTCCTGCGAAGAGCAGTTACAAGCCCCGCGGTGGTTGCAGTTGCTCACTTGTCTGCCTCCATATCTGGGTGGTTTAGCCCGATGCCGTGCTCACGTGCTACATCCTTCAACGCTTTTCGCAGCAGTTTTCTTCCCCGGTGCAGCCGCGACATGACCGTCCCTAAGGGGATATCCATCACTTCCGCGACTTCCTTGTAGGCCAGCCCCACCACGTCGGAGTAGTAGACCACCATGCGGTAGTCCTCCGGCAGGTCGTTCATCGCCTCCGAAATCGTGGTATCCGGCATGGCCTTGAGCGCGGCGACCTCCGCGGACTCCAGGCCCGTCGAGTCGTGCCCGGAGGTCGTGTACAGCTGGAAGTCGGTCAGCTCGTCCGCCGAGGACTGCGTGGGGCGGCGCTGCGCCTTGCGATAAGAGTTGATGTACGTGTTGGTCATGATCCGGTACAGCCACGCCTTCAGGTTGGTGCCCTGCATGAAGGAATCGAAATTCTTATACGCCTTCAGGTAGGTCTCCTGGATCAGGTCCTCGGCGTCCTGCGGGTTGCGCGTCATGCGCATCGCTCCCCCGTAGAGCTGATCCAGAAGCGGCATGGCCTGTTCCTCGAACGAGGCGGCCCGGTCTTTCGCCATTAACGTACTCCTTTAAATGAGCTTTCTGCCATAACCATCCTAGGCCCCGGCCCCTTGGGGCAGAAGTTCCGGGTAATCGTTGCGGATATTGCCCACTTCCTTCGCCGCCTGGTCCACCTGCCAGCCGGTGACCGGGCTGGGGTGCAAAAGCTCGGCGGCCTCTTCCGGGCTACCCTCCACCCACTGCCGGATTTCCTCCGGCGCCAAAAAGCGCGGCAGGCGGTCGTGCAGCCAGGCCATCTCCTCGGTGGCCGCGGTAGTCACGATGGTCGCCGAGAGCTGGTCCAGCCCCGTGGCCCACAGGCCGGCCGCCCACATCATCTTCCCTTCGCCCAGCCGCACGTAGTAGGGCATCTTGCCGTTACCGTCGTCGTGCCACTCGTAGTAGCCGTCCATGGGGATGAGGCAGCGCCCGGAGCCGGTCCGGCCGGTGAAGGCGTCCCGAAACGACGGCTTCTTCTTCACCGTCTCCGCGCGGGCGTTAAACAGCGGCGGGCCGTCTAAGTCCTTCTTCCAGTGCGGCAGCAGGGCCCAGCGCCCGGGATCGACCTGCGCGTAGGCCTCCTGGATGCGCACCACGGGCACCTTCTGGGTCGGTGCGATGTTGTACCGCGGCCCCGGCAGGCCGGCGGGCGCGGAAACTTCCTCGATTCCGGCCAGCGCACCGACGGAATCGAGCAACGACTCGCTGAACAAGACAAAACGACCACACATGAACCTCTATTATGGCCTATATGGCAGATTTTTGGTTAGCCCCGCATCCCACCGGCCCCCTGCGCTGGGAGCAGCGCGTGCCCGGCTCTAAGTCCATGACCAACCGGGCCCTAGTCCTGGCCGCGCTTGCCGATGCCCCCTCGGTCATCACCCAAACACTCATCGCCCGCGACACCGAGCTGATGATTGCCGCCCTGCGCGAGCTCGGCGCCGAGATCGAGGTGAAAGACGCCACCACCGGCCCGGAGATCCACGTGACCCCGGGCGAGCTGCACGGCGGGCACATCGACTGCGGCCTGGCCGGCACCCTGATGCGCTTTTTGCCGCCGGTGGCGGCCCTGGCCGGCGAGCCGGTCGCCTTCGACGGCGACGAGCAGGCCCGCGTGCGCCCCATGGGCGCCATCCTGGGCGCCCTGCGCGACCTGGGCGTCACCGTCGAGACCGCCGACGACTGCCTGCCCTTTAGCATCTCCGCCGAGCACACGCCCGCCGGCGGTAAGGTCACCATCGACGCCTCCCAGTCCTCCCAGTTCGTCTCCGGCCTGCTGCTGGCCGCCCCGCGCTTTGAAAACGGCATCACCGTCCACCACGTCGGCGGCGAAATCCCCTCGCGCCCGCACATCGAGATGACCCTGGCCATGCTGCGCGAGGCCGGCGTGACCGTCGACGAGGACGGGGACACCTGGACCGTCCACCCCGGCCCCATCAACGGCCGCGAGTGGAGCATCGAGCCGGATCTGTCCAACGCCACCCCGTTCCTGGCCGCCGCGGCCGTGGCCGGCGGGCGCGTGACCGTGCGCGACTGGCCGGCCGTGACCACCCAGGCCGGGGATCTCATCCGCGACGTGCTCTTCCGCATGTCCGTGACCGTCGAGCAGGCCCACGGGCAGGTCACCGTCGTGGGCTCCCCCGGCGCCCGCCTGCGCGGCATCGACTACGACATGTCCGCCCTCGGCGAGCTGACCCCCACCGTGGCCGCCCTCTGCGCGCTGGCCGATAGCCCCTCCCGGCTGACCGGCATCGCCCACCTGCGCGGCCACGAGACCGACCGACTCAGCGCCCTAGCCACGGAGCTCAACGGCCTGGGCGGCAACGTCCGCGAGCTGCCCGACGGGCTGGAAATCACCCCGGCGCCCCTGCACGCGGGCCGCTGGCACACCTACGCCGACCACCGCATGGCCACCGCCGGGGCGATCCTGGGCCTGGCCGTTGAGGGCATCGAGGTCGAGGACATCGCCACCACCGCGAAGACCCTCCCGGGATTTGCCGAGCTGTGGGAGACCATGGTCTCCGAAGGCAGCGCGCATGCCTAGGCGCCACTACGACGAGTCCGACGTCCACGTCCGCCCCGGCAAGGGCTCGCGGCCGCGCACGAAGGACCGGCCCAAGCACAAGGACGCCAAGTTCGGCATGGTCATTACCAAGGACCGTGGCCGCTGGGGCGTGGCCTTAGACGACGGCCCCGTGGTCACCTGCATGCGCGCCCGCGAGCTGGGCCGCACCGCCATCGAGGTCGGCGACCGCGTCGGCGTCGTGGGCGATACCTCGGGCCGTAAGGACACGCTGGCGCGCATCGTCAAGCTCGCCGAGCGCACCTCCGTGCTGCGCCGCACCGCCGACGACACCGACCCCTACGAGCGGATCGTGGTGGCCAACGCCGACCAGATGCTGATTGTCACCGCGGTAGCCGATCCGCCGCCGCGCTCCGGCTTCGTCGAGCGCGCCCTGGTGGCCGCCTTCGTGGGCAATGTTCACCCCATCCTGTGCCTGACCAAGACGGACCTGGCCGACCCGGCCCCCTTCGCCGCGGAATTCGCCGACCTGGACATCAGCGTGGTCTACGCCGGCGTCGAGGACGGCCTGGAGCAGGTCAGCGACGCCATCACCGGGCACATCACCGCGCTCATCGGCCATTCCGGGGTGGGCAAGTCCACGCTGGTCAACCGGCTGGTGCCCGACGCCGACCGGGAGACCGGCGAGGTCTCCGCCGTGGGCAAGGGCCGGCACACCTCCACCCAGTCCGTGGCGCTGCCGCTTCCCGACGATAACGGCTGGATCATCGACACCCCCGGCATCCGCTCCTTCGGGCTGGCACACGTCGATGCCGACACCGTCTTAGGCGTCTTCGAGGATCTCGCCGAGGCCACCGAGTCCTGCCCGCGCGGGTGCACGCACGCCGGTCCCCCGGCCGATCCCGAGTGCGGGCTCGACGATCCCGCCCTCATCCCCCCGGATTCGGCCTCGGCCCGGCGCGCGGCCGCGGTGCGCAAGCTGCTGGCCGCGCTGCGCACCAACGTCGACTGGGAAAACTAGAGCAGCTCCACCAGGAAGGGCAGCTCGCTCGGGTCGTAGAAGGCCATGAAGTTGTCGAGGGCGTCGCCCACGGCCAGCTCGGCGTCCTCGTCGCCCAGGTCCGCGGTGTCGATGGCCTCGATGGCCTTGGCGGTCGCGGTCTCCGATTCCGCGATGTCGACGTGGATGGCGGCCAGCTGCTCGGTGGTAATCAGCGCCGGCTCCAGCTTCACCACGGGCTCGCCCATCTCCGGCTGCGGGGTGACCGCCTCGGCGGGCACGTCCACGGAGATGACCACGCGCCGGTGCGGGAAGTGCTCCTCGTCGCCGATGGCCAGCAGCCGCAGCGACGCCATGGAGGCCTCCAGGAAGGCCGAGTAGGCGATTTCTTCCTCGTCGCCGGCGGTGTAGAACTCACGCAGGGCGTCGGTGACCATAAAGCCCCAGCCCGAGCGGGCGTGCAGCTGGCCAGTCTCCTTCAGCTCCGTGAGCATGGCGAAGGTGGCCGGCAGGTAGACGCGACAATCAGCCATCTTAGAACTCGCCCTCGATGTCGAAGACGGCCTGGATCTCAATGCTGGAGCGGTCGAAGACCGTATAGAGCATGCCGAGCAGGCCGAACTCCACCGACGCCTTGACGTTGACGATGTTGTCGTCCACGAAGACGCAGTCATTGACGGGCAGGTCGAGGGCGTCGGCCGCCGCTTGGAAGGCCGCGGGCTCCGGCTTTTCCGCCCCGATCTCGCCGGAGAGCATGACCGCGTCCACGATGCCGCGGTACTCCCACTCCCGGATTGCCTCGGCGCCGGGGCCCCCCGGGTCGTTGGACAGGATGGCCGTCGCCACGCCCTGGGCCTTGGCTGCGGCCAGGAGGTTGCGCCAGCGCTTCACGTCTTCGTCGGTGCCGTCGAGCACGCCGACGTAGTCCACAATCAAACCACGCATGAGTTCTCTTTCTTCTTTCGCTTCGGGTTCTATTTCCCTCTAACCCCGCAAATTATAGCGAAGAGGCATTTCACGCGCCTCCACCCCTTTCAGCAAACTCCCAGCTTGGGTTCCTCGCCCTGCGCACCACCCCGGCGCGTGCCAGAATACGGCCTATGTACGCCCCCATTCCCGGATTCGCCCACCTGCAGCTATACGTGCCGGCCGACCCCATCTCCTATGACCGTCAGCCCACGCCCATGGACGAGGAGGTCAAGGAGCGCGCCCAAACGCTTATCCGCCAGGTCATCGAGACCGCCGCCGGGCGCCGCCCGCTCAGCCACGTGCGCTCCGAGCGCTTCCCGCCGCGGCTGGCCAACCACCTGTCCGCCTGGCTGCGCACTCGCGGGTTTAGCCTGCCGGCGCGCCACGATCTGGTCGCCGTGCACGCGCACGCCAACGGGGAGTTTTACGGCACAGCCACCATCGGCGTCACCCAGCACGCGTTCACGGGTTCCTACGAGCAGCACCGGCTCGTATCCTTCCGGCTGCTCTAGCCTAGAGCGAGCCCAAAAACATCAGGACCTGCGTCCAGTCGACGGCCGACCACGCGGCCGCCGATGCCCCCACCGCCGCCAGGATCCCGCCCAGCGCGGCGCCGATGCCCCACACGGGCACCCCGGCGTCGGCATCGCTTGCGGCGCCCTTGTCGTTTTGAAAGTCGGCCGCGCCCGGCGCGGCGGCGTCCTCGGCCGGCTGGGGTAGCGCGCTATCTTCTGCCTGGCCTGCTTGGTCCTGAGCGGCCTCGACCCGCTCGAGCCACTCGCCTACTGTCTCCTGGCCGCCGCTTAACGCGGTACGGGACTCGTAGCTATCGGCGCGGTAGTTTTCCGTCGGCGCGGCGCTCGCCCCCGTCGGCGCGCCGAGCAACGCTGCGGTCACCAAAGCCGACAGGGAAGCCAGACGGCTTCGGCGGCGCGGCGTTCGCATAAAAACTCCAGTCGATTAGTAGGTACTTATCAAGGGCTTAAGCCTACCTCAAGCCGGCTCCCGACGCAGAATTTCCGTGCTCCGCGCGGCGGCCGGCCCAGAACACGAGGCCGACGACCACGCCCAAGCCCACCACCAGACCGGTGTTGAGCAGCATGAGGCCGACCGGCCACATGCCGGTCGAGTCGCTGAGCCCCGCCTGCACGGACCAGGCGAAGCCAAAGCCCAGCGTCGGACCCGTCACCGCGCCCAGCGCGCCGGCGCCGGTGCGGGGCACGCGCCAGGCCACCGCGGCGGTCAGCGCCACCATGGCGATGGCTGCCACGGCAATTTGCCACGCGGCGTAGTGGGCGTGGTTGCCCCAGCCCAGGCCCAGCAGCCAGGCGCCGACGCCCCCGACGAAGCCGGCGGCGACCGCCTCCCCGGCGCGGGCCCGCCAGACAGAAAAAATGGCGGCAGCTACCAGCAAGGCGCTAAACAGCGCCCAGGTCAAGGTAACTGCCACCACGGAAAACCTGCTTTCCTAGCGGGGTGAGGCTTCTCTACGCCTCAGAGGCGGAGCCGGACTCGGCGTTTTCTTCCTCGGTCGCGAACTGCTTGCGCAGCAGGAAGAGCTGGCGGACGGTCTCTTCCTTCACGCCCTCGTTCATGGCGCGGAACATGTCGCCGCCCTCCTTCTGGTACTCGACCAGCGGGTCGCGCTGCGCCATCGCACGCAGGCCGATGCCTTCCTTCAGGTAGTCCATCTCGTAGAGGTGCTCGCGCCACTTCTGGTCGATGATCGGCAGGATGACCATGCGCTCGGTGTTGCGCATCTGCTTCTCGCCACCGATGGCGGAGATCTTCTCCTCCAGCTCGTCGTACTGGTGCTGGGCGTCGTCGGTCAGGGCGTCGCGCAGCTGCTCCGCGCTCAGCTCGCCCGGCGAGCCGTACTCGGAGCCGTCCACCAGTTCCTCGGCGCTGACCGACGGGCCGTAGAGGGAGTCCAGGGCCTGCCAGAGCTTGTCCAGGTCCCAGTCCTCGACGTAGCCGGCGGCGGTGGCCGCGGCCACGTAGTCCGAAACCGTGTCGTCGATCATGGAGCGGATGTTGTCCTTGATGTCGCCGGCGTCCAGGATCTTGTAGCGCTCGCCGTAGACGACCTTGCGCTGCTCGTTTAGCACCTCGTCGTACTTCAGGACGTTCTTGCGCATTTCGAAGTTCTGGTTTTCCACCTGGGCCTGCGCGCCCTTGATGGAGTTGGAGACCATCTTGGCCTCGATCGGGACATCGTCCGGCACGTTGAGCCGGTTCATCATGTTCTCCATGGACTGGCCCACGAACCGCACCATGAGCTCGTCGCGCATGGACAGGTAGAAGCGGGTCTCGCCCGGATCGCCCTGGCGGCCGGTACGGCCACGCAGCTGGTTATCGATACGGCGGGACTCGTGGCGCTCGGTACCAACCACGTAGAGGCCGCCGGCCTCGCGCACCTCGTCGCCCAGGCGCTTGGAGCGTTCCTTCTCCTCCTCGATGTGGTTATCCCAGGCTTCCTGGTACTTCTCCTCGTCCTCGAAGGGATCCAGGCCCTGCTCGCGCAGCTTCATGTCCAGGATGACCTCGGGGTTACCGCCCAGCACGATGTCGGTACCGCGGCCGGCCATGTTGGTGGCGACGGTGACCTGGCCCGGGCGGCCGGCGCGGGCGATGATGTTGCCCTCTTCCTCGTGGTGCTTGGCGTTGAGCACGGTGTGGTCGATGCCGCGCTTGTCCAGCAGCTGCGACAGGTACTCGGAGCGCTCCACGGAGGTGGTGCCCACCAGCACCGGCTGCTTGTTCTGCACGTGCTCCGCGATGTCGTCGACCACCGCGGCGAACTTGGCCTCCTGCGTCTTGTAGATGCGGTCGGAGTGATCCTGGCGCTGGTTCGGCTTGTTGGTCGGGATAGGCACCACGTCGAGGCCGTAGATGGAGTGCAGCTCGGCGGCCTCGGTCTCGGCGGTACCGGTCATGCCGGAGATCTTGTCGTAGAGACGGAAGTAGTTCTGCAGCGTGACCGTGGCCAGCGTCTGGTTCTCGTTCTTGATCTCGACGTTTTCCTTGGCCTCGATGGCCTGGTGCATGCCCTCGTTGTAGCGGCGGCCCGCCAGCACGCGGCCGGTGAACGAGTCGACGATCATGACCTCACCGTTGCGCACGATGTAGTCCTTGTCGCGCGTGAACAGTTCCTTGGCCTTCAGCGCGTTGTTGAGGTAGGACACCAGCTGCGAGTGCTCCGGGGCATAAAGGTTATCGATGCCCAGCTGGTCCTCGACGTATTCCACGCCCTCTTCCAGCACGCCGACGGTGCGCTTTTTGTGGTCGACCTCGTAGTGGATGCCCTCGCGCATGCGCGGGGCCAGCTGCGCGAAGACCCCGTAGAACTGGGAGGAGCCGTCCACCGGGCCGGAGATGATGAGCGGGGTACGGGCCTCGTCGATGAGGATGGAGTCCACCTCGTCCACGATGCAGAAATTGTGGCCGCGCTGGACGATGTCGTTCAGGCTGCGCACCATGTTGTCGCGCAGGTAGTCGAAGCCCAGCTCGTTGTTGGTTCCGTAGGTGATGTCGCAGGCGTAGGCCTCCTTGCGCGCCGGCGGGCGCATCTCGGAGAGAATGACGCCCACGGACAGACCCAGCCAGCGGTGGACACGGCCCATCATCTCCGCGTCGCGCTTGGCCAGGTAGTCGTTGACCGTGACGATGTGCACGCCCTTGCCCTCGAGGGCGTTGAGGTAGGCCGGCAGCAGCGAGGTCAGGGTCTTGCCCTCACCGGTTTTCATCTCGGCGACGTTGCCGAAGTGCAGGGCCGCGCCGCCCATCAGCTGGACGCGGAAGTGCTTCTGCTGCAGCACGCGCCAGGCCGCCTCGCGGACGGTGGCGAAGGCCTCCAGCAGGATATCGTTGAGTTCCTCGCCGTCGGCGAGGCGCTGCTTGAATTCGTCAGTCTTGGCCTTGAGCTCGTCGTCGCTGAGGGCGGCGTACTCATCTTCCAGGGCGATTACCCGGTCGGCCATCTTTTCCAGGCGCTTGACGGTGCGCCCTTCGCCGGCACGCAGCAGCTTCGAAAGTCCTAACACGTAGTAGTTTCCTTCTTTGTCGCGACACGTAAACTAGTTAACTCCGTGCCATTGTACCCACCAGAGGCGGTCTCACTATCTCCGCCCCGGCCCAAAAAGACACGAAAAAGCGCCCAGCACCCGGCGGGCGGGCAGCTGGGCGCAGGATGGGCTAGCTAGTTGTTAGCCTGCGCACCCTCGGCGTCTTCGGTCAGGGTGATAAGACCGTAGTCGAAGGCGTGGCGGCGGTAGACGACCGCCGGCTGCTGGGTCTCGGAGTTGATGAACAGGTAGAAATCGTGGCCCACCAGCTCCATCTCGCTCAGAGCATCATCCACGGTCATCGGGTTGGCCGGGTGCTCCTTGGTGCGCACGATCTGGCCCGGGCGCTGCTCCTCGATGGAGTCTGCGTACGGATCGACGTAGCGATCTTCCTTCGCCGGAGCGGCGTTGCGCTCGGCCTCGGCCTCGGCGACCATCTCCGCGGCGATCTCGCCGGTGCCCTTCTGGGCGCGGTGGCCGGACTTGACGTTCTCGCGGCGGACCTTCACCTTGCGCAGGGAGCGCTCCATCTTGGCCAGGGCGGTCTCCAGCGCGGCGTAGAAGGAATCCTCCTTGGCCTCCGCACGGGCGATGTGCCCCTTGCCGGTGGCGGTGATCTGGATACGGTCCGACTGGGAGTCACGGCGCGGGTTCGGCTCGTGCTGCAGCTCGACGTGGAAGAAGGTCAGCGTCGGATCCAGCCGCTCGATCTTGGCCAGCTTGCCGGTGACGCGCTCCTGGAAGTGCTCCGGCACCTCCACGTTGCGTCCCGTGATGGTTACCTGTGCGTTGGTGGCCTGTGGCTCGGTCATTGACTTGCCTCCCTAGATTTGGCTGGGGGCGCGCAATCCCGGCGCCCCCGGGGGACTATTGGACTCGTCCTGCTGAGATCCCCACCCCGGTCATCCACCGGCGGAAACCGTGTGAATCCGGAGGCTCAAACCTCAACCTGTGACACCCCTCATCATACCAGTGGTCATAACCATTCCCCACCAAAGGTTGGAATTACATTTCTGTTCACCCCCACGCCAGTCCCCCTCTAGGCGTCGGCGAGCACCAGCCCCGCCCGCACCAGCGCGCCGGCCGCGCGCAACTTGTCGGCGGTGTTGATGAGGGTGGCGCCGGTGGTCACCACGTCGTCGACCACGACGGTGGCCCGGCCCACCAGCCGCGGGTCGGCATCGACGGCCACGGCGTCGCGCATATTCGCCCACCGCAGGTCCGCGTTCAACCGCGACTGGTCGGCCACGCCGCGGCGCAGGCGCGCGCAGTTGACCACGGTCAGCGGCAGGCCGTCGCCCAGCAGCCGGGCCGCGTGCTGGCACATGTGCAGCACCGGGTCCCCGCCCCGGGCCCTGGCTGACGATGCCCGCGTCGGCGCCGGCACCACCACCAGCCGCGGCGGCAGCACGCCCTGGGCCACCAGCTGCTCCAACCCGGCGGCGATGACCGCGCCGGCGTACGGGCGCACCGCCTGGTTGTGGTACTCCTTCATCTGGATGATGAGGTTGCGCCGGATCTCCGAGTACGGGCCCAGCGCAAAGATGGGCGGGTCCAGCAGCGTGCGGCGGGAAACGCGGTGCGGCGGGGTGCGCAGGTGCTCCCGGCAGGCCGCGCACAGCACCTGGCCCGGGGCCTTACACCCGGCGCAGGCGCGCGGGACTAGCAGCTCCCCGACCTGCTGCCAGACCCCCATCGCGCGCCGCCTAGTTGCCCACGATCGGGGCCGCGCGCACGCCCTGGAGGCCGGGGACCTCGCGCCAGAACACGGAGTCGGACTCGCCGGACGGCAGCCGCAGCAAGGCGTTGGCGTCGGTCAGATAGACGGTCGTCGGCGAGGCCGCGACGGAGACCACCGGGGCGGTGATGTTGCCGCTGGGCAGCGTGGTCAGCGAGGACCCGTCCTGCTCGATGCGCCAGACCGGCGTCTCCGTGGACGAGGTGCCCACCACCAGCGAGCCGTCCGGCTGCCAGTCCAGCGACAGCGCGTTGCGGCCCAGCTCCGAGGCGAGTTCGCGCACGTTGACGATCCGGTAGTCGCCGTCGGTTTCCTGCGCCACCACGCCGGAGTAGACCGCGCCGCCGATGATGAAGGCCACGCGCGCACCCGTCGACGACAGCCGCATCACCGAGATCTCGCCGTCGATGCCATCCAGCGCGTCCGCGTTGATCTGCTGCTCGCTCACCTCGCCGGTGGTCGAGCGCACCACGCGGTAGATCTTCTTGCCGTCGACCGCGACCCACGCGCCCCGGCCGGTAATGCCGAAGGTGGGCCGGGTAATGCTCTCGCCCTCTAAGGACTCGGCCACGTCGCCGTTGAGCGTCCCCAGCACCAGCTGGGTCTTATCCGCGCCCTTCTTGCGCACGGCCGCGAACGTCTCCTCCGCCGAGATCTCCGCGGACTCCACGTTGCCGGCGTTCGCCGCCGGGTTGTTCAGCGGCTGCGTCTCGTTGCCGCTCAGGCGCACCACGTTGCCGTTGGTCACCGCGTACAGCGAGGTGGCCGCGTCCGTGTTCGCCTTCGGGTTGTAGTCCGCGAAGTCGTCGGTGGTTAGTTCGTCGAGGCCTTCGACCAAGGGGGCATCGTCGGCCACGACCCGGTAGGGCCCCGGGATGCCGGCGGTGGACAGGGTCCAGACCAGCTCGGCGGCGAACCGGGTGCGGTCCTCCTGGCTCATATCCGACATGCCGGTGAAGTGGTAGACGCCGTCCTCGATGCCGCCGAAGTTGGCCTCCCGCGGCACCACCGACATCGTCGCCGGCGCCAGCTCCTCGGCCGGGCCCTGCAGCAGCAGGGTGATGAGCTCGGTGTCCAGGGACTCCTGGCCC
This sequence comes from Corynebacterium sp. LK2537, assembly GCF_040946485.1. Lineage (NCBI taxonomy): Bacteria > Bacillati > Actinomycetota > Actinomycetes > Mycobacteriales > Corynebacteriaceae > Corynebacterium > Corynebacterium sp. LK2537. The sequence continues at coordinate 65,116 of NZ_JAYWLQ010000008.1, forward strand.
GTGGACAGCCAGCGGCGGTCGCTTTCCAGCGCCTGGCCGATGTGCTCGTAGAAGAATAGGGAGTGCGGCTGGTAGCGGTTGCGCAGCTCCGTGCGCTCGATGACCACGACCTCCGGCAGGTCCGAGATCCGCCACTCGCCGTCCACCTGGGTCATATGGATCTGGGCCTCGAAGTCGCCGTTTTCGGAGGTATAGGACCCGCCCTCCGAGAGCGTACCGATGACCGATCCGCGCACGTTGAAGCTGCGGCCGCCCTCGGTGGAATCCGCCTCGGCGTTGGTGATGATGTCCAGCGAGTCCACGATGAGCACCTGCTGGTCCGGGTCCCAGTCCCCGGCCGCCTCCTCGGTCATAAAGGAGCGCGCGGCGGAATAATCGCCGGCCGGCAGCGCCGAGGCGGCGTAGAAGTCGCGCAGCAGCAGGTCCGGTTCCTCGCCGGCGCGCGGGCCCATGGACGGCTCCGGGGTGGCGGCCGGCTCGAAGGAGTGCAGCACTTTGGGGCTGGAGTTTTGCGGCAGCGTCGAGCACGCCGAAAGCGTCAGCGAGGTCGCGGCCAGCACGGCGACGACGGCGCGGGCCGGACTGGCCGTGCTGGCCGAGCGCCGGTGGGTCTGTGGCATCACGGCTGACCTCCCTTCGGGTCATTCGGGGCCTTCGGGTCCGCTAGCGGCGTGGGCTCCGGCACGTAGAGGTCCAGCGGGGCCTCCTCCACGGCCTCGCCGGGCACGCGCGGCAGGATCAGGCGGAAGCAGGACCCGCGGCCTAAGGTGCCCGTCGCGTCCAGCGTACCGCTGTGCAGCACGGCGTCCTCGCGGGCGATGGCCAGGCCCAGGCCGGTCCCGCCCGAGTGGCGCTTGCGGGAGGAATCCGCGCGCCAGAAGCGGTTGAAGACCAGTTCTTCCTGGCCCTCCTTCAGGCCCACGCCCTGGTCGGTGACGGTCACGGCCACGGCTGTGTCGTTGGCGCCCAGGTGCACGTCGACCGGGTTGCCCTCCGAGTGGTCGATGGCGTTGGCCAAAAGGTTGCGCAGGATGCGCTGGACGCGCCGGTCGTCGCCCTCGAAGTTGATGGGCTCGTCCGGCAGGTGCAGGTTGACCGCCACGCCCAGCTCGTCGGCCAGGTGATCGACCTGCCCGAAGGCGGCGGTCACGCAGTTGCGCAGGTCCAGCTTGTTGGTGGACAGGTCGGCCACGCCGGCGTCGTGGCGCGAGATCTCCAGCAGGTCGGCCAGCAGCTCCTCGAAGCGGTCGAGCTCGCGGCTCATCAGCTCGCTGGCGCGGCGGGTGGAAATATCCAGGCTGTCCGCGTTCGCGGCGATCATGTCCGCGGCCATGCGCACCGTGGTCAGCGGGGTGCGCAGCTCGTGCGAGACGTCGGAGGTGAACTGCCGCTGCAGGTCGCCGTATTCCTCCAGCTGTGTAATCTGCTTGGACAGCTTGTCGGCCATGTCGTTGAAGGACTGGGCCAGGCTGCCCATCTCGTCCTCGCCCTCGACGGCCATGCGCTCGCGCAGGTGGCCGGCCGCCAGGCGCTGGGCAATCCGCGAGGCCGAGCGGATGGGCGTAATCACCTGCTGGGTCGCCAGCCAGGCGATGCCCACCAGCAGCACGATGACCACCACCGCGGCCGCCGAGAGCAGGCCGCGCATCAGCGCCAGCGTGGATTCCTCCGACTCCATGCTCATCACCAGGTAGACCTGGGTGTCCGGGATGTCGGACTCGGTGGGCGTGCCGACGATCATGGCGTTGTACTTGGTACCATCCCCGTGGTCGATGGGCGCGTACTGGACCATCACCTGGTCGTGGGAGACGCCGTTGCGCAGCTCCGTCGGGATGCGGTAGCCCTCCGGCGAGGTGGTCACCGAGCCGTCGGAGCCGTTGACCACGATCACCGGCTCGTAGGAGGCCTGCGTCTCGCCGCTCTGGGAGCCCAGCTGCGTCAGGGAGGCGCGCGCGGAGTTAATGCGCACCTGCACCGAGTTGGCCGTGCCCGTGGCCGCGATCTGTTGCTCCACCGCGATCCGGGCGCGCTCTAGCTCCTGCAGGGCGACGTCCTGCTTCTGATCCACCAGGCGGGAGGTCAGCACGGAGACCAGCGCGTAGGTCAAAATGACCATCACCACGGTGGCGGCCATAAAGATCAGGCCGATGACGCGCACCTGCAGCGAGGTGCGCCACCACTGGATGGCGGAGTCGCGGAATTGTCTGAAGCGGTCCAGGATGGCAGTTACTCCCCCGGCTTATTCGGCGCCGGCCGGCTTGCCGGCCTTGTAGCCCACGCCGCGCACGGTCAGCACGATCTGCGGATCCTCCGGGTCGTGCTCAATCTTGGCGCGCAGGCGCTGGACGTGCACGTTGACCAGGCGGGTATCGGAGGCATGCCGGTAGCCCCAGACCTTCTCCAGCAGCTCCTCGCGGGTGTGCACCTGGCCCGGGCGGCGGGCCATCTCCACCAGCAGGTCGAATTCCAGCGGCGTCAGGTTCAGCTCGCGGGAGCTCCCGTCCGCGTTGCGGCGGGTCACGGTGTGCTCGGGCACGTCGATGACCAGGTCGCCGACCTCGATCATCTCCGTGGTCGCGGTGTCCGTGCGGCGCAGGCGGGCGCGGATGCGGGCCACCAGCTCCTTCGGCTTGAACGGCTTGGTGATGTAGTCGTCCGCGCCGGACTCCAGGCCCAGCACGACGTCGACGGTGTCCGTCTTGGCGGTCAGCATGACAATCGGCACCGAGGAGACCTGGCGGATGCTGCGGCAGATGTCCACGCCGTTCATGCCCGGCAGCATCAGATCCAGCAGGATCAGATCCGGGTCGTGGCGTTGGAACATGGGCACCGCGTCGTTGCCGTCGGTCACGGCGATGGGCTCCATGCCCTCAGACTCCAAGACGATGGTCAACATCTCCGAGATCGCCGGGTCGTCATCGACCACCAGGATTGTCGGTGCCACTACTTCTCCCCTACCAGTTGTCGTACAGCTTGAATAATCATATCGCTATCGGCTGTAGCTATCCAACGCCCCGCCCACTCGCGGTCGGCCAGCGCGCGGTAGGCCGCGGCGGTGCGGGCCTGGAGGCCAGCGTCCTTTTCGTAGGCGTCGCGGGCCCGGGTGGCATCGTCAGCCGCGCGGCCCTGGGCGCGGGCCCCGGCCAGCTCGACGTCGGTGTCCAGGAAGACCTGCAGGTGCGGCTTGGGCAGGCCCAGGCGCTCGAACTCCAGGTTATAGACCCAGTCCGTCACCGCGTCATCCTGCAGGCGCGCGGCCGAATACGCCGCATTCGATGCCACGTAGCGGTCCAGCACCCACACCTCCGGCGCGCGGTGGGCCGCCAGCAGCTGCTCCTTGGCGCCCCAGCGGTCCAGGGCGAACATCGTGGCCATCGCGTAGGCCGAGTCCGTCATATCCCCCATGCGGCCGTACAGCGCGTCCTGGGCCAGCTGCGCGTGGATGGAGTCGGCGTACCGCGGGAAGGCCAGCGTGTGGATCTCCCGGCTGATGGCCTCGCGCAGGCGGGCCACCAACGTGTTCTTGCCCGCGCCATCGATGCCCTCTATGGCAATAATCACAGCAGTGCGTCACCTTCTCCTTTAAGCCAGGGCCTCGAGGAAGGGCTCGATGTCGGCGTCGTCCGCCTCGCCCGGCTCGGCCGTTTCCAGCAGCTCCGCGGCCTTTTCGTTGAGCTGCTCGTCGGAGCTGCCGGCCAGGGAGCGGATGAACGGGTACTCCGCCACGACGTCGCCGGCGCTGAACGGCGCGCCCGACCAGATGGCGGCGATGGTGGCGGCGGCCAGGCCGTTGGCGAGCTCCTCGTCGGTGGGCTGGGCGGAATCGGCAGCGAGGACAACGGCGTCCCGCACGGCTTCTACGACCTCCTCCTCTTCGAGGGCAGACAGCTCATCGAGAAAATCGGTGTTGCTGTCGCGGGTGAAAATCTCTTCGTCCCAGGTGCTCACTGTGATCTCCTTCGCAAGGTGAATTTGGCTCCCGCACTAGCGGAAGTCGGGTATCAGACGTTAAAGTGCATGGTACTGTTGTTATCGACTTGTTACCATGGAAGGGGACCGCACGGTGAATACTGATACGCGCCGCGTCGTCATCTTCGTCGTCGTGGGCCTGCTCGTGGCCGCCGGCGTCGGGGTGAGCGTCTGGCACCTCGGTGCGCCCAAATCCTCTTCCATGGACGATAATGCCACGCCGGTGGCCAACAAGCAGCTAACCAGCTCCGAGGAGAAAGCAACCACCTCGTCGAGCTCCACGTCCAGCACCGCGCCTTCCGACCGCCGCGATCGCGACGACGCGAAGGACAACGACGGCAACCAGCACAGCTCCCGCGAGGACGCCAAGTTCTCGGCCCCGCAGGCCAACGATCCGTTCCTGGCCCCCAACTCCGTGGTGGACGCCCAGACCGCGCCCGCCGCGCCGACGACGTACTACCGCCCCGACAACCTCTCCGCGTCCCAGGGCCAGCAGAACCAGCAGGGTCAGCAAGGTCAGCAGGGCTCGCAGAATTCGGGCCAGCAGGGCACGCAGATTCAGCCGACGCAGCCGGGACAGCCGACCCAGCCCGCGCCGACTACCCGCCCGGATACCAGCGAGGAGCCGTCGACGACCACCGAGCCGCAGCCCAGCAGCCCGAACCAGCCCGCGCCCTCCCCGACCATCCCGGGCCTGCCGGCCGAAGAGAACAACGGCCACCTGGAGATCCAGATCTCCGATCTCCTGCCGGAGCCGGCACAGCAGCAGGCCCCGCCGGCCGAAGAGCGCGGCGAGACCCGCGACGCGCCCGAGCCCACGGAGGAAACCGCGGGCGAGCCGGGCAACAACTAAGCGCGGCGGCACTGGGCGCGCCGGCGCTAAAAGCGCCCGGGGCTCAAGGCGCCCGGTGCTAGGGCCGCCTGCAGCTTAGGCGCCTGGCGCTAGAGCGTTTGGCTCCTAGACGCTGGCGACGAAGAATTCCGCCGGGCTATCGCCGGCTGCCAAGTTGACGCGGCCATCGGCGGCCGGGGCCCAGGCGCCGCGGCCCGGGGTGAGGCGGACACCGCCGGCGGTGGCGCCGTCGCCGCGGGTACACAGCACGATGGCCGGCCCGTCGAGTTCGACGGTGGCCTGCGCGCCGGCATCGAGGGCGTAGCGGCGCAGGGAGAACTCGTCGATGGGCACCGGGTAGTCGAAGACCTCGCAGCCGGCCGCCGGGTTCGCGTGCCCCGGGTGGACCTGCGGGTCGGCGACGGCCTGGAAATCCAGCACCTTGACCAGCTCGGGCACGTCGACGTACTTCGGCGTGAGCCCGCCGCGCAGCACGTTGTCCGAGTTGGCCATCAGCTCCACGCCGAGGCCGTGGACGTAGGCGTGCAGCTGGCCGGCCGCCAGGAAGACGGCCTCGCCGGGCTGCAGCACGATGTGGTTGAGCAGCAGCGCGCCCAGCACGCCGATGTCCCCGGGGTACTGCTCGTTAATCCCCAGCACGGTGCGCACGTCGCGCACGATCCACTCCGGGGTGCCCGGGGCTGGGGCGGCGACCAGGCGCTCGCCCGCCGTCACGATGTCCGCGATGAGCTCCTTGCGCACGCCCGCCGGGATGGTGATCCAGGTGGTAAACAGCGCGCGCAGGCTGGCGCCCTCGGCGGCGGGGTCGTCGTCGAGCATGGACAGGTAGCGCTCCAGGCTGGGGCAATCCAGCGCGGCGAAGAGCTCGCGCGTGCGCGCCAGCGGCCTAAAGCCCGCCATGGCATAAAACTCCGTCAGGGCGACGATGAGCTCCGGCTTGTGGTTGTCGTCCTTGTAGTTGCGCTGGGACGAGTCCAGGGCCACGCCCTGGGCGTTTTCCCGGGCGAAGCCCTCCTCGGCCTGGGCCTTGGACGGGTGCGCCTGCAGCGAGAGCACGTCCTCGGCCGCCAGCAGCTTCAGCAGGAAGGGCAGGCGGTCGCCGTGTGTGCTGCGCACGCGGTGGCTCAGGTGGGTCTCCGGGTCGCCGGCGATGACCTCGTCGAGGCGCGTGCCGTCCAGCGTCGCCGGGGCGGCCGGGTGGGCACCGAACCAGAGCTCGGCCACGGGGTTGTCCCCCGCCGGCTGGCCTAAGAGCTGCGGGATCATGGTCTTGGATCCCCACGAATAGTTACGCACCGAACTATCGAGCAACTTCATGCGGTTTATGGGTCCTTTTCCTCATTCATCAAAGGCGGTCGCGGCATAGGCGCGCGTGAAAAGCTGCAGCGCCCGGGAGAATTCGCTTCCCTCGGCGGCGTTGACAGCCAGGCTATGGGGCAGGTTCGCCTCCTCCTGCCCCCAGAAAATCACCCTCCAGGTTAGCGCACCATCTATAAAAGGATCGTAGAAGATATCGTCAGCCGCCTGTGTGTCGGCGCCGTCCAGGGCCTGCGGCAGCTGGGCGGCCTCCACGACGGTCCCGGAGCGCCCGCGCGTGGCCCAAACCGCCGCGGCTACCGATGCCACCGCCTCACCCACCCGGTCCCCCGCCGGCGCCGAGTGCATCACCCCGCTGCCACCTGCCTGCGCGGAGAAGGCGCCCAGCTGCCGGGCCGGGTTGGTATCCGCGCTGCGGTCGGGGGCGCAGGCGGCCAGTTCGGCATCGACGGCAGCGGCGGCCTCGTCCAGGGCCTGCGGGTCGCCGCCCAGGACCAGCCAGACTGCGCCCGCGGCGCGGGCCGGAGCGGGGCCGGAGACGTTGGGCAGGGCGGTGAACAAGAAGGCATCGTCAGCGACGTCGTCGGCCAGGGGCCCGGGCGGGCCGGCAAAGACCGTGGCGGCGCCGCGCTGCTGGGCGGTGAGCAGGGCCCGCGATACCCACTCGCAGTCCGCGGCCTCCCCCACCGTCAGCACGATGTCCAGGGCGCCGACGTAGGCCGGCAGCGCGCGGGCCACGACCACCGGGCAGGCGGCCTGGGGTTGGTAGGTCTGGGCGATCGCGCGGGCGGCCGCGGCGGCGACCTGGTCGGTGGCCAGCACCACGACCGAGCGCGGGCGCAGGCCGGCCAGATATTCATTCAGGCCCGCCACCTGGCCGGCGAGCGCGCGTAATTGCGCCCCTTCGTGCGCAATGTCGAAAAAGCGCACCTGCTCCGGGGTCCACTGTGTGCTCTCCATGGTTTCTCACCTTAGTAGCGCCGGTTATACTATTTCGACATCATGACCGGAAACACTGTTGTTCATCCCGTCCAGCTCATCGGGGGCGGCCCCGGCGCCTGGGACCTCATCACCGTGCGCGGCATGCACGCCCTGCAGGATGCCGACGTCATCCTGGCCGACCACCTCGGCCCGACCGCGCAGCTGGATAAGCTCTGCGATATCGCCAGCAAGGAGCTCATCGACGTCTCCAAGCTGCCGTACAAGCGCCAGACGTCGCAGGACAAGATCAACGAGATGCTCATCTCCCACGCCCGCGCCGGCCGCCGCGTCGCCCGCCTCAAGGGCGGGGATCCCTTCGTCTTCGGCCGCGGTTTCGAGGAGGTCCAGGCGCTGGCTGCCGCCGGCTTAAGCTGCGAGGTCATCCCCGGGGTCACCAGCGCCGTCGCCGTGCCGGGGGCCGTGGGCATCCCCGTGACCCAGCGCGGGATGGTGCACGCCATGACGGTGGTCTCCGGGCACCTGCCGCCCGGCCACGAGCGCTCCCTGGTCGACTGGGAGGCGCTCGCCCGCTCCGGGGCCACCCTGGCGGTCATCATGGGCGTGCGCAACGCCGGCGCGATTGCCACCGCGCTCATCGATGCCTCCCTCCCCGCCGACACCCCCGTCGCCGCCATCCAGGAGGGCACCCTGTCCGGCCAGCGCGTGGTGCGCACCCAGCTGTCCGCCTTAGGTGCCGTGGTCGAGGAGGAAAAGATTCAGCCGCCGGCCGTCTTCGTCATTGGAAACGTCGCGGGCCTGCGCGCGGAGGGATAAGTTCTGCACAGTCCCGACGCGTATAGGGACCAGCTTTGCGCCAACTTGGGCACATTGCTCCATTTTTCAGCCTTTAGGCAGGTTGAACCGTAAATCCGGGCGTTTTCGGCTGTTTTGGGGTCCGTGCAGGATGGCTACTTTGTCCCGAGTTATCCACAGATCGGGTTTCCGGGCCTTGTA
>NZ_JAYWLQ010000009.1:0-65292 GCF_040946485.1 Corynebacterium sp. LK2537
CTAGTGCTTCCAACGACGAGAAACACTAGGGAGCTTCCTTTATTTTGAGTCCCCCAACTGCTCTTTGAGACTGGTGGCCAGGCTAGAAATTCGTCTGGATTATCTGCGGGCACTGTTGAGGCGGATTCCGCTGTGTCGTGCGCACGAACACAGCGAGCCGTCCGAGTGGGTTTTGATGAACAACACACGCAGGTACGCGTCCTAGACTTCATGGACAATGTCCGTCACCCTTTCACCCCCTAACCTTCGATCAACAACAGAGCCAAACAGCTTTGTCCCCGTTAGGCTTTGACAGAAGGCGTAGCCACTAGGACACGCTAGAGCGCAAGTACATACATTGACCGGTACGGATATTTAACGAGGGGTTAAATCTCTCCGGGTTCATCAAAATCAAAACTAGGAACAGTGTTTTTCCGGTGCGGGTGATTTTGATCGGCCCAGCTGCTGAATTCAGAACCGTCATTGTCTCTAGACGTTCCTGAACAGCTGGAAGTGATTTTTGGGCAAAAGTCGGTTACGCGCGCGTGACTTCTAAAGACCAAAACTTAGAGCAGCAAACCGCAGCGTTGAAGAAAGAGAAATGCTTTCGCATCTTCCAAGATACTGTCAGCGGTTCCTCCACCAACCGTCCTGGGTTGGATGGGGCGTTGAATTATGTACGTCCTGGTGAACAACTTGTGGTTAGCAGTATGGGGCGCTTGGCTCGGTCGTTGATTGATTTACATCGTCTCGTCGACGAACCAACCAGGATATTTCGGTGAAGTTTCTGAAAGAAGGACAAACGTATTCGTTGAATTCCGCACCGATTACCAAGATCAGGTTCGGGCTCCTTGGAAGTGTGGCGGAGTTTAAGTGCTCAATTATTCGCGAGCACCAGGCAGAAGGTATTGCGCGGGCAAAGCCCGCGGGGTTTATAACGGTCGGCTAAAAGCACTCACTGATGAAAAGCTTGCCTAGGCACGCGAGTGGGTGACTGCTGGTATCCCGAAGGCTGAGGATGCGCGCAGGCTCAGCATTGGCAGGGCCGTATTATATCGCTACCTCTAATAGAAAGACTCAGGGACTTCCCTCTGCTTTTGGCTTGCAGAGGGGCGTCCCTGAGTCTAAATCCTACGGTTATTAGCACTGTGTTGAGAGGAATGTGCCTGCCCCCAAATGCCCTGCGGCAAGAGCAATACGGGTTGCTGGATGAAGCCTAGCTACATTTTTCGCGACCTTCAGAGCTTTTGCCCAAGTGGCTTCATGTCCACCTACAACAGCTGCAGTCGCAGCGTTGCACAGGTAGACTCTCCAGTCGGTAACGATTCCACGTGCTCGGGTTTCCGCAACCGGCCCATGTCCACCCTGTTCCTCAAACCCGAGCACCTCATTGCGATTCAAAACAGTCACTCCATTTGGGCTATTAATGGTGATCGTGTTCGCCGCAGCATCTTCCGTCAGGGTCGTGACACCATCAGGGCCACTGATCGTTGTCACATCTCCCTCTGTAGTGATAGTGGTTTCTTCGACATTCGCACCGATTTCTTTGGTAGCTTCCATCGTCGATTCGGCAGCCCCAGCCGTATGCGCCCCTCCGAGCGCAATGCTCAGAGCGAGCACAATTCCCGTTACCTTCTTTTTCACTTGATAGACCTCACTTTTCGAATAGAATTAAAGAGACGTTTCTTAGTAAACCATTTTTTGGAGTGTTTTTCTGATGAGTCGTTTGGTGGGCTTTGCTGGGATTGCCGTGCTTGTGGTTTCAGGAGCCTTTGCATTACTCGGTTACACAAAAATCTCTTATATTTTTCTAGCCGTTGCCGCCGTTGACCTCATGGTTGCCCGGATCTATCAGCCTGACGAATCCAATGACAGAAGAACGAAACAGCTAAAGGCAGTTAGCTGCTTCTTCATACTCCTCGGCACACTTTTCATCTATTTAACAGGGTCTTGGATAGGTATCATCGCAATATTCTCAGGAATAATAGACCTCATGTCTGGAGAATATTCAATTCTCAAAAAACAGCTGCAGAAACGATAGAGTTGTCGGCTCTAATGCAAAATGCTGTCGGCCAATGAATGATCTCAAACGGGTAGGTATTTTCGTTCCTTTTCGGTTCTTCTAGATTGTTCGTTCAAGAATTCTTCTACCGTTGTCTGATTCCTGGGTTAGACAACGTGTCATGGAGCGGATCGACGACAGTCAGCGCAACTATGAAATGTATATCCAAAACCGCGCGCGAGAACTTCTCGACCCAGTCGCTACTGGCCATTTAACTTACGGTGAGGCCCATGTTGCGGCGGTGGTTATTTCTACCCAGAATGCCCTTCGCGCAAAAGACGCCGAGCTGACATAGGCCGGTGCTAAAACAATCGGTGAAGTAGTCGCCGATGCCATTAAACGAGCTGAGGGGGAACGCGTCGAAAGTTGAGCGAATCCGCAACATCACAGGAGCCGTCGGAACAGACCACCTCTGATTAATTCACGACCCTCACGAGAAAGCTACGAAGATCTGGCCGCTTAAGGACATGGACGTTGATCACATCACGGCCTGGTCCAAGGGTGGCACGACAGACGAGTCGAACTGTGAGATGTTTTGTATTCCGCACAATCGCTCGAAGGGAAACCGTTAATCTCGAGTATTCGTCCGCGCAAGATTTGCGTGGCGGGGTGTCTGTACGTTGGCACTTCAGTGAAGCCTTCGGCATGAGTATCCGGGCTCCGGTTGTGGTCTCTATTGCAGACCTGAAGAATAAGTAGCAAAGACTTTAGACATGTTTGTGTGAGCCTTTGCCACCCATGACTCTGTTCTTCCAGGCTGCTAGATCGGAGTCCATTTAGCAGCCTTAGCTACCACATGAATATAATGGCACAACGATGGAAGACCGACCCAGAAGGCGAATACGCACAGGGGCGGCGTAAGGAACTTATCAAAGCTAACAGCGTCGTTCAGCAGGAGGACGCAGTCAGGTATACAGGATCGCCGCATACTTTGACGATACTGTCTTCTCAGACAGGGAAGTGCCCAACTGTGGTTGAGGCTGCGGCTGAGTTCGCAGTTTCAAACACGAAGGTGCAGCGTGCACTTTCCAAAGCTGGAATCACTCTCCCCGCGGGATGCAAAAGGTGACAAACCATAGGCAATAGACGGTTCTCCTGCCGTTAGACAGTTAGATAAAACTCTTTAAGCACCATCTTGAAGCTTAATGGAAACGGAAGCCCTCTATTTGACGTGTTAATCCTGATGAAATCCGGTTCGTCAACTTGGATGAGTGACGAACTGGAGCGAATGTAATATTCTATTTATTTGCAAATAAAACTCGGAGGCCTTTTCCTTGGAGCTTTGGATTATTTTCCATTCGCTTTTTTAGACCAAGAGCATAGCCAACGCTGCCTCCAGCAAAAAACTACAATTGCGATGATCCGCAGCGGCATGAGGTTCTCCTTTTAGCAGTGGGTAGATACCCATGTTCAGAATACGGTTTCACCTGCATGTGCTAGTCCAGCAATCACGGGGTTGACAGCTGCTAGAGCTAGTACTTTACCCCAAGCTGCAGCATGGCCTGCACCGACTAGGTCAACAACTACAAAAACACCAGCGGTCAGGGCGAGGGCTAGGCCCAGTAGGCCGGTATCGCGGCGAAGCGCGCGGAGCATCAGTTTATAGTTCACTGGCGCTACCTCACGCCGGCTGCTCGTGCGCGGTTAATTTGCCATCCCGGATGTTAAGAGTTCGGTCGCAGTAGTCATGGACGAGCTCGTCGTGGCTGGCAACCACCACCGTGTGGCCGCGGGAACTCAGATCGGCGAATACCCCGAAGACCGCCCGGGAGTTTTCGCTGTCCAAGGCGGCCGATGGCTCGTCCGCGAGGATAATGTGGCGGTTACCGCTAATGGCACGGGCGATGCCCACGCGTTGGCACTGCCCGCGGGACATTTCGTGGGGGGGCAGGCGGTCGGCCAGATCCGCGACGCCTACCTGTTCTAGGCAGCGCAGGGCTTCCGCGCGGGCGGTGGCTGCGTCGGAGCCGGCCGCGGTGAGCACCAGCAGGAGGTTTTCGGCGGCGGTGAGCTCGTCGAGCAAAAGGTCTTCTTGGTGCACGATGCCCACCGTTTCCCGGCGGAGTTTGAGGATCTCTTTTTCGCCGGCCACCTCGACCCGGACTCCTGCCACCTCGACCGTTCCGGCGTCCGGCCGCAGCAGCCCCGCGATGGTGCGCAGCAGGGTCGTTTTGCCGGAGCCGCTCTTGCCAGTCAACGCGACGAATTCGCCCGCGCCCGCTGTCAGGGAGCAGTCCCGCAGAGCCGTCGTTGCGCGGGGCCCAGAACCCAGGGTGGTGGTGACGTGTGAAAGTTCTATTGTTTTCATTCTTAAAAAGTAAAGCGGGGTAGCCAGCGGCTGAACGGGGTTTAGTATAGGTGAATAAAAATAGGTGGGAGAGGGGAAGCGGGTGCAGGTGGGCGGGGGTGCCTGCCCTGGGTGCTGCCCGGGGCCGCGCCAGGCGGCTTAGCTTTACGTCGGCGGGCTGCCGAGTTTTCCCTGAACTACCTGCTTTACAAGCTTTGCAGGAATCCCGTTGCAACTGTGTGAATCTTTGCACTGGAAATCGTCCCTAAAACGGTCGTGATGGAACTAGGATGTAAGGTGCATCACTCACTGAACTGAAAGGAAAACTCGTGGTTCAGACTGCCCCCGCCTCGTTCTCGAAGGTACTCGTCGCTAACCGCGGCGAGATTGCCGTGCGTGCCTTCCGTGCGGCCTTTGAGACCGGGGCCACCACCGTTGCTGTTTATCCCCGGGAGGACCGAAACTCCTTCCACCGGGCTTTCGCGGACGAGGCCGTGCGTATCGGCACCGAAGGCCAGCCGGTGAAGGCCTACCTGGATATTGAGGAGATCATCCGGGCGGCGAAGAAGTCCGGCGCGGACGCCGTCTACCCGGGCTACGGCTTCCTGTCCGAGCGCGCGGATCTGGCGCGGGCGTGCCAGGACGCCGGCATCAAATTCATCGGCCCGACCCCGGAGACGCTGGACCTGACCGGCGACAAGGCGGCCGCCGTGCACGCGGCCGAGGAGGCCGGGCTGCCGACCCTCAAGGACTCCGAGCCGTCCACCGACGTGGACCAGCTGGTTTCTTATGCCGAGGACTTCCAGTTCCCGGTCTTCGTCAAGGCCGTGGCCGGCGGCGGCGGGCGCGGCATGCGCTTCGTCGAGACGCCGGGGGAGCTCAAGGAAAAGGCGGCGGAGGCCTCCCGCGAGGCGGAGGCGGCCTTCGGCGACGGCAGCGTTTACCTGGAGACCGCCGTCATTAACCCGCAGCACATCGAGGTCCAGATCCTGGCCGATTCCCAGGGCAACGTCATCCACCTCTTCGAGCGCGACTGCTCCGTGCAGCGCCGCCACCAGAAGGTCGTGGAGATCGCCCCGGCGCCGTTCCTGGACGCCGAGCTGCGCGACCGCATCTGCCAGGACGCGGTGAAGTTCTGCCGCCACATCAACTACGAGGGCGCCGGCACGGTCGAGTTCCTCGTCGACGAGCGTGGCAACCACGTCTTCATTGAGATGAACCCGCGCGTGCAGGTCGAGCACACCGTGACCGAGGAGGTCACCGGCGTGGACATCGTGAAGTCCCAGATGCAGATCGCCGCCGGCGCCAGCCTGGAGGACCTGGGCCTTAACCAGGAGGCCATCCACCTGACCGGCTCGGCGCTGCAGTGCCGTATCACCACCGAGGACCCGAACAACGGCTTCCGCCCGGACACGGGCACGCTGACGGCGTACCGCTCGCCGGGCGGCGCCGGCGTGCGCCTGGACGGCGCGACCGCGGTCGGCGCGGAGATCTCCCCTAACTTCGACTCCCTGCTGGTGAAGATGACCTGCCGCGGCAAGGACTTCCAGCAGGCGGTGGCGCGTGCCATCCGCGCGCTCAACGAGTTCACGGTCTCCGGGGTCTCCACCAACATCGGATTCCTGCGCGCCCTGCTGCGGGAGCCGGACTTCACCGCACACCGCATTGACACCGGGTTCATCGCCAACCACCCGGACCTGCTCAAGGCCCCGCCGGCCAGCGACGAGCCGGGCCGCATCCTGGACTACCTGGCCGAGACCACCGTCAACCGCCCCAACGGCGAGCGCCCGACGCCACTGCGCCCCTTCGACAAGCTGCCGGAGCGCTCCCACCGCGACTCCGAGCTGCCGCGCGGCTCCCGCGACGAGCTGCGCGAGCTGGGCCCGAAGGGCTTTGCGGAGAAGCTGCGCGCCCAGGACGCCCTGGCGGTCACGGATACCACCTTCCGCGACGCGCACCAGTCGCTGCTGGCCACCCGCGTGCGCGGCACCACCCTGGTCTCCGCCGCCGAGCACGTCGCGCGCCTGACCCCGAACCTGTACTCCGTGGAGGCCTGGGGCGGGGCGACCTTCGACGTGGCCATGCGCTTCCTCCACGAGGACCCCTGGGTCCGCCTGGACATGCTGCGCGAGGCCATGCCGAACGTCAACATCCAGATGCTGCTGCGCGGCCGCAACACCGTCGGCTACACCCCGTACCCGGACAAGGTCTGCCACTCCTTCGTGGAGGAAGCCGCCCGCTCCGGCGTGGACGTATTCCGCATCTTCGACGCCCTGAACGACGTCAGCCAGATGCGCCCGGCTATCGATGCCGTCCTCGAGACCGGAACCACCGTCGCCGAGGTCGCCATGGCCTACTCCGGGGACATGACCTCGCCGAAGGAAGACATCTACACGCTGGACTACTACCTGCGCCTGGCCGAGCAGATCGTCGAATCCGGCGCCCACGTGCTGGCCATCAAGGACATGGCCGGCCTGCTGCGCCCGGAGGCGGCCAGCAAGCTGGTCATGGCCCTGCGCAAGAACTTCGACCTGCCGGTGCACGTGCACACCCACGACACCGCGGGCGGCCAGCTGGCCACCTACTACGCGGCGGCCCTGTCCGGCGCCGACGCCGTCGATGGCGCCTCGGCCCCGCTGGCGGGCACCACCTCGCAGCCGTCCCTGTCCGCCATCGTCGCGGCCCTGGCGAACACCAAGCGGGACACCGGCATCGACCTGCAGGCCGTCTCCGACCTGGAGCCCTACTGGGAGGCCGTGCGCCAGGTCTACGCCCCGTTTGAGAACGGCATCCCGGGCCCGACGGGCCGGGTCTACAAGCACGAGATCCCGGGCGGCCAGCTGTCCAACCTGCGCGCCCAGGCCTCCGCGCTGGGCCTGGCCGACCGCTTCGAGGTCATCGAGGACACCTACGCCGCCGTCAACGAGATGCTGGGCCGGCCGACCAAGGTCACCCCGTCCTCGAAGGTCGTGGGCGACCTGGCGCTGCACCTGGTGGGCGCCGGCGTGGACCCGGCGGACTTTGCCAAGGAGCCGACCAAGTACGACATCCCGGACTCCGTCATCGCCTTCCTGCGCGGCGAGCTGGGCACCCCGTCCAGCGGCTGGCCGCCGCTGCGCGACAAGATCCTCTCCGGCCGCGCGGGCGAGAAGGAGGGGCCGCAGATTTCTGAGGTCCCGGCCGATCAGGCCCGCCACCTGGACTCGGAGGATTCCACCGAGCGCCGCGAGGCCCTCAACCACCTGCTCTTCCCGAAGCAGTTCGAGGAGTTCAAGGAGTTCCGCCGCCAGTACGGCAACACCGAGGCGCTCAACGATGCCGAGTTCTTCTACGGCCTGACCGAGGGCGAGGAGAAGATCGTCCACTTCTTCCCGGAAAACAGCACGGAGCGCGAGTCGCTTAACGCCATGGTCGTGCGGCTGGACGCGGTCGGCGAGCCGGATGAGAAGGGCATGCGCTCGGTCATCCTCAACGTCAACGGCCAGATCCGCCCGATGAAGGTGCGCGACCACTCCGCCGAGTCCACCGTCGCGACGGTGGAGAAAGCCGACTCGGCCAACCCGGGCCACGTGGCCGCCCCGTTCGCGGGCGTGGTCAACCCGACCGTCAAGGTCGGCGACGAGGTCGAAGAGGGCGATCAGGTCGCCGTCATCGAGGCCATGAAGATGGAGGCGTCCATCTCCGCCACCCAGTCCGGCACGGTGGAGCGCCTGGCCATCGGCCAGGCCACCAAGGTCGAGGGCGGCGACCTCATCGTGGTGGTCAGCTAGCTTAAGAAGCTAGAAGTAGTAAATCATGGTCCCCGGTTCGCCGCCGGGGACCTCCAGCGGGGTGAAACCGGCGGCATCGTAGAGCCGGCGGGCCCGCTCGTTGCGAGGATCGACCCACAGGGAGACGGCCGGCGCGGTCTGCTCCCGGGCGAGATCCACGACGTTGCGCAGCAGGCGCTTGCCCAGGCCTAGGCCGGCGTAGCGCCGCTCGACGGCGATGCACAGTTCGGGGATGTCTTCCGGGTCGAATTCCGTGGTCCACTGGCTGTCATCGTGGGGATCGGCGTCCGGGCGGCCGGTGTAGGCCACGCCCTTGTGCTCGCCTGTGAAGTAGCGCAGCCAGGCCCCGCCGGCCGGGACCTCGTACTCGGAGATGGCGATGACCCCGCCGTCCACGCGCGGGGACCATTCGCCCACGTAGGGGCCGATGTCGCGCAGGTGTTCCTCGCCCAGCGCGGCCGTCTCGTCACCGAGCACGTCGGTCAGGTAGAACAGGCGCGACAGGTAGGTGCGGTCATCATCCTGGGCCAGCCGCAGCCTGATCCCCGTGTCGTTGACGTCGGGGTGCAGCGGGGTGCGGTGCTCAGAAGGGGAGTGGGCATTATCAGTCATGCCCACCAGCCTAGCTACTTGATCTCCAGCATGGGGTTGCCCTTGTTGATCTGGGCGCCGGTCTCCACGGCCAGGCCCGTGACCACGCCGGCCTTGTGGGCCTTGACCGGGTTTTCCATCTTCATGGCCTCCAGCACGATGAGGACGTCGCCCTCGGCGACCTCCTGGCCCTCCTCGACGGCGACCTTGATGACGGTGCCCTGCATGGGCGCGACCACGGCGTCGCCGGACACGGCCGCCTTGGAGCCGCCGCCGCGGCGCTTCTTGGACTTCTTCTTCGGCGCCCCCGCGCCGGCGCCCAGCACCAGATCGCCCGGCAGGGCCACCTCGACGCGGCGGCCGTTGACCTCCACGACGTACTTCTGGGCCGGCAGGGCCTCGACGTCCTCGGCCTCGGCGTCCGGATCCTGGTAGCCCGGCAGGTCACCGGACCACTCCTCCTCGATCCACTTGGTGTAGACGTCGAAGGACTCGCCGTCGCCGCGGAATGCAGGGTCGGCCACGATGGCCTGGTGGAAGGGGATGACCGTCGGCAGGCCGGTGACGGTGAATTCTCCCAGGGCGCGGGCGGAGCGCTGCAGGGCGGTCTCGCGGTCCGGGCCCCAGACGATGAGCTTACCCAGCATGGAGTCGAACTGGCCGCCGATGACGCTGCCGGCGCGCACGCCGGAGTCCACGCGCACGCCCGGGCCGGTCGGCTCGCGGTAATCCACCACGGTGCCCGGGGCCGGCATGAAGCCGGCGGCGGCGTCCTCGCCGTTGATGCGGAACTCGAAGGCGTGGCCGCGCGGGGTCGGGTCCTCGCTAAAGGGCAGCTTTTCGCCCTGGGCGATGCGGAACTGCTCGCGCACCAGGTCCAGGCCGGTGGTCTCCTCGGAGACCGGGTGCTCGACCTGCAGGCGGGTGTTGACCTCGAGGAAGGAGATGAGCCCGTCGGATCCGACCAGGTATTCCACGGTGCCGGCGCCGTAGTAGCCGGCCTCGCGGCAGATGCGCTTGGCCGAGTCGTGGATGGTGGCGCGCTGCTCGTCGGTCAGGAAGGGGGCCGGCGCCTCCTCGACCAGCTTCTGGAAGCGGCGCTGCAGGGAGCAGTCGCGGGTGCCGACCACCACGACGTTGCCGTGCATGTCGGCCAGGACCTGGGCCTCGACGTGGCGGGCCTTGTCCAGGTAGCGCTCCACGAAGCACTCGCCGCGGCCGAAGGCGGTCACGGCCTCGCGGGTGGCGGACTCGAAAAGCTCTGGGATCTCCTCGTGCGTGTAGGCGACCTTCATGCCGCGGCCGCCGCCGCCGAAGGCCGCCTTGATGGCCACCGGCAGGCCGTGCTCCTGGGCGAAGGCCTCGACCTCCGCGGACTCGGCCACCGGGTCCTTGGTGCCCGGAGCCATGGGGGCGTCGGCCCGCTCCGCGATGCGCCGGGCGGTGACCTTGTCGCCCAGGGCCGCGATGGCCTCCGGGGAGGGGCCGATCCAGATGAGGCCGGCGTCGAGGACGGCCTGGGCGAAGTCGGCGTTCTCGGACAGGAAGCCGTAGCCCGGGTGGATGGCGTCGGCGCCGGACTTGGCGGCGGCGTCGAGGATCTTGTCGAAGACCAAATAGGACTCGGCAGAGGTGGTCCCGCCCAGCGCGAAGGCCTCGTCGGCAAGCTCGACGAAGGGGGCGGTGGCATCGGGCTCGGCGTAGACCGCTACGGAGCTGATGCCGGCATCGCGCGCAGCGCGGATGACGCGAACTGCGATCTCACCACGGTTGGCGATGAGCACCTTGGTGATCTTCTTTTGTTCAACTGCCACAGCAGGAATCCTCCTGAAAAACTAGTATTGGATCGCTTACTATTCTTGCACATCAAAACATGAGAAAACCGTCAGGTTCTAAAAATTATGCAAAAAATAATCCCGTACCAGGTTAGATACGGGAATTTCTCCGGCGTGTTACACCCAGCTCGGCTTAGACACTAGGATTCTAGCGCTCGATGGGCATTCGAACCATATTGCCCCACTCGGCCCAGGAGCCGTCGTAGGTGCGGACGTTCTCGACTCCCAGCAGGAATTTGAGGACGAACCAGGTGTGCGCGGCCTGCGCGCCGACGTGCGAATAGAGGATGGTGGGATCCCCGGCATTCAGGTTGCCGTAGTTGACCCGCAGCTCCTCCAGGGAGCGGAAGGTGCCGTTCGGGTACATCGCGCGGTCCCACTCCAGGTTGGTCGCGCCCGGGATGTGGCCGTGGCGGATGGTGGTCCCGTAGGCGGAGTTGCCCTGCGGGGAGTCGCTGGTCGGCTGGCCGGCGAATTCCTCGGGGCTGCGGGTGTCCACAATGACGGCGTCGGTGGAGCGCAGCTCGTCGACGAAGACGCGATGCGGGGCGTCGTCGCGCTCGACGGCCGGGTAATCGGAGGCCGCGAATTCCGGCACGGCGAAGGAGGTGTCGCGCTCCTCGGCCATCCAGGCGTCGCGCCCGCCGTCGAGCAGCCGCGTGTCCGGGTGTCCGTAGAGCTCGAAGACCCACAGGGCGTAGGCGGCCCACCAGTTGGACTTGTCGCCGTAGAAGACCACGGTGTCCTCGCGGCTGATGCCCTTGTCCTGCATGAGCTGCTGGAAGGCCGCGCCGTCGATGATGTCGCGGGTGGTAGGGTCCATCAGTTCCTTCTGGAAGTTGATGCGGCTGGCGGTGGGGATGTGCCCGATGTCGTAGAGCAGGGAGTCTTCATCGACCTCGATGACGCGCAGGCCTTTGACCCCCAGCCGGGCGGACAGCCACGGCGCGGAGACCAAGCGGCCGGGGTGCGCGAAGTCCTGGAAGGGCGGGTGCGGGTCGAATTCGGTCATGCTCTTTGAAACCTTTCTTCGGGGGGTGCGGTGCGCGCCGTGCGCTGGGTAAGGGGGGCTTCACGGCGCGGTCCGAAAAGTGTTGACCCAGGCGCCGGGGCTGGGGCCGGCGGGGCTGAGTCACGGTTGAATCTGCGTATAACTTTTACTGCCACATACTTTACCGCGCGGAAAACGATTGGTCACTTCCCCGCGACGGGTGTGGTATTTAATACATTCCTGCGCCCGCCGTTGCCCCTTCCCCGGGCCCTGCGCCGCCCCGCCGGGGCGCTGGTTATAACAAGTGTGCTGGTAGGGTGCACGCGCGCTTTCCGCCCGGCCTGATCAACCCCCAAAAACCCCGCTTAAAGGTGGGATAGAGGGGGTAATTCCCGGCGCGCGCGGCGGCGGGAAGTCCGATAAATTAAAGGGTGTGGGAGCCGCTAGAAATCCGGTGCCCCAGACGTGACCGATGCCCCCTTTCCCGAAAGGTTTCACCCATGCACAAAGCCATCGTCGTCTTCGAAGTTGAAGGCGGATCCGACAAGCAGTTCAACGGCCACCGCAAGGACACCATGCCCATCGTCGAGTCTCTGCAGGAGGCCGGCTGGCACTCCGAGGTCGTCTACTTCCGCCCGGAGTGGTCCGAGGATCTCTTCGACTACGTCTCCAACAACTTCGACGCCTACATCTCCCGCGTGAACCCGGGCAACATCCCGGGCGGGGAGAAGGGCTACTTCGATCTCCTGACCAAGCTGTCCGAGGCCGGCCTGGTGGGCATGTCCACCCCGGAGGAGATGATGGCCTACGGCGCCAAGGACGCCCTGGTCAAGCTGAATCAGACCGACCTGGTCCCGGAGGACACCCAGGCCTACTACGACGTCGAGAGCTTCCACGAGACCTTCCCGCAGACCCTGTCCTACGGCGAGCGCGTCCTCAAGCAGAACCGCGGGTCCACCGGCTCCGGCATCTGGCGCGTGCAGCTCAAGGACAAGGAGCTGGCCGCCAGTGTTGAGCCGGGCACCACGCTGCCGCTGGATACCGAGCTCAAGTGCACCGAGGCCGTGGACAACCACACCGAGGAGCGCCAGCTGGGCGAGTTCATGGACTTCTGCGACCAGTACATCGAGGGCGATAACGGCATGCTGGTGGACATGCGCTTCATGCCGCGCATCGTCGAGGGCGAAATCCGCATCCTCCTGGTCGGCGTGGAGCCGGTCTTCGTGGTCCACAAGAAGCCGGCCGAGGGCGGCGACAACTTCTCCGCCACGCTGTTCTCCGGCGCGAAGTACACCTACGACTCCCCGGAGTCCTGGCAGGATCTGGTCGACATGTTCGCCGAGGTCCGCCCGGTCATCGCGGAGAAGCTCGGCGGCGACAACATCCCGCTGATCTGGACCGCCGACTTCATGCTCGCCGACGGCGAGAACGGCGAGGACACCTACGTCCTGGGCGAAATCAACTGCTCCTGCGTGGGCTTCACCTCCGAGCTGGACATGGGCATCCAGCAGAAGGTGGCCGCCGAGGCCATCTCCCGCGTCGAGGCCAAGCACGGCGCCGCCTAAGACCGGCCAACAACCACCGGCAACGATAAACCGCCCCGGGGCTAAATCAGCCTCCCGGGGCGGTTTTTAGTGTCTAAGCCAGCCTAGCTAGTCCAGCAGGGCAGCGACCGACTCCGGGTCGGCATCGCTAAGCATCTGGCGCAGGCGGTCGTACTCGTCCTGCTCGCCGATGGCCTGGGCCGCGTGCGCCAGGGCCGCGATGGCGCGCAGCACGCCCTGGTTCGGCTCGTGGGAATAGGGGACTGGGCCCCAGCCCTTCCAGCCGTTGCCGCGCAGGCGGTCCAGGCTGCGGTGGTAGCCGGTGCGCGCGTAGGCGTAGGCGGTGATATACGCGGTCGGCAGGGCCTCGTCGGAGCGCAGCCGGGCCAGCTCCTGCTCGGCCAGGGTGGCCCACAGCAGCGGCGAGTCGGGGTGCTCGACGATGCCGGCGGACAGGTCCTGCGTGGACTCCGCACCGGGATCCGCCGGCAGCTTGATCGGGTTAGGGGCAAGCATGTCTTTCATCTCCATGGCATGCCAGTATAGTCGCGCCCACCCGGTCCTGTCGGCGGCGTTTTAGGGGGCCCAACGCTAGTCCCAGAAAAGGCTAGTCCCAGAAATCCGCCACGCGCAGGCCGAAGGAGTACAGCGCCCGGCGCACCACCGGCAGGGACAGGCCGATAACGGAGGAGGAATCGCCCTCGATGCCGTCGATGAACCAGCCGCCCAGGGCCTCCAGGGTGAACGCGCCGGCGCATTCGAGCGGCTCGCCGGTTGCGGCGTAGGCGTCGATGTCGGCCTCCTCGGCCGCGGCGAAGTGGACCGCCGTGCTGGCGGTCTCCACGAATTCCTCCCCGCTGAAGATAACGCAGTGCCCGGTCAAAAGGTGTGCGGTGCGCCCGGCCTGGGCGCGCCAGCGCTCCACGGTGGCCGCGCGGGTGTGCGGCTTGCCCTGCAGCTGCCCGTCCAGCAGGAGCATGCTGTCGCCGCCGATGATGACGTCGCCGGCGTAGTCCGCGGCGTGTTCGGTGGCCACGGCCTGGGCCTTGGCGCGCGCCAGGGCGGCGACGACCTCGGCGGGGGAGGCGTCCGGCAGGCCTGCCCGGATGGCCTCCTCGTCCACCCCGGCGGGGGCCAGCACCGGGTCAATCCCGCCGGATCGCAGGATGCCGGCCCGTGACGGCGACTGGGAGGCCAGGACGATGCGCGGCCGGCGCGCCGCGGCGGCGTTGTTAGCAGCGGGCATCGTTAGTAGTAACGCACGTTGCGGAAGGCGTTCGGGTTGTATTCCACCCGGCCCGGCAGGCCGCGCCGGCCGTAGTCGCGTGCGCCCCACAGGTTGCGCTCGCCCGTGCCGGCGCCGGCGGCGGCCGCGCGGGCCTGGGCGGCGAGCTGGGTGAACACGGCGGTCAGGGCCGCGATCTCGGTGTCGCTGGGCTGGCCCTTGACTACTTGGAACAGGGGCTTGGATTCGGACACTGCTGCGGAGGCGGTATCGGTCACTGCGGGTGGCTCCTCACGGTGGGTGGTAACTGGCACGGGCGGGGCGGGCGTTAGAGCGTTATATTACCGTGCTTTTTCATGGAGGGTTGGGAAATCTTGCGCTCGAGCAGGCGCAGCCCCTCGACCAGGTGGCCGCGGGTGGTGGCCGGCTCGATAACGGCGTCGACCAGCCCGCGCTCGGCCGCGGCGTAGGGGTGCAAGAACTGCTCGGCCAGCTCCGCTTCCTGCTCGGGCGTGGCCGCGTCCCCGTAGATGGCGCGGGCGGCCTGGGAGGCCTGGGTGACCGCGATCTGGGCGGTGGGCCAGGCATAAGCCAGGTCGGCGCCCAGGTCCTTGGATCCCATGAAGACGTAGGCCGGGCCGATGGCCTTGCGGGTGATGATTGTCAGCTTGCCGACGCTGGCCTCGGCGAAGGCGAAGGCCAGCTTGTTGGCGCGGCGCAGTAGGCCGGCCTGCTCCTCGGCCGGCTGAGGCAGGAAGCCGGGCGAGTCGACGAACTCGATGATGGGGGTATTAAAGGCGTCGCAGGTGCGGATGAACCGGGCCGCCTTGTCGCAGGCCGCCCCGTCCAGGGTGCCGGCCAGGGCCAGCGGCTGGTTGGCCACTAACCCCACGGCGCGGCCCTCGATGCGCGCGAAGCCGGTCACGACGTTGCCGGCGAAGTCGGCCTGGATTTCGAAGAAGGAATCCGGATCCACCACGGCCGCGATGACCTCGGTGATGTCGAAGGCGCCGGTCTCCTCGTCGGGCACGATGGAATCCAGGGCGCGGGCGGTCTCGTCGACGTTGTCCGCGATGGATCCATGGGAGATCTCCGCGTCCGTGCGCGGGGCCTCGGCGCGGTTGTTGACCGGTAGGTAGGCCAGGGCGGTGCGCGCCAAGTCCAGGGCCTGGGCGTCGGTCTCCGCGATGAGGTGGGCGGTGCCGTTGGTGGCCAGGGCGTCCGCGCTACCGAGCTCCTCGGCGGTCGTCTCGGCGCCGGCGACCTCCTGGACCACGGCCGGGGCCGCCTGGTGCAGGGCGCCGCCGCGGGCCACGATGACCAGATCGGCCAGGGCCGGGGCGAAGGCGGCCATGCCCTCGTTGTCGCCGACCACGACGGCCACCTGCGGGATGAGGCCGGAGGCGCGCGTGACGGCGGCCATGATGCGCGCATGCATGCTCAGGCTGACGATGCCCTCCTGCACGCGCGGGCCCGCCGACTCGTGGATGCCCACCATGGGCACGCCGGTCTTCAGCGCCAGGTCGTAGAGCTTGCAGATCTTTTCCCCGGTGACCTCGCCCAGGGTGCCCTCGAAGACGGTGGCGTCCTGGCTGAAGACGCAGACGCGGCGGCCGTCGATGGTGCCGTAGCCGGTCACCACGCCGTCGGTGTAGGGGCGGTCGTGCTCGCGCCCGAAGTCGGTGGAGCGGTGGCGGGCCAGGGCGTCCGTCTCGACGAAAGATCCCTCGTCCAGCAGGTCGAGCACCCGCTGGCGGGCGTCGGTCGAGCCCTCAGCGCCGGTGGGCTGGCGGGACTCGCTCAGGCGGTTGTCCAGATCGGTGATCTTGCCGGCAGTCGTTTTCAGATCCGGTTTATCTGTCATAATCGCTTAGTCTACAACCTCTAAAAATAAAACAAACTCGCAGCCTGTGGTCTGCGGGCGGCGCCGAAGGTATCCTTGGCCCCTCCGGCTGCCTGGGTCCTCCCTTTTAGTCGGCGCCCGCCCCGTTTCTGTTAACACCTCGTGGCACCTCGACGACGTCCCTCCGGCACTGCGCCGGCATCCAACCAACATGGCGGCGACACCCAAGGGGCACCGCGCTGGCCTCCAAGCGGCACCGCTCCGACACATCTAAAAGACACCGTAGGGACAGCTTTCAGGCAGCTTTTTGTCATGGCATTGAAGCGGAAACGTTATTCGGGATCCATGGTGACCCATGTCATAATGGGGGCTATCCAGGAGTCTTGACGAGTCTAGGAGTGGCAATGTCCACCATGTGAGGAATACTAACCACCGGTATCGCCGGCGCCGTGTTTGCGCTGGCCGGATGCTCGGGCCTGAACGCAGACAAAGCCGATAATGAATCCGCCCCCGCCAGCGAGGCCCCCGTGGCTTCCGTCGCGGAGACCGACCCGGTCACTGCCAACGAACAGAAAGGCCAGGGACAGCAAGACCACGCCTCCCCGAGCGGCGAGGACGCCAACGGCGCCAACAACGCTGCGGGGGAGGCGGCCGTCACCGTCACCGGCGCGACGGCCTCGTCGCCGTACCACATCATGCTCTTCCACCAGGGCGAATACCTGGGCACCGCGACCGCGGAGCCCTACGGCTTCGCCCCGGAGATCACCCGGGCCTCGGACCGGCAGATGGATGTCACCTACCGCTGGCCGCAGGACGGCGACGCCAACGCCAACCCGACGGGCAGCTCGTTCGCGTCCTTTGCCTGGAACCCGGTAACGGAAGAAATTGAGATGGCCGGCAACGTGCCGCCGGCCTAAAAGCGGGAGCCCCGCAACCGCCGCAGCCCGTCCCAGCCAGGGGCGGGCTAGAGCGGCATGTTGCCGTGCTTGCGGCTGGGCCGCGGCACGGACTTGTCGGCGTAGAGCCGCAGGTTCTTGGCCACCATGGCGCGGGTCTCGGACGGCAGGATGACGGCATCGATAAGCCCGCGCTCGGCGGCCTTGTACGGGTTGAGCATGTGGTCTTCGTACTCGCGCTCGAAGGACTTGGCCAGGGCCTGCTCGTCGACGCCCTTCTCGCGGGCGGCCTTGAGCTCCTTGCGGTAGATGAAGCCCACGGCGCCGGCCGCGCCCATGACGGCGATCTGGGCCGTCGGCCACGCGAGGTTGACGTCGGCTCCCAAGCCCTTGGAGCCCATGACGCAGTAGGCGCCGCCGTAGGCCTTGCGCATGGTCACCGTGATCTTCGGGACGGTGGCCTCGCCGTAGGCGTAGAGCAGCTTGGCGCCGTGGCGCAGGATGCCGTCGTGCTCCTGGGACGCGCCGGGCAGGAAGCCGGGGACGTCGACGAGCATGACGATCGGGATGTTGTAGGCGTCGCAGGTGCGCACGAAGCGGGCGGCCTTCTCGGAGGAGTCGATGTCCAGGCAGCCGGCGAAGACCTGCGGCTGGTTGGCCACGAACCCGACGGTCTGGCCCTCGATGCGCCCGAAGGCGATGACGACGTTCTCGGCGCGCTCGGCCTGGATCTCCAGGTACTCGGCGTCGTCGGTCAGAGCGGCGATGACGTCCTTGACGTCGTAGGGCTGGGTGGGCGAGTCCGGGATGATTTCGTCCAGAGCCAGGTCGTCGACGCTGGTCTTGGTGACCGGCTCGAAGGGCTCGACGGGGCTGCGCTGCTGGTTGTTGGACGGCAGGTAGCCCAGCAGGTCGTGGACCCAGTCGAGGGCCTCCTCGTCGGTGGCGGCGGTGTAGTGGGAGTTGCCGGCAGAAACCATGTGTACGCCGGCGCCGCCGAGCTCCTCTTGCGTGATTTCCTCGCCCGTGACGGTCTTGATGACGTCGGGGCCGGTGACGAACATCTTGGACTTCTTGTCCACCATGACCACGAAGTCGGTCAGGGCGGGAGAGTAGGCGTTGCCGCCGGCGCAGGCGCCCATGATGACGGAAATCTGGGGCACGACGCCGGAGGCCTTGACGTTTTGGTAGAAGGTCTGCGCGATCCAGTCGAGGGAGACCGCCCCGTCCTGGATGCGCGCGCCCGCGCCCTCGTAGAGGCCGATGAGCGGTCGGCCGGTGGTCACGGCCAGCTCCATGATTTTGACCATCTTCTCGCCGTAGACCTCGCCCAGGGCGCCGCCGAAGACGGTGCCGTCCTGGCTGAAAATGCACACCTCGCGCCCGTCGATGGTGCCCCAGCCGGTAACGATGCCGTCCGTGGTCGGCCGCTTGGCATCCATCCCGAAGTCGGTGGTGCGGTGCTTGGCCAGCATGTCGGTCTCGACGAAGGATCCCTCGTCCAGCAGGTAGTTCAAGCGCTCGCGGGCGGTCAGGCGCTCCTGGGAGTGCACCTTCTCGAAGGCCTTCTGGCCCAGGGGTGCCTCGGCCTCGGCGCGGCGGCGTTTGAGCTCGGCGATCTTGCCGGCGGTGGTGTTGGCGTCGTTCAAGCTGTCTAGTTCCGTCAAATGTGAGGAAATGGTCATGTTCAGGGATGGTAGTGCGAAAAGTCCCCTCCATTCTAGACCCAACCGGCGGTAATTTTGCATGAGAAACCAAATCCGCAGCTCGCGCGTCAAATATGAGATTGTCCTCACGTTTCTTCCGGGTGCCCGGGCTGCCCCCATTAGGGGGAACTCGCCGCTGCCAATGTCGCTGCCGATGTCACCCCGCCGCTGGCCCAGCCCGCCGCCGGGGCGCTCCGGTTCAGCACGTGGTTTCCCTCCGGCCTTGCGCAGGAGCTTCCGGGAAGCTTAAAATCTCCGTATAGTTCAGTGAAGGGGTCTTGGGCCGCACTCTCAAGACAAGGAACCCTTATAGTGCACGCACCCAAGGCGTTAAACGTAGGGAAGAAGGGCTGGGCACGAGCAGCCGTCGCCATCGTCGCGGCGGCACTGGTCCCGCTGGTGGACAGCCCCGCAGTTCCGGCACGGGCCGTTCCGCCCATGCCGCAGGGCTACCCTATTGTCAACCTCTACAAGTCCTGCGATGCCGCCGGCAAGAACAACCCGGAGCCCGAGTGGCGCTTCGGGGAGACCGGGCGTCGCTACGTCAGCGACGGCACGCTCCAATTCACCAACACCACCGATCAGGAAGTTCCCTACACCGCCGAGGTGGAAACGGGCACCAACCACGAGATCGATGCCAACTCCAAGGCCAAGCTGCCCAACGGTTGGAACACGACCGCCAAGTCCGACATCGGCCTGAAGATGACCAACGGCTGGCGCGATACCGAAACCTTCGGCCCGGTCAAGCTGGCCCCGGGCGAGTCCCTCCGCGTCGAGTACGGCGTCATTGAAAAAGACTTCATCTCCATGTTCGTCAGCTGCAACGACGGCCGCCTGGAAAACACCCCGGGCGCAAACGTCGTGCGCGGCACCGGCCCGGCTGAGCGCTACGCGTTTGCCTACATCATCCGGGCGGACGGCACCGTCTCCGATCTGGCCATGGAGATCCCCTCGCGATCCCCGGGCGCGAACAGCAAGCCCACCGACGGCACCTATACCTCCGTGTCTGGGCCCAGCCTGGAAAAGATCGCCGATCCGGCCCGCGACGAGGTCGTCGAACCGACCACCGAGCCGCAGCGCGAGGACGACTGGCCCAATGAGGGCGACGCCTGCGAGGCCGGCACCCGCACCTGGTACCCGCTGGACATCACCGCCGTCCAGCCGACCTACCGGAAGCCCGGCTATTCCACCGACTTCCTCAACTGGTCGAAGAAGGATTACGAGTACGCCCCGGTCACCGACTTCGTCGTCGGCGCGGAGCACCACCCGTACACCAACTGGCAGGGCAACCGCGGCGACATCCCGCGCGGCTGGCTCGAGTCCGTCGGCGCCGTCAAGCGCGCCTACATGCCGGTCGGCACGGAGCTGGGCCACGTGGACCTGGCCGCCGGGGAGCGCGTGCGCGTCGAGTACGGCACGACGATGACCCGCATCAACTACCGCGAAATCACCTGCGGCAAGGACGGCAAGTACAGCCTGACCTCGAACTACAAGCAGACCTCGGCGCCCAGCGGCTTCTGGGCCGAGGCCACCATCACCAGCCCGGGCGGGGCCAAGCGCACCGTCGACGTCACCCCGGACGAGTACCGGTCGCTGCCGGTGCCCACCCAGTCCACCTACTAACCCCAGGCCACCCAAAACCACATACTTCAAGGAGTTTCCTCATGCACGCATTCAACGCAATCTCTTCCCGCGCCCTCGCCGGCCTGACCGGCCTGGCCCTGGCCGGCGGCATCGTCGCCGCCGCGTCCGGCGCCCCGGCCGCCCAGGCCCTGCCGGCCCGCGACCTGGGCCCGGCCAACCCGACCGTCATCGGCGAGCAGTGCGCCAACCCGGGCGATACCGGCCAGACCGTCGACATCAAGCGCACCTACTTCGACGGCTCCGCCGGCACCTGGACCGTGTCCAACTACAACGATGAGCCGCTGCCAGTGACCCGCTCCATCAAGGAGACCAAGACCAAGACCTGGAACGTCTCTGCCGGCATCGACTTCAAGCTGCTGGATCTCATCAACATCAGCTTCTCCTCCAGCTACACCGACAGCCAGTCCTACGAGGTCGGTGAGCAGGTCGGCCCGTACGACATCGCCCCGGGCAAGACCGCGGTGCTCAAGGCCGGCTGGGTCGTCTCCGACTTCGAGGGCCAGAAGACCGTCTGCGGCTCCGACCACACCTGGCAGCCCAACGGCGGCAAGTTCACCGCCACCCTACCGAAGGAGCGCCACGTCCAGGTCTCCACCCGCGACAACACTGATTGGGGCGAGTAAGCATGGCGGGAAAGCGGCGCGCCGGACTCGCGGCGCTGTGCCTGCCGGTGGTGGTGGCGCTGGGCTACCCGGCATCGGCAGGTGCGGTCTCCCCGGCGGCGGATTTCGAGCTGCCGCAGCGCTGGAACGATGACTACGCCCCGGGATCGCACTGCGCGACGCCCGGTTTTATGGGCACCTACGTCTCCGCGCAGCGGCGTTGGTTCAAGCAGACCGATGCCACCAGCGTGGCCAACAACACCGACGGCCCGGTGCCGGTCAGCCACACCGTGACCCAGGCCCGCACCCAGACCATCGAGGTCGGCGCCGGGATCACCGGCGAGGGCGAGCTGGCCAAGGTGCTGACCCAGACCTACGGCTTCAACTACGTCTCCGAGCAGCACTGGAAGCTCAAGCAGAAGGTCGGCCCCTACACCCTGCCGCCGCAGTCGCAGGGCCAGCTGGTCTGGGGCTTTACGATGCTCGACGTCGACGCCCAGGACGTGCGCTGCAGCACCGACCAGGTCTGGGAGCCGACGGGCAAGCCCTACCAGGCCAGCGCCCCGGAGGCGAAGTACTCCGAGCTGCGGCTGGGCGATGCCCCAGACTGGGCCTAGCGCTAGCTCAGGTATTCGGCCGGCAGCCAGCTGTAGCCGTACGGCCCCAGGTCGACCGGTCCCAGATCCACCGGTTCGGCGGAGAAGTTGTGCAGGCACAGCAGGCCGCCGCGCTGGAAGCCCAGGACCACCTCGTGGCCCGTCTCGACGGGCTCAAACTCGGCCGTGCCCAGCTCGGGGTGGGCGTGCCGGGCGGCGATCATGCGGCGCACCGTGTGCAGCAGCGAGTCCTCGTTGTTGGCCTGCGCGGCCACGGAGGCCCCGCCGACCACGGCCCAGCGCTGCGGGGCGCGGGTGCTAAAGCCGGCGTGCTCGGTCTCGTCCCACTGCATCGGGGTGCGCACGGCGTGCCGGTCGGGCAGGGCCGGGTTGTCCAGCATTCCGATCTCGTCGCCGTAGTAAATAAACGGGGCGCCGGGCAGGGTGAACAGGAGCGAAAACATCAGCTCCACCTTGCGGCGGTCTCCGCCCATCAGCGGCATCAGCCGGCGGGCGATGCCTAGGTGGGCCCGCATGGCATCGTCCGGCAGGTAGGCCGCGTACATCTGATCGCGCACGGACTCGTCGACCATCTCCAGGGTCAGCTCGTCGTGGTTGCGCAGGAAGGTGCCCCACTGGCAGCTGGCGGGCAGGGATCCGAGATAGTCCATGATCTCATAGATCGGGGTGGCCGAGTTCAGTGCCAGCGCCTGGTAGAGGCGCGGCATGACGGGGAAGTTGAAGACCATGTGGAAGCGGTTGCCGTCACCGAAGAACTCGCGCGTTTCGGCCGGCGGCTGGTTGGCCTCGGCGATCATGACGGTGCCGGGGAATTCGGCATCGATAAGCGCGCGGATCTCCTCGATGAAGGCGATGGTCTCCGGCAGGGACTCGCCGCCCAGCCCGTCGCGCTCGTAGAGGTAGGGGATGGCGTCCAGGCGGAAGCCGTCGATGCCCTTGTCCAGCCAGAAGCGGATGACGTTTTTGACCTCTTCGCGCACGGCCGGGTTGTCGTAGTTGAGATCCGGCTGGTGGGAGTAGAAGCGGTGGAAGTAGTACTGCTCGCGCACCGGGTCCCAGGCCCAGTTGGACTCCTCGACGTCGGTGAAGATGATGCGGATTTCCGAGTAGCGGTTCGGATCGTCGCCCCAGACGTAGTAGTCGCCGTAGGGGCCTTCCGGGTCCTGCCGGGAGGCCTGGAACCAGCGGTGATCGGAGGAGGTGTGGTTCAGCGCCAGGTCGGTGATGATGCGCATGCCGCGGGCGTGGATGGCGGCGATGAGCTCCTCGACGTCTTCCATGCTGCCGTAGACCGGGTTGACCTCGCAATAGTCGGCGATGTCGTAGCCGTCGTCGCGCAGCGGGGAGGCGTAAAACGGCGGCAGCCACAGGCAATCGATGCCCAGCCACTGCAGGTAGTCCAGCTTCTCCGTCACGCCGCTGAGCGTGCCGATGCCCTCGCCCTTGCCGTCCTTAAAGGCGTGCACCAGGGCTTGATAGAAAACGGCGTTGTGGTACCAGCTCATGCTCGGTCTTTCTGTTGGGGAAGGGTGTTTCGGGGCGCGGTGTTGTGGGGCGCCGTGTTTTGGGCCGCGGTGTGCGGCTGGGTGCTCGGTCCGGTCCGGGCTAGGTGCGCGCGCTTGGCACGGTAGATCCCGTACAGCGCCAGGCACAAGACTCCGGCCAGGAGGCCGGGCCAGAGGGCCGGTTCGGGGCGGAAGAGGTTGACCACGGCCTGGAGGATAGCCAAGGCGGCGAAGAAGCCGCAAAACCCTAAGGCCGTGTCCCAGAGGAGGGAGTGGCGCATGCGGCCGCCTAGCCCTTGACCCCGCCGGCGGTCAGGCCGGCCACGATCCGGTGCTGGAAGATCAGGACCATGATGATGAGCGGGATGGTCACCAGGGCGCCGGCAGCCATGGTGGCCGCGTAGGGGTACTCGAAGGCCGAGGGCCCGGAGAAGCGCGCGATGGCCACGGTGACCGGCTCGGTGTCGGTGGAGGAGAGCTGGCGGGCCAGCATGAACTCGTTCCAGGTGGTGATGAACGCGATGATGGCCGTGGTGAACAGGGCCGGGGCGGCCAGGGGCAGCAAGATCATGCGGAAGGCCTGCGCCTTGGTGGCGCCGTCGACGCGGGCGGCCTCCTCCAACTCCCAGGGCAGCTGCCTAAAGAAGCTGAGCAGGGTGTAGATGGTCAGCGGGAGGGCGAAGGAGATGTTCGGGATGATCATGGCCCGGTAGGTGCCAATCCAGTCCAGGTCGCCGAAGAGCTGGAAGAGCGGGGTGACCAGCGCGATGGCCGGGAACATGGAGGCCGCCAGGATGACGCCGGTGACGATGCCCTTGCCCGGGAAATCGTAGCGCGCCAGGGCGTAGGCGGTGAACACGCCCACCAGCACGGCCAGGGCGGTGGTGACCAGGGAGATGACCAGCGAGTTGGTCAGGGCCCCGAGGAAGTCGTTGCCCTTGTCGGTGGCCAGGGCGTCCCGGAAGTTGTCCAGGGTCAGGTGGGTCGGCCACGGGGTGGTGTCAAAGGTGTGGTCCTTGTGCCGCAGGGCGGTCACGACCATCCAGTAGAAGGGGGCCAGCCCCCAGAAGATGATGAAGAGGATGCCGGCGAAGTGGCCCACGGTTCCCCAGGAGATGCGCGATTTCATTACTTGGCCTCCTTCTTGGATTGGGCAGAGGCGGGTACGGCAGAGGCAGGCGCTGCCGACGCGGTGCTTGCCGATGCCGCTGCTTCCTCAGCCGCGGGCTCACCCGGGGCCTTCTTCCGGCCCCACGGCAGGTTTCGCCGTTTGCGGGGCTCCTCGGCGGTGCCCGCGATGTTGGCGCCCAGGAAGCGGATGAGGATGAAGGCGACGAAGAAGATGAGCAGGAAGATCAGGGTGGACAGCGCGGAGGCGGAGTTGAAGTTGCCCTGGCGCATGTCCTCGACGACCAGCTGGGAGATGGTGGCGGTCGGCGAGTTCGAGGAGCTGGAAATCATGATGACCGGCAGGTCGTACATGCGCAGCGCGTCGAGGGTGCGGAAGAGGATGGCCACCATCAGGGCCGGCCGGACCAGCGGCAGGGTGATGCGGGTAAAGATCTGCAGGCGGCTGGCGCCGTCCATGCGGGCGGCCTCGTAGACGTCCTTCGGGATCATCTGCAGGCCGGCGAGGATGAGCAGGGCCATGAACGGGGAGGTCTTCCACACGTCGGCGATGATGACGGCCAGCCGGGCGTAGAAGGGGTCGGTGGTCCAGGCGATGTCGGTGCCGAGCAGGGAGTTGACTACGCCCTGCGGGGCGAACATGAACTGCCACAGCTTGGCGGTCACGGCGGTGGGGATGGCCCAGGGGATGAGGACGGCGGCGCGCACGAAGCCGCGGCCGCGGTAGTTGCCGTTCATGATGAGCGCCATGGCCATGCCCAGGATGGTCTCGAGGGTCACGGTCACGACGGTAAAAAACAGCGTGATCTGCACGGCCGGCCAGAAGTCGGTCGCAATAACCCCGGGCGGGCAGGTGGCGGCCACGCCGGACGGCGACATGCACTGGTTGGTGATCCAGTACAGGTAGTTGTCCAGCCCGGCGAACTGGCCCTCGACGAAGAGCCCGGTGGTCGGGTCGAGCTGCCGGTTGCCCTTGAACGACAGGATGATGGCCCGGATGACGGGGTAGCCGATCACGATCGCCAGCACGATGATCGCGGGCGCGATGAGCCCGGCGGGCACCCAGGCCCGAGACTTGGGCGAGGGGCGGCGCCGTTGGGCGGTTTTCTCGGTCACGCGCTTGGCCTTTCTGATGTTTGCTCTACTGCTGCGAATTAACGCTGCGGCGAATCACCGCTGCTGTGCGGCGTGCAATGGTTTGCACTGAGGATGGCACTGATCATAACGCACGGCCCCGACGCAGCCTCGAAACTCGCCGTGTTCATACAAAAGCGAACGATGCCACCTCGCCGCACGGGAAGGGGCATCGTTCGCTAGGTTGGTGTCCGGCCGGGGCCGGGCGGGCCTGAGGCCTGGGAGGCTTAAGCCTGGGAGGTCTAGGCCTGGGAGGCAGACTCGATGGCGGCCTTCATGTCCTTGGTGGCATCGTCAACGCTCTTGCCGTCGGTGATGGCGGCGTAGGCGTTGTCCTGGATGGCCTTGGAGATGGCGGAGTAGAACGGGGAGACCGGACGCGGGGAGGCGGCCTCCAGGGACTCCTTCAGGGCCGGCAGGTACGGGAACTTCTCGATGAGCTCCGGGTCATCGTAGATGGAGGCCAGCACCGGCGGGAAGGAGGCCTCCGCGAAGGAGGTCTGGTTCTCCTCGTTGATGATGTACTCGATGAAGTCGCGGGCCGTGGCCTTGTACTCGGAGTTGATGTTGATGCCGTTGTTGTAGCCGCCCAGGGTGGACACGCCCACGCCGTCCTTGGCGACCAGAGGCTGGACCTCGAACTTGCCCTGGGTCTCTGGGGACTCCTCGGCGTTGGTGTACATGTACGGCCAGTTGATGGCGAAGGCCGACTTGCCCTCGGTGAACGCCAGGTTGGTCTCCTCCTCGGTGGCGGCGGTCGAATCCGGGGAGATGGTGCCGTCCTCGTAGGCGTCGACCAGGGCCTGCAGGCCCTCCTTGGCCTCGGCGGAGTCGACGGTGATGGTGCCGTCGTCGGCCAGGACCTTGCCGCCCCAGCCCTCGATGAAGCCGACGGTGTTGACGGTCAGGCCCTCGTACTGCTTGAGCTGGGTGGTCAGGCAGTCGGTGTCGTCCTTGAGCGCCTCGCAGGCGGACTTGACGTCGTCGAAGGTGGACACTTCCTCGGGGGCGAGCTCCGTGTTGCGGTAGAGCAGCTGGCCGTTGGTGTTCTGCGGCAGGGCGTAGAGGGTGTCGTTGTAGGTGGCGGACTCGACGGTGGCCGGCAGCAGGCCGTCGGTGTCGACGGCCAGGTCCTCGGTCAGCGGGGCGAGCCACTGGTTGGCGGCGAAGTCGGCGGTCCAGACGACGTCGAGGGCCATGACGTCGTAGTCGGAGTTGCCGGCCTGCAGGGACTGCACGAGGGTCTCCCGCTGGGCGTCGGCCTCACCGGCGAGCTCTTCGAGGGTGACTTTCTCCTCGGGGTGCTCCTCGTTCCACTTCTCGATGATGGGCTGGATCTTGTCCGTGTCGTTCTTGCCCATGGCGAAGGTGATGGGGCCACGGCCGTCGGTGTTCTCGGTGGCGGAACCGTCGGCGTTGGAGCTGCCGGAGTCGGAGCTGCAGGCGGTCAGCGCCAGGGCGAGGGCGGCGGTGCTGGCGATGACGCCGTTGCGCACGGTGCGCCGGGAAGGTGACTGCATCATAGTGATTTACCTTTCGGGAAACAGTAGGTGTATTTCAGGTTATATTCACCAACGTCCGGAAGAATAGTTTTTTGGGTTCTTGCCCCCACGCCGGGGGTAGTGGGCCCCGCGGCGCTCGCAGCCGCTGGGATCGCGGGCCCGGCGGCGCTCGCAGCCGCTGGGATCGCGGGCCCGGCGGGTATTGTTTGGGTTATGACTGAGCGAAACAATACTGAGCACAACGATGCCGTGCACCCCAGCAGTGATCTGGACCTGGACCGCATCCGCGCCGCGCTGTCCGGGCTTTACAGCACCGTCGACTACAAGGAACAGACGGGATCCACGAACACGGATCTGATGGGGGCTAACGATGTCGCCGACGGCACCGTCCTCCTCGCCAACGAGCAGGTCAGCGGCAAGGGACGCCTGGGCCGCAAGTGGGTCGCCCCGGCTGGCAAGCAGCTCATCTTCTCGGTCCTGCTGCTTCCGGATTCCCTCGAGCACCTGGGTACCCTGCCCCTGGCGGGCGGCCTGGCGGTGACCGACACCGTCGAGGGTTCCGTCCTGAAGTGGCCGAACGACGTCCACATCGACGGCAACAAGCTCTGCGGCATCCTCGCCGAAGCCGGCCCGGTCGGCGCCGCCTTCAAGTCGGGCGGATTTAAGACCGGCGAGTTCAAGGGCGGCGAGTTCAAATCGGGCAAGGCCACCGGCGAGTTCAAGTCCGGCGATGCTGAGATCAACAAGGCCGAGATCGACAAGGCCGAAATCAACAAGGCTGAGGTGGCCCCCAAGACCGAGGTCAACAAGGCAGAGGTCAACAAGGCCGAAATCAACAAGGCCGAGGTGGCCCCCAAGACCGAGGCCGGCGCCGCCCCGAGCGCCCGCGTCGTGCTGGGCATGGGCCTGAACGTCACCCTGACCCGGGAGGACCTGCCGATTGAGAAGGCGACATCGCTAGCGCTGGAGGGCCGCGACACGGACCGCACCCAGCTGGCGATTGACCTGCTGACCAACCTGCGCCGACGCATCGCGCAGTGGCAGAACCAGGACCCGCAGCTGATGCGGGACTACCGCGCGGTGTGCTCGTCGATTGGCCAGGAGGTGCGCTTGGAGGCGCCGACGGGTGATGTGGAGGGCATCGTCGAGGGCGTTGCCGACGACGGCCGCATCAACGTGGGCGGCGAGTACTACTCGGCCGGCGACGTGACCCACCTGCGGCCGCAGCGCTAGAAACCTCCACCGCCCTTCGCCGCCGATGCCATCCCAGGTAAGCTTTAGGGCGCTATGGGATATATGACGATGGGGCCCGGTGAGGCCAAGCGGGTCGACGTGACCGCGCCGTTCCGCACGCTCGTCTTCCCGCTGCTGGAGCTCATCCTGATTACGGGGGTGTGCTGGATAGCCATCGGCTGGCTGGACGCGCAGGGGGCGGACCTGCGCCTGCGCAACGCGCTGGTCGTGTTGTGGGGAGCGCTCAGCGTGTGGCGCTTCGTGCTGCCGGTGATCCGTTCGCGCCGGAAGCGCTTCATCGTCACGGACCGCCGCGTCATCGCCCGGGCGGCCCGCTTGGGCGGCCGGACGGATTCGATTCCCCTGCGCGACATCGTGGGCGCCCGGCGTCGCCGGGGCGGGATTTCGCTGGCGATCCGCGGCTACGACCAGGCCCTGTATTTCCCGGACGTGCCGAAGACCAAGAAGGTCGAGGCTGCCATCGGGGATCAGCTGCGGGCGCTGCGATCGCCCATCTGGCGCTAGCGGCCCGCTACTAGCTAATTGGGGTACCGTCATGCCCGGTTTCCTGGGGTGACACGCGAGCCGCCGGCGCCGCGCTAGGATTGAAAACGTGAGTGAACAAGCTGGAAATCCCCAAGCCCATGCCCCCGGTATGCCAGTGGTCACCGTCATTGGTGACGGTCAGCTGGCGCGGATGATGCAGACCGCCGCCATCGAGTTGGGCCAATCGCTGCGCCTGCTGGCCGGCAGCCCTGATTCGTCGGCAGCGCAGGTCTGCGCCGACGTGGTGGTGGGCGACTACACCGATTACGACGACCTGTTGCGGGCCGTCGAGGGCGCGGACGCGGTCACCTTCGACCACGAGCACGTCCCGAACAAGCACCTGGAGGCCCTCATCGAGGCCGGTTACAACGTGCAGCCGGTGCCGTCCGCCCTGGTCAACGCCCAGGACAAGCTCGTCATGCGCCGCCGCCTGCGGGAGCTCGGCGCCCCGGTCCCGGAGTTCGCCGAAATCACCAGCACTGACGATGCCACCTCTTTCTGGGCCGCCACCTCCGGCCAGGTTTGCTTGAAGGCCCGCCGCGGCGGCTACGACGGCAAGGGCGTCTGGTTCCCCTCCACCGAGGAGGAGCTGGTCAACCTGGTCAGCGAGCTCCTCGATGCCGGCACCCCGCTGATGGCGGAGAAGAAGGTCGCCCTGACCCGCGAGCTGTCCGCCCTGGTGGCACGCACCCCGTCGGGGCAGACCGCTTCCTGGCCGATCACCGAGTCGGTCCAGCGCGACGGCATCTGCTCCGAGGCGGTCGCCCCGGCCCCCGGGCTGAGCTCCGCCCTCGAGTCCCGCGCCTCCCAACTGGGCGTCCTGGTCGCCGAGTCACTCGGCGTCACCGGCGTCCTTGCGGTCGAGCTCTTCGCCTTCACCAACGATGCCGGCGAGGAAGACATCGCCATCAACGAACTGGCGATGCGCCCCCACAACACCGGCCACTGGACCCAGGATGGCTGCGTGACCTCCCAGTTCGAGCAGCACCTGCGGGCCGTCCTCGATTACCCGCTCGGGTCGACCACCCCGACCGCCCCGGTCACCGTCATGGCCAACGTCCTGGGCGCCGAGGAGGATCCGGAGATGCCGATGTCCCAGCGCGCCGTCGAGGTCCACCGCCGCTTCCCGCAGGCCAAGATCCACCTCTACGGCAAGGGCCACCGCCCGGGCCGCAAGATTGGCCACGTCAACCTGACCGGCCAGGACGCGGAGCAGACCCGGCACGAGGCCCGCCTGGCGGCCGGCTTCCTGGTCAACGCCCGCTGGGACGACTAGGCCACCGGGGCCCGGCAGCTTCTTTCGGGCCCCGCGCACCTTCACCCCGGCCTTCAGGCCCCGCGTACCTTTGCCCCGGCCTTCAGAACCTGGCCCCAGGATCCAGGCCCCAGGATCCAGAACCCAGCACCCAGAACCCAGCACCCAGAACCCAAAACTCACCAAAGGAGTGCCCCACAGCATGACCGCTACCCCAGAGAACACCCAGGCCCGCGTCGGCATCATCATGGGATCCGATTCCGACTGGCCCACCGTCGAACCGGCCGCCCAGGTGCTGGCCGAATTTGGCGTCCCCTTTGAGGTCGGCGTCGTCTCGGCCCACCGCACTCCGGAGAAGATGCTCGCCTACGCCAAGCAGGCCCACACCCGCGGCTTGCAGGCCATCATCGCTTGTGCGGGCGGGGCGGCCCACCTGCCGGGCATGGTCGCGGCGGCCACCCCGCTGCCGGTCATCGGTATCCCGCGGGCCCTGAAGGAGCTCGACGGCCTGGATTCCTTGCTGTCCATCGTCCAGATGCCGGGCGGGGTACCGGTCGCCACCGTTTCCATCGGCGGCGCCAAGAACGCCGGCCTCCTAGCCGTCCGGATCCTGGGCGCGGGCGATCCCCAGCTGATCGAGAAGATGAGCAAATACCAGCAGGACATGGCAGATTCGGTGGAGGAAAAGGACGCAAACCTCCGCCGGAAACTGCTGGGTGACTAACACGGAACCCACACGGATCCCACACGGATCCCATTGATCTAGCCGCGGGCAGGCTCCACTACCGGTATCCATGTATCCACTACAGGCATCTACTACCGGCACTCACTACTGTTTCAACTAGGCCGTCTTAACTAGCGGCCGCGGTTTGCCTTCGGAGCTTATACCCGGCGGCCTCTTGGGCGGCGACTGATTCGTTGCATTCGACGTCGCTACTTCCCGGTCTGACGAACCCGACCCGTCCGCTGCGAGGATCCCTGGCCGCATGGCCCATGTTTCCTCTGCCATCTTGTCTGTCGTTGTTGTTGACGTGATGGGAGCGGCATAACAAGGTCAGATTGTGTATGTCCGTGACCCCGCCGTAGTACCAGGCCTGCAGATGGTGGACATCGCAGGCATTGGCGGCCCGGTCGCACCCGGGGTGGGAGCAAACCAGCTCGGAGGCAATCAGCGCCAG
Source organism: Corynebacterium sp. LK2537 (assembly GCF_040946485.1). NCBI lineage: Bacteria > Bacillati > Actinomycetota > Actinomycetes > Mycobacteriales > Corynebacteriaceae > Corynebacterium > Corynebacterium sp. LK2537. The sequence continues at coordinate 31,074 of NZ_JAYWLQ010000009.1, forward strand.
CTTCTGCATGAAGCTCGCCGTCCGCTTCGAGCGGCCTAGCGCCAGCGGCTGGAAGTCCTCGCAGTCCATGATGCAGAGGTAATCACTAGCCGCGGCCCCGAGCCGGATGATGTCCAGCGGGGTCAGCGAGTGCCCGGTGTTGGTGGGCAGCAGGGAATCCGCCTTGAGGTTCTCGAAGTCCTCGACCGTTCCGGAGATGATGATGGAGCCCAGGCCGGGGTGCGCCTTCTCGCGCGAGCCGAGGTACTCCTGCAAAATTGCGGTGAACTGGTCCGCCATCCGCTGGCGGTAGTTACGCTTGTCTTCCTCCGGCGGCAGGTCCGGGGTGCCCGGACGCGTGGCGGGCGCGAAGGCCTGGCTCATCAGCGCCGCGGTGGCGCCATCCAGGTAACCGCTGACGTGGACGCCGCCGTCGGCATCCGCAGGGCTGAACTCCAAATGACGCTTGCGGGTGGCGGCGAACCGGTCCCGGTTGCCGAAGGGATCCCTGCTGCGCGCATTCGCCGCACGGACCTCGCGGCGCAACCACTGGGCGAAGTCCTTCAGATTTCGCTTCTTCGCCTCGTCAATGGCCTTGTTGCGCAGCTCGTTCGGCCCTGGGGTGGCGTGGGCGTTTAGGTGCTTGAGCTCGCGGTCGATGATGGACAGGTAGCGCCCGCGAAGAGCTTCCTTCTCCCGCAGCTTGCGCTGGGCCTCGGCGCGGGCCTTTTCCTCGCGTTCCCGGCGAATGCGAGCCTCTTCTTCGGCCTTCTTGCGGCGCTCCTCGGCCTGCTTCCGGCGCTCTTCTTCCGCCTGTGCGGCGGCCGCAGCGTCCCCGTCAGCAGTAGAACCGTCAGCCGAACCATCAGCAGCGCCATCACCGGCGCCCGCTTCAGCATCCTCCGGCGGGTCCTGCAGGGGCGGCGGATCCGACAGGGGAGCGTTCCCGAAGATGGTCTGCCCGTTGCGGAGCCGGTCCTTCGCCTCACCGTAGGACAGCCCCAGCCGGTTCATCAGGTAGTCCATCGCCCGCGTGGAGTTGACGTGGCGCCCGGCGTCGTCGCGTTCGGCGATGAACGCGAAGGCGGCATCGATAGTAGTGATGGTGCCGGAGAGGGCAGCGAGCTTCTCGAAATAAGGGTAGATCTCACCAAAGTACACCGAGTCCACCTCCGTGACGGCGGCGTGCAGGCGTGAGTATGCCTGTTCGATTTCGGCTACACATTCGGCAATGGATTGAGTCGCTTTGGTCATGATCTTCACCCCCTTGAGGTGCTCGAACCTTTGTTTCTTACGACCTCAATCCTATTCACGCAACCACCCCGCGCAACCCCTAAAGCAAAACTTTGTTCTAGATGGTCACATTGTTAGTAAAACGGGGGTAACCTCTGGCAGAAATAGGCATTGACGGCGCCGAATGGGGCGGCAAACGCCCTCAAGTATCCTAATTCTTATGTTTAAAAACGACGGCGGAGAAGCCTCCCGGCGACCATCACTTGTCCCGACGGCCCCCATCGTCGTCCTCGGCTCCCGCACCACCGCCGGTCGTCCCGAACCGCTGCTCCGCGCCCGCCTCGCCGCCGCCGCCCGCCTCGCCGAGGCATGCCCCCAAGCCCCCATCGTGGTCAGCGGGCACGGGGAAGCGCTTCCGATGCACAACTACCTCACCGCCCAAGGCATCGACCCGGAGCGCATCATCCTGGAGCCCCTGGCCACCAGCACGAACGAAAACCTCGAAAATTCCGCGCGCCTGATACCCCGCGGCTCGACGATGACCGTCGTCACCAGCAACTTCCACATCTTGCGCACCCGGCTCTGGGCCTGGCACCTCAAGATTCCCATCCACACGGTCGCCGCGCCGACCCCGAAGGGCTACAAACTACAAAACTATGCCCGCGAGCTCGCCGCGACGCCGCATTCTGCGCTGCGCTGCGCTTGGCGACGCCTCCGGCACCGCCTCGAAGGCCGCCCCGACTAGCCCCAAACTAGCCTCAAACAGGCCCTAAACAGCCCCCAAACAGGCCCCAGAACCAGCCCCCAAAAACTAGGCCCAAAAACCTAGGCCCGAAAAACCTAGGCCCCAGACCCCGCGCCCGGGCTTCCGCGCCGGCGCCCACTGCGACGACGTCCCCCGCGGCGCCCGCCCCGTCGCCGCTTATTCCGCGCGCCGGAGCCAGACCCGGCACCAGCCCGAGACCCAGCACCAGCCCCAGACCCAGACCCAGCACCAGACCCAGACCCAGACCCGGACCGAGAACCAGCCTCAGACCCCCGCGTAACCGACTCGGGCAGGCGCGACGCCGCCCGCTTGTGGGCGTCCTTCGCGGCTTCCTGCAGGGCCTTATCGATGCCCTCCGCCAGGGTGTCGCGGACCTCCTTCTGCCGGTAGGCGATGGCGCGCAGCCCCATGATGGCGATCTTGTCGGCGGCGCGGTTGAGCGGGTCGCCGGAGTGTCCCATGACGCGGCGGAAGGTGATGCTGCGCTGCCCCTGGTTGTCCTTCCAGGCCTGCTGGAAGCGGGAGAGCGCGCCCGGGTGGATGCCGCGCCAGCGCTTGCCGAGCTTGCCCTGGCCGGTGATGTAATCGACGGCGCGTAGGGCGGCCTGGCTGTCGCTCTCGATGAGGACGTCGGTGGCATCGGTGTGCACGAGGTACTTCAAGGCCAGGGTGAGGGCCTCGAGCTCGAGCTCGTCCGTGGAGGCCTTCGTGCGGCGGGTAAGTAGCTGGTAGTCGCCGTTGCTGGCGACGAAACACGACGCGCCCTTGATGTTGGTGTCGGAGGAGGCATCGGTGGCGATGCGGGTGGGGGTGGCATCGTTAGCGTTAGAAAAGTCGGAGAACTGCGGCCACCAGTGAGCCTCCGTGGCGGGCGGGGGAGTGGGCTTGCGCTTGGGGGACTGCCCGTTGCGCTTGCCCTGGCGCTTGGCCTTGGTCTCCTCGACGGTGCGCAGCTTGCTGGCCCGCGGGCAGGCGCGGTTGTACTCGGAGAAACTACCCGTGACCAGGTAGCCCTGCTTCTCCAGCTCCAGGCGCAGCGCCCCGCGGCGGCGGCCGACGTTGCACCATACCTTCTTCTTGGCGCCGTTGAAGCTGCGGATGCCGTTGATGGCGTCGTTGAGGTCGCGCATCACGGGCCCCACGGTGTCTTCCTCCGTGGTGCGCCCGGTGCGGACGAAGCGCGGGCCGGGCTTGGCATCCACGGCGATGACCCACCCGTTGAGCTTGCCCTCGGCGGCGGACTTCCAGGGGATGTCCCACATGGCGATGGCCACGTGCACCGGCGCGTTGTGCATTTGCGGGGTGACCTTTCTCGATCGGTAAGTACGCGATTCTGTACCTACCAGCGCGGCGAGATCGACGGGTTCCATGCCTACTAGTAAACCGTACGGGCATCCGGGCCCGTTCCCCGGGGTAGGCACTAACCTGCCAGCGCTCACCAACCGCCAACCAACCGCCCACCAACCACCAGCCAACTGCCTCCCCCGGGGTACCCACGATGCCCACGGGGTTAGGCGGGTGGGGTTCGCCTTTACATATTGTTCAACAACCCCCTAAGATGATGCGCATCACAAACCTGTGTGACCTATATCGCGGAGGGAAAACAATGAGTGCACAGACACCCGAATCCACTTCTCACACCGGCTCGACCCCAGGCCGGGACTCCAACCAGGGCCCCGCCCACAGCAACCAGAGCGACAACCAGGGCCCCGCCCAGGGTTCCGCCCAGGCCGCAGGCACCACCCAACCGGCTGCCGATGCCGCCGCCTCCCCCTCGGGCGCCAAGAAGAAGTCCCCGGCCTCGAAGGGGATTGGCGCCATGGCGGGTGCCATGTTCCTCATGGCGACCTCCGCCATCGGCCCGGGCTTTTTGACCCAGACCTCTGTCTTTACCGTCCAGATAGGCGCTGCCTTCGCGTTCGCTATCGCGGTGTCGATCATCGTTGACATCGCCATCCAGCTCAACGTCTGGCGCGTGCTGTGTGTGTCCGGCATGCGCGCCAACACCCTGGCCAACACGGTCCTGCCGGGGCTCGGCTGGGTGCTGGCCGCCTTCGTCTTCTTTGGCGGCCTGGTCTTTAACATCGGCAACATCGCCGGCGCCGGCCTGGGCATGAACGCCATGCTGGGCCTCGACGCCCGCTGGGGCGGCCTGATCGCCTCCGCCATTGCCATCTTCATCTTCCTGTCCAAGCGCGCCGGCATGGCCTTGGACCGGCTGGTGGCCGCACTCGGCGCCATCATGATCCTGCTCATGCTCTACGTGGCGATCGTCTCCCAGCCCCCGCTGGGCGAGGCCCTCAAAAACACCGTGGCCCCGGAGACCATCGACCCGTTTGTCATCACCACCATCATCGGCGGCACCGTGGGCGGCTACATCACCTTCGCCGGCGCGCACCGCCTGATCGACACCGGCTACTCCGGCGTCGAGAACGTCAAGAGCATCACCTACACCTCGGTCTCCGGCATCATCATCACCGGCATCATGCGCGTGCTGCTCTTCCTAGCCGTCCTGGGCGTGGTCGCTACCGGTGTCACCCTGTCTGAGGACAACACTGCTGCCGATGCCTTCCAGCACGCCGCCGGCGAATTCGGCCTCCGCGCCTTCGGCGTGGTCCTGTTCGCGGCCGGCCTGTCCTCGGTCATCGGCGCGGCGTACACCTCCGTGTCCTTCGTGACCTCCCAGAACTCCAGCGACAAGGTCCGCAATTTCGCCACCGTCGCCTTCATCGCCGTGTGTGCGGTGGCCTTCGTGGTGCTGAACTCCGCCCCGCAGACCCTGCTGATTTTCGCCGGAGCCATCAACGGCCTCATCCTGCCCATCGGCTTCGCCATCGTGATGTGGGTGGCCTGGCGCCGCCGCGACCTGCTGCAGGGCTACAAGTACCCGACCTGGCTGCTGGTCCTGGGCGTCCTCGCCTGGTTCCTGACCATCTTCATCGGCGTGATGGCCTTCAGCGGCATCGCCGCCCTCTGGTCCTAGGCGGCAGCACCCTAGTCCCAGCGCCCTAGGCCCAGCACCCTAATCCCAGCACCCCAGCGAAATAACAAGAAGGAAGGCCACCCCATGGCACCGGAAGGCACCCAGCAACTCAACCCGAATTCGACCCCGGCGGAGGTGCGCGCCTTCGCCCGCCACCACCCGCTGCCGACGACCTCGGGGCTGGCCCGCGGCTATATGCAGGCCAACCTGCTGGCCGTGCCCCAGGAATACGCCTTCGACTTCCTACTATTCGCCCAGCGCAACCCCAAGCCGTGCCCCATCGTGGGCGTGCTGGAGGCCGGCCAGCACTCCTCGGGCCTGCTGGCCGGCGGGGACATCCGCACCGATATCCCGGGCTACCGCGTCTTCGAAAACGGCGAGCTGACGCAGGAAACTGCCGATGCCACCTCCTTCTACACCCCGGACATGGTCAGCTTCCTCATCGGCTGTTCCTTCACCTTCGAGACCGCTCTGCTGGACAACGGCGTGGAGATCCCCCACATCGCCCAGGGCAAGAACGTGGCCATGTACCGCACGAATATTGCCACCAACCCGGCCGGGGTCTTTAGCGGGCCGATGGTGGTCTCCATGCGGCCTATTAAGGCCTCCCAGGTAGCCGATGCCGTGCGGATTACCTCCCGCTACCCCGGCGTCCACGGGGCGCCGGTGCACGTGGGGGATCCGGCGGCGATTGGCATCGATAGCCTGGACGCGCCCGACTTCGGCGAGGCCATCGACGTGCCGGCCGGCTATATCCCGGTCTTCTGGGCCTGCGGGGTGACCCCGCAGGCGGTGGTGATGAACTCGGCGCCGCGCCTGGCGATTACCCACGCGCCGGGGCAGATGCTGGTCACCGACGCCCGCGACCTGGGCTACCAGGTGCCCTAGGCCGCCGGCCTAAAACACGGCCTTAAACCACAGCCAGAATCTTCTCGCAGCTCGCGCGCAGCGTCGCGTGCGAGAGATCGGCGGCCGCGCGGCGCTCGCCGCGGGCGATAAGGCCGGCCAGCTGCACGTTGCCGTCGATGTGATCGGCGTGCAGCAGCGGGTAGCGGGGGATGACCAGCAGGAAGGTCAGGCGCATGCGCGCGAGCAGGTTGCCCATCTGCTCGTCCAGCGTGGGCGAGCCGAGCGCGGCCACCAGCGCCCGGTGGAAGCGCTGGTTGATGTTGGAGACCTCCTGGTGCTCGCCGCGGGCGGCGAAAGCGCGGGCGGACTCGGTCAGCGCGACCAGCGCGTCGGCGTCTGCGAACTCGCCCCACAGCACCCCGGAGGGCTCGATGGCGGCGCGGGCGCGGAAGAGATCCTGGATATAGGCGCGGTCCGGGGTGGCGATGAAAACCCCGCGGTTGGGGATGCGCTCCACCAGCCGCTCGGCGGTCAGCCGGGCGAAGGCCTCGCGCAGGGTGTTGCGGGAGCACTCGAAGCGCGCGGCCACCTTGACCTCGCTGAGCTGCTCGCCCGGCTGGTACTCGCCCCGGGAGATGGCGTCCCTAAGGTCCGCCGCGACGGTCTGAGAAAGCATGCGTAACAGTCTAATGCCGCACCCCCGGCTAGCAGGGCACTTTGGCCCTTCTGCTTGGCGGCACCGCCCCGCGAAAAGGGGGCCGCACTGCCGCCCGGGGGACGCGGCGGGGTAGGGGGTTAGTTGATGGTGGCGATGACGTCGTCGGGGGTGACGCGCTCGCCGGCGTCGATCTTGATGGAAATCGTGCCGGCGTTGGGCGCCTTGACCGCGGATTCCATCTTCATGGCCTCGATGGTGGCGATGGCATCGCCCTTGGCGACCTCGGCGCCGTCTTCGACCTTCCACTCGACCAGGTTGGCCTCGAATGGGGCGGTCACGGCCCCGGCGGATCCGGCCTTGGCCTCGCCGCCGGCCGGCGCGGCGGAGCTAGTGGCCCCGGCGGGCGCCTGGAAGAACTCGACGGGCAGGCCGATGTTCATTAGCTTGCCGTCGACCTCGATGGCAACGGTGCGGCGCTGCGTGTAGATGGCCTCCACCTGCTCGGTCTGGTGTCCGGCAGACGGGCGGTAGTTGTGGTCCACCCAGTCGGTGTAGAGCTCCAGCTCGTCGCCGGTCAGCGCCGGGTTGTTGACCATGTCGCGGTGGAAGGGCAGCACGGTGCGCACGCCGGAGACGGTGAACTCCTGCAGCGCCTGCTGGGCGCGGCGCAGGGCCACCTGGCGGGTCGGTCCCCAGACCACCAGCTTGGCAATCAGGGAGTCGTAGTACGGCGGCACGATGGACCCGGTCCGCACGGCGGCATCGACGCGGATGCCGGGGCCCGTCGGCGGCTCGAAGGACACGATGGTGCCCGGGCAGGGGGCGAAGCCGTTGAGGATGTCCTCGGCGTTGATGCGGAACTCGAAGGCGTGGCCGTGGGAGACCGGATCCTCCGCGATGGAGATCTCCTCGCCGGCGGCGATCCGGAACTGCTCGGCGATGATATCCACGCCGGTCACGGCCTCGGTGACGGGGTGCTCGACCTGGACACGGGTGTTGACCTCCAGGAAGGAGATGGTGCCGTCCTCGGAGACGATGAACTCCACGGTGCCGGCGCCGGTGTAGCCGACCTTCTGGCAGATGGCGCGGGAGCCCTCGATGATGCCCTGGTACTGCTTCTCGGTCAGGTTCGGGGCCGGGGCCTCCTCGATGAGCTTCTGGAAGCGGCGCTGCGTGGAGCAGTCGCGGGTGCCTAGCACGCGCACGTTGCCGTGGGTATCCGCCAGGACCTGGGCCTCCACGTGGCGCGGGTGGACCAGGAACTTCTCCACGAAGCACTCGGCGCGGCCGAAGGCCTCCATCGCCTCGCGGCCGGCGGAGTTGAACGCGCCCTCGATCTCTTCCATGGTGTCCACGACCTTCAGGCCGCGCCCGCCGCCACCGTAGGCGGCCTTGATGGCGATCGGCAGGCCGTGCTCCTCGGCGAAGGCGCGGGCCTCCTGCCAGTCGCCGATGGGATCGGAGGTGCCCGGGGCCAGCGGGGCGCCGACCTCCTCGGCCACGCGGCGGGCGGCGATCTTGTCGCCCAGCAGGTCGATGGCGTCCGGGCCCGGGCCGATCCAGGTCAGGCCGGCGGCGCTGACGGTGCGGGCGAACTCGGAGTTTTCCGACAGGAAGCCGTAGCCCGGGTGGATGGCGTCCGCACCGGCGCGCACGGCGATGTCCAGCAGCGCCGGGATGTTCATGTAGGTTTCACCGGCGGAGTTGCCCGGCAGGGCGTAGGCCTCGTCGGCCACCACGGTGTGCAGGGCGCCGGCGTCGGCCTCGGAGTAGACGGCGATGGAGCGGATGCCCAGGTCGCGGGCGACGCGGGCGATGCGCACGGCGATCTCGCCGCGGTTAGCAATCAGTACAGCAGAAATGGCCATGGTTAGTTGACTCCTGAGACTAGTTCGAAGCGGACCCGGGCCCCGGGCGGGAGCTGGGCGGCAATATCAATATCTTCTTCCAAGACGGTGGCGACGACGGGGTAGCCGCCGGTCACGGCGTGGTCCCGCAGGAAGACCACGGGCTTGCCGTTCGGCGGGATCTGGACGCTGCCGGCCACCATGCCCTCCGAGGGCAGCTCGCCGTCGACGACGCGCTCGATGGTGGCATCCCCGGCCAGGCGCAGGCCGACGCGGTTCGAGTCCGAGGTGACGGTCCACTCGGTGTCCAGGAACTGCTGGACGTTCTCGCCGAACCAGTCGTCGCGCGGGCCCAGCGCGCAGCGCAGCACGCCGGTGGTGGTGCCGTTGTCGTCGCGCACGCGCAGCGGGTTGGACAGCTGGGCGTCGGTCATGGCGTTCGAGCGCGGCAGCACGCCGATGACCTCGCCGGCGCGGACCGGGTCCGGCCCCAGCCCGGAGAGCACGTCCGTGGCGGAAGAGCCCAGCTCCGTGTCGGCGATGATGCCGCCGCGGATGGCGATGTACGAGCGCATGCCGGTAATGGCCGGGCTGACGGTCAGGGTGGTGCCGGCGGTGACCAGGATGGGCCGGGCCAGCTGCAGCGGGTATTCGCCCACGCGCACCACGGCGGTCGCGCCGGTGACGCAGATGACCGTGTCGGTCAGCGCCTTGAGCTGGATGCCGCCGATGTTTTCCAGCACCGTCGCATTGCGCGGGTTGCCCACCGCGATATTGGCGGTGGCGGCCGCCGCGCGGTCCGCCGCACCGGAGGGGGTAACCCCCAGGTCGCCGCGGCCCGGCCGGCCGAGGTCCTGGTACAGGGTCAGCAGGCCGGCGTCCTCGACCTCCATGCGGGGCAGGCGCGCCGGGGACTTCTTGGCCCCGTCGTGGTCGCGGGTCAGCTCGGGCAGCTCGCGGACGGCGTTGTAGCGCACCCGGTCGCCGGGCTGGACCAGCGCCGGCGGCTCCGCGTGGGACTCCCACATCGGGGTGTTCGTGGTGCCGATGAGCTGCCAGCCGCCGGGGGACACACGCGGGTAGACCGCGGAGAAATCGCCCGCGATGCCCACCGCGCCCGCCGGCACAGCCGTACGCGGGTCGGGGCGGCGCGGCACGGCCTTGGCCTGGCTGGGGTCCTCCGGCGCGCAGTAGGTAAACCCGGGCGCGAAGCCGCCGAAGGCGGCGGTCCAGGTGGTGGAGGTGTGCCAGTCGATGAGCGCTTGCTCCGACATGCCGAGCAGCTCCGCGGCGTCGGCTAGGTCCTCGCCGTCGTAGCGCACGTCGATGTCCACGGTGCGCGGCTCGCGTCGGCCCGCCTTCGTGGGCTGGAACTCGGCCAGCTGCTCGGCGGCAAGCTCGGCCGCGCGCGGGGCGTCGAAGGTGACCAGCAGGGTGGTGGCGGCGGCGATGCAGTCGACCTGGTGCGGCAGCGGGTGCGCTGACAGCTCCGCGTGCCAGCTCATGACTTGGTCGAGCCCGTCCAAGTCGATGAGCATCGCGCGCGTGCCGACCGGGTGGATGGTGGGGTTAGACATCGAGGAAGCTCCGAATCTCCACGCCTTCCTGGCCCAGCAGGTCCACCACGCCGCGCAGCAGCTCGACGGCGCCGGGGGAGTCGCCATGGGTGCACACGGACTGGGCATCGACGGCCAGCTCGGTGCCGTCGTAGGCGGTGATAGAGCCGGTACGGGCCACCTGCAGGACGCGGTCGGCCACGGCCTGCGGGTCGTGCATGACCGCGTGCGCCTCGCGCCGGGAGACCAGCGTGCCGTCGGCGTTGTAGTTGCGGTCGGCGAAGGCCTCGCGCACCACGGTCAGGCCCTGGTCCTCGGCCATGTCCACGGCCACGCCGCCGGGCAGCAGCATCAGCGGCAGGTCGCCGAAGGCGCGCACGCCGTCGATCACCGCCTGGGCCTGGGCCTTATCGTGCACGATGGTGTTGTAGAGCGCCCCGTGCGGCTTGACGTAGCGCACCCGGGTGCCGGCCGCGCGCGCCAGGGCCTCCAGCGCGCCGATCTGGTAAGTAATCTCATCGGCCAGCTCCGCCGGGGCGTAGTCGATGAAGCGGCGGCCGAAACCGGCGGCATCGTTATAGCCCACGTGCGCGCCGATGACCACGTCGGCGCGGGCCGCGGCCTGGACCGTCTGCGCGATTGAGTGCGGGTCCCCGGCGTGGAAGCCGGTGGCCACGTTGGCAGACGAGACCAGCTCCAGCATGGCCGCGTCATCGGCCACGGGGTTGCCGGCGGTCGTCTCACCCAAGTCTGCGTTGAGATCAATAACAAGCGAAGACATCAACACCATCCCTAAAATTGTTGAACAATCTGATAGATCCAGTGTAGCGCGCGTCACGCCGATTTGTGAATAGGGTTACGTTTCACGGATTCCCCGACTACCCCCACAGCCCCGGCAGGCTAAGATCTGAAAGATTTTGTTCTTACAGAAAGGACCTGCGCAATGGGTTTTGGGAAAGCGCTTCTGGGTGTCGGCGGGGTGGCCCTCGCCGCGGTCGCCGGGGTGGCCATCCTGGGCGGCGGGGAAGAGGAAACCACCGTCAACCGCGTCATCGACGGCGACACCATCGACGTGCACACCGCCGACGGCGACAAGCGCGTCCGCCTGCTCAACATCGACACCTCGGAGCTCGCCCGCGACGGCCGCCCCGCCGACTGCCTGGCGGAGGAAGCCCGCGATTTCCTGGCAGATCTCCTGCCCGCCGGCACCGCCGTGCGTTTGGAATACGACGTCGAGCGCCAGGACAAATACGGCCGTGAGCTCGCCGGCGTCTTCCTGGACGATGAGCTGGTCAACGCGCGCATCGCGGAGGAGGGCCTGGCCGCGGCCATGCTGGTCGGTGAGAACCGGAAGTTCTACCCGCCCGTCCAGGCGGCCGTCGATGCCGCCCAGCAGGACCGCCGCGGCATCTTCGAGGTGGGTCCCGAGTGCTTCGCCACCGACGGTGGCGAAGCTGCCACCGCGCTGAGCTCGTCCCCAACCACGACCTATGGTTCCGGTGACGAGGTGGCTGCCATCGACAAGCTGCTGGCCGGCACCGCCGCCCGCCGCGCCGATCTGGACGCCATCGAGGGCGGCGCCCGCAACGCCTTCTACGGCACCTACCTGGTCGATCGCCTCAACACCATCCTGGCCGAACGCCGCGCCGAACTCGACGAGGCCGAGGAACGCCTCCACGATGAGCGCGCCGACGCGGTCGAGAAGGCCGAGCGCGATAAAGAACGCCAGGAAGAAGCCCACCGCCCGACCGGCGAGTCCGCCCGCCCCAACACCGCCGATTACCCCGCGCCGGCCAACCCCGCGCCGGCCAACGATGTCCCGGCCGCACCAGCTCCCGCCGCACCAGCCCCCGCCGCACCAGCCCCCGCCGCACCCGCGCCGGATACCTACAACGGCTGCCGCGCCTACGGCGGAAACTACGCGCTGACCTCGGTGGACAACCAGGGCCGTCCGTACGCCAAGATTGATTGCTCGACCAAGGTGCAGATTGGCTAGGGCCTTTAGTCAAAGAACCCGGCGACCTGGGTGATGCACAGGTAGACGAACGCGACGGAGATGACCGCCATCAGGGTGTTGACAATCCAGCCGTTGCGCCAGCGCTTCGGCGTGAGCTTCGTGTTGAGCAGCACCAGGAGGGTGAGCCCCAAAAACGGCATGAACAACGCGCCGAGGACCCCGTAGGTGATGATAAGCCCGGTGGGCTTGCCCAGCAGCAGGAGCAGCATCGGCGGGAAGGTCAGCCAGACCAGGTAGGCGCGGTAGTACTTGCCGCCGGTCTTGGTGGAGGGATCGTCCTGCGGCAGCTTCTTGAGGTGGCCGATGTAGTCAGCGAACATCAGGGACACCCCGTTCCACACGCCCAGGCAGGAGGAGAAAGCGGCGGCGAAGAAGCCGACGATGAAGCCCTTGGACAGGACGGTGCCGTAGCGGGCCTCCAGGACGTCAGCCATGTCGACCAAGCCCTCGTCGTTGTCGGAGACCGCCACGTTGGCGCTGTAGAGCAGCTCCGCGCCCAGCACCAGCATGGCGAGCACGAAAATTCCGGTGACGAGGTAGGCCACCGAGTTGTCCAGGCGCATGACCTTCATCCACTTCGGGGTGTACCACTTTTTCTCGCGCAGCCAGTAGCCGTAGGCGGCCAGGGTAATAGTGCCGCCCACGCCGCCGGCGATGGAGAGCACGTAGACGAACGATCCATCCGGGACGGTGGGGACCAGTCCGGCGATGATCCCGGGCAGGTTGGGCGCGGTAATCGCGGCGACGCCCACGACGGTGACGAACATGATGCCCACCAGCACCGCGGAGATCCGCTCAAAGAGCTGGTAGCGGCCCAGCCACGTCAGCGCGAAACAGACCAGCCCGGTGCCGATGGCCCACATGTTCAGGCTCGTGCCGGGGAAGAGGGCGGACAGCGCCAGGCCGGTGCCCGACATCGCCGCGGCCCCGTAGACCAGCCCCCAAATCACGATGTACGGCGCGAAGTACCAAGCCGTCCACGGGCCTAGCTCCCGCCAGCCGTGGAAGATGGTATTGCCCGTGGCCAGGCTGTAGCGGCCCACGCCCTCCACGAGCACGATCTTCATGAACGTGCCCAGGATGACCGCCCACAGCAGCGCAAAGCCGTAGCGCTGGCCCGCAATCATCGTGGCCACCATGTCCGCCGCGCCCACGCCGGTGGCCGCCGCCACCAGGCCGGGCCCCACCAGGGTCCAGCGAACCTTCTGTTGGCCCTCATCAGCAGCCGGCGAGCCACCGGACGCACCAACCGGAAGGGCAGCAGGGGCAGCTTCCATGACGCACTCCTTCACGGGCGACACTAGGGAACAGTGATGGAAGTCACTGTACTCCGATGTGCCGTGCGTCACGTTAATTTTTGGAAGAAAGTTGTCGCCTTCCTCCGATCCGGGCGTTGCCCGGCTGTTCTAGGCCACGGTGCGGCCTTCGACGAAGAGCTTTTCCGGCATGGGCCGCTCCAGGGCCCACTCGAATTTGATGGGCTTTTCGCCCTGGTGGGAGACGTAATCGACCTTGCCCAGGAAGGTATAGGCCGAGGCCGTTCCCACCTCGTTGCTGCTGAGGTAGCGGGTCGCCATGGCGATGGAACCGCCGAGCTCCTGATGGTGAATATAACGCTGCCCGGTCTTGCTCTTTAGCGTGGTGCTGTTCTGGGATTCCCAGCGCATGAGCTCAGGGGAGACCGGATAGTCATGGTAATCGGTCGAGGCGCTGATATCTTCGCGCTTCTTCAAGGTCACCAGGAACAGATCCGTGTTCAGGTTCGGGAAGTAGCGCACGCCCTCGCGCGGGAGACTGACCATCTTGGGCAGCGGCCGCTCTTCCATGGCGGCGACGAGCTCGGACAGCGAATACTCGGCGTGGCTTTTGAGTAGCGAGATGCCCGTCGGCCGCGGGATGACGCGGGCGGAGCTGATGGCGTATTCCATGATTTGCCCCAGCTCGGTGCGCACGGCGGGGTAGTTGCGCAGCAGGCGGAGCGCTGCAGCGAAGTCCTCGGGCGGCGTGACGGTCGACTGCCCACCCCAGAACGACAAGACCAGCATGCGTGCATACGCGCGGTCGTCGCCTTCCAGGTTCTCCGGGTCGGGGCCGTCCGGATCCAGCAAGCGCAGGTAGGCGTTCGCGCGGTCCTGATCGTTGATATGCAGCATGGTGCGCAGGCGCTTGAGCAAGAAGGTCTCGGTCTCGTCGGCGTCGCCTGGCAGGAGGTTAGCCTCCCGAAGGAACCGGGTCCACGAGTACTGGTTGGGGCGGGTCTTGTAAATATCGCTGATATCGATGCCGGACTCGGCCAAAAACTGCGACAAATCGGTCGTCCGGATCTCCGCGACCAAGGACTTGATCTTCTTCAGCGAGCTGCTGGCAGCCTTCTTGATGCTTCGCAGAATCTGCTCCTGGCTCACCCGGTCCAGGCTGATATTGGAGCCGGCCGGCATGGAATAGAAGCCCTTCTCAACTTCCTTGACCAGGTTCTGCCCGCGCTTCTTAGTCAGCGCCTGGTAGCGCTCCGTGAAGTCGAAGTTTTGGTGCTGCTGCCCGATGAAGTCGAGGATCAGGCAGGAGTCCTTGCCCTCGGACAGGCGCAGGCCGCGTCCCAGCTGCTGGATGAAGACTACTGGGGACTGCGTGGGGCGCAGGAGCAGCAACGTGTTGACCTGGGGGATGTCCACGCCCTCGTTGAAAAGGTCGACGGCGAAAATCACCTTGATGTCCCCGTCCTGGAGCTGGCGGATAATCGCTTCGCGTTGGTTCGTCGGGGTGTTGCCGTCGATGGCCTTGGCCGGGATTCCGAACTCGGTGAACTGCTGGGCCATGAACTGAGCGTGGGTGACGGACACACAAAAGCCCAGTGCCTTGAGCTCGGACATGTCGAGGACGCGCTTTTCGATCTCTTGGATGATAAACCGCGTGCGCTTCTGCCCGGCCTTGACGTAGAGCTCGCTGAGCTCGTTCATGTCGTATCCGTTGGTCCGGCGGTTCCAGGTCACCCCGGTCAGATCCGTGCCGTCGGCGATGCCGTAGTAGTGCATGGGCGTCAACCGTTGCATGCGCAGGGCGTCCCACAGCCGCAGCTCGTAGGCGACGCGGTAATCGAAGAACTTCTGCACGTTCTCGCCATCCGCGCGCTCCGGCGTGGCGGTAAGCCCTAACAGCTCTTGCGGGGCGAAGTGGTCCAAAATGCGGCGGTAGCTCTTCGCCTCGGCGTGGTGGAACTCGTCAATGACCACGACGTCGAAGTGATCGGGGGCCAGTTGATCAAGGATGGCGGGCTTAAGGGACTGCACGCTGGCGAAGACGTAGTCCCACTGGCCGGGCCGCTGGCCATCGACCAAGAGCTCGCCGAAGGTGGCATCGGAGAGCACCTCCCGGTACGTGCGCTGGGCCTGGAGGAGAAGCCTCTTCTGGTGCGCCACGAACAACAGGCGCGGCCGGCGGCCGAATTTTTCGCAGAGGTTGCGGTAGTCCAGGGCCGCCACGACGGTCTTGCCAGTACCCGTTGCCGCCACCAGCAGGTTGCGGTGCCGGTCGTGTTCGGTGCGCTCGGATTCCAAAGCCTCGAGCATCGGCCGCTGAGAGCTCAAGGGCTCGACCCGCAGGCCGGAGATCTCCAGGGACTCGTTCTTGCGCTCGCCGCCGTGGGCCAGGAGTAGGGCCCTATCGAGCTTGTCGAAGTCGCGCTCGGGCTGGAAATCCACAAAGTGGGGGTCGTGCCAGTACGTATCGAAAGTCTTGATGAACTTATCGATGACCTCCGGTGTGGTCTTGCTAGAACCGCGCACGTTCCATTCCCAGCCGTCTACCAACGCGGACCGGGAGAGGTTGGAGCTGCCGATGAAGGCGGTATCGAAGCCCGAATTACGCTTAAACAACCAGGCCTTGGCGTGCAGGCGAGTGCTCTTGTGCTCGTAGCACACGCGCACCTGCGCGCCGTAGCGCTCCACCAGGGTCTTGACCGCCAGGGCGTCGGTCGCGCCACAGTACGTAGAGGTCAACACCCGCAGGGGGATGCCCTTATCGCGGAGGTACTCGAACTGCTCCGTAAGCGCAGAAACGCCAGTGTTCTTCACGAAAGCACACAGGAGGTGCACCTCGTCGGCGGTCTTGATCTCGCGGTCGAGTTCGGTCCAGAGGTTCGATTCCTCGGGCGCGTTGGTAAAAAGGGCGCTCGAATGGAAAGGGATCTCCGGCATCTGGGGCGGGCTGGCGAGCGCGGTGTCGAAGATGGCATACAGCAACTCTTCGCTATCGATGGCCTCCTCGGCGCCCAGAGCCGAGGTCAGCCGGTTGACCAATGCCAGGCGGTCGGCCGGCTTGGTCAGCTCGCGAAGCTTTTGCTCGAGGATGCTGGCGATGCCCTGGGAGACCGCAGCCTGGTAGCGGCGGGAGACCTCCTCGCTCGCGCCGTCGGCAATCTGGAAGCCGGCGGTAGGGTAGGCGGCCTCTTTCCGGCGCAGCTCCTCCCGCACCCGGGCGGAGAGGGGAGTCTCGTAGTAGCCGAAGGGCAGCGTGGAGTCGTCGGGGTGGTGGCTCACAGGGCGTCCACCACCAGCTTGAGCGCCGGGACGTCGGCCGGCGCCCAGGTCAGCTCGGCGGCCTCGGCCGCGGTGACCCAGCGGGCCTCGTCATGATCGCTCAGTTGCGGGGTGTCCGCGGAGATCGTGCACCAGAACGTAGTCAGCTCGATGGTCGCGAAGTCATACTCGTGCGTCGTGGTGGTCATTTGCGACCCCACCTCGGCGGTGACGGACAGCTCCTCGCGGATTTCGCGCGCGAGCGCTTCCTCCGGGGACTCGCCGGCCTCGATCTTGCCGCCCGGGAACTCCCAGTAGCCGGCAAGCGACTTGCCGGGGGCTTTGCGGCACGCCAAGATCTTGTCCTCGGCGCGGAAGACCGCGCCCACAACTCGTATGACAACGCTCATTCTTTCATTATGAACATCTGCCGGGCACTCGGATGGACAAGTGCTAAACCCGCTGGGTAGCTGCGGATCTTCGCTACCCCCGACCGCCCTGTTCTCCGAACGCAGTGACAGAGGCAACGTTAGCAGTAAGATGTGCGCCAAAATTCAATCAAAAAGACCCAAAAACAATCGGGCACCGGGTTAATTTCACGAGAAATACCTGTTCGTAGCTAATGTTGATGCCGTTTTTGCTGGTGCGGAGTAGGCTAATGGATGAGCACATTCAGAAGTTTACGTTGGATTCCAACGTGCTGGACTTAAGGAGAAAACCAATGTCTGCTCAAGCTACGGAACGCGTAGAAAACGGCAAGGTCGCCCTGATGATCGGCGGCGGCCAGGGAATCGGTGAGGCGGCTATCAAGCGCCTGCACCGGGATGGCTTCCGCGTCGCGGTGGGGGACCTGAACCTGGACACCGCGCAGAAGGTCGCTGAGGACCTGGGCGGCGAGGCCGCCGGTGCCATCGCCATCGAGGTCAACGCGGCGGACCGGGACTCGGTCTACGCGGCGGTGGACCAGACCGTGGAGAAGCTCGGCGGCTTCGACGTCATCGTCAACAACGCCGGCATCGCGCCGCAGATCGATATCCTCGACGTGACCGAAAAGGACATCGACACCATCTACGACATCAACGTCAAGGGTGTCATCTGGGGCATCCAGGCCGCGGCGAAGAAGCTGCGCGAGCTGGGCCACGGCGGCAAGATCATCAACGCCGCCTCCCAGGCCGGTGTGAAGGGCAACCCGGGTATCCCGCTGTACACCTCCACCAAGTTCGCCATCCGTGGCCTGACCCAGACCACGGCCCAGGACCTGGCTGACGACGGCATCACCGTCAACGCCTACGCCCCGGGCATTGTCCGCACCCCGCTGATGGAAAAGCTCGCCCAGGACCTGGCGAAGAGCAACAACCAGCCGGAGGAGTGGGGCTGGGAGCAGTTCACCAAGAACATCACGCTCAAGCGCCTGTCCGAGGTTGAGGACGTCGCCAAGGCGATTTCCTTCCTGGCCGGCGAGGACTCGGACTACGTCACCGGCCAGACCCTAGTGGTCGACGGCGGCATGGTCTTCCACTAAAAGGCGACGCCACTGCGGAAAATCGCATTAGCAAACGGGGTAGTCTCCCCGGTGCGCACGATGAACCGGCACTCCGCGAGCCGGTTCTTCAGTGTTTCGTGAGTGGTCTCCCGGACGGGCACGTTCGGGAGTAGCTCGCGGATTTCGCGTGGGGTGCTGTCGGCAATCGCGACGGCCTCCACGACCACCTCGTTGAGGATGGCTCGGGCGACGTCCGCGAAGCTCGGCACGCCGAAGACGAGGCTCAAATCGATGACCTTCACGCCGTCCGGCAGCGGCAGGCCGCAGTCGCCGATGGCGAAGGTATCGGTGTGGCCCAGGCGGCTAATCGCCCAGGTCAGCTCGGGGTTCAAAATTCCTTGTTTACGCATGTTTTATACCTGTGGTAGTTCCGCGTCCAAGCCGGGGTAGGACGGCTGGGCGCCAGCAGAAAGGGCAGCAAAAGCGCCGACGCGGGCGGCGTGCCGGGCGGCATCGTTAAGCGATGCCCCGGCCAGCAGCCGGGCCACCAGCGCGCCCGTGAAGGCGTCGCCGGCGCCGGTGGTATCCACCGCGTGGATGCGCGGGGTGGGGATATCCGTCAGGCCGGAACCATCACCCACCAGGGCGCCCTGGGCGCCGAGGGTGAGCACGACGCTGTTAAAGCCGACCTCCAGCAGCGCCTGGACCAAATCGTGCGGGTCCGCCGAGGCTACCGGCGCGCCCAGCTGGGCCAGGACCAGGTCGGCCTCGTGCTCGTTGACCACCAGCGGGTCCGCGCGCAGCAGGCTGTCCCGGTCGACCTCAATGACCGGCGCCAGGTTGACCACCAGCCGGTGGGCGTGCCGGGCGGCCGCCGCGAAACCTTCCGCGGGGATTTCGCCCTGCAGCAGGACGATGTCGGCTGCCGCCACCGCGGAGGAGTGCGCGTCGACGTAGCCGCCGTCCACGGTGGCGTTCGCGCCGGGGATGACCACGATGGTGTTCTCCCCGTCCGCGCTGACCGTGATGACCGCCAGGCCCGTCGTCGTGGAGGAGCGGGTCGCGACGTGCTCCAGGTTCACTCCGCTGCTGTGCAGGTGGCTCATCGCCGGGGCGGAGTAGGGGTCGTCGCCGACCGCGCCGACGAAGTCCACGTGCGCGCCCTGCAGCGCGGCGGCCACGGCCTGGTTGGCGCCCTTGCCGCCGGCCAGGATGCCGCCGCCGCTGCCCAGGAGGGTCTCGCCCGGGTGCGGGTGACGGTCCACGCCCACCATGAGGTCGGCGTTGATGGAGCCCACGACGGCCAGACGGCCGGGCTGGGCGGACGCGGTGGACGGGGTGCTGGTCGGTTCAGTCATTATTTGTACTCAGCTACGTTCTGCTCGGTGACGGTGACAACTTCGACCGGGATTTCGGCTTCCGGGTCCTCGCCGTTCAGGATAGCAGCGGCCTGCTCCACGGCCTTGGCGCCGAGCTCGTCCGGCAGCTGCGCGATGGTGCCTGCCAGGGTGCCGTCCTCGATGGCCTTGATGCCGTCCTCGGTGCCGTCGAAGCCGAAGACCTTGACCTCCTTGCCGGCCTTCGCGCCCAGGGCCTCGATGGCGCCGAGGGCCATCTCGTCGTTCTCGGCGAAGACGGCCTTGACATTCGGGTGGGCCTGCAGCAGGTTGGTGGTCACGTTCAGGCCCTCGGTGCGGTCGAAGTTCGCGGTCTGCTTGGCCGCGACCTTGATCTTCGGGTACTTCTTCAGACCCTTTTCGAAGCCCTCGCCGCGGTCGCGGGAGGCCGAGGAGCCGGAGATGCCCTGCAGGACGAGGATCTCGCCCTCCTCGCCGATGGACTTAGCCAGCGCGTCGGCAGCCTGCTCGCCGCCGGCGACGTTATCGGAGGCCACAAAGGAGGCGACCTCACCGGCATTCGAGGAGCGGTCCACCGCCACGACCGGGATGTCCGCGGCGTTGAGCGACTGGACGGCCGAGCCCACGGCGTCGGAGTCGGTCGGGTTGACAATCACCACACCCGCGCCGGAGGTCTCCGCGTTCTTCAGCTGGTTGGTCTGGGTGGACGCGTCGTCGGAGGCGTCCTGGACGTCCAGGTTGATGCCCAGCTCGTCGGCCTTTTCCTGGGCGCCGTCGCGCAGCTCGACGAAGAAGGGGTTGGTCTGGGTCGACAGCGCCAGGGTGACGTTCTCGCTGGCGGCCTCGCCGCGATTGCAGGCGGCAACGGACAGCGTCAGCGCGGCGACGGAGGCCACGGCCAGGGACTTGCGGATAAGGGTCCGGGATGCAGACATGAGGTTTTCCTTTACTTCTTCTGCGGCGACGGCGGGGTGTATTCCCGCGCGCCGCCGGGGGGAGGGGGAGAGTATTTAGTTAGCGGTCTTGTTACGGATGACGTCGAAGCCCACGGCCAGGGCGATGACCAGGCCGATGACAATCTGCTGCCAGAAGGAGGAGACGTTGAGCAGGTTCAGCCCGTTGCGGATGACGGCCAGCAGCAGCGCGCCGACCAGGGTGCCGGTGGCCTTGCCGGCGCCGCCGGCTAGCGATGCCCCACCGATGACCACCGCCGCAATCGCGTCCAGCTCGTAGCCCACGCCCGCCTGCGGCTGCGCCGAGGTCAGCCGGCCGGCCATGACCAGGCCGGACAGGGCGGCGAAGAGGCCGGACAGGCCGAAGACGGCGACCTGGATCTGGCGGACCGGCAGGCCGGACAGGCGCGCGGCCTCCAGGTTGCCGCCGATGGCGTACATGGAACGCCCTAGCACGGTGCGCTCCAGGATGAACCAGCACACCAGGCCGGCGATGACCATCATGACGATCGGGATGGGAACCCCGGCCACGGTGGAGCCCATCCAGTTGACGGCGTCGGCGGTCGGCATCGGCGAGCCCTGGGAGATGACCAGGGTGGCGCCGCGGGCGATCGACATCATGGCCAGGGTGGCGATGAACGACGGGATCTTGCCCCAGGCCGTCGCCATGCCGCAGATGACGCCGGCCAGCAGGCCGGTGAGCAGGCCGAGGATGAGCGTGACCCAGCCCGGCAGGCCGGTGTTGACGAAGAAGGAGGCCGAGACCATTGCGCCCAGGGCGGCGACGGAGCCCACCGACAGGTCGATGCCGGCGGTGATGATGACAAAGGTCATGCCGAAGGCCAGGATGGCCACGGTGGCGGCCTGGATGCCGATGTTGACCAGGTTGTTGACGGTCAAAAAGTGCGGGGTGGCGATAAACAGCGCCACGCACAGGACGATGAGGCCGACAAGCGCGCCGTTGTTCATCATCCAGTTGGATACCCGGTGCCAGCGGCTCGGGCCCGACGGGGCGCCGGCGGGCGCGCTGGCGGCGGTAGCGGTGGTGGTCATGAGGCGATCTCCTCAAAGTCGTGGGGGTTTTCGGTAATCGTGCTGGTGACGTTGGATACGGCGAGGGTCATGACCTCGTCCTGGGTGGCGGTCGGCGGCAGCTCGCCGGCGATCTTCCCGCCGGAGGCCACCAGCACCCGGTCGGACATGCCCAGCACCTCCGGCAGGTCGGAGGAGGCCATCAGGACGGCCCCGCCGGCGGCGGTGACCTCGTTGATGATGCGGTAGATCTCCACCTTCGCGCCGACGTCGACGCCGCGGGTGGGCTCGTCCAGCAGCAGCACGCGGGAGCCGGCCAGCACCCAGCGGCCGAAGACGGCCTTTTGCTGGTTGCCGCCGGACAGGTCCCGGATGGGCTGGTCGATGTCGGCCATGCGGATGCGCAGCTTCTCGGCCACCTCGCGGGCGCGGGCCTTCTGGCCGCGCCGGTCGGCGAGCCCGGCCTTGCTGGTCTTATTCAGCGTGGCCAGGCCGAGGTTCTCGCCGATGGTGGCGTCCAAAATGAGCGCCTGGGACTTGCGGTCCTCGGGCACGTGCCCGATGCCGGCGCGGATGGCGGCGGCGATATCGCCCAGCTTGAGCTTCTTCCCGGCCACGCGGACCTCGCCGGAATCCACCTTGTCCGCGCCGGCGATGGCCCGGATGATCTCCGTGCGGCCGGCGCCGACCAGCCCGGCCAGGCCGACGACCTCGCCGGCGTGGACGTCGAAGCTAACGTCTGCGAAGCTGCCCTGCGTGCTGAGGTTTCGCACGCTGAGCAGAGCCTCGCCGGCCGCCTCCGCCTCGCGCGGGTACTGGTTGTCGATGTCGCGGCCGACCATCAGGCGGACCAGCTCGGCTTCCGGGGTGTCCGGGCCGACCTCGGCGACGACGTTGCCGTCGCGCAGCACGGAGATGGAATCCGCGATCCGGGCCAGCTCCTCTAAGTGGTGGGAGATAAAGACCATGCCGACGCCCTTGGCGCGCAGGTCCTCGACCACTGCGAAGAGCTGGTCGATTTCCTTGCCGGTCAGCGCGGCGGTGGGCTCGTCCAGGATGAGCAGGCGCGCGTTCATCGACAGCGCCTTGGCGATCTCCACCAGCTGCTGGCGGGCGATGCCCAGCTCGCCGACCGGCGTGTCCAGGTTGACGTCCAGGCCGATAAGCCGCAGGGCGGCGGCCGCCTCGTTGCGCAGGAACTTCTTGTTGACCAGCCCGAAGCGCGAGGGCGTGCGGCCCAGCATGATGTTTTCGGCCACGGACATCGTCGGCACCAGGTTGAGCTCCTGGTGGATGGTGGCAATTCCCAGCGCCTCCGCCGCCTTGGTGTTCGGCAGCTGGACCTCGGCGCCGTCGACGAGGACGCGGCCGGTATCCGGCTGGTAGACGCCCGACATCATCTTGATGAGCGTCGACTTGCCGGCGCCGTTCTCGCCCAGCAGCGCGTGCACCTGGCCCGCGCGCACGTCGAGGCTGACGTCGCGGATGACGTTGACGGGTCCGAAGGATTTGTTGATTCCTTCCAGCCGCATGATGACCGGGTGGTTCATCGCGGCACCTCCTGGAGATAGTGTTCGGTCGATTGACGGGTGATAAGCCGGGTCGGCAGGGTCACGTCCGGCGGGGACATGCCGGACAGGGCGGCGACGAGGGTGTCGGCGGCGCGGTAGCCCAGCTGGGTCACGTCCTGGTCGATGACGGTCAGCGGCGTGGGCTGGACCCGCATATAGTCCAGGTCGTCGAAGCCCACCAGCGCCAGCTGCTTACCGATGCGCACCTTCTGGCGGTGGCAGTACTCCAGCGCGCCGAGGGTCATCATGGAATCGCCCGCGATGACCGCCGTGCACCCGGCCTCCCACAGCTCGCGCGTGCCCGCGATGCCCTGCGAGACCTCGAAGCCGCCCTGGTAGACGTTGTCGCCGCCGATGCCGAGGCGGTCTACCGCCGCACTAAAGGCCGCCCGGCGCTCCGCGCCGGTGGACAGCTCCTCCGGGCCGGCCAGGTAGCCGATGCGCCGGTGCCCGCGCGCGTAGAGCAACTCCACCGCCGCCGAAATCCCGGGCTCCGGGTTGGAGACCACCGTCGGCAGGTCGGATCCGGAAAGCGATCGGTCGATGAGGACCACCGGCGTGCCGGCCGCCTTGACCGCGCCGAGCAGGGAGAGCGCGTCCGCGGTGGGGACGACCAGCATGCCGTCGACGTTCTGCTGCGACAGCGTGGTCACCGCGTTGCGCAGGAGGGTCGAGTCCTCCGAGTAGGAGGTGATGATGGTGGCCAGCCCGTTGGCGGTCGCGCGGGCCTGGACCGCGTCGGCCATGGTGGCGAAATAGGGGTTGAGCAGCGTCGGGATGACCAGGCCCAGCGTGTAGGTGCGCGCGGTGCGCAGCCCACGGGCCTGGATATTCGGGTGGTAGTTCAGCGCCTGGGCCGCCCGCTCCACGCGCTGGCGCGTGGCCGCGGAGATGGAGTCCTTGCCGGCCAGCGCGCGGGAGGCCGTGGACACCGAGACCCCCGCGGCTAAGGCGACGTCTTTCAGGTTGGCGCTGTGGGCAGGCATGGTAGGGGCGGACCTTCTTCCCAGTCGGAGGGGGAGGGGTGCAAACGATTGCTGCAAACGTTTGCATTGTGGTTTGCGGCTTAATTTACGGCCTCACACCGCGCCCCGTCAAGTGCCCCTGCTCACCCTTTGCTGGCCGCGCAGGTAGCGCCACTAAACTCGGGAGAATGACAAAGAGTTCCTACCACGTCGTCATCATGGGTGTTTCCGGCTCCGGCAAGACCACCGTCGGCCACAACGTCGCGGCGCTGACCGGCCACGCCTACCGCGACGGCGACGACATGCATCCGGCCGAAAACATCGCCAAGATGTCCGCGGGCACCCCGCTCAACGATGCCGACCGCTGGCCCTGGCTCACCGCCATCGGCACCTGGCTGGCCGCCCAGCCCGCGGGCACCATGGTCGGCTGCTCCGCGCTCAAGCGCTCCTACCGCGACCTCCTGCGCGAGCACTGCCCCGATGTCATTTTCGTGCACGTGGCCGGGGAATTCGACGTGCTGGCCGAGCGCATGCAGCACCGCGCCGGCCACTTCATGCCGGCCTCGCTGCTGCAGTCCCAGTTCGACACCCTCGAACCGCTAGAGGCCGACGAAGCCGGCGCCGTCTTCGACGTCGACCAGCCGGAAGAGGAAATCGCCCGCCAGGTGGCGGAGTACCTGGCCGCCTAACGCCTGGCTTCTTAACGTTTGGTCGCTCTTAAAGCCGAGCCGCGCCCAAGGCCAAGCCGCACCCGAGCCGCGGCCCCCTCCCGGCCCGCTAGAAGACCGTGAGTTAGAAGGCCGCGGCGACCCCGAAGAGCACCAGCGCGAAGACGAAGCCGATCACGCTGATGAGCATCTGGTTGACGGTCCAGGTGCGCAGCGTGGTGGCCACGTCCATGCCCATCAGGCGGCCGACCAGCCAGAAGCCCGAGTCGTTGACATGGCTGCCGAAGACCGAGCCCGCGGCCGTCGCCAGCACGATGAGCGCGAGCTGGACCTCGTTGAAGCCGCCGGCCTCGACCGCCGGGACCATCAGCGCGGCGGCCGTGGTCAGCGCGACCGTCGCCGAACCCTGCGCCAGGCGCAGCGCCACCGCGATGAGGTAGCAGGCCAAAATCACCGGGATGCCGATGCCCGACAGCGAATCCGCCAGCGCATCCCCGATGCCGGAGGTGCGCAGCACCCCGCCGAACATGCCGCCGGCGCCGGTAATGAGCACCACCGAGCAGATCGGCCCCAGCGAGGACTCCATCGCCTTTTCCATCGCGTTCTTGTCCACCCCGCGGCGCAGGCCCAGGATTGCCATCGCGGCGAAGGTGGTAATCAGCAGCGCGATGGGGGTCTGACCCACCATGATGAGCACCTGCGCCCAGGTGGCCTCGCCGTCGATGGCCCCGGCCGCCGCTAGCGTGTTCAGCCCCGTGTTGCAGAAGATCAACACCAAGGGGATAAGCAGCACGGAAATCACCGCCGCCGGGGAGGCCGGGCGGTGGGGCATCTCCGCTTCCTTCACAGCCGGGCCGGTGAGCATCTCCGTCACGCCGAAGGGGAATTTCTTACCCAGGAACAGCCCCAGGCGGTAGCCGGAGAAGTACCACGTCGGGATGGCGATCAGCAGGCCGAGCGCCAGAATGAGCCCGATGTCCGCGTTGAAGAACTCCGCGGCCGCGACCGGCCCCGGGTGCGGCGGCAGGAAGACGTGGGTGACCGAGAACGCGCCGGCGGCCGGGATGCCGTAGGCCAGCACCGGCCCGTTGAGCCGGCGCGCCACCGCGAAGATGACCGGCAGCATGACCACCAGGCCGGCGTCGAAGAAGATGGGGAAGCCCATAATCAGCGAGGCGATGCCCAGCGCCAGCGGCGCGCGGTCTTCGCCGAAGCGGGCCACGAGGGCATCGGCGAGCGACTTCGCGCCGCCGGAGGCCTCCACCAGCCGCCCGATCATCGCGCCCAGGCCGACCAAAAGCGCCACCGATGCCAGCGTGCTCCCGAAGCCATCCGTCATCGTCTCGACCACCCCGGCGATGGGCAGCCCCGCCGCCAGCGCAGTCAGCGCCGACACCGTTACCAGCGTGACGAAAGCGTGCACGCGGAAATAGATGACCATCACCAAAATCAGGGCGATGGCTGCCACCGCGATGCCCAACAGCGGGCCCGCGCCCAGCGTCGGCTCCCACGTGTCCATAGTCTCCATTGGACAAACCTCTTTTCCTAGGTGGTTTGTGTAGTTAGGGGGAAGGCTCCGGTCGCCGTGGGCGGGCACGGGGCCAATACCTCAAGTTAACACGCGCACCCCCGCATTCAGGGTGTCGGTGAGCTTGGGAAACAACACACCTGCGGGATTTGCTTTTTGGGTCCGCGGCGTGCCGGTTGCTAAATTCAGGTGTAAATACCGCAGGCCGGCGCCCTAGTTGACGCTGACGGATTCGACAACTGCAAGGAGAAACCATGTCCAAACTAGGAGCCCTACTCGCGCCCGGGGGCGTGGAGCTGGACGCGCCTGCCGCGGACTGGCGCGCTGCTATCACCCGCGCCGGCCGCCTGCTGGAGGCCAGCGGTTCCGCCACCGCCGACTACACCCAGGCGATGATCGAGACCGTGGACAACAACGGGCCCTATATCGTCGTCGCCCCCGGCTTCGCCTTCGCCCACGCGCGGCCCTCGGAGGCGGTCCGCCACACCGCCATCAGCTGGGTGCGCCTGGCCGAGCCGGTCCGCTTCGGCCACGGCACCAACGACCCGGTCACCCTGGTCGTAGCCCTGGCTGCCCGCGACGACTTCGCCCACACCCGCGCCATGAAGGAACTGGCCCGCGTGCTCGGCGATGCCGACAAGCGCGAACTCCTCGACGTCGTCACCTCCGAAGGCCAGCTGCGCAACGTCCTGGACGGCCACGTGCCCACCGCCGCCGCCAACGCCATCGCTATGCGCCGCGAGCGCGAGGCCCGCGAGGCCGAAGAGACCGCGGCGGCCGCCGCAACCGGCGCGGCGGTCCCCGCCGCGCGCCCCGACGGCACGGTCGAGAGCAAGGGCAAGATACTTACCGTCTGCGGCAACGGGCTGGGCACCTCGCTGTTTTTGAAGAACACCCTGGACGGCGTGCTTGACGAGTGGGGCTGGTCGCCGTATTTCACCGTCGAGGCCACCGACACCATCTCCGCGAAGGGGCGCGCTAGCGAGGCCGACGTCCTGCTGACCTCCGGCGAAATCGCCGCCGCCCTGGGCGACGTGGGGGTGCCGGTCTACGTCATCGACAACTTCACCTCCGCCGCGGAGCTCGACCGCGCGCTCCGCGAAATCTACGACATCCCCGCCGCACAGGAAGGCCGGTAAAAACATGAACATCCTGGTAGACGCAGCCAACTTTGTGGTCAATGAGATCCTGGCCGTGCCGGTCTTCCTCATCGGCATCATCACCGCCATCGGGCTGGCCGCGTTGGGCCGGGGCATCGGCCAGGTGCTGGGCGGGGCCATCAAGGCCACGCTCGGCTTCCTGCTCATCAACGCCGGCGCCGGGCTGGTCACCGCCTCCCTGGAGCCGCTCGGCGTCATGATCACCGGCGCCACCGGCGCGCACGGGGTGGTGCCGACCAACGAGGCCATCGTGGGCATCGCCCAGCAGCAGTTCGGCAGCCAGGTCGCCTGGGTGATGATCCTGGGCTTCGTGGTCTCCCTGCTGCTGGCCCGGTTCACGCCTCTGCGGTACGTCTTCCTGACCGGCCACCACGTGCTGTTCATGGCCACCCTGCTCACGATGGTCTTCGCCCCGGCCGGCTATCGCGCCTGGGTGGTCATCGTCTTCGGCGCCGCCCTGTTGGGCATCCTGATGGTATCCCTGCCGGCCATCGCGCACCCCTGGACCCGGCGCATTACCGGCGACGACTCCGTGGCCATCGGGCACTTCGGCACCGCCGGCTACGTCGCCGCCGGCGCGGTGGGCAAGCTGGTCGGCGGCAAGCGCAAGCCTTCCGCCTCCACCGAGCAGCTCCACCTGCCGGAGGGCCTGCGCTTCCTGCGCGATTCCATGATCGCCACGGCGCTGTCGATGGCGCTGATGTACCTCGTGCTCGCCCTGCTGTTCCTGGCCCGCGCCGGCGACGAGGCCTTCACCGCCTTCGAGGACGGCGCGACCGGGGTGGGCAACTTCCTCATGCAGTCGCTGACCCAGGGCCTGCAGTTCGGCGTGGCTGTCGCCGTCATCCTCTTCGGCGTGCGCACCATCCTGGGCGAGCTCGTGCCCGCCTTCCAGGGGATTGCCGCCAAGGTCGTGCCCGGCGCCATCCCGGCCCTCGATGCCCCCATCGTCTTCCCGTACGCCCAAAACGCCGTCCTGGTCGGCTTCCTGACCTCCTTTGCCGGCGGGCTGGTGGGCCTGGCGGTCCTGTCGCTGTGGCTGGGCCCGGCCTTCGGGGTGGCGCTCATCCTCCCCGGGCTGGTCCCGCACTTTTTCACCGGCGGCGCGGCGGGTGTCTACGGCAACGCGACCGGCGGGCGGCGCGGCGCGGCCGCCGGCGGCTTCGTCAACGGCCTGCTGATTACCTTCCTGCCGGCCTTCCTGCTGGGAGTTTTGGGCTCCTTCGGCGCGGCGAACACCACCTTCGGCGACGCCGACTTCGGCTGGTTCGGCATGCTCATCGGCTGGGCCTCGGCGCCCGGCGGGGTAGTGGGCCTCCTCCTGGTCGGCCTCGTCGGCTTGGCCGTGCTGGCGCTCGGCTGGTTCTGCCAGGTCCGGCTCGTCGATGCCCACTGGGATCCCACCCCGCACCGCCCCGCGCCGACCGCGCACGACGACGCCACCGATGCCGGGGCCGCCGCCGGGAATTCCGCCGGGGCCGACGCCCGCCGCGGCACCTGGCGGCACTACCCGCGTATTACCCCGCCGGCGGGAGCGCCGATCCCGCCCGCGCCCCGGAACTAGCCCCGTTCTAACCCCCTCCTTACTTGCGGGGGTGTGCCGGCGGGCGTGTAATTGAGGCATGAGCCTCGACGTCAACACCGCCCTGATCGATCGCGTGGCCGCGGCCAGCGATGCCTCCCACTTCCTTTTCACCCCGCAAGCCGTCATCGAAGCCAAAAACGCCGATGACGTCGCCGCCGCCTTCCGCGCCGGGCGTGCCAACAACATCCCGGTGACCCTGCGCTCCGGCGGCACCTCCCTGGCCGGCCAGTCCGCCGGCGACGGCTACCTGGTGGACGTGCGCAAGCACTTCCGCGGCATCGAGGTGCTGGATGGTGGCGAGCGCGTGCGCGTCCAGCCGGGCGCCACGGTCCGCCAGGTCAACGCCCGCCTGGGGCTGTACGGCCGCAAGCTGGGCCCGGACCCGGCCAGTGAGTCGGCCGCCACGATGGGCGGGGTCATCGCCAACAACTCCTCCGGCATGGCCTGCGGCACGGAGCTGAACACCTACCGCACCCTGGAGTCGATGACCCTGGTCCTGCCGTCCGGCACCGTCTTAGACACCGCCCGCCCGGACGCCGACCAGCAGCTGGCCCAGCAGGAGCCGGAGCTCTTCGAGACCCTGCAGCGCCTGCGCCGCCGCGTGGTGGACAACCCGGCCTCGGTGGAGAAGATCACCAAGCACTTCAGCCTGAAAAACACCATGGGCTACGGCCTGAACTCCTTCCTGGACTTTGAGACCCCGGCGAAGCTCCTGGAGCACCTCATCATCGGCTCGGAGGGCACCCTGGCCTTTATCGCCGAGGCCGTCTTCCGCACCGTGCCGATCGCCCGCCTGACCACCACCTCCGTGGCCGTCTTCCCGGACGTGGACGCCGCCACCCGCAGCCTGCCCGACCTGCTGGAGACCGGCGCGGCCACCCTGGAGCTGATGGACTCGGCCTCCATCCGCGTCGGCCGCACCTTCGACAAGGTCCCGGAGGCCATCACCGGCTTCGACATCGACTCCCAGGCCGCCCTGCTCATCGAGTACCACGCCGACAGCGAGGACGAAATCAACGCCAAGGAGCAGGCCGGCTCGAAGCTGCTGGCCGAGCTCAACCTCCAGTCCCCGGCGCAATTCTCCGCCAACGCCGCCACCCGCACCGCCGCCTGGAACTTCCGCAAGGGCCTCTACGCCCAGGTCGCGGAGGCCCGCCCGTCCGGCACCACCGCGCTGCTGGAGGACATCGTCGTGCCGGTCGCCGACCTCGCGGACGCCTGCGCCGGCCTGCAGGACATCTTCGCCCGCTACTCCTACGACGACGCCGTCATCTTCGGCCACGCCAAGGACGGCAACATCCACTTCCTGCTCACCGACCGCTTCGAGGGCGACGAGGCCATCGGCCGCTTCAACAACTTCAACGAGGACATGGTCTCCCTGGTCCTGGAAGCCGAGGGCAACCTCAAGGCCGAGCACGGCACCGGCCGCGCGATGGCGCCCTACGTGCGCCGCCAGTACGGCGACGAGCTCTATGAGGTCATGCAGGAGCTCAAGCGCGCCTGTGACCCGACGAATACCATGAACCCGGGCGTCATCCTCGACGACGACCCGGACGCCCACGTCAAAAACATCAAGCTCAACCCGACCGTGGAAGAAGAGATCGACCGCTGCGTGGAGTGCGGCTACTGCGAGCCGGTCTGCCCGTCGCGGGATCTCACGCTCACCCCGCGCCAGCGCATCGTCGTCCGCCGCGCCCGCAAGCGCGCCGAGGAGGCCGGGGATACCGCCACCGTCGCCGAGATCGACGAGGCCTACCAGTACGAGGGCATCGAGACCTGCGCCGTCGACTCCATGTGCCGCACCGCCTGCCCGGTGGGCATCGACACCGGCAAGTTCATCAAGCGCCTGCGCCGCGAACAGGCCCAGCCGGTCCTGCAGGCCGGGTGGAAGGCCGCGGCGAAGGGCTGGCCGGTGGTCAGCGAAGGCGCATCGGTAGCGCTGACCGGCGCCCACTTCCTGCCGACCTCCCTGGTCAAGGCCGTCACCGACGTCGGCCGCCGCCTGGTAGGCTCCGACGTCATGCCGCAGTACCAGCCTGAGCTGTCTAAGGGCGGCAAGCCGCGCGCCCGCCTGGGCCGCCGCGTCGGCGATAACCGCGCCGCCGTGACCGGCATCTTCCTGCCGGCCTGCGTGAACACCATGTTCGGCCCGCAGGGCGACGGCCCCGGCGCCACCGATGCCTTCGTCAACCTCCTGGAGCGCGCCGGGCTGGCGCTGGAGGTGCCCGGTGGCATCGACAAGCTCTGCTGCGGCACCCCGTGGTCGTCCAAGGGCCTAAGCGAGGGCCACGACGTGATGGAAAAGCGCGTCGTGGACACCGTCGTGCCGCTGACCGACGGCGGGAAGCTGCCCGTTGTCGTCGACGCCTCCAGCTGTACCGCCGGCTTCCGCGACCTGCTGGAAGCCCACGGCGTCACGGTTATCGATGCCATCGCCTTCACCGCCGAGCACATCCTCCCGGCCCTAGATGTTGCGCACCCGGCCGAGTCCGTCACGCTGCACCCGACCTGCTCCGCCTTCCAGCTAGGAATCATGCCCGACCTGGAAAAGGTCGCCGGGGCCGCCGCGCGCGAGGTCAACGTGCCCACCGCCTGGAACTGCTGTGGGTATGCCGGCGACCGCGGCATGCTCCACCCCGAGCTGACCGCGTCCGCCACCCGCGCCGAGGCCGCCCAGGCCAAGGAATTCGGCGCCCAGTACCACGCGTCCACCAACCGCACCTGCGAGCTGGGGCTAACGCGGGCGACCGGCTCCGACTACCACCACATTCTGGAGCTGCTGGACAAGGCCAGCCGCTAGCGCCCGCTGTTTCGGCGTAGGCTGGCTGCGTACGCTTTAGTGAACCGGAAGGAGCCAGCCCATGGCAGTAGGGGACATCGTTAGCGGCTACGACGGGATTCGCGAGAAGCAGGAGGCGCTGTACGTCGACCTGCACCAGCACCCCGAGCTCAGCATGGAAGAGGAGCGCACCCGCGGGATCATCGCGGACAAGCTGCGCGAATTCGACTACGACGTCGTGGAAGTCGGCGGCGGGGTCGTCGGCGTCCTAGAAAACGGCGACGGGCCCACCGTGATGTTGCGCGCCGATTTCGATGCCCTGCCCATCCAGGAGGACACCGGCCTCGACTACGCCTCCACCGTCGACGGCGTCATGCACGCCTGCGGCCACGACTCCCACGTCGCCGCGCTCATGGGCGTGGCCGCCCTCATGAAGGACGCCACCGATGCCTGGTCCGGCACCCTGGAAGTCCTCTTCCAGCCCGGTGAGGAAACCGCCGAAGGCGCGCAGTCCATGGTGGACGCCGGCGTGGTGGACAAGGTCGCCAAGCCGGACGTCATGCTGGGTCAGCACGTTTTCTGCAGCGTGGTGCCCGCCGGCAGCGT
Organism: Corynebacterium sp. LK2537; assembly: GCF_040946485.1. Taxonomy (NCBI): domain Bacteria; kingdom Bacillati; phylum Actinomycetota; class Actinomycetes; order Mycobacteriales; family Corynebacteriaceae; genus Corynebacterium; species Corynebacterium sp. LK2537. The sequence goes on from NZ_JAYWLQ010000009.1 coordinate 63,164, forward strand.
GGCTATCAAGCCGGGCCCGGTGCTCTCGACGGCCACCAGCGTGACCGTCAAGGTCTTCGGCGCCGGCTCCCACGGGTCCATGCCGCACCTGAGCGTCGACTCGGTCGTGCTGGCCAGCTCGATTGTCATGCGCCTGCAGACGATTGTCTCCCGCGAGCTCAACCCGAGCGAGTTCGGCGTGGTCACCGTCGGCTCCGTGCAGGCCGGTTCCAAGGCCAACGTCATCCCGTTTGATGCCACGCTGAAGATCAACATCCGCGCCTACGACGAGGAGGTGCGCGACAAGATCATCGAGGCCATCGAGCGGATCGTGAAGGCCGAGTGCGAGGCCGCGCGCTCGCCGAAGGAACCGGAGTTCAGCTTCTCCGACCAGTACCCGCTGACCGACAACGACGCCGACGTCACCGCTCGCGTGCGCGAGGCCCTCGAGGAGCACCTGGGCAGCGACCGCGTCCAGGACGCCGACCGGTTCACCGCCTCCGAGGACTTCTCCGTGGTCGCCGATGCCTTCGGCACCCCGTACTGCTACTGGATCTTCGGCGGCGGCAAGGAGGGCGAGGAGATGCCGAACCACAGCCCGTTCTTCGCGCCCGTCCAGCAGCCGACCCTGCAGACCGGCACCGAGGCCCTCATCACCGCCGCTTACGCCTGGTTGGGCAAGTAAAATTCTTGCCCCGGTTGCGGGGTGGTGGGCCCTGTTTTAGGGTGTGGGGCATGACATCGGGGGATTGTTTTTCTAGGTTCGTGGCTGCCGTGACCCAGCCCGGAATCGACATCGTGGAGGGTGCTTGGCACGCCGATTGGGATGCCGAGCGCGCGGCCGCCGGCTCCGGCCGCGACGAGCTGGAGCGCCTTTTCGACCTGGCCGGGGTGTTTTTCGGGCCGGTCAGGCACGCTGGCCGCCAGCGCCGGGTGCGCGCGAACGCCGCCCGGCACGGGCACTGCCTGCCCGTGTTGGATGTGCTGCGTGGGGTGCTGCGGCGGGTCAAAAACAAAAACGATGCCTGGCGCATCATGGAAGAACTTTCCGCCCAGCCGGCTGACGCCAAGCAAATGGCCGCCATAGCCCGCCGCAAAATCCAGGAAGCGCGCCCCGCCCCGACGCCGCAGCCAGGGGTGATCTACCGCCGCTCGGCCGAGGGCTTGTGGTCGATGCGGCTTATCGCCGACGCCGGCCTGGTCGCCGATATTAAAGCCCAAGTGCGCACCGTCGAGGATGCTCGCGCGGTCTTCACCGGCGGCACCAGTGATGCTGCCAGTGTCGGCGACGGTGACGGTTCCGGTGCCGGCAGTAGACCTCGCGGCGGCGTGCGCGCGTCGGTAATCACCAACGTGGTCCTCAACATTCAGGACTTCGGCCACCTCGTCGGCGGTCAGGACGCCGCGGATATTACGGTGCAGCTAACCAACGGGGCGGTGATTAGTGGTGCGGAGTTGGTGACCCGGGCGTTTGAGCAGGTCGGCTACGTCGGGGTCTTTGACCCGGTGGCCGGGCCGGTTAATTGTTACCGGGATGAGCGTTTGGCGTCGTGGAAGCAGCGGCGTTTGGCGTTGATGGAGCACCCGGTGTGTGCCTGGCCGGAGTGTTTGGCCGGTGCCGATGAGTGCCAGGTCCATCACCTGCAGTCGTGGGACTCGGGTGGTCCGACGAATGCGGCGAACCTGGCCACGTTGTGTCCGCACCATAATGGTGCCAACGAGGATGGGCCAGGCCCGGCGCAGACTCGGGGCCGGATGGCTAGGGTTGGTGGCCGGGTGGTGTGGATACCGCCCGAACGCGTGCCGGCTTAAATCGCCGGCGTCCCACCCTGCGGCCAAAACTAGCGGCCAGGTCAGCGGCTAACTCGGCAGCAGGCCAGCACCCTGCAGCCAGCCCGGCTGCCAATTTGGCAACGGCAAAATGCGCGCGGTTAGCCCGGCGGGAAACGCGCAGCTAAGCAGCAAGAACACCGCGACAAGAACACGCGAAGAGGCGTCCACGGAACACACCGTGAACGCCCATTCAGCGTGCCTACTCGGCGTACCAAGGTTGTGAGCCTGCGCTGCGCGACTGGGGTGTGCGCCGAGGCGGCGCGCCTAGATTGCGCACCTAGATGGTTCTTACGGAAATCAGTAGGCGGAATCAGTAG
>NZ_JAYWLQ010000010.1:0-49886 GCF_040946485.1 Corynebacterium sp. LK2537
GTAGGCGGAATCAGTAGGCGGAATCAGTAGGCGACGGCGTCGGTGGAGTTGGGGTGCTTGGCCAGCGGGGTGACGTGGATCTTCATGTACTTGTACATGGGGAAGCCGGCGAAGATGTCGTGGAGGGCATCGTTGTCGGGGGCGTCGTAGATGGAGTAGTTGGAGTACTCGCCGACTACGCGCCAGATGCCTTTCATTTTCCCGGCGGTCTGGAGCGAGCCGGAGTACTCCTTTTCGCGGGCCTGGAAATCGGCGACCTCTTCGGGGCTTAGGTGATCGGGGAAGGTGACGTCCATTCGGGCAAGAAACAGCATGGTGGAAAATCCTTTCCTTGTAGGTTCAGGGTTCAGTTCAGGGGTAGGTTGCGGATGGTCTATTTAATTGTCGGGGCCCGTGTGCGCGAGGGCACGCGGAAGTTCGTTGCGCGAGCGGATGCCGAGCTTCCGGTAGACCCGCGTCAGGTGGTACTCGACGGTCTTGGTCGATAGGTAGAGTTCCTCGGCGACCTCGCGGTTGCTGGCGCCGTCGGCGACGGCCTTCGCGATCTCCTCCTCCTGCGGCGTCAGTCCGCCGGCGCCGGTGGTGCGCCGTCCGAGCCCGCTGGCGCGGCGCTCCTGGTTGCAGCGCTCGACGAATTCGGGCGCGCCCATCGCGGCGTAGACCTCGCCGGCGCGGCCGAAAATCTCGTCGGCGTGGCGCCGCCGGCCCAGCCGGCGCAGGATGCGCCCGTACTCAAAGAGGATGCGCGACTGGTAGAAGGGCAGGGGTCGGGACTCGATCATCTCGACGGCATCGGCGAGCCTTTTCAGCCCGGCGGAGGTCTCGCCGCGCTGGATGAGCAGGCCGGCGCGCGGGACGGCGAGCTTCGCGGTCACGGACAGGATGTCGCTGCCGGCGGCGCGTTCCTCGGCGAGGTCGGCATCGCCGGCGTGGAGGAGCTGCTGGGCCCAGATGTCTTCCCAGGGCCAGAACCCGGGCTGGCCGATGTCGACCAGCCGGCCCATCTCGTACAGCGAGCGCCCGAAGCGCACCGCGGCGGGGAAGTCCTTGTTCATGGCGGCCGAATGCATCTGGGTCATCGCGGACGGGATGCGCTGGATCAAAAACGCGTCCTGGCTCAGGGTCAGCCGGTTGGTGTAATCGCGCCCCAGCTCCCGGTCGCCGCGGTAGTGCGCGACGATGGACCCAGTCCACAGCAGCACCGGCTCCAGCACCCGGATGCCGAACTGCTCGGCCCGAGACAGGCCCCGCTCGACGATGCCCAGCGCCCCGTCCAAGTCCCCCATCAGCAGCAGGGCGCGGGCGTGCCAGGCGTCCATCCACAGCGCGATGCGCTCGGAGCCCTCCACGTGGTAGGTCGTGCGCAGCAGCTGGCTGGCGGTGACGGGGTCGTCGTGGACGACGGACAGCCAGCCCTGCGTCATCGCGCGCCGGTGTGCCAGGGCCGGGGTTTCGTGCGGGAGGGCGGGCCCGGCGTGGTCGGCGCCGGTCAAGATGGCGTGGGCGAAGGAGGACAGGTAGCGGGCTTCGGCGCTGGGGGCATCGTTGGCCGGGGACCACTGGGCGGTGGTCTGGGCCCAGTCGAGGACCCGCTCGGGGCGCCATTCGTGGAGGTAGTACAAGGTGTGGCGGGCGGCGACGGTGGCGCGCAGGGAGCGGTCCGGGGTGTCGTCGCGCTCGAGCTTGTCCCACGCGCGGTCAAGGACGCCGCGGGCCTCGGTCCGCCGGCCCTCGTGCAGGGCGAGGTAGCCGCGCACGGAGTCCACCCTGGGGTCCGCGCCCGCGGAGTTGAGCAGCGACGTGTACAGCTTGGCCTGCCGGATGTCGGAGCCGGCAATCAGCGCCTCGATGGCCGACAGGGTATTGCTTGTCGATGCCTCCTCGCCGTCCGCCAGGTGCGCCGCCAGCCGGTAGGAGTCGGCGGCCGCCCGCCAGCGGCCCGCGTGTCCCAGGGCGGCGCCGCGTTCAGCCAGGTCCTGCGGGGCGGTGGCGCCGGAGTCGGTGGGCTGGCTGAGAGCCCGGTGGAAGGTGGCGGCGTCGATGTCGTCGCGGGCGGCGTAGTAGTCCGCGGCGCGGGCGTGCAGGCGGCGGGCGCGGGCGGGATCCGTGGTGGAGCGGACGACGGCGCGGTCGGTGGGGTGGCGGAAGTAGACGCTGTGCTGGTGGTCGTCGGTGGCCAGCGCGAGGATGCCCGCCTCCAGGGCGGGCTCCAGGTTGGTGGCGGCCTGTGGGGCGAGGTGCTCGATAAGCCCCAGGTCGAGGCTGGAGCGGTGCAGGTGCTCGAGGGCGGCAATGGGCAGCAGGTCGCCCAGGTCACGGCCGTCGATGCGCGCCGCCAGCGCCCCGTGCCACGCCTCCGGCAGGCGGATGAGCGGGTTCGGATCGCGCCAGTGGTCGGGCGCGGCCACGTCGAGGAGCTGGCGCACCAGCGACGGGCGCCCGCCGGAGACGTGCTGGAGGCTCAGCGCCGACAGCGGGGACAGGTGCACGCCCAGGTGGGTCAGCGCCAAAGACTGGATCTCCTCCGCGCCCAGCGGTGGGATGTCGACGACGACGTCGGAGATGGCGCGCAGCCGTGGCATCGGGAGGCGGTTGGTGCCGGAGTGGGTGGCATCGATGGTAAAGACCAGGCACATCGTGCCCACCGTGAGGCGGCGGGCCAGGGTGACCAGCTGCTCGAGGGATTCCGGGTCGGCCCAGTGGGCGTCGTCGACGATGATGAGCGTGGCGGCATCAGGGGTATCCAGCACGCTTTCCAGGCTGGCGTGCGGGTGGCGGGAGCGGGCCAGCAGGCGGGCGCGGATGAGGTCGAGCAGCGGGGTGTCGTCCCAGTCCAGCGCGGCGGCCTGCACCGTGGACCAGCCGGACAGCGACTGGAGGATGCGGCGGGTCAGCTCCGTCTTGCCCGCGCCGGCCGAGCCAGAGATGCTGGCGATGAGGCTTTCGCCCGGGCCCAAGTGGCCCAAGGCTGAAAACAGGTGCCGGCGCGAGTGACGGGAATCACTAGTGGGGTGGGGCATGTGTTCTGAGTCTACCGATTCTGCTCGAGGCCGTGATCTAGGGCTGTCGTGGGTTTGCCTAGCGTTGCCCTAGCTCGGCCCCGGTCTTTCCCGGGCGGGCGCTAGGTTCACCCTGGGCAGGCGCTAGGCCGGCACGGGGCTGTTCTAGCCCTGATCCCCGCCGGCGACCGGGAGGACGGAGCCGTTGATATAGGAGGCCTCCGGCGAGGCGAGGAAGGCGATCGGGGCGGCCTGCTCGTCCAGGGTCCCGTAGCGCTTGGCTAGCGAGGACTCGATGGTCTGGTCGACGATCTCCTGGTACCAAGCCTTCTCCTGCTCCGTGCCGGGTCCCGGCCCGCGCGGGACCTGCCGCTTGGGTGCGAGCGTGCCGCCGGGCGCGGCCGCGACGACCCGCACGTTGTGCCCGGCCGCCTCCTTCGCCAGGGCGGAGGTCAGCGCGTTGACCCCACCCTTGGCGGCGGCATAAGGAACGCGGTTGATCCCGGCGGTGGCCACGGAGGAGACGTTGACGATGGTGCCGCCGCCGGCATCGATAAGCAGGGGCAGCTCCGCGCGCACGGACCACAGGGTGGTAAACAGCGAGCGCTGGATCTCCTGCGTGATCTCCTCTTCGGTGTAGTGCTGGTAGGGCTTGGCCCAGATGGTACCGCCGACGTTGTTGATGGCGGTATCCACCCCGCCGAGCGCCTCCGCGGCCTCCGCCAGCGCCTCCTGGGCCCCGCTGAAGGTCTCCAGGTCGGCGGTGGCGGAGCCGATGGCACCGAGGGTCAGCTCGCACAGGGACTCGGCGACCTCGTGCACGATCGGGGAGCGGTCCACCAGGAACACGGAGCCGTTCTCGCGCGCGATGCGCCGCGCCACCGCCCGGCCAATCCCCTGCGCCGCCCCAGTGACCACGACCTTGCGGCCGCGGAAGCGGTCAGGGGTATACAGCTGCGAGGTCTCCTCGCCGCCGACGGGGACCTCGCCGGGTTCGGATTGCGTGGAAGACATGGTTTAGGCGGACTCCTTCGCTGGTTCTTTTTCCTTTGCCTTTTCCGCCGTGGTGGACGGGTTGAACTTCTCGAAGTAGAAGTTGCGTGGCGGGGTCTCCTGACCGTCCAGGTACTTGCGGACGGCCTCGACCATCGGCGGCGGGCCGCACAGGTAGACGTCGGCGTCGCCATCGTGCAGGTGCTCGCTGATGTCCATGTGGTCGGTGACGTAGCCGCGGCGCTCGTGGGAGGACTCCGGGTCCGCCACGACGGTGGTGTAGTCGAAGTCCGGTAGCTTGTCACGGAAGGCATCGAGGCGCTCCAGTTCCACCAGGTCGTGGTCGAAGGTGGCGCCGTAGATGAGGCGGACGGGCACGTCCAGCAGCTCGTCGCGGGAGAGCTTTTCCAGGATGGCCATGATGGGCGCCAGGCCCGTGCCGCCGGCCAGCAGCAGGATGGGATCCAGCGGCTCGCGGAGGAAGAAGGAACCGACGGGGCCGGCCATCGTCAGCCGGTCGCCGACGGCGGCGCGCTCGTCCAGGTAGGTCGACATCAGCCCACCGGGGGTGTGCTTGATGAGGAACGTCGCCAGCTCGTCGGAGACGTCGGAGGAGAAGGAATAGGAACGGTGCTCGGAGCTGCCCGGCACGGTGATGTTGATGTACTGGCCGGCCAGAAAATGCAGGGCGGACGGGTCGTCGAGCTTGACCGAGAGCTTGAAGGTCGAATCCGACAGGCGGTCTAAGGCGGCGACCTCGCCAGCGAACTCGCTGACGCCGGTCTTGGCCATTTCCGAGGTGGAGGCGATTTGCACGACCATGTCGGTCAGCGGCTTGGTCTGGCAGGCCAGGATGTAGCCTTCCGCGGCCTCGTCGGGGGAGAGTGCCTCGTCGACGTAGTCGCCCTCGGTGAAGTCGCCGGCGTCGCAGAAGGACTTGCAGGTGCCGCAGGCGCCGTCGCGGCAGTCGAAGGGGATGTTGATGCGGGCCTGGTAGGCGGCATCGGCGATGGTTTCGTTTTCCGCGCAGTCGATGAAGCGGGTGACGCCGTCCTCGAAGGCCAGCGCGACCTTATGCGGTGCAGTCATGATTTCTCACCTTTCCTAGTGTCAGCGGTGGTTTAGACCTGGTAGATGTCCACGACGTGGTGGATGTAGTCGTTTTTGAGCACGATCTTCTTCTTGGCGATCTGGAGGTCCTCCTGGGAGGTATCCAGGGTGATGAACGTGGTGCCGAAGTAGTGGTCGGTGGTGTTGTAGCGGAAGTAGTAGGAAATCCAGTTGAAGCGGATGTCCACGGCGTCGTCGCGGCGCTCCAGGATTTCGACGTTGGTGATGTTGTGGTTGTGGCGCGGCTCCGGGATGGAGGTCGCCGACGAGCGCTCGGTGCGGATGCGGAAGACGCGGTCCTCGAGGCCGGCGCGGGTTGGGTAGTAGATGAGCGAGATTTCCTGCTGCGGGTCCTGGGTAAGTTCGTCGTCGACGTCCCAGGCGGGCATCCAGTACTCGGCGTCTTCGCGGTAGCAGTTGAGCCAGTTTTCGAAGTCGCGGTCGTCGAGTAGGCGGGCCTCGTAGTAGAGGAAGTCTTCGATTTCCGTGCGCGTGATGTTCTGTGACATGGGTTTTTCTCCTTGGGGCTTGTTTAGCGGCGGCGGCGACGGCGGCGGGCGGGGGCGTTCTCGGCGGCTTCGGCCTTGGCGGCGGCCTTCTGCTTGGCGTAGTCGACGGTCGCGGCCTGCGATGCCTCGTTGTCCTCCCGCTGCTTAACCGCGCCGGATTCCTCGTGGTCGAGGGCCTTTTCCATGACCTGCTCCCAGTAGCCGTGCTGGACCGGGTAGAGGCCTTCGTCCTCGGTGCGGGCGCCGGAGGAGAGCACCTCGTTCATGCCCAGCTCCTTGGCCTTGTCATTGGGGCCTGCGGACTGCTGCTGCTGGCCGCGGGTCATGTCGTTCCAGGGGAAGGCGGAGGCCTGGTAGGTCTTCTGGCAGCTGCGGAACTCTTCCAGGTCGTCCGGGGTGGCCATGCCGGTGGCGTTGAAGAAGTCCTCGTACTGGCGGATGCGCGCGGCGCGGGCCTCGGCGGACTCGCCCTTCGGCGCGATGCAGTAGATGGTCACCTCGGTCTTGTCCACGCCCTTCGGCTCCAGGCGGCGGATCTGGGTGGAGAACTGGTCCATGATGTAGACGTTCGGGTACAGGCACAGGTTGCGGGAGGCACCGACCATGAAGTTGGCGCGCTCCTCGCCGTGCAGGTCCTTCAGCGCGTCCAGGCGGTCGTAGAGCGGGCGGTCCTCCGGGTTGGCCCAGGTGGACCAGAGGGCCAGGTGGCCGTTCGGGAAGGAGAAGTAGCCGCCGCCCTGCTCGCCCCACTTGCCGGCGTCCATGGCCTTGGTGTCGTTCTTGGACTCGCCGGAGCCGCGGCGGGAGGTGGTCGCCGCGTAGTTCCAGTGGGTGGAGGAGACGTGGTAGCCGTCGGCGCCGTTTTCGGCCTGCAGCTTCCAGTTGCCGTCGAAGGTGTAGGTGGACGCGCCCTTTAGGACCTCGAGGCCCTCTGGCGACTGGTCGATGAGCATGTCGAGGAAGACGCGGGCATCGCCCAGGTGCTCTTCGAGGTCGACGACGTCCGGGTTCAGGGAGCCGAACAGGAAGCCGCGGTAGGAGGCGAACTTGGGCACGCGGCGCAGGTTGTGGGAGCCGTCGGTGTTGAAGTTGTCCGGGTAGCCGCCGTCCTTTTCGTCCTTGACCTTGATGAGCTGGCCGTCGTTGGAGAAGGTCCAGCCGTGGAAGGGGCAGGTGATGGTGGTGCGGTTGTCCACCTTCTTGCGGCAGAGCATGGCGCCGCGGTGGGAGCAGGCGTTGATGAGGCAGTTGAGCTCGCCGTCTTTGGAGCGGGTAATGACGACGGGCTGGCGGCCGATATTCGTGGTGAAGTAGTCGCCGGGGTTGGGGATCTGCGAATCGTGGGCCAAAAACAGCCAGTTGCCCTCGAAGATGTACTTCATCTCCAGGTCGTAGATCTCCTGGTCGGTGAAGACCTCGCGGTTCACGCGAACGATGCCCTCGTCCGGGCGGTTGTCCAGCGCCCGGGAGAGGACCTCGCGGGCAGAAGAGGTGGGGGCAGTCATGGGAAAACCTTTCCTCGTTGTGCAGTTAAAGTAACGTCATGTGTTCGCCCTCACGTTTTCGGTGAAGGTGTGACAATGATGGGTCGAACGTGACCCGAGTCGCATTAGGGAAAGTCCTAGGGTGATTTAAGGGGTGTATGTTCACGACATTCCCGGGTGGTTCGCGGGTCGAAAACCTGCAGCTCAACCCCGGTAAGGCAAGCCTTTATTTACTGAGATAAGTATTTTTCGCGCCGCCGGGTGTGTTGTCACCCCCAAGCGCCAGGGTGGGGCCTAGTGGTTGTTAGGGGTGCCGCGTTCGCGTGGCGGCGGAAAGCGGGGAAAGTGCTGTTCGGGTACGCCGGCCGACCAAATTAGGGCAGCGTAACCTAAAGAAAACGCTCCAAAAAGGGGCTTGCGCACCTTGGTGAGTTGCAACACACTGATGGTCATCAAGTCGCCCACATCACGGGACGGGCGCTTGGCACTCCACAAGACCGAATCACCGACAACGAAGGAGCACCCCATGTCTAAGCTGGCAAACGCCCACGACGAGGAACTGTCCGCCAAGGGTTCCGGCAACGCCGCCACTGACGCGTTCAAGAACACCATCGTCAAGGCCGACACCTCGAAGGAACGCGCCGGGGAAATCTACAAGGACCTGCTGGCCGCCATCGCCGAGGTCGCCCACAAGCACCAGGTCACCTACGACGAGTACCGCGTGCTCAAGGACTGGATGATCAAGGTCGGCGAGTACGGCGAGTGGCCGCTGTGGCTGGACGTCTTCGTCGAGCACGAGATCGAGGAAATCAACTACAACCGCAACAACTTCACCGGCACCAAGGGGTCCATCGAGGGCCCGTACTACGTGCCTGACTCCCCGAAGCTGCCGTGGAAGACCGAGATGCCCATGCGCGACAAGGACAAGAACTCCGAGCAGCTCATCTTCAAGGGCCAGGTCACCGACCTGGACGGCAACGGCTTGGGCGGCGCAACCGTCGAGCTGTGGCACGCCGACGAGGACGGCTACTACTCCCAGTACGCCCCGGGCATCCCGGAGTGGAACCTGCGCGGGACCATCGTGACCAACGAGAACGGCGAGTACGAGATCACCACCGTCAAGCCGGCCCCGTACCAGATCCCGACCGACGGCCCGACCGGCTGGTTCGTCGAGTCCTACGGCGGCCACCCGTGGCGCCCGGCGCACCTGCACCTGCGCGTCAAGCACCCCGGCTACCGCGTAATCACCACCCAGCTCTACTTCCAAGGCGGCGATTGGGTCGACAACGACGTCGCCACCGCCGTCAAGCCGGAGCTCATCCTGGACCCGCAGCCGGGTGAGGGCGGCATCGACGTGGTGACCTACCCGTTCGCACTCGACAAGGAAGAAGCCTAAGGGATTAGCACCTTTAAAACACCTGGCCCCAGCCGCACTCGGACGCGGCGGGGCTTTTGGTGCGTTAAAACTAGAAGCGAGGAGCGAGCAATGACTGATTTGATAATTGACAAGGTAGAAACCCGCCTGCTGGACGTGCCGCTGTTTCGCCCGCACGGCTTCGCCACCTACACGGCGACGGCGCAGCCCATCCTGCTGGTGATGGTGCGGCTGAAGGGTGGCATCGTCGGCTACGGCGAGGGCGTGGTGCCCGGCGGGCCCTGGTGGGGCGGCGAGTCGGCGGAGACGATGAAGGTCATCATCGACGGCCACCTGCGCCCGCACATGGAGGGCCGGCCGGTCAACGAGCTGGCGGGCATCGTGGCGGATTTCGAGCGCTCGGTGGCGAATATGCGCTTCGCGAAGGCCGCCTGCGACGTCGCCATGCACGACGCCTGGGCCCGCGCGCTGGGCGTGCCGGTCACGGACCTGCTGGGCGGGCGCGTGCGCGAGGCCATCGACGTGACCTGGGCGCTCGGCGTGCTGCCGCTGGATGAAGCGCTGGAGGAAATCAACGACCGCCGCGAGCGCTTCGGGCACACCTCGTTCAAGCTGAAGATGGGCGCGGGCGATCCGGACCGGGATACCGGGCGCATCGCGGAGCTGGCCGATGCCCTGGGCGGCGAGGTGGGCCTGCGCATCGACGTCAACGCGCGCTGGGACCGGCTCACGGCCCTGCGCTACCTGCCGCGGCTGGCTGAGGCCGGCGTGGAGCTTTTCGAGCAGCCCGCCCCGGCCGACGACCTGGCCACCCTGCGCGAAATCACCACCCGGGTAGGCGTGCCGGTGATGGCGGACGAGTCGGTGTGCTCGCCGGCCGATGCCCTGCGCGTCGTACGCGAGCAGGCCGCCGACGTCGTGGCCATCAAGACGACCAAGCTGGGCGGGCTGCAGGAGTCGAAGAAGACCGTGGCGGTCGCCGCAGCCGCGGGTCTGGCCTGCCACGGCGCGACCAGCCTGGAGGGCCCGTTCGGCACGGCGGCCTCGCTGCACTTTGCGTGCGCTACCCCGGAGATTAACTTCGGCTCCGAGCTTTTCGGGCCGCTGCTGTTGCGCGAGTCCTATACCACCGAGGACCTGGTTTACCGCGACGGCAAGGTCGAGCTGCCCCAGGGCCCGGGCCTGGGCCTCGAGCCGGACTGGGACAAGGTGGATTTCTTCACCCGCGACTAGGCGGGCAGGAAGTCTGCCAGCGCCTTCGTCACGTCCGTGGGGGATTCCAGGGTCGGCACGTGCGCGCCGGGCACGGTCACGGTGGTGGCCGGCCCGGCCACGCGCTCGGCGATGGAGTGGACGGTGGCGGGTGGGGTGGAGGCATCGTCGGCGCCGGCCAGGGTGAGCACGGGGCAGGTGATGTCGGCGAGCTGCTCGGTGAAGTCCCAGTCGGCGAGCGCCTGGGCGCAGCTGGCGTAGCCGGACCCGCGGGTGGCAAGCACCATGTCGAGGCAGGCGGCCGTGGTGGCCGGGTGGGTGCGGCGGAAGTCTTCAGTCAGCCAGAGCTCGACCACGGACTCGGCCATGGGGGCAAGGCCCTCGCGGCTGGTCAGCTCGACCCGCGGCAGCCACTTGTCCGGGCCGCCGAAATAGGAGGCGGTGCACAGGAAGGCGGCGCGCTCCACGCGCTCCGAGGTCGCGGCCAGGTACTGGGCGATCGCCCCGCCCAGGGACAGGCCCACCACGCTAAAGCTATCGATGCCGGCTGCGTCCAGCGTCTCCAGCACGTCGGCGGCCAAGCGCTGCATGCTGGCAGGCTCCGTGATATCCGGCGAGCGCCCGTGGCCGCGGTGGTCGATGGCGACAACGCGGCGGGTCCCGGCGAGCTCGTCTGCGACCGGCGCCCACATCGCGGTGGCGGAGGCGATAGAGCCCAGCAGGAGCACCGGGGCGGAAGCGTCCTGGGTGCCGGGGAAGTCGTGATAGTGCAAGACGGTCATGGATTTTTCCTTTCGGGAGCTAGTCGCGGGTGATAACGGCTGCCAGGCCCTGGCCGCCGCCGATGCACATGGTCACCAGCGCGGTGTGCAGGTCCTCGCGTTCCAGGGTGTGGGCGGCGGTCACCAGCATGCGCGCGCCGGTCGCGCCGACGGGGTGGCCGAGCGAGATGCCGGAGCCTAGCGGGTTGAGGCGCTTGTCGTCGGCGGAAATGCCCCATTCGCGAAGGCAGGCCAGGGCCTGGGCGGCGAAGGCCTCGTTGAGCTCGATGAGATCCAGGTTGTCAAGGCTCAAGCCGAGGCGCTCGAGGACGCGGGCGGTGGCGGGCACCGGGCCGATGCCCATGCGCTCCGGTTCGACGCCGGCGACGGCCCAGCCGCGCAGGCAGGCGGCCGGGGTTAGGCCGAGCTCGCGGGCGCGGGCGCGGGTGGTCACGATCATGGCGGCCGCGCCGTCGTTTTGGCCGGAGGCGTTGCCGGCGGTGACGGTGGCCTCCGGGTCTTGGGAACCCATGACCGCGCGCAGGCCGGCGAGCTTGTCCGCGGTGGTGCCCGGGCGCGGGTGCTCGTCGCGCTCGACCACGACGTCCGGGTCCTTGCGGCGCCGGCCCGGTACGGTCACCGGCACGATTTCGGCGTCGAAGAGCCCGCCTTCCTGGGCGGCGACGGCGCGCTGCTGGGAGGCGGCGGCCAGCTCGTCCTGGGCGCTGCGGGTTAGCCCGGCCTCGCGGCGGAGGTTCTCGGCGGTCTCGATCATGCCGCCGGGGATGGGGTGGTGCTTGCCGCCGGCGGTCTCGCGGGCCTGCTGGAGGCGGTCGCGCAGGACCATGTTGCCGGCCTTGACCCCGGTGCGGATGGACGGGTCGACAGTGTATTCGGTCTGGGACATGGACTCGGCCCCGCCGGCGATGATGAGGTCGGCCGCCCCCGTGGCCACGTGCGCGGCGGCGGTGGTCACCGCCTGCAGGCCCGAGCCGCAGCGGCGGTCCAGCTGCATGCCGGGCACGCTTTCGCCCAGGCCGGAGTCCAGCGCCACCACGCGGCCCAGCGCGGGGGCGGCGCCGTTCGGGGCGGCCTGGCCCAGGATGAGGTCGTCGACGTCGGCGGTCCGCAGCCCGGTGCGCTCGACCAGGGCGCGCACGACGGTGGAGGCGAGATCCTGGACCGGCACGGCGGCCAGGGCGCCGCCGAAGCGGCCGACCGGGGTGCGCAGGGGCGAGCAGATGACGATGTCGGCATCGTTGGCATCGCTCACGTCGTGGGCGGTGGACTTAGGCATGATAAGGCTCCTTCGCGTGGGTGATATCGGCGCTGATGGCCTGCGTGGTGCGCAGCAGCGCGGGGATGAGGGTGGTCTCGATGTGCTCGAGGTCGTAGGAGGCGGTCTGGGTGGAGATGTTGACCGCGGCTACGACCTTGCCTTCCGGATCGGTTACGGGCGCGGCGATGGACCGCAGGCCCAGCTCGAGCTCCTGGTCGACCAGGCTGTAGCCCTGCAGGCGGACCTCGTGCAGGATCTCGCGCAGCTGCGCCGGGGAGGTGACCGTCCGCGGCGTGAGCGGGGCGAGCTGGGTGTGGTCGAGGTGCTGGGCCAGGGAGGCATCGTCAAGCCCGGCCAGCAGGACGCGCCCCATGGAGGTCGCGTGGGCGGGGAAGCGGGTGCCGACGGTGATGTTGACCGTCATGATGCGGCGCACGGGCACGCGGCAGACGTAGACCACGTCCGCGCCGTCGAGAACGGACAGGGAGCTGGACTCGTCGATGGTCTGGGAGAGCGCCTCCAGGTGGGGCTGGGCCAGGGCCGGCAGCTCGAGCCCGGAGACGAAGCTGTAGCCGAGCTCCAAAACCTTCGGCGTTAGCCAGAACTCGGAGCCGTTGGTGGCGGCGTAGCCTTCCCCCACCAGGGTGTGGAGGAAGCGCCGGGCGGTGGCCCGGGCCAGGCCGGTGGCGGTGGCGACCTCGGAGAGGGATTGCCGGGGCGCGCTCGGTCCGAAAGACCGGATGACCTGCAGCCCGCGGACCAGGGACTGGACCGGCTGGGTGGTCGAGGTGGACATGGTGGTTGCTCCTAAGCGTGTGTGCTGGGTGTTCACATGGTGAACCCTTGTGCTCTGTATGAACATCAGTGTACATTGTGGGGCATGTTTGACAAGACATTCCCCGAAATTTCCGCGGCGGTGGCCGATATCCCGGATGGGGCATCGGTGGCCGTCGGCGGGTTTGGCCTGGTAGGCATCCCCGCCCGACTCATTGACGCGCTCCGCGAAAAGGGCGCCAGCGATCTGACGATTATCTCCAACAACTGCGGCACCGACGGCTTCGGCCTGGGCCTCCTGCTGGCCGACGGCCGGATTGCCCGGACCATCGGCTCCTATATCGGCTCCAACAAGGAATACGCCCGGCAGTACCTAGCCGGCGAGCTGACCGTGGAGTTCACCCCGCAGGGCACCCTGGCCGAAAAGATGCGCGCCGGGGGCGCGGGCATCCCCGCCTTCTACACCACCGCGGGCGTGGGCACCCAGGTCGCCGACGGCGGGCTGCCCATGCGCTACAACCCGGACGGGACCGTCGCCGAGGTCTCCGAGCCGAAGGAGACCCGCGTCTTTGGTGGCCGGACCTACGTGCTGGAAGAGGCCATCGTGGCCGACTTCGCCCTGGTCCACGCGCACACCGCCGACCGCTGGGGCAACCTGGTCTTTTCCAAGACCGCCCGCAACTTCAACCCGGATGCCGCGCAGTGCGCGCGGACCACCATCGTGCAGGCCGAGCACGTGGTCGACCAGCTCGACCCGGACGAAGTCCACCTGCCCGGCATCCACGTCGACCGAGTGGTGGAAGTAGGACCGCAGGAAACGGGCATCGAAAACAGGACGGTGAGGTAAATGACCTGGACGAGGGAACAGATGGCCGCGCGCGCGGCACAGGAACTGACCAACGGGCAGTACGTGAACCTGGGCATCGGCATGCCCACTCTGGTGCCGGGCTTTCTGCCGGAGGATTCGGAGGTCATCCTGCACTCGGAGAACGGCGTGCTGGGCGTGGGCCCGTACCCGACCGAGGACGAGGTGGACCCGGAGCTTATCAACGCCGGCAAGGAGACCATCACGGTCAACCCGGGGGCGGCGTTTTTCTCCTCCTCGGATTCCTTCGGCATGATCCGCTCGCGGGCGGTGGACGTGGCCATCCTGGGCGCGATGGAGGTCTCGCGCTACGGCGACCTGGCCAACTGGATGATCCCGGGCAAGACGGTCCGCGGCATGGGTGGGGCGATGGACCTGGTCCACGGCGCCCAGCGGATCGTGGTGATGATGTCGCACACCAACAAGCACGGCGCGTCCAAGGTGCTCAACACCTGCGAGCTGCCGCTAACCGGCGCGCAGTGCGTGGACCTGATCATCACCGACTACGCGGTCTTCCACGTGGACCCGCAGGAGGGGCTCACGCTCATCGAGGTCGCCGAGGGCGAGACCGTGGACTCCGTGCGCGCGGTGACCGACGCGGACTTCGCCGTCAGCGACCGGCTAGCGGGTTAGAAAGCTAGAAAGGCCAGCACCCTAGGCGCCCGGCCCGATATAGCTTTCGGGCGGGGTCAGCCGGGTGATCGCCAGGTTGATGCGGTCCTCGGTGAACTCGCCGAGCGACATGCTGCGGTGGAGCAGCAGGCCCTCGTAGAAGGCGTCGAGCAGGTAGGTGGTGTGGGCGTCGAAGTACTGGCCCATCACGTTGCGGCAGCCCTGCGTCCACTCCAACAGGTTCATGCGGTGCAGGGGGCGCCGCAGGGACAGGGTGTAGAGCTCGGTGCCCAGGATCAGCGTCTTGCGGGAGGCCGCGGACGCGATGAGCATCTGGGACAGGGCGGCGCGGGCATCGGCAAGGCTGTCGATGCCGGTGAAAAAGGAGCCGAAATCCGCCACGGATCGCTCCGCGAAGACGGAAAAGGCCGCCGCCAGCAGGCCGTCCTTGTCGTTGAAATAATAGGAGATGGACCCCAAGGACACGTCCGCCTTGTCGGCGACGACGCGCATGGTGGTGCCGACCACTCCGTTGTGCACGATGGAGTCTAGGGTGGCATCGATAATGCGCAGTCGGGGGCCGTACTGGGGGTTATTCTTGGGCAACCATCGCTCCTCAACGCAGCCGAAACGCGGCCAACAATAAAACAGGCGGCCGCGGCAGTAATCCGTGTGCTAGGGAAAGTATAGTTGCCCACCCCGGACCGGCAAGCAGGGGTCGGGGGTGGTGGCGTTAAATTTAGGCGCTTAGTCTTAGGCCTCGTTGCGGCGGGTATCCGGCACGGCCTCGGCAGCCTTGCGCTTGCTGGAGGAGGTGAAAATCTTCCACAGGCCGAACAGGGCGACAATCGCCCAGACAGCCTCGGTGATGAACAGGCCCGGGTTGAACGGGGACAGGGCGGTGTAGACGAAGCCCATCGCGCCCAAGAAGTTCAGGGTCTGGTAGATGGGGGAGGTAGCGGTCAGGACCTTGAAGTTGAGCAGGCCGAAGGCAACGACGAAGCAGATGCCGGCGATGATGCCAATTTCGTAGGAGAGTGCCATGAGGGTATTCCTTTCGTTCGTTGCGGACTAGGCGGTGGCGGACTGGGACTGGTTGTTCTTGCGGCGGTTCAAGAAGATCTTGATGATGCCGTAGAGGCCCAGCAGGGACCAGATGAGCTCGGTCCAGAACACGCCCGCGTTGAACGGGTTGGCGGCAGAGGCGGTCAGGAAGCCGGCGCCGACGAAGTTCAGGATCTGGTAGGGGTAATCGTCCGGCGTCCACTTGCCCAGGTTGAGCATCGCGAAGGCGAAGAGCAGGGCGACCGAGGCGATCAGCCCGAAGATGACCATTGCTGACATTGTTCGACGGTCCTTTCAGAATGTGTGCGATATGGGAGCGCGACTAGCCGCGCGCAGGAGCGCCCCGCGGGCGCTACATTTATAGACTCTAAGCTGGGTTTTTAATCCATGCGAAGTCGAACGAGCATACGGTTTTGAACGCTTGATCTAAACCGCAGGTAAATGGGATAGCCCCGCCCTTGAACGTACGATCAATTCAGCGCGTTTGCCCAGCTTAAACTACCTTGGGGTTATGGGCACGGAGGCCCAACATAGCCTCCCGCGCGCCCGTGGGGAAGGCCTCAACACCTCCCGCACAATCCGAACGGAACTTTAACCTAACGGACGACGTCACCGGCCGGCGCACACGCGAAGCGCCGCCAGACGAAGTCGATAAAGAACAATCTGAACAGAAAAGGAGCCGAGCCGTGTCACAGCAACCGAACCCGGACACCGAGGACATTAAGCTCCACGTCAAACCCGGAAAGACGCGGGCGCCGTTTTTCCGCTATATCCGCATTAACCTGCCGCGCCTGACCAAGGCCGCCATCCTGGTGATCGTGGCGCTTATCGGCGGCTGCGCCTGGGCCGTGCTGTCCAGCGGCTTCGATATCTTCGCCGGCAGCGACATCGCGCTCGGCCTGGTCATCGCCCTGGCCGCCATCTTCCTGGTGCTGGGCCTGGTGACCAAGTGGCGCATCTGGGGCTTTGGCACCGTGGTGGCCGCCGCCGGCATCCTGGTCTACATCGGCGGCCTGTTCGGGCACGCGCCGTTCGTGGGCAACGGCGCGGGCGTCTACCTCGCGGCCGGCTGGAACACCATGTTCTTCGCCAGCCTGGCCTACTGCGTTATCTACTGGGCGCTGGACTACGGCGTGCTGGTGGCATACCCGGATACCCAAGGATTTGAGGATTAATCATGTTAGAAGAATTTCCGGTCTGGCTCCGCGTCGAGCACTTCGTCAACATCTTGTTCGTGACGCTGTTTATCCGCAGCGGCATCGAAATCCTGGGCACCTTCCCCAAGCTGCACCGCTCCGTGCACACCCCGCTGGGCGGGCAGTGGGCGCAGTTTTCCATTAAGCAAAAGCGCAAGCGCAAGTACTTCCCGGTCTCCGGCGAGTATGACGACTATTCCCCGATCATCTCGCTGCCGGGCTACGGCGCCCTGGGCCAGGGCCGCTACTGGCACTTCATCAGCGTGATGGGCTGGGTGCTGCTGATGGTCATCTACTGGGGCCTGCTACTGGTCACCGGGCAGTGGCGCCGCTACTGGCCGGAGGACTGGGGTGTTTTCGCCCAGGCCTGGGACGATCTCATCCACTACCTGGCCTTCCAGATCCCGCCGGCGATGGACGGCTACCCCTTCAACGCCATCCAGCAGCTGTCCTACGGCTTCGTGGTGCTCATCCTCCCGCTGTGGATGATCATCACCGGCGCCTTCCAGTCGCCGGCCATCAACAACCACTTCCCGCGCATTTCCAAGCTGATGGGCGGCCGCCAGGTCATCCGCACCCTGCACTTCTGGGGCCTTATCGCCTACGTGGTCTTCATCGTCGTCCACGTCGCGATGGTGGTGCTGCACGGCTACGGCCACGAGGTCTCCAAGATGGTCTTCGGCCACGCGGAGAACCCGATCGCCGGCGGCGTGATCTTCACCCTGGGCCTGGTCGGCATCGTCGCCTTCCACGTCTGGGCCACGAAGACCTCGCTGGAGCGCCCGAAGGTCATCGAGCGCCTGCACAACGTGGTGGTCCGCCCGCTCACGCGCGCGCTGCGCAAGCTGCCCTCGCGCCAGAACGCCTACAGCGATGCCGAGATCACCAAGGCGCCGCACCACCGCGCCTCGGGCATGCCGCCGTCAACGGAGGCCTATATGTCCCTGGTCTGCAACGACTACGAGGATGACTACGTGCTGGAAATCGGCGGATTCGTCGAAAAGCCCATGCGTCTGACCATGGCGGATATCCGCAAGATCGCCGACGGGCACTCGCAGAACACCGTCCACCACTGCGTGCAGGGCTTTTCCTCGGTGGGCAAGTGGGACGGCGTGCCGCTGTACAAGCTGCTCGACCTGGCCGGCCCGCTGGACGGGGCCAGCGACGTGGTGGTCCACAGCTTCCAGAACATGACCCGCGACGACGATAACTACAACGGTTCCTACTACTACGAGTCCATGCCCATGGAGGAGGCCCGCCAGCCGCAGTCGCTGATCGCCATTGGCTACGACGGCGACGAGATCCCCATCAAGAACGGCGCGCCCATGCGCCTGCGCCTGGAGACCTCCACCGGTTTCCGCTCGGCGAAGTGGCTGGACCGGATCGAGGTGGTCAACCGCTTCGACATCATCGGCAACGGGATGGGCGGCTTCTTCGAGGACACCGATTCCTACGACCGCCTGCAGATGCTCTAAGGAGGACACACCATGTCACGAGCGTTATACCAAGACATTTTCCTAAGCCCCGAGCAGCAGCAGCGCGTGCGCGACTACCTCCACGAGGTCGACTTCCGCCTGCCGGGCGCCACCCCGGACGACTTCGAGATCAACCCGCGCGCCCGCTACCTGGGCTACATGTTCCAGGCCGAGGACCTGGAGTCCTTCGGCGTGGGCCTGCAGTGCACCCGCCCGGGCATGGAGGACCAGCGCACCTTCATCCGGATAAGCCGCGGGCAGCTGCTGGGCGAGGACGATGCCCCGCGCCTGCCTGTCAACGACCCGGTCCTGGCCCGCGAGGCCATGACCCTGGACCGTTTCTACCGCGCCGAGGACCCGCCGCGGCCCACCGGGGTTAACGCCTATGCTCACGATGCCGGCCTGCCCGGCGCCGACATGGACCTGTCCATGTTGGAGGAGCAGCTGCGCGATATCGTCGCCTTCCACAACGGCGAACCGGTGCCGGGTAACCAGGAGATCCTGGACCTGCGCATCTACTGGGGCACCCTGCTGGCCGGCCGCTACCCGCGGCTGAAGGCCCTGTGCGGCAAGCTCAGCGAGAACCAGGCCGCGCGCTTGGACCAGCTGGAGGCCGATATTACGGCCCTGGCCGGCATCCTCGAGGCGCTGGGCCTGCCCACGCTGGAGGATCTGACGAAGCCGAAGCGCGAGGACGGCTAGCCCGCCCGGTGGTCGAAGACCAGGGAGGTGTTGGTGGAGGCCACCTCGGGGCGTGCGCTGACCACGTCCGAGATGAAATCGCGCAGGCCGGCCGCGCTGGCCAGCTGCACGTGCGCCACAAAGTCCTGGTTGCCGGCCACGAAGAAGACGTGGCGCACCGGCTCTAGCTCCAGCAGGTAGTGGTAGAAGTCTCGCAGGGCGCCGCGGGCTCCGGGGTGGAGGCGGATGTGGATGAGCGCCTCCGTGCCCAGTCCCAGGGCCGCCGGGTCCACGTGTGCGGAAAAGCCGGTGATGACCCCGCGGGCGATGAGCGAGTTCAGCCGGCGGTGGGCGGTGGACTCGCTGACGTTGATGCGGTGGGCGAGTTCGGAGATGGGTAGGCGGGCATCGGAAGCCAATTCGCGGCAGATGGCCGCCTCAATCTGATCCAGCTGCATGGGGTTTTGTTCTCCGCGGTGGGGGATGCTTGCAAAATCGGGCGGATTCTGGGGGATCCCGCCAATGTATACCCGCCCACTCTATCCTCCGTGGATGATATAGGTATTCAAATCATCTGTGAGGAGGAGCACATGACTAAGGCTATTGTGGTAGGCGCCGGCATGACCGGCCTGTCGACGGCGTGGTACCTGCAGGAACACGGCTACGACGTGGAAATCGTGGACAAGATCGGCGTCGCCGCCGGCGCGTCCTGGGGCAACGCCGGCTGGCTGGCGCCGGGCAAGACCATCCCGCTGTCCAATTCTAGCCTGTGGGGCTACGGCCCCACCGCGCTGTTCGACAAAGATGCGGCGCTGAGTGTGCCCACCCGCATCGACCCGAAGCTGTGGGCCTTCGTCGCCCAGTTCATGGCCCGGGCCAACCAGCGCTCCTGGGACAAAACCATGGCGGCCCTGACGCCCATCGACAAGGCCGCCCTGGGCGCCTACGACGAGCTCATCGACGGCGGCGTCGACGCCGTGACCCACGAGGGCCCGTTCATCGTCGGCTTCGAAAACGATAACCAGGCCAAGGGCTTCTTGGACGAGGTCGAGGGCGCCATCCGCCACGGCCAGGAGATCCCCTTCGACAAGCTCAACCACACCCAGGCCCTGGAATACGCCCCGATGCTCTCGGAGCGCGTCCAGACCGTCTACAAGCTGGGCGGCCAGCGCTACATCGAGCCGCAGTACTTCTGCGAGGCCATCGCCGAGTCCTTCGTCGCCCGCGGCGGCACGATTACCACCGGCGCGGAGGTCACCGACGTCCAGTCCACCCGCAAGCCGGCCATCCAGCTGGCCACCGGCGAGTGGAAGCCCGCCGACGTGGTGGTCATCGCCACCGGCGCCTGGCTGCCGAAGCTGGCCAAGTCCCTGGGCGTGCGCACCATGGTCCAGGCCGGCCGCGGCTATTCCTTCACCGTCAAGCCGGAGCAGGAGGCCAAGCACTCGGTTTACCTCCCGGAGACCCGCGTGGCCTGCACCCCGGCCCCGACCCGCGGCCGCTTCCAGATCGCCGGCACCATGGAGTTCCGTGGCCCCGACGAGGCCTTTCAGCCCGGCCGCATCGAGTCCATGATCAAGGTCACCGCCCCGATGTTCAAGGGCATCGACTGGGACGACATCCAGGACGAGTGGGTCGGCTCCCGGCCCGTCACCCCGGACGGCCTGCCGCTTATCGGCCAGACCCAGGTGCCCAACGTCTACACCTGCGGCGGCCACGGTATGTGGGGCGTCGTGCTCGGCCCGATTTCCGGCAAGCTGCTGGCCAAGCAGATCGCCACCGGCGTTATCGATCCCATCCTGGACCCGTTCGACCCGCTGCGCTAAGCGGCGCCCGCAGCGCGCGCACGAGCAAGAGCGCATAAAAAATTCCCATCACCTCCAGCGAGGCGATGGGAATTTTTTTAAAGCTTAAGCCAGGCCGATCTGGCGCAGCAGCTTCTGGATGGGGGAGAAGTCAATCTTCAGGATGCCGGCTGCCTGCGCGGCGGCGAAGATGGCGCCGAAGATAGCGGCCACGATGCCCGCGCCCGCCAGGCCGGAGGCGGCGTTGGAGCTGCCCTGGGAGGCACCAGCGTTGTCGTCCTGGTTGCCATCACCCGGCTGCCCGGAACCATCCGACCACCAGTTCTTCATGGCCAGCTGGGCGACGTCGGTGTTGTCGATGTAGTCGCCGCGGACCGGGTCGGTGCCCTTGACGCGGGAGATGATGTCCTCGGAGCCGGCGCCCTTGAAGAAGAACGGAACCAGCTGGTTGGTGTGCTCGTCGGAGTACCACTGGTGGCTCGGCAGGGACTCGGCGTCGCCGGACATCTGGTTGAAGCGGCCCTCGTCCGGCTCGTTCTCACCGGACAGGTAGCCGGTCTCGTGGTCAGCGGTGACGATGAGCAGGGTCTCGTCCCAGTTGGAGTTCTCCTCGACCCACTGGATGGCGGCGTCGACGGAGGCGTTGAAGTCCTGCATCTCCTCGATCTCGCGGGCGGACTGGTTGGCGTGGCCGGTCCAG
This sequence comes from Corynebacterium sp. LK2537, assembly GCF_040946485.1. Classification (NCBI taxonomy): domain Bacteria; kingdom Bacillati; phylum Actinomycetota; class Actinomycetes; order Mycobacteriales; family Corynebacteriaceae; genus Corynebacterium; species Corynebacterium sp. LK2537. The sequence continues at coordinate 20,896 of NZ_JAYWLQ010000010.1, forward strand.
TCGATGGCGCCGCCCTCAATCATCACGGAGAAGCCGTCCTCGTCCTGGCCCAGGGCGTTCAGGGCGCCGGTGGTCATGGTCGGCAGGTCAACGACGTCGTTCTGCGGATCGGAGTACGGGGTGGTGCCCTCGCCGGAGCGCTCCTGCTGCAGGGTGGAGTGGACCGGAGCCAGGCCCCAGTACTTCTTGCCCTCTTCCACGTTGCCCTCGGCCAGGCTGGCGAAGCCGTCGTTGGAGTCGAAGTACTCCCAGTCGGTCTCGCCCTCGGCCAGGCGGTTGTAGTCGGCTTCGTTGATGTAGCCGAAGGAACCGGTCTCCGTCGGCTGGGCGTCCTTGTCGAAGAACGGGTGGCCCGCGCCCATGACGACGGAGAGATCCGAGTCGATCATTTCCTTGGCGATCTCGCCGTAGGCGTTGCGGTCCTGGTTGTGGGCGGCGAAGGCGGCCGGGGTGGCGTGGGAGAACGGTACGGAGGAAACCACGCCGGCGGACTTGCCCTGCTCCATGGCGGTCTCCTGGAAGTTCTTCTGGGCCATGCCGTAGTTGGACATACCCAGGACGCCGTTTTCGACCTTCACGCCGGTGGCCATGGCGGTACCTGCCGCAGCCGAGTCGGTGATGATGCCCTTCTGCACGTAATCGTGGGTGGCCCAGGCCTTAGACGGGTCGTAGGAACCGCCCTGGGAGTAGGTGGACATGGACAGGCGGTTGAAGTCCTCGTAGGCCTGGACGGACTCGCCGTCCAGCTCCTGCGGGCCGGCTTCGCTGAATTCGCCGTCGACCAGGTACTTGGACTGGCCGGTTTCATACAGGTTGTTGTAGGCGACGTGGCCGTAGCCCATGCCGTCACCGATCATGTAGATGATGTTCTTCGGGCCGTTGGATTCCTGGGCGGTGGCCGGGGCAACGCCCGCGGCAATCAGGGAAGCAGCAACGGCCACGGAGCCGGCGCGCAGAGAAAAACGCATAAGAAGAGTCCTTCACAAAGACGGAATAGAGACAAAAGAGACAGTGCGCGGGCGGTGGCTCGCCCGCGTCCCCACGCCGCGCAAAGGACGACGTTATGGTTCTGACAGGGCAATCACAGCCGCACGTGAAGAAACACTAATTTCCGAACATCTCGGGACGATGACAGAAAAGAAAACTTCGCGTTAACTCTCCCGGGAACACGCCCCGGGCACTAGCCGGCCGGCACCTGCTCGACGAGCGCTGCGGCGCGGGCGACCTCGGCGCGCTGGTGATCGTAGAGATCGTCCACGCCCTTGGTGTCCAGGTTCGCCGCGTGCGGGTCCCCGAAGCCGGACTCGCGGCCGGTCAGCTCCTCGATGACCCCCAGCCCGCAGACGGGCAGGTAGTACGGGCTGTAGCCGCCCTCCTGGAGGAAGGCGATCCGGCCGCCGCAGAGGGCATCGGCAGCCGCTAAAAGCCGGCGGGTAAGCGCCTTGAAGCCGCGCTGGGTGACCATCATCTGCGCCAACGGATCCATGACGGCGGCGTCGAAGCCGCTGGCCACCACGATGAGCTCGGGGTTAAAGCGCTCGAGCGCAGGCACCACGACGTCCGCAAAAGCCAGGTCGTAGACCGCGTTGCCGCTGCCCGGCGGCAAGGGAATATTCAGCGCCGCGCCCTTACCTGCGCCGGTGCCGTTGTGCTCCCGGTGCCCGGAGCGCGGCGGGAAGCTGTTGTGCTGGTGGATGGAGATGGTCAGCACCTCCGGGTTGTCCCACCAGATATCCTGGGTGCCGTTGCCGTGGTGGACGTCCCAGTCCACCACCGCCACGCGCTGAACCCCGTGCACTTCACGCGCGTGCGCAATCGCCACGGAGGCGTTGCCGAACAGGCAAAAGCCCATGCCGCGGGCGCGCTCGGCGTGATGGCCCGGCGGGTTGACCAGCCCGTAGGCCGTATCCACCTCGCCGGTGACCACGGCCTCCACCGTGCGGATCGCCCCGCCGGCGGCCAGGCGCGCGATGTCGAACCCGCCCCGGCCGAACGGGCTGGCGTCGTCGCCGGCATCGCCCCCGCGCAGCAGCTGCGACTGCCGCTTCATCTCCGCGATGTGCTCGCGGGTGTGTACCCGCGCAAGCTCGTCCTCGCTCGCGTACCGCGCCTGCAGCGGCGTCAAGTGCTCGCGCAAGGCGCTGACCTGCACCAGCTCGTGGAAGCGGCGCTTAGTATCCGCGTGCGCGACGTGGTGGGAAATAGGCTGCAGGCCCCGCGCCGGGTCCGCGGCCTCCATCCCGCCGGTGCCGGTATCCACCCAGCCATAAAGCGTGTCCCACACGTACCCAACCCGGCGCTTTGCCGCCTCCACCATCACAGCGTCCTTTCCTCGCGTCCACGAAACCACAATGTGATGTGGAGCCTACCGAAGGGAGACTGTGGTGTAAACGATAATGTGCGCGGCGGGGTTAACCGGCTAGGCCTCAGTTACACCCGCAACTTCTTACCGCGGTGTACGCGGTGTGCCAGAACCACACCCGTAAGTCCCCAGTCAGTCACGACCACTGAGGAGTGCTCTTTAGGGAGCGTGCCTGCGCTGCGTTGTTTTACGGCTGAGGCAGATTGTCGACAATACGGTTCGTCTCCATAGCGACACGAGTGACCTTGGCAACCAGATCCACGATGTAGCGCGGGTTCCCGGCTTCAGCAGCGAGGTCGTTCGGGTCATTGACGATGCCGGAGGCCTTGTCCTTCTTAATCTGGTAGCGGTCGATGATCCACGCTAGCGCCGAGCGGGAGCCGAGCTGGTAGCGCTCGGCCTCGGCGGGGATATCGGCGATGGTGATCTTGGGGTTGTAGATCATCCGGGTGGTGTCGTTGACCTTCTTGCCGGTCTCCGGGTCGGTGGTCTTAGCCCACTTCGGCTTGGTGACCTTCCAGGTATCTGGGTCGTCGGGGTCGGCGTTCTTCTTGAGTTGCACGTCGACGGGCCAGGGCTCGACGTCCTCGTAGTTGACGTGGAGGTCGAGAAGTTCCTTGCCGGCGGAGACGTAGGCGTCGAAGAAGTCCCGGTCGGCGGGGGTCTCGATGTGAGGCAGCATCTTCTTCAGGTCTGTCTTGTACGTCTCCCGGTAGTCGGGGGAGTGCAGCACGGCGTAGACAAAGTGGAAGATGTCGTCGCCGGTGACGTCAGATCCGAGACTGTCCCGGTAGATCGTCTTGATCTCGTCGGTGATGTTGTCAACGCGTCGGTAGCCGTCGACGACCTCGCCGATCTGTCCGTAGACGCTCGCCTCGGCTTCGGTGGTGGTATTCATGTCGAGGTTGAGTTCGCCTTCGGGCGCGTCGACGGGTTGCCAGGTGAAGCGCGAGAAGAACTGGCCAGCATTCGACCCCCACATCGCGAGATCCGGAAGGAGATTGGTGGCGATGGTGCTGAACGGCTTGGCCGAACCAGGGTTGACTACGTAGTAGCCGATGTTCTTGTGGTACGGGGTGGGGAACAACCGTGGGAGTTGGTAAATGCGTTGGTTCAGATGGGTGTCGTAGTAGACGTTCTGCTTAGTGAACGGGCGGTACAAACTCTTTTGGATGGATGGAGCAGATACTGAAATGCTCTTGTTACGCGCGCAGTTAGACTTCAGGTTGCTGTCCCAGGAGATCTTCGATCGATCTGTGTACTGAGGATTTTCATTGAGGAACTCGTCAACGACTCGCTCCGTAAGCTTCTGAAGCCCCGCAGACGCCGCCCAGTCGTGGAAGTCATTTCGGGCTTGGTTGTAAGCGGTAGCTAAAAGATCGATATTGTTTAACAATTTCGATCTATTAGGCCCGTAGCACCACGCGTCTCGTGCAGTCGCAAGGCCTAGGGAGTGTCTACCGAAAATCGGCGTGCCTTCCGCGGGCTTCTTGGATCCGAGGACTGGCCACGTCTCGAACTCTTCGTGGCGCTGAGACACCCAGTCTCCGTATTTGTTCGGGGTGATGGCCCACCATCCGTGGGATTCGGCATCGTCGGCCAGTGCGGTGGCGGCATGGTCGACGATGTCGAGCTTCTCCTCGGTGCTCAGGTAGTCACCGATGTCCCGGTAGAAGATCCTGCAGCCGGTCGCCTGCGGGTCCTTGACCCCGATGGTGATCGCGACCGTGGTCTGGGAGCCGCCTTTGAAGATTTGGCCGCCTTCCTCGCGCCAGTTCGCATTCCTCATGTTTCCGCGCAGGTTGAATACGTGGACCTCGTTGAAGTCCTCAGTGAAGGACAGCCGTACCCCGTCTGCGGTGTTGCCGTCGATCCATCCGCCGTTGGACACGAAGGCGACCACACCCTTGTCCCCGATACGGTCGGTCGCCCACCGGAATGCTCGCATATAGGAGTCGTAGAGCTGCGCTTTGCGGCCTCCGGTGGAAAGCTTGGCATAGGTTTCGCGGATTCGACTGTCGAGTGTCGGGTACTTCAGATTCGCGTTGAGGTCGTTCGCGTTACTCTGCCCGACCGAGTACGGCGGGTTACCGACCACCACGTGGATCGGGGCGTCCTGCTGACGTTGGATACGCTCGTTGTTGTCCTTGAAGACCTCAAGATCCAGCGTGTCATCCTCCTCGCTGATCTGGAACGTGTCCGCCAGAGCGATCCCCGCGAACGGCACATAGGCGGGAGCCTCACGATTCTCGCGTTGTGCGGCTTCGGTCGCTAGGGCGTTGTAGGTTGTCTCGATGTTGACCGCAGCGACGTAGTAGGCCAGCAGCATGATTTCCGTGGCGTGCAACTCGGTCGCGTACTTGCGCGCGAGATCCTCCGGTTTGATTAACCCGGACTGGATTAGCCGCACGATGAACGTGCCGGTACCGGTAAACGGGTCGAGGATGTGCACGCCTTTGTCGGTCAGGCCCTTGCCGAAGTGGGCTTTGAGGATCTCGTCGGCGGCACGAAGTATGTAGTCGACGATTTCGACCGGGGTGTAGACGATGCCGAGTGATTCGGACTGCTTCTTGAACGCCTTCTGGAAGAAGCGCTGGTAGAGGTCCTTGACGACCTGCTGCTTGCCGGAGGCCGAAGTCACCTCGCCGGCGCGTTTGCGCACCGACTCGTAGAAACCTTCGAGTTTCTCGGTCTCGCTGTCCAGCTGCTTGTCGTTAAGCGCGTCGACCATAGTCTGCATGACCTTGGAAACCGGGTTCTGATCGGCGAACTCGACCTCGGTGAACAGCGCGTTGAACACTGGGGCGGTGATCAGGTGCTGAGAGAGCATGTTGACCGCTTCTTCCGCGGTGATCGACTCGTTGAGGTTGCCGCGCAGCCCCTCGACGAAGCGATCGAATTCCTTTTTCAGCTTCGGGTTGGCGTCGGCGAGAAGCGCGTTGATGCGTGCGGTTTGAGCGTGGGCGATGTCGGCGACGTCGTCGGCCCAGTCCGCCCAGTAGGTGCGGTCGCCGACCTTGTCGACGAGCTTGGTGTACATCGCCTCCTGCCACTCCTCCAAGGAGAACAGCACCTGCTGAGCCAGGTCCGACTCGTCCGCGGGCGACTTGTCGTCGGTGTGGTCGCCTTCCGCGGCAAGCCGGGCTTTCTCCTCGGCCTTACGCTTTTTCTCCTCGAGGGCCCTGTCAGGGTCGACGACTGGATCGACAACGATGGGAAGCTCCGGGTCGCCCTCGTTGAGTTTGATGGAGTTGACCTTTGCATTGAACCGGTCGTCGTGGGCACGAAGGGCGTTGAGGATCTGCCAGACAACTTTGAAGCGCTGGTTGTGGTCGAGTACCTGCGACGGGGAAGCGCCCGCCGGCACGGCGACAGGCAGGATGATGTAGCCGTAGTCCTTGCCCTCGGACTTACGCATGACACGGCCGACGGACTGAACGACATCGACCATGGAGTTGCGCGGGTTGAAGAATACGATCGCATCCAGCGCCGGCACGTCGACGCCTTCGGCCAAGCAGCGTGCATTGGACAGAAGCTTCGATTCTTCTTCGCCGGTAGGTGCTTTCAGCCAGGTCAGAAGGTTGTTACGCTTCAGCGCGTTCATCGATCCGTCGACATGGCGCGACGAGACAGTCAGGTCAATGTTGTGCAGGCTGACATGCGGATTGGCGACTGCCTTCGAGCGCATCGTCTCGGTGTAGGCGCCGACAATCCGGGGAAAGATTTCGGCGATGCGAGTGGAGGTCTTGATGTCCTTGGCGAAGGCGACCGTGCGCCGCATAGGGGTCTCGTTCGAGGAGAATCCGGAGCGGGTGTCCTGCTCGTCACCGGAGCGCTTGGCTAGCGCGTTCCACGTGCCGATCATGGCGCTTGCCAGGTTGAGAGTGATCTCGGATCCCTCAGCCATGGTTACCTTGGCCATCGCGTCGGCGGCGAGTTTCTCGTCGACGGTCATGACCACGACCTTGTAGTCGGTTAGAAGCCCGCGCTCGACTGCTTCACCGAAGCCGAGGCGGTGGAATTCGGGGCCGAAGACGGCCTCGTCGTCCATCGAGGCAATTTCGGCGGAGTATTCTTCGGCCTTGCCCTTGACCGTATCGTCGAAGAGCTTCGGGGTGGCGGTCATGTACAGCCGCTTCTGGGCTTTGATGTAATCGGCGTCGTGGATTCGAACGAAGTTCGACGCGTCCACACCGTCCAAGGTCACCCCGGTGGTGCGGTGGGCCTCATCGCAGATGACCAGGTCGAAGTCATCGGCACCGGCAGCTTGAGCGTCGTGGACGGAGGGAAGGGACTGGTAGGTGGAGAAGACTACCGTCAGACCTGCCGCGCGCTTTCGGTGGGAGAGTTCCTCGGCGAGTACTTTGCCGTCGGTGGTCACGGGGACTTCGAGGTCATAGGTGGCGATGTCTTCGGCGTCGCGGGAGACCTTCTTATCGGAACAGACCGCGAAAGTGCGAAGGTCTAACTCTGCCTGGGAGTGCCAGCCGCGCAGGGACTGGGACAAAAGACTGATCGAGGGAACCAAGAAGAGCACGCGTGCGCGTCCGCCGTTTTCGCGCGCGAATTTCTCGGCTAGGCGCAGAGAGGTGAACGTCTTTCCGGTGCCGCAGGCCATGATCAGCTGGCCGCGGTCGCGGGTGGCAAAGCCGGCCATGCATTCATCGATGGCTTCGATCTGGTGAGGTCGGGGCTCAAAGGTCTGTCGGCGGGTGAGGTTGATGGTGACCTCGGAGCCGGGGAAAGCGATGTCCCAGTTGATCTCGGATTCGGCGATGTCTGACAAACCGATACGCGAGACAGGAATGGACTGGTCGTTGAGCATCTCCTCGGCGTTCTTACTCCACTTGTCGGTGGTAGCGATGATGATGCGCTGCTTGAATTCGACCGTCTCCCCGTCGATGTCGAAGGTATGCCCCGAGGCCTCGAAGAACGAGTCGAGGTTGCCTTTGGCCAGGGTGGTGGTTGGTCTGTAGAACTTGCACTGGATCGCGGCCCAGGAGTCGTCATCGACGCGTTGGGCTACCAGGTCGATGCCTGTTTCGGGTTTGCCGTTAAAGAAGGGGGGAGTCGTTGAAGCGGGCGACGTTTTTGTAGGTCTTCGATAGAACGGGGTCGACGGTGAAGTAGTTGACCATGAGCTTTTCGAAGGCGAGGCCCGCTTTGGCGTCCGAGGGGAGATCACGCAGGGCTTTGACGGAATCAGCAAACGACGACATATCTAACAGTATGCCGAAGTATGCCGACCATGTCGGGCAAACACTCGAGACTCGGCTCGATAGGGAATGGAGTCCTCTAAACCGGAGTACTCTTTCTCCCATGAGTCTGAATAACAAAGAACGCCAGGCCGCTGCGGCGGAGATTGCGGAGAACCTGCGGCGGGCGGGCATCGATGAGCCGGCGCTGCAGGCCCTGACCGGTTTGCCGGATGGGCGCTTTGCGGCGGCGTTGAACGTGACTGCGGCCTGCGACCCGGCGGATGTCTGGCTGGTGCGCGACGCGGTGGTCAAGGCCGTCGTGGACGCGGGCGCGGAGCCCTATCCGTTCTCGAAGATGGCGGATTCCATGCGGGACGCCGCCGGCAAGTGGTTCGGCTACCAGCGCCCGGAGCACCTGCGCTACTAGGCGGGCGCGCGCTGGTGGTAGCGCAGGAATGACAAAAGCGGCCGAGGGTCGGATTCTGGATCCGGTCCTCGGCCGCTGTTTTCTGTACCCGGCAGGGTAGTGCGGGTTTTAGGCCACGGCCTCTTCGACGAGGGCGACGACGGCGCGGCGGTCGGCGGCGGCGTAGAGCTTGTCGCGGAAGTCCTGCTTCATCAGGCTGCGGGCCAGCTTGGAGAGCAGCTTGAGGTGCTGCTTGCCGGCATCGTCGGGCACGGCGATGAGGAAGACCAGGCGGGAGGGGCCCTCGTCCGCGGCCCAGGGGATGCCGGGCTCGTTCAGGCGGGCAAAGGCCAGCGTCGGGGCGGCCACGCCGGCCACGCGGGCGTGCGGGATGGCCACGGCGTTGCCCACGGAGGTCGAGTGCTTGGCCTCCCGGGCGAGGGCAGCGTCGATGACGGCCTCGGCGTCGGTGATGCGCCCGCTTGCGGCCGCGGCGGCGACGAGCTCACGGATGACGTCGTCGCGGCTGGAGACGGCCTCCGGTTCCAGCAGCACGACCGAGGGGTCGATGAGCGTGCTGGGGGTGGTGGCAGTCGCCGTAGCGCTCGTGGCGGCCGTGGTGGCACCCGCGGCGCCGGCCGGGACCGCGGCACCGGTGGTGTCGGTCCCGGTGGTCTCGGTGCCGGTGGTCTCAGTGCCGGGCTGGGCGCTGGTGGCGTCGGTGGCGGCGTCGGCGTCGGTGTTCTGTTCTTCAGTGGTGGCGGGGTTCTTCTTCTGCGTCAGCCCCACCAGGACCAGGATGAGGATGGTCGTGGCGGCCACGCCGGCAGCCATGGCGATGAAGAAGCCGACGACGTTGTCCACGGCGCCCAGCAGGGCGACGATGGGGCCGCCGTGCATGACGTGGTCGGCCGCGCCGAAGGCACCGGCCAGGGCGCCGGCGATGGCGCCGCCGACGACGTTGGCCGGGATGACCTGCAGCGGGCGGGCCGCGGCCAGCGGGATGGCGCCCTCAGTGATGCCGAAGAAGCCCATAAAGAGGGCGGCGATGCCGGAGTCGCGCTCGGCCTTGGTGAACCAGGCGCGGCGGATGAGCGTGGACAGGCCCACGGCCAGCGGAGGGACGGCGATGGCGGCCGCGGCCATGCCCATGGGCAGCGCGTTGCCGGAGGCAATCATGCCGCCGCCGAAGAGGAAGGCGGTCTTGTTGAAGGGCCCGCCCATATCGAAGGCCATCATGGCGCCGATGATGGCGCCCAGCACCAGCACCGAGGCGCCCTGCATGCCGGCGAGGTATTCGGTCAGCGCGGCGAAGACGCTGGCAATCGGGGCGCCGATGAGCCAGATGAAGGCCAGGCCCACGATGAGGGTGGTCAGGATCGGGATGACGATGATGGGCCAGATGGGCGCGATGAACTTGTGGACCGGGATCTTCCTAATCCCCAGGGCCACGTAGCCGGACAAGATACCGGTGACAATGCCGCCCAGGAAGCCGGCGCCGGCCTCCGAGCCGTAGAGGGAGCCGGTGGTGGCGATAAAGCCCGTAATCAGGCCGGGCGCCAGCCCGGGCCGGTCCGCGATGCCGACGGCGATATAGCCGGACAGCACCGGCACCATCAGCGAAAACGCCAGGGTACCCAGCTCAGAGATGGTGAACCAGAAGGAGTCCTCCGGGATGGCCAGGCCCTCCGGGGTGGGTGTGCCGCCGATGGACAGGGCCACGGCCAGCAGCAGACCGCCCGTGACCACGAACGGGATCATGTGGCTGACACCGTTCATCAGGGCCTTGTACATCGTCTGGCCCACGCCCGCGATGCCGGAGGATGAGGACTCGGCGCCTGCGTCCTGGTCGGCCTGCTGCTTCTGCAGCTGGCGGTCGGTGAAGGTGTTGGCCTCCAGGGACTGGCGCAGCAGCTCCTTCGGGCGCTTGATCGCGTCGTCGACGCCGGTGGCCAGTAGGCGCTTGCCCACGAAGCGCTCCTTGTTGATGACGGTATCGGCGCCGATGAGGATGGCATCGGCAGCCTCAATATCAGCGGGGGTGAACGTACCCTCGACGCCGATGGAACCGTGCGTTTCGACCTGAAGATCGAAACCCAATTCTTGCGCGGCCGCGGTGAGGTTTTCGGCCGCCATATACGTGTGCGCAATGCCCGTGGGGCAGGCGGTGATCGCCAGGATGCGCGGCGGGTTCTTAGTGTTATCGGACATGGAACCAATTTTATGGCCCCAGCCGGGCCGGGCCAAGACAATTGGGAAGAAAAACAAAAAGAAAACTCCCTTGGTTGCGCGAGAAGGAATCACTTTCTCAGTGCGCAACCAAGGGAGTTTAGTGCATCATCGCCGCGGGCGATGAGCAGTTAGTCCCATGTAGTTCCTCTGTCCCTAAGGAACTTAGTGGTCTTTAGTACAGACCGCTGTGCTTCTTGTCGAAGTCGTTGGTGCCAACCTTGCGGGAGTCAACGTTCTGGTCGTTGCCCTTGGAGTTGTCACCGTCCAGGCGGGAGGTCTGGGTAACGGTGATGTAGTTCTTCAGGCGGCCTTCCTTGGTGTTGCCGTCGCCGAAGTCCAGGAACGCCAGCTCCTGCTTGTCACCCTTGTTGATCGGGTTGGACAGGTTGACCTCGAAGGAGCGGGTGGAGGTCTTCTCGTTGAAGCCCAGGTCGCGGATGTGAGCACCGTTGGTGGAGCGCGGGGTGATCAGGCGGTCAACGCCCTCCGGGCCCTTGTCGGTCTTGACATCGACGCGGAACTGAACGGCCGGGAACTCGCCGTAGTAGCGCTTGGAACCAACGTTCTCAGCGCCGATGGCGACGGTGCCGGCGAAGCCAGCGTGCTTAGCGCCGGAGGTCTTGATGAACGGCTTCAGGTCCAGCTCGGAGTCTTCCTCGGTGGCCTCGCCCTTGTCGACCTCTTCCTGCTTCTTCTTGTCAGCAGCCTCTTCCTTCTCGCCCTCAGCCTCGGAAGCAACCTCTTCCTTAACCGGCTTCTCGTTCTCGGCGATGACCTCGGCGTCAGCCTTCGGGTCCTTGTCTTCCTCGACAACCTTCGGGTCGTTGACGTCGGTGGTGTTCTGAGCGTCCTTGTTCGGAGCGAAGGAGTCAGCCAGGTCGTCGTACAGCTTGACGCGGACCTCGTTCTTAACCGGCTGCAGAGCGGACCAGAAGGTCGGGGTGGACCAGGTGCCGTTCGGCTTGCAGTACTGCTGGGTGCCGGTCATGTTCAGGACGCGGAAGCCGTAGGTGGCCTCACCGGTGTGGTTCGGCGGAACGTCGTACGGGCCAATGGTCTGGCCAGCGTCCCAGGACAGGGAGTAGGAAGCGGAAGCGCCAATCTTGGTGGCGATGGAGTGGGAGATGCCGACGGAGGACTCGCCGCCGTCCTTGGAGTAGCCGCCACCCAGGTTCATGGAGGTGGTGGAGGTGCGGTCACCGTTGATCTCCACGTTGATGGACTGGGACTTGGACAGGTCCTGGCTGAGCGGGATGTCCTTCTTGGTCTGGTTGGTGGTGGAGATGGTGCCGGCCGGCATGAAGGTGTCGGTGGCCTTGTAGACCACGGTGCGGTGGTCTTCCCACGGGTTGCAGACCGGACGCGGGTTCAGCACGTTGGCCTTCATGTGGTCGGAGCCGTGGGTGGTGTGGATGATCGGCAGCTTCGGGTTCAGCGCCGGGGTCTCCGGGTAGGACTCGGTCTGGGTAGCGGCACCGGCGACCGGGGCGGTCAGGGCGGTACCCGCAACGATGATGCCAGCGGTCAGGCCGGCAAAACGACGACGGATATTCATAAAGAAAGTCTCCTGAAGTAGGGGATGGTTTTTGACAGTACGACACGCATTCCTCAAGGCGTGATGGAATCCAACGTAAAGGCCGCTGGAAAGAACCGCAATAGCCAAGATGTCTAGACAAATGATCGTTTTTCAGGGTCGGACATCTGGTTCACCCTTTATTGAGCTTTTTCTGGACTTTCGCTGGCTACGGCGGGATAAATCATTATCTACTGGACCTTTAAAGGTATATACAATTGGAATTTCCAGAAATAGCCGGCACACCGATATGGGGGTGAAATTAAGCTTGCTGATCAGGAAACTCTCAGACGTTACTAACGGGTAAACAGTGATAAAAAGCGTTATTGAGCTGGAGCTTGCGAGATCGTCGAGGGTTGTGGATCATTTTGGTTAATGCGTCAAGTTAACGGAAGGTTAACTATGTCACGCTGGTTAGGCTGACCTCTGTAGATGGGTGGCGAGTGATGAAAGTTTTGCAATCTTGGGTCTAGCTGGGCACTGGGACAGCTGTTTCGGGGTGTTTCGCCCGTCGCAGGTGGCAGGCTGCCGCGAGTTTTGGGGCTTTGCTGCGGCTTTGCTGCCCTGTGCGGCTCGGTGCAGGTGGGCGCGGCGGGGCGGGGGAGTTTGACGCAGCCTGTGTGGCGCCTGCTTAAGCCACGTGCACGCTGGGGCTGGGCTGGCCGGTGTCCAGACTTGTCCGACGCAGGATCTCCCGGGTGACGGTGGCGACCTGGCCGCGGCCCAGGAAGACGGTGCGCAGGGCGGCCTTGAGCGGGCCGTCGTCGGCCCACTCGAAGTAGACCTCCACCGGCTTGCCGGTGAGGCGTTGGATGTCCAGGGCGATAACGGCCACCGCGTTGGAGACCGAGGCTGCCTCGACCACCAGGGCGCCGTCCACGCCGCGCACGGTGTAGGGTTCGGTGAAGGCGCTGGGATCGCGAACGGAAATCTCCAGCGCCACCAGCTCCGCAGTGCCGGCCAGGTGGTGGGCGCGGCAGACGCGCCGCTTCTTAGTGCTCAGGTCGGGGCAGGGGGCCGCCGGCATCAGCTGGACGCTAGGTCCGGGGACCTCGAGCAACGCCCGGGCGGCTGCGTCCCAACAGATGCCGTTGTCGCGCAGCTCGTAGGAGCGCGCGGCGCGGGAGGCCAGCGAGCTCAAGACAATGGCCACGATGAAAAAGCCGGCCACGCGCAGGCCGTCGGGGCGCTCCACGAGGTTGGCGGCAAGGGTCAGCCCCAGAACCACCGCGATGGCGGCGAACCAGGCCTTGGCGCGCGCAGTGCAGGTAACCGCCACGGCCCCGGAGAAAATCACCACCAGCACGCCGGTGGCATAGGCCCCGGACTGCTTGTCCACGTCCGCGTCGAAGAGGCAGGTAATGCCGACGGCGATAACGCTGAGCAGCAGCACCATCGGCCGAGAGCGCTTGGCCCACTCCGGGGCCATGCCGAACCGCGGCAGGTACTTCGGGATCAAAGCGAGCATGCCCGACATCGCCGACGCACCGGCGAACCACAGAATGGCCGTGGTGACGTAGCCATAGAACTGCCCGAAGGAAGCCCCGAGGTAGTGCTCGGCCAGCCAGGCCAGCGCCCGCCCGTCGGCGCTGCCGCCCGCGCCGAACTGGTCGGTGGGGATAAGCGTGGTCACCAGCAGGGAGGTCGCCAGCAGGTACAGGCTCATAATCACCGCGCTGGTGGTCACTAGCCGGCGGGCGCGCTTGATGCGCTGCGGCAGGGACTGCGAGCGGATAAGTGGCATGACGGACACGCCGGTCTCAAAGCCGGACAGTCCCAAGGCGAGCTTCGGGAAGACAATCAGGCTAAGCACGGCCATGCCCACCGGGTGCGGGTGCTGGGCGTTAAGGGTAGTGGCCCATTCGCCCAGGAGGACCGGGTGGGTGGCTAGCTGCCAGAAGCCGGCGCCAATGACCACCAGGGTCAGCGCGAGGTAGGTGACGACCAGGGCCACGGCCACGCCGACGGCCTCGCGGAAGCCGACCAGGAAGACCACGGCCAGGGCGCACACCAGGGCGATGGTCACGGCCAGCTGGTGCGGGCCGTCGGTGGCGCCGAGGAGGTGCGCGGAGGCATCGGAGGCCGACAGCGTGATGGTGACCATGAAATCCGTGGCGGCAAAGCCCAGCAGCACCAGCACGAGCAACTTGCCCCACCAGCCGTGGGTGAGGGCCTCCATCATCGCGATGGAGCCCAGGCCGTGCGGCGAGCGCGCCGCCACGCGCCGGTAGACCGGCACTGCCCCGGCCAGGGTGACGGCAACGAGGATGAGGGTCGCGGCCGAGGCCAGTGCGCCGGCGGCCAGCACCGCGATGCCGGGCTGGTATCCCAGTGTGGAGAAATAGTCCACCCCGGACAGGCACATCACCTGCCACCACGGGTAGGTGCGTTCAAGAATGGGGTCCGAGGAAAAATTGTCCCTCCGCACTGGCTTGTGCGGGCGGGGAAGATGCATTGCCACGACAAAGGAATATACGCCGCGCGCCGGAGAATAAAAGTCCCGCGACGGTGACATATATCATTGGCTCGACAGCGCGTGCCCGCCGCGAAGGGGCTAAAGACATGAAGTTGCCCCTCCGCTTGCTCGGGGGGTGATAGGCAGAGGGGCAACGGGTGCGAGGTGGGGCGGCCGGAACGCTCGGGGGGTGATGTTCCGGCGCCACGCTGCCTCGCAATTACGATACTAACGTAGGTCGGCAAAAAATGCACGCCCAAAGCACAAACTTTTTGTTAGTGCAGCTCAGTGGCCTTTTCGTTGGCCCGGATTTCCTCTAAACGGGCGGCATCTGCTAGGCCCGAGACCACTACCGCGGACCCACCCAACGCCAGCGGTTCCAAGACATTCGCGCGGAAGCTGTCCCAATCGTGCCATCCGGTGCTCAGCACGCGGGGTCCGCCGTGGCCGCCGTGGCTGTCAGGGTTGTTCGCGGCCGCGTTCGTGGGCACGAGCTCGGGCAGGGGAGTGGTCGGCTCGAAGTACTGATCGCCGTAGAAGCGCACGGTGGGGCCGAAGTCGATGGCGCCCAGCGGCAGCGCGCCGCCGGACTCGACCACGCCGCGGCCGAAGGGGTCCTCGGTGACTAGGACGACGTCGCGGCCCGGGAAGTCCTCGAAGCGCTCCGGGCTGGTGAAGACCACCTGCGGGGTGCTGGGGCCGGTTGTGTCGGCGCCGGCGCTGGCGTCGGTGGTGCCGGTGCTGGCGTGGGTGGATAGCTGCACGCGGACGTCGCGGGCCAGGGCGCCGAGGCAGATGACGGCGGCCTGCCAGCTGACCGGCAGGTTCACGGCGATGGTGTCGCCGGGCTCCAGGTCGAGCTCCTCGGCGAGCATGTTGGCGATCTTCGCCACCCAGTTCTGCAGGGTCTGGGCGGAAAAGTCGAGGCGGGCGCCGGTGGCCTCCGTGTAGACGGTAATGCGCGGGGCGGCCGGATCCTGGTCCAGCAAAGCTTTGACGAAATCCATGGCACCCCATGGTAGGCAAAAGCCGCCTGCCACGGCGCTGGGGGCGGTGGCAGACGGCGGTGTGGCTGTGCGGCTGGGTGGCTAGTTCACGCAGCGCGGGCCGTGGCCGCCGGCGTCGATCTCCGGGGAGACCTCGGCGGTGCCGAAGTCGCCGCCCGGGGTGCCGACGGGGGCATCGGCGTCCGCGTCGGCCTCGCCGGCCGGGCCCTGGGCCTCCTCGTCGGAGGGGCCGGAGTACTCGTCGGCGGTGACCACGATGAGGGTGGAATCATCCAGGCCCTCGTTGACCGTGACCGGCAGGCCGCCGAGCTTCTCCGCCAGGGCCTTGGCCTTCTCGTCGTTGGCGTCGGCGGCGACGACCTGGGACTCGGCGTAGACCCCCGGCTGCGCGTTCGAGGTGCGCGCCACGGTGTAGCCCTCGCCCTCCAGGAAGGAGCCCACGCCGCCGGCCAGGCCGGAGACCGAGCCGGCGTTGAGGACGTGGACCTCGACGCCGTCGACGTGGGCCGGGGCATCGCCCGCGCCCGCGCCGTCGCCGGAGTCCTCGGCCGGGGCCTCCTCCTGGTCCTTTTCCTCCTGGCTGCGGGCCAGGTCGTCCATGAACTTGTGGACCTCGGCGACGTCGATGGTGATAATCGACTCGCCGTAGTCGCCCGTGCCGTCCACGGAGGTCACCGGGATGGTGTTGAAGGTGACGTTGCCGCCGGCCAGATCGGCCAGCTGCGTGGCGAAGCTCATCACGTCCCAGTTTTCATCGATGACGACGGAGCGCTCCACCGCCTCGGAGATCTTGCCCAGCTTGGACGGGTTGGTCAGGGTGCCCGCATCCAGCATCTTGTTGACCAGGGAGGCCATGAAGGCCTGCTGGCGGGTGATGCGGTCCAGGTCGCCGCGGGGCAGGCCGTAGCGCTGGCGGACAAAGGCCAGGGCGTCGGCGCCGTGCAGGGTCTGCTCGCCGGCGGGGAACTTGGCGCCGGACATGTCGTCGTCGACCGGTTCGTTCAGGCAGACGTCCACGCCGCCGACGGCCTCGGTCAGCAGGACGAAGCCCAGCAGGCCGATCTCCGCGTAGTGATCGATCTCGATGCCGGTTAGATCCCGGACCTCCTCCAGCAGGGCGGCGCGGCCGGCCTCGACGCCCTTTTGCTCGATCTCCTTGGCGTCGTGCGGGGCGGACTTGCCGGCGGCCTCGGCCTCGTCGTTTTCGGCCTGCAGCTGGTCCGTCATCGCGCCCTTGTGCGCGGCGTAGACGCCGTTGATCTTCATGTTGCCGTGCTCGTCGTCGGAGATATACGTATCGCGCGGGATGGACACGGCGGAGGCCCGCGAGCCGTCGTTGGGAACGCGGATGACCATGATGGTGTCGGTGTTTTCCTCGCCCTCGTCGACGCCGGCGTGGAGCTTTTCCAGCTCCTCGTCGCTCAGGCGGTTGCCGTGGGCGTCCGAGCGGGAGTCGGAGCCGACCAGCAGGATATCGACGGCGCCGTCCGCGGCGTCCTTATCCTTAAAGCCGCCCCCGCCGCCGAGCTGCAGGTTGGACACCGAAGACAGGTCCCCGCCCAGGCGGCCGATGGTGGCGTACCCGATGCCGCTGATAACCAGCACGATCACCGACAGGATGGTCAGCACGGTCTTCAGCGCCGTGGACCCGGACTGGGCGGTCTGCGGACCGCGCGTGGGGGCGGCCTGAATATCGCGCACGGGGCGGGCGAGTTCTTTGTTCACGAGTTCGACTTCCGTTGGACTGCTGGTAGCGAGGGGTACTGGAACTGGGAAATAATAGCACTCAGTTTAGGCGAAACCGGGTAGATCCCCGAAGCCGGGCCGGCCGGGTCGTGTCGTGGGCGAGAGCGACAGGCGGGGTGGGTAGTGTGGAAACCATTGTGACTACTCAGAACCAAACCCCGCTGGCCGTGGTGACCGTGACGTACTCGCCCGGCGCTTACCTGGCGGACTTCCTGGATTCGCTGGCCGGCGCCTGCAGCCAGCCGACCCACGTCGTGCTGGCCGACAACGGCTCCACCGACGGCGTGCCGGAGGCGGCCGCGCGCGAGCGCGACGGCGTCGACTTCGTGCCGACCGGCGGCAACCTGGGCTACGGCGGCGGCATGAACTCCGGCGTCAAGGCGCTAGAGAAGCTGCGCGCGGCCGGGGAGATCGACCCGGACTGGGTGCTGCTGTCCAACCCGGACGTGGCGTTTTCGCCCGGCTCCATCGATGCCCTCCTAGCGTGCGCCCGGGCCTGGGACCGGGTGGGGTCAGTGGGACCGCGCATCGTTGAGCCGGACGGCAGCAACTATCCCTCGGCGCGCGCGGTGCCGGGTTTGTTTACCGGGGTCGGCCACGCAGTCTTTTCCGATATCTGGCCGTCCAACCCGTGGTCGGCGCGCTACCGCGCGGGCGAGGACATGGCCCGCCAGCGCGAGGCCGGCTGGCTGTCCGGTTCCTGCCTCCTGGTCAGCTGGGAGGCCTTCCGGGCCGTCGGCGGCTTCGACGAGCGCTACTTCATGTACCTGGAGGACGTGGACCTGGGCGACCGCCTGGCTCGGGCCGGCTACCGCAACGTCTTCTGCCCGGAGGCGGTCATCAAGCACGCCCAGGGGCATTCCACCAAGGCACACTCGGCGGCCATGCTGCGCGCCCACCACGACTCGGCCTACCGCTTCCAGGCGGACAGGCACCCCGCGGTGTGGCAAGCGCCCCTGCGCTGGCTGCTGCGGGCGGGGCTGCGCCTGCGCGCCGGGCTGGCTGTGGCCAAAGGTACAGACAAAGTCTAGTCACGCCACGGCCCCTCTTTGGCGGCGTTTGACCAGCGTGCGTGCGGTGTTCCCGCGCGAGTGCGCGGGAGAGTGACGTAAAAAGCCGGCGGCACGCGCGTGGCAAGGCGCGGCGGCTGGGGCCGGGGGCTCTACAATCGGGCGAGAATATTTCTACCTAAACCAAAGAAAGATGGATTCTATGGCCGAGCACGAGACCGCCGCAGAGAACCTGGGCGCGGTTACCGATGCCGTGATCCTCGTCGGTGGACGCGGCACCCGCCTGCGCCCCTTGACCATCGGCACGCCCAAGCCCATGCTGCCGACGGCCAACTATCCCTTCCTGCAGCACCTGCTGGCGCGCATCCAGGCCGCCGGCATCACCCACGTCATCATGTCGACCTCCTACAAGGCCGAGGTCTTCGAGGAATACTTCGGCGACGGCTCCGAGCTGGGCCTGGAGATCGAGTACGTCGTCGAGGAGCAGGCCCTGGGCACCGGCGGCGGCATCCGCAACGTCTACGACCACCTGCGGCATGACACCGCCATGGTCTTCAACGGCGACGTGCTCTCCGGCATGGATCTCAACTCCATCCTGGAAACTCACCACTCCAAGGGCGCGGATCTGACCATGCACCTGCTCAAGGTCGCCGATCCGCGCGCCTTCGGCTGCGTGCCCACCGACGCCGACGGCCAGGTTACCGCCTTCCTGGAAAAGACCGAGGATCCGCCGACCAACCAGATCAATGCCGGCTGCTACGTGTTCGACAAGGAGCTTATCGCCACCATCCCGGCCGGGCGCGTGGTCTCCGTCGAGCGCGAGACCTTCCCGCAGGTCCTCGAGGCCGGCCGCAAGGTCATCGGGCACGTGGACAATTCCTACTGGCGCGACATGGGTCGCCCCGAGGACTTCGTGCGCGGTTCCTCCGACCTGGTCCGCGGGATCGCCCCCTCGCCGCTGCTGGAGGGCCGCACCGGCGAGGCCATCGTGGATGATTCCGCCGGCGTGGCTGGGGGAGCGCTCCTGCTGTCAGGTACCTCCGTGGGCCGCGGCTCCGAGGTCGGCGCCGGCTCCCGCCTGGACGGCACCGTGGTCTTCGACGGCGTGACCATCGAGCCGGGCGCAGTCATCACGAACTCGATTATCGCCTCCGGCGCGCACATCGGCGCCAACACGCACATCGACGGCTGCGTCATCGGCGAGGGCGCCCAGATCGGCGCCCGCTGCGAGCTCGAGGGCGGCATGCGCATCTTCCCGGGCGTGGTCATCCCGGACCGCGGCGTCCGTTTCTCCTCCGACGCCTAAAACCTCCCCGTGGGGCGGGCCACCGGCTGGTGGCCCGCTTTTTTGCTGCCGATGCCACCTGGCGCCCCGCAGCCAGAAGTAAATACCTGGCAAAAGGGTAGCGACACGCCGGGGATTCCTGTGAATTGTGAACAGGGATCGGGGTGGCCCCTATATGTAGTACCCCCGCCATCTCCCCCGGGGAAGCCGCGTCTGTGGTCAGTGTGAAAAATGTGAATAGTGACGTGGGGTTTCGGGATCTTTTCGGTTATTTAGCTCCCGACAGGTTGACGATATTTAGTGATACAGTGTGAAATAACAACAGTGTAAGTAACCACTTGGCGCGGTCCCGTGAGTACCGCGGCGGATGGTGTGGGTCGGCCCCTAGCGGGGTCGGCGAAGATTGTTCGAATTTTAAACTACTGCAAACTACGGAGGAAGGACGAGGCGTGAAAGACATGGCTAACGGCGCCATTCCCCGTGGCGGTGCTGCTGCAGAGATGTCCATCGACGAGCTTTTCGGGGCGGTCGAGCAAGAATGGCAAGACCAGGCGCTGTGCGCGCAAACCGATCCGGAGGCATTCTTCCCGGAAAAGGGCGGCTCCACCCGGGAGGCGAAGCGAATCTGCCAGGCCTGCGCCGTACGGGACGAATGCCTGGAATACGCGCTCGAGCACGATGAGCGCTTTGGCATCTGGGGTGGCCTCTCCGATCGTGAACGCCGCCGCCTGAAGCGCGAAATCAGCTAAACCGCACGTCAACTAACCGGTCAAAGCCCTTGTCCGCCGCGGGGTGCACCCGCTCCCAGCCTTCTCCGGCTGGGTTTTTGAGATCTTTGGGGCGGGCGGCCCGGCCGGGCGCTGGGTGCCGGTTGTCGGGTGTCGGCTACCGGCTACCAGCTAAACCGCGGGTCGATGTCCTGCGGGCTGAGGTTCAAGTAATTGGCCACCAGGGAGGTCAGGACGGTCGACAGGAGCTCGCTGCGCTCCTCGCGGGTGGTGCAGCGGGCTTCGATGGGCATGCGGAAAATTACCAGCCGCGAGCGCGTCGGCCGGCCCTTGGCATCCACGCCTGCCGGCACGATGCGCCCCAGCGGCACCGGCCCGTCCGCGATGATCTCGTCGGGCAGCACCGTCATGTCGGCGCGCAGACGCATCCGCGGCACGGTATCGACGGCCAGGTCCAGGGTGGTCAGCTGGTCGGCGAAGGCGTTCTGGATGGGCGCGTAGGCCTCCAACACGGCCATGTCGAAGCTCTGGGCGCGCGTGCGGAAACGCGGCGTCTGCTGCGGCAGCAGGGGGCCGCGCTGGCCGCGGCCGTGGCGGTCGCGGCGGACGGAAAGCGGCGGGGTAGCGGGCATGAGGCTTACTCTAGGGCCCCGCGCGGCGGATTTTTCCGGGGCGCGCCGGTGGGAGTCTGTCTAAATGACTACTTGAGGTCTAGACTGTGTGGCTGTGACTGAATCTCGACGTTGTTCCCGCCCCGGCTGCGGCCGTGAAGCCGTGGCTACGTTGACTTACGCCTACGCCGAGCAGACCGCCGTCGTCGGCCCGCTCGTGGAAGAAGAAGACCCGCACTCCTGGGACCTGTGCGCCGAGCACGCCGAGCGGATTACCGCCCCGCAGGGCTGGGAGATGCTGCGCGTCGACCAGGTCGACATCGAAGACGACGATGATCTCCTGGCTCTCGCCGAGGCCGTCCGCGAGGGCGGGCGCGTGACCACCGGGCTGGTCGAAGGCGGCGAGCCCGGCTCCGGCGCGGATCCTATCGACTACGCGCCCACCTTCGACGGCGCCGACCCGGCCCGCTCCAACCACCCCGTCTTCCGGACCCGCCGCGTGGCCACCGCCAAGCAGCAGCGCCGCGCCCACCTGTCCGTGGTCCCGGACCCGGGCAGCAACAGCTAGCCTCCGGTTGCCTGTGAGTTAGCTAGCAGTAACCCATGGGGAGCCCGGCCCGTGGCTCGGTCGCCGCGGCGGCGGACTAGACTGGGCGTTTATGCGAGACCGTGAAAAGCTGGACCAAGTAATCAAGGCCTATGACGTGCGCGGCGTGGTGGGCGAGGACATCGACGTCGACTTCGTGCGCGAGGTCGGTGCGGCGTTTGCGGCACTGATGCGCGCCGAGGGCGAGCACGTCGTCGCCATCGGCCACGACATGCGCCCGTCTTCCCCCGAGCTGGCCGCCGCCTTCGGCGAGGGGGTCAACTCCCAGGGCCTCAACGTGGTCATGCTGGGGCTGACCTCCACCGACGAGCTCTACTTCGCCTCCGGCGACCTAGACTGCGCCGGCGCGATGTTCACCGCCTCCCACAACCCGGCCAAGTACAACGGCATCAAGCTCTGCCGCGCCGGCGCGAAGCCGGTTGGCGAGGCCACGGGCCTGGCCGACATCAAGGACGCGCTGGTCAACGGCGTACCGGACTTCGACGGCGAGCCGGGCGCCTCCACGCCCCGCGAGGTCCTGGAGGACTACGCCGCCTACCTCAACAAGCTGGTGGATCTCTCCGAAACCCGCCCGCTTATCGTCGCCGTCGATGCCGCCAACGGCATGGGCGGCCACACCGTCCCCGCCGTCCTGGAGGGGCTGAACCTGGACATCCGCCCGCTCTACTTCGAGCTGGACGGCACCTTCCCCAACCACGAGGCCAACCCGCTGGACCCGAAGAACCTGGTGGACCTGCAGGCCTTCGTCAAGGAGCAGGGCGCGGACATCGGCCTGGCCTTCGACGGCGACGCCGACCGCTGCTTCGTCGTGGACGAGCTGGGCCAGCCGGTCTCCCCGTCGGCCATCTGCGCGCTGGTCGCCGAGCGCTACCTGGACAAGTTCCCGGGCGCGACCATCATCCACAACCTGATCACCTCCCGCGCCGTGCCGGAGCTGGTCGAGGCCAAGGGTGGCAAGCCGGTGCGCACCCGCGTGGGCCACTCCTTCATCAAGGCCCAGATGGCCGAGCACGACGCCGTCTTCGGCGGCGAGCACTCCGCCCACTACTACTTCCAGGAGTTCTGGAACGCCGACTCCGGCATGCTGGCCGCCATGCACGTGCTGGCCGCCCTGGGTGCCAGCGATAAGCCGCTCAGCGAGCTCATGGCCGACTACCTCAAGTACGAGGCCTCCGGCGAAATCAACTCCACCGTCGACGACCAGGACGCGGCCACCCAGGCCGTGCTGGACGGCATGGCCGACAAGATCGCCGGCGTCGATCGCCTCGACGGCGTGACCGTGGATCTCAAGGACACCCCGGCCTGGTTCAACGTGCGCGCCTCCAACACGGAGCCGCTGCTGCGCCTGAACGTGGAGGCGCCCACCAAGGACGAGGTGGACGGCATCGTCCAGGAAGTCCTAAGCTTCATCCGCGCATAAGCTCCTGTTCACGCTGGCGTCCCCAGCCGTTTACTAGCCGGTTTTAATATTCATCGCGTATTGAACCGTTCTAGTAAAAGGAAAGGCCGTCATGCCGAACCGTCGTTTCACCGCCACCGTGGTTTCCACCGCGGTGGCATCTTCTTTGGTCGTCATCGCCCCCGCTACCGCCGCCGAGGACACCGGCTCCCGGTTTACCTTAGGCGTCATCCCAGACACCCAGTTCTACTCGCGCTATTCCACCCCGGAGACCGGCAACCTGGCCAGCGAGCGCTACGGCAGCGAGCCCTACCAGACCCAGATGGAGTGGCTGGCCGACAACCAGGACGCCCTCAACATGGAATTCGCCACCCACCTGGGCGACGTGGTCGACCAGGTCGACGTCGCCGGCGAGTGGGACGTCGCCGACAAGGCCATGCAGGTCCTCGACGACTCCGACCTGAACTACTCCATCCTGCCCGGCAACCACGACATGGCCGAAGGCGCGCCCTTTAGCACCCACTTCCCGGCCTCCCGCGCGGCCGGCAACGACACCTTCGGCGAGCGCCACGAGGTGCCCAACCAGGAGTCTGAGTATCACATCTTCGAGGCCGAGGGCCAGCAGTACCTAGTCCTGGCGCTGGCCTGGCGCGCTAACGATGCCACCCTGGACTGGGCCCAAGGCGTCCTCGACGCCCACCCCGATCTGCCGGTCATCCTGACCACCCACGAGGTGCTCAACATCGACGGCCAGGGCCAGGTCTACTTCTCCGACGACTACGGCCGCGGCCTGTGGAACAAGTTCATTCGCAAAAACGACCAGATCTTTTTGACCATGGGCGGCCACCACCACGGCGCCGGCTACCGCGTGGACACCAACGACGCCGGCAACGAGGTCGTCTCCATCCTGCAGGACTACCAGATGGCCTACCAGGGCGGCAACGGCCTGCTGGGCGTGCTGGAATTCGACCTGGCCGGCAACGAGCTGGAGATGGCCGCGCTGTCGCCGTGGGTGGCCAAGAAGCCGCACAAGGAGCTGACCCAGTTCGACAAGCTCATCCTGGACGGCGAGGGCGACAGCTACCACATCCCGCTGAACTTCAAGGAGCGCTTCGCCGGCTTCGCCCCCGAGTGGGAGGCCGGCGACGGCCAGGAAGGCGACCTGGCCGGCAAGGCCAAGGAGGTAGTCGCGGAGGGTTACAAGCCCTACGAAATCACCGACGACGAGCTGCCGCAGGACGATGCCGACTACATCCAGGCCGAGGACACCGTCTTCCACTGGCGCCCGGGCCAGACCACCCTCGACGGCAAGCAGCTGGCCGAGGGCGAGGCCGCCGGCCGCGGCGCTATCATCCCGGACATCCACGGCGACGGCGATCTCACCCGCGAGTCCGGCCTGCCTAACCGCGTGACCTACAGCACCGAGCACCACCCGCTGTCCGCCGATGCCGGCTCCCTCTACTGGTCCGACCCGGCCGGCAAGCCCGCCGTGGCCTGGTTCAAGTCCGCCCCCGATGCCGCCATCAACAACGTCGACACCTCCCGCGGCTACACCTTCGAGTCCTTCGTGAAGCTGCCGGCCGACTTCGACGGCGAGAAGCACGGCTGGGGCAACGCCATCGCGCGCGATTCCTCCATCGCCGACCTGGTCGAGGGCTCCACCGACACCGACCCGACCGTGATGATGGGCGTGTCCAACCTGCGCGAGCTGCGCTGGTGGGCCGAGCCGGAGGAGGGCAGTGGCAGCACCGTCTGGTCCCACGAGGTGCCCACCGACGAGTGGATGCACGTTGCCGTAGTCAACGACCCGGAGCGCGACACTGTCGAGATGTTCATCAACGGCGCTCCCATCCTGCGCAACGCCGCCGGCGCGCAGGGCCTGCTGCCGCGCGAGCTGCGCTGGGTCATGGGCGCGGGCATGGACAACAAGCGCCCGCAGGACCCGTGGTACGGCTGGATCGGCGAGACCCGCCTGGTCAACAGCGTCATCGGCGAGGACGAGTGGCTGACCGCCCGCGCCCACAACGCCGGCGATGCCGACGGCTCCAGCTCCGATTCCAGCTCCGACGGTTCCAGCTACGGCTCCAGCTCCAGCTCCGACCTGAGCTCCAACGGTTCCAGCTCTGACTCCAGCTCCAGCAAGGCCGGCTCCATCGTCGCGATTATCGCGGCTCTGGCGGCGGGCATCGGCCTGGCGTTCAACTGGCGGACGATTGCCGCCCAGCTGGACAAGTTCGGCATCCACCTGCCGCGCTAGTCATCCCCCGCGGCATACCAAGCCGTCTAGAACAACCCGCCCCGGCGCTGATTAACCCAGCGCAGGGCGGGTTTTTCGCGATTGTGGCCCGCGTAACTTTTGGCTAACCGAATTCAGGTGGCCCCGCCGAGTTAATTAATTTCTAACCGGGCCGCCGAGCAAACCCCAGTACAGGGCATATTTATCCGCCACGCCCACCCAAGACCGAGCGGTCTAGCTAGACCGTACCTGTTTGTTCGCTAGACTTTGGTCACACAATTTTCCCGCCCCGCGCCACACGGAAAGGCACACGACTATGGCAACCGACGTCAAAGAGCGAAAGCGATCCGCCCGGCCGAAAAAGCCCGAGGGCCAATGGAAAATCGACGGCCACAAGCCCCTCAACAACGACGAGGTCATCAAGCAGGAAGACGGGGGCATGTCGGCGCGCCAGCGCGTCATCGACATCTATTCTAAACAAGGTTTCTCCTCCATCCCGGCCGACGACCTCGCCCCGCGCTTCAAGTGGCTCGGCCTGTATACCCAGCGCAAGCAGAACCTGGTCGGGGAGCTGACCAGCCAGCTCGACAACTCCGAGCTGCAGGATGAATATTTCATGATGCGCATCCGCTTCGACGGCGGCCGCGCGACCCCGCAGCAGCTGCGCGTGGTGGGCGAAATCTCCCGCGACTTCGCCCGCTCCACCGCGGACTTCACCGACCGCCAGAACATCCAGCTGCACTGGATCCGCATCGAGGACGTCCCCGAAATCTGGGACCGCCTCGAGGCCGTCGGCCTGTCCACGCTCATGGGCTGCGGCGACGTCCCCCGCGTCATCCTCGGTTCGCCCGTGGCCGGCGTCGCGGCCGACGAAATCATCGACGCCACCCCCGCCATCGAGGAGATCGTCGACGACTACCTCCTCCGCGAGGAATTCCAGAACCTGCCCCGCAAGTTCAAGACTGCCATCTCCGGAAACGCGCGCCAGGACGTCACCCACGAAATCCAGGACGTCGCCTTCATCGGCACCAACCACCCGGAATACGGCCCGGGCTTCGACTGCTTCGTCGGCGGCGGCCTGTCCACCAACCCGATGCTCTCCCGCTCCCTCGGCGCCTTCGTGCCCCTAGAGCGCGTGCCGGAGGTCTGGGCCGGCGTGGTCGGCATCTTCCGCGACTACGGCTTCCGCCGCCTGCGCAACCGCGCGCGGCTGAAGTTCCTGGTCGCGCAGTGGGGCGTCGAGAAGTTCCGCCAGGTCCTCGAGGACGAGTACCTGGATGCCCCGCTAGCCGACGGCGTGCCCACGCCGATTAACCCGGGCAGCCGCGACCACCTGGGCGTGCACCAGCAAAAGGACGGCAACTACTACGTCGGCGTCAAGCCCACCGTGGGGCATGCGACCGGCGAGCAGCTCATCGCCATCGCCGACGTCGCCGAGCGCTTCGGGCTCACCCGCATCCGCACCACGCCCATGAAGGAGCTGCTCTTCCTCGACGTGCCGGAGGACCAGGTCGCAGAGCTCAGCGATGCCCTCGACGCCACCGGCCTCTATTCGCACCCCTCCGAGTTTCGTCGCGGCGTCATCTCCTGCACCGGCCTGGAGTTCTGCAAGCTCGCCCACGTGACCACGAAAGCGCGCGCCATCCAGCTCGTCGACGAGCTCGAGGACGCCCTCGACGACCTCGACGTGCCGATCTCCATCGCGCTCAACGGCTGCCCGAATTCCTGCGCCCGCACGCAGGTCTCCGACATCGGCTTCAAGGGCCAGACCCTGACCGATCCGGACGGCAACCGCGTGGAGGGCTTCCAGGTCCACCTGGGCGGCGCGCTCGGCCTGGACCCGGACTTCGGGCGCAAGCTGCGCGGCCACAAGGTCCTGGCCGACGACGTCACCGACTACGTCATCCGCGTGGTCACCAAGTTCAAGGAGCAGCGCACCGAGGGCGAACAGTTCCGCCAGTGGGTGCTGCGCGCGGACGACGAGGACCTGCAATGAGATTCCGCCGCCAGCCCAACCCGAACCGCAACCACCCGACGTACTGCCCCTACTGCGCCGGCACGCAGCTCTTCCCGGACACCGAGGACGACTTTGCCTGGAACTGCCAGGACTGCCGCCGGGTGTTCTCGGTGCGCTTCCACGGTCAGGACGACTCGCCGGTCGCCCCGTCGCCGGCTCCGTCGTCCCAGGAGGCGCTGCAGCAGTCGCTGCGCCGGCACGGTCACGCCACGGCCCGGCAGGAGGCCAACGATGCCTAACCGCGCCCTCATCACCCTCGCCCACGGTTCGCGCCGGGCGGGGGCGGCCGCCGGCATCGAGCGGCTCACGGCCGCCGCCGCGCGCCGGGCCGGTGTGCCCTTGGCCGCCGCCGCGCACCTGGAGTTCAACGACCCGGACCTGGCCAGCGCCGCCGCCCGCCTGCGCGATCGCGGGGCCGACGAGGCCGTCGTCGTGTCGCTGTTGTTCACACCCGGCTACCACCAGCGCGTGGACTACCCAGCCGTGCTCGCCGATGCCCAGTCCGCCACCGGCCTGCCCCTCAAGGCAGCCGCCGGCCTGGGCACGGGCGCGGATCTTGCCGACGTGTTGGCCCCGCGCTGCCCGGCAGGTAGCCACGGCGTGCTCTACGCGGTGGGCTCTGCCGACCCGCAGGCCAACGCCGCCGTGGCCGACCTGGCGTCTGAGCTGGGCTGGTCCACGCTCTTTGCAACGAAGGCATCCCCGGACGCCCCGCGGGGTGCGGCCGGTCTGGAGCACCTAGCCCGCCAGCAGGTCCAAAAGCACGCCCATCAGCGCACCCAGCAGAAGGGCCGAAAGCACGCCCAGGAACAGGCGCAGCAGCCCCCGCGCCTGCACGTGGTGCCGATGTTCGTCACCGACGGCCTCCTGCTCGACCGCCTGACCGCAGCCGTGCCAGACATCGAGGCGGCGACGGGCGCGAGCGTGACCTGCCGGCCGCCGCTGGGCGCTGCGCTCGCGGGCATCGTCGCGGCGCGGTACGGTGCCGCATATAAGCACGACAAGCACAGGCAGCACCAGACGCTACCGGCGCGGGAACTGTTGAAGGTAGGTGTCTAGATGACGGCATTGCTCTTGATTGCGGTGGGCGGCGCGGCTGCCCAGCTGGTCGATGGCGGCATCGGCATGGGCTTCGGCGTGACGTCGACGACCATCCTCATCTTCCTGGCCGGCCTCGGGCCGGCGCAGGCTTCTGCCGTCGTGCACACCGCGGAGCTGGGCACCACGCTGGTCTCCGGGATCAGCCACTGGCGTTTCGGCAATATCGACTGGAAGACCGTCGTGCGCCTGGCAGTACCAGGGTCTATCGCGGCGTTTGCCGGCGCGACGGTGCTCTCCAGCCTCTCGCTGGATGCCGCGGCGCCGATCACCTCGACCATTCTCTTCGCCGTCGGCCTGAACCTGGTCTGGCGCTTCTCCCGTGGGCGGGTCACGCGCAAGCTCACCGAGACCCCGCATTCCACCCCGTTCCTGTTGGGCCTGGGCTCGGTCGGCGGCTTCGTCGATGCCACCGGCGGCGGGGGCTGGGGTCCCGTCACGACGTCCACGCTGCTGTCGTTGGGCAAGCAGCAGCCGCGGCGCATCGTGGGCACGGTCAACACCGCGGAGTTTTTGGTCACCCTCGGCGCGACGCTCGGCTTCGTGGTGGGCCTGTGGGACGACCTGGTCTCGAACGCGGCCGCCGTCGTGGCGCTGTTGGTCGGCGGCTGCCTGACCGCCCCGGTCGCGGCGTGGCTGATTAGCCGGCTGAACCCCATCGTGCTGGGCGGGTTCGTGGGCACCGCGATCGTGCTGCTCAACGTCGGCACCATCGTGGACGGGGCGGAGAACGCCTTTGGCTTCACGATGCCCACCGCCCTCACCATCGCCCTCTACCTCGCGCTGGCCGCCGGGGGAGTGGCCCTGACCCTGCGGGGGCGTAAGCGCGCCCGCACCAACCGGCAGGCCGCCGCCGACCAGGCGCCGGCCGTGGAGACGACCGACCCCGTGCCGGCGCCTTCCAGTCGCTAGGCACGCCGAGTAGGCACGCCGAGTAGGCGCTACGGACGTGGTCCGTGGCGCCTTTCGCGTGTTTTGGCGGGGTTTGTTCCCTTGGGTTTGCGGCTGCCCCCGTCTCAGC
>NZ_JAYWLQ010000011.1:0-29125 GCF_040946485.1 Corynebacterium sp. LK2537
GGCT
Organism: Corynebacterium sp. LK2537; assembly: GCF_040946485.1. Taxonomy (NCBI): domain Bacteria; kingdom Bacillati; phylum Actinomycetota; class Actinomycetes; order Mycobacteriales; family Corynebacteriaceae; genus Corynebacterium; species Corynebacterium sp. LK2537. The sequence continues at coordinate 5 of NZ_JAYWLQ010000011.1, forward strand.
GCCCGAACTCGACGGCCTGGAGGTGTGCCGACGGATCCGCACCTTCTCGGACTGCTACATCCTCATGCTCACCGCGCGTGGCAGCGAGGACGATAAGATCAGCGGATTGACCTTGGGGGCGGATGACTACATCACCAAACCTTTTAGCATCCGGGAACTGGTGACCCGGGTGCATGCGGTGCTGCGCCGCCCACGCACCAGCACCACCCCACCGCAGGTGACCACCCCCTTGATCGTCGGTGACCTCATCCTTGACCCCGTCGCCCATCAGGTGCGGGTGGGGGAGACGACCGTGGAGCTCACCCGCACGGAGTTCGAGCTGCTGGTTGCCCTGGCCCTGCGCCCCGGCTAGGTGCTGACCCGCCACGACCTGGTCACCGAGGTCTGGGACACCACCTGGGTCGGTGATGAACGCATCGTCGATGTCCACATCGGCAACTTGCGTCGCAAGCTCGGCACCGACACCCAGGGCCGGGGGTTTATCGACACCGTGCGTGGCGTGGGCTACCGGGTGGGGCTGCCATGAATCACGGACCCGGCCTGACCTTCCGCTTCCTGGCCGCCCAGGTGTTGGTCGTGGTGATTAGCCTGCTGGTGGCCGCGGCCGTGGCCACGATGGTGGGCCCGACCCTATTCCATGATCATATGTTGATGACCGGCCGGGAGGACCCCTCGCTGGAGCTGTTCCATGCCGAGCAGGCCTACCGGGGCGCCAACCTGATCACCCTGGTCGTCGCCCTGCCCACCGCCTTGATCAGCGCCCTGCTGGCCAGCCTGTGGCTATCGCGTCGTCTGCGCACCCCCCTGCAGAATCTCACCCGCGCCGCTACCAGCCTGACGGCCGGCAACTCCCGTATCCGCGTGCCCACCGGAAAAGCAGGCCCCGAGGTCACCACCCTGGCGCATGCCTTCAACACCATGGCCGACCGGCTGGAACACACCGAACAGGTCCGCCGCCAGATGCTCTCTGATCTGGCCCACGAAATGGGCACCCCCTTATCGGTGCTCACGGTCTACCTCGATGGTCTCCAGGACGGGGTCGTGGACTGGAATAATGCCACCCACACGATCATGGCTGACCAACTCACCCGCCTGACCCGGTTGATGGAAGACATCGACGATGTCTCCCGGGCCCAGGAACGCCGGATCGATTTGGACCTGGCGGAGGAAGGGCTCGGGGATCTGCTCCATACCGCCGCTGCTGCCGCGGGGGAAGCTTATGCTGACAAAGGCGTCGATTTACAGGTCGAGACCATTACAGACACCGCCCGGGTGTTCGTGGACCGGCAACGCTTCGGCCAGGTGATAAGCAATCTGCTGTCGAACGCGCTACGGCACACCCCGGCTGGCGGGCAGGTCCGGATCAGCGTCCACCGACAGGGGGCGTCCACCGCGCTCATCCACGTCGCCGATGACGGCGAGGGCATCCCACCTGACCAGCTCAGACACATCTTCGAACGCTTCTACCGGGGGGATGCCGCCCGCAGCCGGGACGACGGCGGGTCCGGTATCGGTCTGACCATCTCCAAGGCATTGATCGAGGCCCACGGTGGCACTCTCACCGCCACCTCCCCCGGACCCGGTCGCGGAGCGGTGTTTGCCCTCCGCCTCCCGCTGTCCCCTCCCGACAGTGAGGAGGCTGCTCGATGACCACACCCTGCGCCGCGTGAGAGCCGCGCCCCCACCCATTGAAAATATACCCCCGGGGGGTATACGCTAGAGTGACATCACCGCATCCCACCGACTCGTAGGAGCTTTCCCATGATCACCTCCCCGCCCCGCCTCTTGCCGATGGCCTCCCACGGCTGCAGCTGTTGCGGACCTGCCTCACGTGCCGACACCGCCTCCATCCCTGCCGCCAGCGACTCGTCAGCAGGAGGGTCCTCCCCTAGCTACCAGGTCACCGGCCTGACCTGCGGGCACTGCGCGAAAAGCGTGACCCAGGCCCTTCAGACCCTCCCCCAGGTCGACGACGTCCAGATTGATCTCGCTGCTGGTGGTGTTTCCACCGTCACGGTCACCGGTGTCGTACCTCCGGAGATGGTTCGCCGGGCCATCGAGGAGGCCGGCTACACCGTCTTATCCTGATCGGTTTTACCCATCATCTCGACCCCGACCGGGTTGAGCGAAAGGAACGTCATGAGCACTCCCCACCATTCCGGTGATCACCATGGTGATCACCCCGCTCCGGAAACAGACCACACCCACCACCCGGATCATGCCAGCCATGAACACCACGCAGATGCCGACTCCCACGGCCAGGCGATGCCCCACGATCACCCTCACTCCGCCCTGGACGAAGACCACCACGTTCATGGTCACGGCGAACACGCCGGACACAGCACCGCAATGTTTCGGGGCCGCTTCTGGTGGTCGCTGATTCTGTCCATTCCCGTCGTTATTTTCAGTCCCATGGTCGCCCACCTGCTCGGCTACCACCTCCCGGCATTCCCTGGTTCCACCTGGATCCCCCCGGTGCTGGGCACGATCATCTTCGTCTACGGCGGAATGCCTTTCCTCAAGGGCGGATGGAAAGAACTGAAATCCCGCCAACCCGGGATGATGCTCCTGATCGCCATGGCCATCACCGTGGCGTTTGTGGCCTCCTGGGTCACCACTCTGGGGCTGGGCGGTTTTGAGCTGGACTTCTGGTGGGAGCTGGCCCTGCTGGTGACCATCATGCTGCTGGGGCACTGGCTGGAGATGCGCGCTCTCGGGGCCGCGTCCTCCGCGCTTGACGCGCTGGCTGCCCTGCTGCCGGATGAGGCCGAGAAAGTCATCGACGGGACTACCCGCACCGTGGCCATCTCCGAGCTGGTCGTCGACGACGTCGTGCTGGTGAGGGCCGGTGCCCGAGTGCCGGCCGACGGAACCATCCTCGACGGAGCCGCCGAATTCGATGAGGCGATGATCACTGGCGAATCCCGTCCCGTCTTCCGCGACACCGGTGACAAGGTGGTCGCCGGTACCGTGGCCACCGACAACACCGTCCGCATCCGGGTGGAGGCTACCGGCGGGGACACCGCCCTGGCCGGGATCCAACGCATGGTTGCCGACGCCCAGGAGTCCTCCTCCCGGGCCCAGGCCCTGGCGGATCGGGCGGCAGCGTTGTTGTTCTGGTTCGCGCTGATCTCCGCTCTGATCACCGCGGTGGTGTGGACCACCATCGGCAGCCCAGACGATGCCGTGGTGCGCACGGTTACGGTGCTAGTCATCGCCTGTCCGCACGCCCTGGGCCTGGCGATTCCTCTGGTCATTGCGATCTCCAGCGAGCGGGCCGCGAAATCCGGGGTGCTCATCAAGGACCGGATGGCGCTCGAGCGGATGCGCACCATCGACGTGGTGCTCTTCGACAAAACCGGCACCCTGACCGAGGGTGCGCACGCGGTCACCGGTGTCGCCCCGGTGCCCGGTACTTCGGAAGGGCACCTGCTGGCCCTGGCCGCCGCCGCCGAGGCCGATAGTGAACACCCCGTGGCCCGCGCCATCGTGGCTGCCGCGGCCGCACACCCGGAGGCCTCACGCCGCCCACTGCGCGCAACCGGTTTCACCGCCGCCTCCGGCCGCGGGGTCCGGGCCACTGTCGATGGCGCTGAGATCCTCGTGGGTGGGCCGAACATGCTGCGCGAGTTCAACCTCACCACCCCGGCCGAGCTCACCGACACCACCAGCGCCTGGACCGGGCGTGGGGCCGGCGTGCTCCATATTGTCCGCGACGGTCAGATCATCGGTGCCGTGGCCGTCGAGGACAAGATCCGCCCCGAATCCCGCGCCGCCGTCAAAGCCCTGCAGGACCGCGGGGTGAAGGTCGCGATGATCACCGGTGACGCGCAGCAGGTGGCCCAGGCAGTGAGCAAGGACCTGGGGATCGATGAAGTCTTCGCCGAGGTCCTGCCCCAGGACAAGGACACCAAGGTCACCCAGTTACAGGAGCGTGGCCTGAGCGTGGCCATGGTCGGTGATGGTGTCAATGACGCCCCCGCTCTGACCCGCGCGGAGGTCGGTATCGCCATCGGTGCCGGCACGGATGTGGCCATGGAATCTGCCGGGGTGGTTTTAGCCAGTGATGACCCGCGGGCAGTGCTGTCGATGATTGAGCTGTCCCAGGCCAGCTACCGCAAGATGATCCAGAACCTGATCTGGGCCTCTGGCTACAACATCCTCGCCGTGCCGCTGGCCGCCGGAGTGCTCGCCTCGATCGGGTTCGTGCTGTCCCCGGCCGTGGGCGCGATCTTGATGTCTGCCTCGACCATCGTGGTGGCCCTGAACGCCCAGCTGTTGCGCCGCATTGATCTGGAGCCGGCTCACCTGGCTCCGACCGACGGGAAGGAAGAACACAGTGAGTCGATATCCCCCGTAACCGTTACTGACTGACCTTGTCCCTCGACTCCTAACTCACACCACCTTTGAAAGGAACACTCATGAAACGCAGCATTACCCTCGCCGCCTTGGTACTGACCTCCACCCTGGCGCTGACCGCCTGCAGCGACGCCGCCGACAACTCCGACGATGCCGACACCACCAGCACCACGACGGCAACCGCAGAGACCCACGAGACCCACCAGGAAGACTCCACCACTGCCGACGAAGAGCACGGCGGGCACGACCACCCTGCCGACGGCGGGGCACCGCCGGCAGGCATTGAAGAGGCCGAGGATCCCACGTACCCGGTGGGCACCGAGGTCATCCTCACCGCTGACCACATGCCCGGCATGGATGGGGCCACCGCCACCATTTCCGGGGCGTTTGATACCACGACCTATTCGGTCAGCTACACCCCCACCGAGGGTGGGGCCCCGGTTACCGACCACCGCTGGGTCGTCCATGAGGAGCTCGTCGATCCGGGTCAGGCCCCCCTGCCCGACGGGGCGAGCGTTGTCCTAGATGCCGAGCACATGTCCGGCATGAAGGGTGCTGAGGCCACCATCGATTACTCCACCGAGGAGACGGTCTACATGGTTGATATCACCGTCGACGGGATGACGATGACCAACCACAAGTGGGTCACCGAGAGCGAGATCCAACCCGCCGAATAGTCCACCCACCCTGAACCGCGAGACCAGACAAGGCACCCGCTCCAAGGTCGGTCATCAATCGCTGCCGACCATGCCACAGCACACCAGCCACACACGGAACCTGCACGCCCACAGGGCCCACGCTGAGGTAGGCCTTCTGTGTCACTGCTTCTCTTAGTCAGGGGAAATATGCCCTGGAATGACCCTGGTGACAGGAGTTCATTCCAGGGCTTTGTCTCTGCCCACAGGCCAGTTCCTGGCGGGTGGATGAAACCTATATCCGGGTCGGCGGCAGGTGGTGCTACCTCTATCGGGGGATCGCCGCCGGTGGCCAGACCCTGGACTTTTTACCTCTCTCCGAAGCGGAACGTGGCCGCAGCGAAGCGTTTCCTGGCCAAGGCCGTCAGATCCAATGCGTCAGCCGGGTATCCCAGAGTGATCAACACAGATAAAGCACCCTCCCTAGCCAGGGCAATCGCCGAGTGGAAGTCCGAGGGAATCTGCCCGCCAACAGCGGAACACCGGCAGGTGAAATACCTCAACAACATCCTGGAAGGCGACCATGGTCGGCTGAAGCGGATCCTCGGGCCGAAAGGCGCGTTTAAGAACCGGACATCTGCATATCGGACGTTGAAAGGGATGGAGGCGATGCACTCCTTGCGGAAAGGGCAAGGCACGATGTTTGCCCTCACGGGCAACCGAACCCAGACGCGGTGATCGTCAATCGAGTCTTCGAGACGGCCTAACAACGCCCACACGCAGCGGTCATCAGGGGATGAGAAACTGAGTCTTCGCTGCTCTCCGCCCAACTTTGCAACAGCACCCTCCAAGAACGATTCAAGGGCCTGGCCCCGATGCAGTATCGGAACCAGGCCCCCGCAAAGACCCTAACCATTTAGAATTAACCCAGTCCAGAAAATGGGGGTCAGTTCACTCGGGATGGGCTTATTAGAGGCCGAAGGCGCCGCCGCTGATGAGGATGAAGATGCCCAGGCCGATCAGGACGATCGGGAACAGCACGTGCTCCCAGCGCTCAAGGACTTCTGCGATGGGCGGGCGGGTGGCCACGAACTTTGCCAGCAGGACCAGGCCTGCCACCAGGACGAGGAAAACGATGCAGTAGATGATGACGTCGGCAGTGTCCACGTTGAGGAAGACCGGAACGTAGACGCCGATATTGTCGCCACCGTTGGCAAACGTCACACCGGCGACGGTCATCACACCCACCTTTTTCCCGGCGATCTTCGCATCATCATCGTCGTCATCATCGCTTCGCCAAGCCTGCCAGGCCGCCCATAGTCCCAGGGCCAGGGGAATTAGTCCGAAGTACGGGATCGCCTCAGCAGGTAGGAATGCTCCTGCCCCCAGCATGACCAGGACTGCGGCCGCGAGGATGCCCATGAAGCCGAGGTACTGCCCAGCCAGAATCCGAAGCGTGGTCCCTTTTTGCCCCGCCCCGCGGGCAAAAAACAGCGAGAGCACAATGATGTCGTCGATATTGGTGGCGATAAACAGACCAATCGCCGACAGTAGACCGGTTACCACTACGCACTCTCCTGTCCAGTGACACACCCAGGTACGGCGCATCCGGCGTCGATGCATTCGACGTTGTCATCGACGGCCAGGGTGGTATCCAGCAACGCGTTCAACGCCTGCGCCAGATGAGCATCAACGATCTCGTAGCGGGTCTGTCGCCCCTGCGGTTCGGCGACAACAATTCCGCAGTCCCTCAGGCAAGCGAGATGGTTCGACACGTTCGAGCGCGTCAGTTCCAGATCCTGGGCGAGAGCGGCCGGGTAGGCCGGTCCCTCCAGCAGCGCCAGGAGAATGCGGGAACGAGTCGGATCCGCCATGGCCCGACCCAACCGGTTCATCACGTCTAGTCGAGAAGCAATAGTCAGCATGTGCTGAACTATACAGTTGTTGCTGAACTAACTTCAACATGGGATGGCGTTGTTGCTAGAGGTCGTCTGCACTTTCAGGCTGAGGCCTTCACTGCGCAGGAAGGAAGCGGCCGCCTAGTTGGCGGTGTTCCCGACGTGATTTAAAGGTGAGGGCTATTGCCGGCAGCTTCCGGCCCAGGCCAGTGGCGGCCCACGTACCGATCAGGGTGTCCCACTTCCAAGGAAGTGAGACACCCTTAATGAAACCAATTGAAAATACACAGCCCCAGGAGAGGACTGTTCCACAAGCTATTCCAACGAATTGACTCGCAAAACCTGCTGCAGAATAGACTTCCGGCACGCTGTGGGTCATGGATATTGGTAACGCCCGGGTTTCCACCGCAAAACAAGACCTCGACCGTCAGATCGACGCGCTCCGTAAAGAAGATGTTGCGGATAAATACATCTACGTCGACAAGAAATCCGGATCCACCACGAATCGGCCCGGACTCCAGCAAGCCCGCGCGGGAGATGTCATTGTCGTCCACACCCTCGACCGGCTGGGCCGCACCGTCCGTGACACTCTCAACCTGATCCATGACCTTCAGGAGCGTGGGGTAGGGGTGCGCACTGAAGCGTCCTGGGTTTAGTTCCGCTTCTTTTACGGCCCTGTGTTGATGGGCTGGGTGAGATAGTACTCGGTTTCTACTTCCTGTGGGGTAGCGTAGTCCAAAGCTTCATGAAGCCGCTTGGTGTTCCACCAATGCACCCACCGCAAGGTGGCCAATTCGACTTCTCCGACCGACGTCCACGGGCCCCGGGCATGAATCAGTTCAGCCTTGTAGAGACCATTGACTGTTTCGGCTAGAGCATTGTCATAAGAATCGCCGACTGTTCCCACACTCGGACGGATTCCGGATTCCGCTAGCGCAGTGGAATACTTCAGTGACACATACTGGCTGCCCCGATCACTATGGTGAATTAACTGGTTTCCATGGATTCGTCCTGCAGTCGTTAACGCATGCTCCAAAGCCTCCATGGGCAGCGCATCGGTACGCATCGTCGAGCGTGTAGCAACACCAACAATTTTTCGGCTGAATACATCCACGACAAACGCGGTATAGGCGAATCCTGACAGGGTGCGAACGTAGGTAATGTCGGCAACCCACAACCTGCCTGGTGCCTGCGCACGGAAGTTTCGGCACACAAGGTCCGGGCGATGATCCGGTGTCTTCGGGCTAATCGTTGTCACAGGGGTTCGCCCACGTCGGCGGCCGGAAACACCTGCTAGCTTCATCAGTCGTGCAGTCTTATCGCGGCCGATATGAAAGCCTTCACGGTTCATCGCGTGCCACATTTTGCGGATGCCGTAGACCGAGAAATTCTCCGCATGCACACGCTGTATCTCTGGGATAAGCAGGCTATCGCTTAAGGTCCTTGCGCTGGGAACACGAGTGGTCGCCTTGCGGTAGCCACGAGAGGTGATGAATCCACGATCTGCCTGTTTTAGAACTCTGCAGATGGCCTCGACCCCAAACTGATCTTTGTACGCGTCGATGTAGGAGATCATTTGGTCGTGGGTCGGTCGAGTTCCGCTGCGAAAAAAGCCGAAGCTGTCTTAAGAATCCCGTTTGCTCGTTTTAGTTCGCGGTTTTCACGGCGCTGAAGCGTCCTGGGTTTAGTTCCGCTTCTTCTACTACCCCGTATTGACGGGCTGGGTGCGATGGTACTCGATTTCTACTTCCTGCGGGGTGGCGTAGTCCAACGCTTCGTGAAGACGCTTGGTGTTTTACCAATGCACCCACCGCAAGGTCGCCAACTCAACTTCCCCCACTGACGTCCACGGGCCTTGGGGGTAGTAGAAGAAGCGGAACTAAACCCAGGACGCTTCATAAGACATCTGATGATCTTCATTGTCAGACCCCAGAGGGCGAGTGAATTGGGGAACGGTTTCTGCCCTCACTGCGTTTCTAAAAAAGCAGGCCTTCCCCATGTGATAGGCCTAGTACATGGATAGTCATCCCCCACATCTCACCCCCTCCCTCCCAACTGTGGTCATTTACCAAAACGCAGATTTCGTCTCTGGCATCATCCAAGAGATTTACAAAGCAGGACTACTGGAAGCTACCGAGTTCGAAAACAATTCGACCACAGGGAAAGGCGACGGGTCCGAGAAACAGGCCGCAATTGCCGCAAAAGCTAACGTGTTTCCCTGGCTAATCAACCTCGGTGCACAAGGGAGCTATACACACTCTCAATCAAATAGTGAGGAAGTCGCTACAACCCGCCACCAAAAATTCGTTTATTCCCAAGAATTTTTTCTAGACCAAGCCCGATCCGAACTTCGACGGCAGGAGCTAATAACTCGGGTAGAAAACTCAGAAAGCGCCTCGGAACTCCAAGTGGGAGATTTTATTGAATTTGAGGCTAGCTTTGAAGCTAACGAGGCTAACGCCATCCTCGATATCCTTACCCCTGAGTTAACTGCGGCTATAACTCGATATATCCACCGCTCCAAAGGGCTTGAAGAGATAGACACCCTTAGAGAGCAAGCTTCTAATGCAGATACCCAGATCCCAGTAGAGAAGATCAGCGGTATTAGAGAAATCTATGACGCTAGGGCGGAGAACCAGGCGGCACTTGCAGCAGACATTACCTCTGCTATAAGAATGGATTTCCGCGGTTCCGAAACTAAAGAATTCTATGCCTCAATTGGGGCAGGCCAACACTCGCTGACCGCTGTTACCGTCTGCGAAAAGGAGTATTTCAAATCCAAAGATTTCGATCGGCTACTAGATGGAAGATTTACCGTTCTGGGCAAAGTCATTTCCCCTATTCGAGAGAATGTCCCAATCCTGGAGAGAAACAAACTGCTTAGCCGACTGCAGGTGGAAGCTCTAGATGAAATCCTCCGCCCTTTAGCCGAAGAGGCAGACACTCACCAACTGCTGGATCTCGATTTCAAGACAAGTGTAGAAGGACCTTCAATCACCGTATTGCCTATCGCTATCTATGTATAAACCCCCAAGCGTCTCATTTAAATCCCCGTCAAACTAGATAATTAACCTCTTATAAGCCGCGCATAGTTGGCGAACAGAATCTCTAGGCGTTGGCGCTCCGAAGTGAGCTTGCGAGGCGCTCCCATTGCTTTATCCACTTCCCGGTCGAGCACGTCATGCGCCTTCACCAGTTGTGGTGCCATGGCCAGCGGGTTATAGTGCTCAGCTAGCGAGCGCTCTGGATGTAATGCCCGCGCATCGAGGACTTTCTGCCCAGCCTTGATGATGCGCTTCTAAGTAGCTTCATCGAGTTCTGGGACAGGGAATGTATTCCACGTCAGGGTGCTGGAGAAACGATAATCCGATTTGATTCTTCCGCCTACAGTTCTTTGCCAAATGATGAACATCGATGAAGAAATGAAGGGCCCGAACCCCGGAAAGTGGACACGGGGATTTAATTAAGATGCGATAGTAAGTGTAGCTGATCCGGTGGCTTCGAAGGCGTTCGGCGAGCGGTAGCCGCACCACGAGTGCAAGCGCGTGGTGTTGTAGTGCGTGCACCACCGGAACACGTCCCGACGACATGCGAGCTGACTTGGGAAAACGGACTCGTCCTGGAGGACTTCCCGTTTCAGCGTGGCGTTGAACGACTCCGCCAACGAGTTGTCCGCGCTCGTTTCGATTGCTCCCATCGACTGGGTGACACCGAATCGTTCACACAGCTTCCGGTATCGCCCAGAGGTATAGACGCTGCCATGATCGGAGTGGAAAATCGCCCCGTCAAGGTTGCCTCGGACCCCGTGGGCCATCGTGAGAGCTTCTTCGACCAACTCCGTGCGCATGTGGTCAGCGATCGCGAAACCGGTCAACTGCCGCGAATAGCAGTCGATGACGGTGGCCAGGTACATATTCGACCCGTCCGCGATCGGCAGGTACGTGATATCGCCGACGTAGATGGTGTTCGGTTTCTCCGCGATGAACCGGCGTTTCAGCAGGTCGGGCACCTTCGGAGCCCGTTTCGCAGACACGGTGGTCTTCACCCGGCGTTTTTTGGTGTAGCCGAACAGGCCCATCTGGCGCATCAACCTGGCGGTGCGCTTGTGATTGAAAAGGTCGTCGTTGGCTGGATCGGAATTGATGGCCGCCGTCACGCGTTTCGCCCCGTAACAACCGTTCTCGGCCGTGAACACGGCCTTGATCCTCGCTCCCAGCACCGCGTCGTCAAGGACGCGTCGCCGACGGGCAGAAGCAGCTGATTTCCATTTGTAATACGAGGACCGGTTGATCTTCAAAACCTCACATAACCGCTTGACCTCGTAGAGGCCTCGGTTGTCATCAACGAACCGGAAGCGGTTCACCAGTTCGTCTCTTCCGCGAAATATTTGGCCGCCTTGCGGAGGATCTCTCGTTCCTCCCGGAGCTTGGCGTTTTCGCGTTCCAGCACGCGGATGCGTTCGGCGTCGGAGAGTCCTTCAGCAGGCGTGCGTGCGCTGTTGGCTGCGGCAATGGGGCTGGCGACTTTTTCACCGTTGGCGTTGGTCTTGGTGCCGGTGCCGAAGGCGTCGAGCCAGGTGCGCAGGGAGTTGCGGTTGACCCCGAGATCGGAGGCGATCGCGTTGAGCGTTGCTCCGGGGGTCGACTCGTACAACGAGACTGCGTCGCGCTTGAACTGCTCGGTGTAGGTCTTGCGTGGCATGGTGGAAAGGTACCTCACTTCCCCAGCGAGATGCTGGTTTCAAGGTGTCCACCATCTGGGGGTCAGGTCCCCCGTCGAGCCCATCAATGAATGCCCCACGTGCGGGCAGCCTGGAGTATTCCGCGACCATGTCATCCGCAGCCTGGTCGATCTGCCTATCGTCGGCCACCCAACACGCCTTCATGTGCGCCTTCCACGCTACCGGTGCACCAACAAGCGCTGCTTGCAGAAGATCTTCCGCGCGGGCCTTACCTGCGCGCCCGACAATTCAAAGACCACGGACAGGGTGACCCGCTGGATCCTGCAACGACTCTGCCTAGATCGGATGAGCGTTGCCGCTGCAGCCAAGTCATTAGGCCTGGGGTGGGATACCACCAACGCCTTGGCCTTAGCCGCTGTCCAGGACTTGATCTACAACGACGAGCACTACCTCGACGGGGTCAAGGTCATCGGTGTTGATGAGCATCGCTGGTCGCACAACCGACGCACATGGCGCGACGGATACGTCACCGTCATCGTTGATATGACCGACCACCACGACAAGGATGGAAACGTCATCCGCCCCGCTCGGCTTCTTGACGTTGTCCCAGGCAGAAGCGCTGACGCGTTACGAACATGGCTGAATAATCACAGCGAGCAGTTCCGCGATCAGGTCAAAATCATCAGCATGGACGGCTTCCAAGGCTATGCCACCGCCGCTGGCGAAGTCATTCCCAACGCCACCCAAGTCATGGACCCGTTCCACGTTGTACGCCTGGCCGGTGACAAGCTCACCAAGTGCCGCACCAGGCTCCAGTTAGAAACAACAGGCCGACGTGGCCGCAGCAAAGACCCGCTCTACCGCAACCGGAAAACACTGTTGACCACCGAGCGCCTACTCACCGACAAGCAGCGCGGGAGGCTTGAGGAACTGTTTGACTTCGACGACGACTACGCGCCGCTACAAGAGACCTGGACCTACTACCAACAAGTCATAAGCTGCTACAACAATCCCAACAAGCAAGCAGCCAAGAAAGCCATGAGCACGCTCATTGACACGCTTGTTGACATCAAAGACGCCGGGATCGCTGAGATCGCGCCGCTAGGCAGGACCATGAACAAGCGCCGCAAGGACATCCTCGCCTACTTCGACCACGGAGTATCCAACGGACCTGTGGAAGCGATTAACGGTCGGTTGGAATTCCTACGCGGCATCGCCCTGGGATTCCGCAACCTCGACCACTACATATTGCGGTGCCTGATCCACGCCGCCAACATCCGACACAAAATCAATGCACTCTAAAACCGGAAGAGCCGTTAATCCCATGCTCCGCGGAAAACAACTCATGCTATGGCTTCCGCAACATCGACTACTCCATCAAACCCACGACAGTGGGATTCACACCCTAAATCCTCACACGTGCAATCCTCGGCCCTTAAAAACCGGAAAACGAAAGAAACCGGAGGTAACATACCCTTTCGAGTTTGTTACTTCCGGTGGTGCAGTTTGTTCAACTGCTCGCTGTGTGATGGTCACGTTGGCTGCTCACCGCGACTTTTCAAAAAGCGGCTCCCGAGCAGCACTTATGTTATCTCCCGGGAATTAATTGCGCCCACACCCTCGCCCTTAGTGGCCCAAATACGGCCCTAGAATCGCCACCTCACCGGTCGGCGAGAGTGCCTAGCACAAAGAGGGGACATGGAAAATGCTCACCTAGAAAGGGCCAGGTGAGCATTAGAACATTTGTTTCAGACTATTTCCCAGACATTTAAGTCCGGGGCGGGACTTTGGCAAGGTCGCGGCCGGTGTCTTCACGAACCATCCGGAGTCGTCGTGTCATGGAGTCTTGGCTTGCGGTTTTTCGCTCGAATTGCTCTTGGATCGCGAGGTTCGTCGAGGCCACCCATAGGGCGAGCGTGATGTAGAGCATTGGCTCACGCCGGACGCCTCTTTTAAAAGATTCCATGCCGGTGATATGTGGGCTTTTCATGATTGAAAAACGCTGCTCAGTAATAGCGCGGGCTGCTTCGTAATACGTCGCATGTTCCCAGGAGCCGGGGACGAGGCCCCATTGCGCGCGTTTCCACTGCTCAAAGGTGAACGTATGTGTGATACTTGACTTTGCGCAGCATTTATAGTGATCGGCAGTCCAGCTCGGTGAAATCTCCGGCGCGTCTTCGGATGCGAGTGTCATCGAAGCCGGTTTGAGTGGGCATCGCACCCGTCCTTGTACTGCAGGGCAGACCAAATCAATTTTCACGGGCCGCTCGGTATCGGCTTCATCCTTTCGAGGACGACCTCGACCTTGGCGTGCACGATAAGGCCTCGAATTGGTCCCCATGATCAACGGGAATAAGGCTTCGAGCCGAGCATCCTGGCGCTCGAAACCGTCGTCTTCGGCGAGCAGTTCCATGGTGCGGCGAACGATCCTCCCGTTGCCTGCGATTTCGCGTGCAGCAGGGCAATAAAACTCCCCTGCAATTTGCAATGGTCCACTAGCAGGTTCATCCCCGGCTGCGGTGTCGGATGCGAAAACTGTTCTCCAGTTTTTGGGATAGCGCACAACCGGGGCATAGCCTGCAGCGAGCAGTTCGTCGTTGAAAAATTTTTTCACGTTATAGCCCATGTCGACGGTCAGCAATGGCAAACGACCGCGTTGAGTGCGCTGGTCAAACCCGTTTTCTTGATGAAATCGGATAGCCCGCGCCAGCCCCTGCACCGAGCCGGAGCTTGGCTTATCGATGGAAATGCCGGTTATCACAGGGGCGACCGAGTAGACGGCTCGTGGTGGTCCGACGCGGCATACGGCAGTAATGCCGACGGCCACGCCTCCTTTGGTACTCCTGTGGTTGCCTAGCTCGGAATGCAGTGAGTGATCCTCTCGATCGCGAATGTAGTAAGCACCGGAGTAGGCGGCGCCGCGGCGTTTCGTGTCGCGGCTGCCTAGTCCCGTCGACTGGCCTGCCAGGTCGATGATGGTTTCGTCGGCGATGATGTCGCCGCGATACGCCTTGGGTGCTTGCTCATGGATCGAGCCTGCTACCAGCGCGTTCACAACCTGATGGAGTCTCTCGGACGCAACCTCAGAGGCTTCCTCTTGTTCGATTGATCGTGCTGCCATCATTCGGCGATGATCGCTATTCTTCACACGACGTGCAGGGGCATCCGGCAGTGAGTCAAGAGGCTCAAGCCTCCGGGTCAGCCACATGGCAAAAGCGCGATACGAGCCCTCACCACAGGAAAGGTCTAGCCCAAGCCGGGCCTGTTGAGCAGGCTCTAGGGTCCATAAGGTGCGCCAGATTTCTGCCATCGAGGGCACACGCCGAATCCCAATCAAGGCTAGCCCAATGGTGAGTACACCCAGCATCGAATACCTCGGGCCGGTGGATTTCCGTCCGCCCACGCCACGGTCCTGGTGAAAACAAAAGTCGATCATCTGGTGCGCACCCGATTTTTCAATAACCGCAGCACAGTGCTCAACGTAATCGGGAGAAATCATCATTCTCTGGTCTTGCATTACTACTGTCATCAGAGGTACGCCCCCTCAGATCGCAGCAAGGCTCGCGCCTCATCCTCCGGCGTAAACTGGGGCAGGTCCGCCTCCAGATCATGGAGAACCCGCAGGTCAGCAATGCCCGCCAGTTTCATCAGCATCGCCGCCGGCACCCCCGGATCAGAGGCCAGCCTTACCACCCAACGGTTGCGCAGTGCAGCCGCATTAAAGCCAGGAAACCCCTGCTCAACAAGCTCTTCCGAGACGTGACAGATGGCGTTTCGAGGCATGGAATCGCCAACAATCGGAAACACAAAACCATTGCCGACGTCGCGTGCCCGCGTCAAAAGTCGGTGACCTCGAACGGGGCACACGACCGGCACTACGCGAGAGACAACGCCCCTTTTTCGCACCGCGATTTGGACTGCGGTGTGTTCGGCCAGCTCTAGGGGCGAAATGTCACTGCCACGTAGTTGCCGGATCTCCTGGGACGACAGGCCTGCCCCGGTGGTGAGATCCAAAATCGTCAGCAGCTGCGCCTGCAGCACCGGACGCAGGTTCGCAGCGACGGCGTAGAGCTCAGCCTCCAGAGAAAGCTCCGCCGCGGGGACCGCTTTGCGTCGCGGTCCTCGTTGGCGATGCGGTTCAGGGAATTCGTGAGGGTACAGCGTCCGACCTGCAGCATAAAGGATCGTACGGTACGTGCGCTGCGACTTACGGCTAAAAAGATCGTCGCGGAAAAGCCACCGATCAACAGCACCACGTGTCAGCGCCCGCTCCTCGTCAATAGCACCATAAACGATTGCTTCATCGTAGAGATATCGTGCTACAACGCGCGTGGCCTTAGCATCAGCGATTTCATCAAGAACACGCGTGTGCGCCTGGACAAGCGCTGCTCGGGCGATGGCTTCACTCCGCAGAGGCCCCGCTGGGCGGTGGATTCCCACCTCCCTGAGCCGCAAATAGCGATCCTCATCCGGCAGCGTACGCCGAGTCAACTTGCGCACCCGCGACGGTGACGCCTGACCAATCACCGGGACAGTCGACACATCCCCGGGCACAAAATCCCTGGAAGTGGGCTTCTCGAGAACGGTCGTTGCTGCTGCAAGAGCCGTAAATCTACCCACGAGCGCTCACCGCCCACATGCTTACAACGTTGGATGGGGTGGCGCTATTGCTATTTGCTTTTAGGCATGACAAGATAATCACATCTCCGTTTAATTCCCTGGAAGGTTTTGAATGGATATCAGCACGAGGCTCAACGGCCTTCGTGCACTGACAAAGCGCGATCTGGCAGGATCAGCGCTTTGTTTCAGTTTTGACACTGGAAGTTCGAAACTAGTTGTCCTCCTCAGAGCCTAACTTGGCTTCGTGACCGACTAAATGGTCTAGTTCGTCCGTCACCACTCGGGCAATCGACGCGCCCCGAGCGTTGGCCAACATTGTCAGCCGTCTGACCATTGGCGCGGGCAACCGCACCTCCAGCCTGACATACGAATCTTCAGGTACCCAACGAACACGCCGCCGACCAAAATGCGAGGCAGGAATACAGACGTTTGCCTTTTGGTCCTGCTGAGTCGCTTCAGCATTCTCCATAACCGCGCCCCTTTCATCTCGATCGTGGTTTCCTCGTCGGCGTCATCAGATTAGCCGGTTGCAACCGGCTAAAAAAGCGTTCACCCCCGCGCTGACCTGCGCAGTTCGTGGATAATTTCAGTTATCCACGAACTGCGCAGGCACACCAGGTCAGGCACTAAAAATGAACGTGGGTATTATGCGTTCTTTTGCAAATTTTGCAATCGAGCGTTGTACAGCGATAACGCTCTACCCCCGTCTATCGCCCAATACCTACCCACATTCTTCCTGTCATCAGTGGTGTTCGGGTCGTTTCTGCCCAACACCTTACGGGCCAGGTGTGCACTTTCTCGCCGTGTTTCCATTTGGGGGTTTCGTTTCGCACAGACTCGTTTACTTAGTATCGTCCACCTCACGAATAGCCCTGTAGATGGTTTGCCGGGAGACGTTGAAGGACCTGGCGACCGACCTCACTGACTGGCCGTTCTCGACCAATAGCGCAGCCTGTTGCTTCTGCTCTTTACTGAGCTTCGGCTTCGGCCCCGCAACGCGTCCCTGTGCCCGGGCATGGGCGACGCCCTCGCGAGTGCGCTGAATAAGGAGGTCACGCTCCCACTCAGCTAGAGAAGCCATGATGTTGACCACCACCTTATCCGCAGGACGTGATGTGTCCAGAGCAGGCTCAAGGACCCGGACATTGATGCCCCGGTCAGCTAGGTCGGAGATGGTAGTGACGGTTTCGACCATGTTGCGGCCCAGCCGGTCTAACCGGGTCACGACCAAAGTATCGTCCGGCCTCATGTAGGCGAGGGCATCATCAAGGCCGGGGCGAGACCACTTGGCACCACTAATGGTGTCGCTGTAGATATGCTTAGGGTCGCAACCAGCGTCGATGAGGGCCTTGCGTTGCGTTTCCAGCGACTGCCCCTGTCGCGAGGTCGAGACGCGCGCATATCCAATCAACATGCCTACGCACCTGCCAGTTCTTCCTCGGTCACACTGAGGTCGGCAGGCAACACGCCGTCGATGACGTACGTGCGTAGCAGCTTGTCCAGCAGAGCACGGACCTTGAACTTCGACACCCTTGCTCCGGTGGCTTCCGTGAAGTACGCCGCCGCCAGGTCAAGGTCAATTGATGCCTTTAGGTCATCGAAACGCCCGTACTCGTTGATGGTTGCCGCCGCGGGCCGGGCGTCGAGTATCCGTCGCAGCTGCGCCATGTCCAGACCTAGACATTCATGCAGTCGTACCAGCTGTCGGTCGCGCTCAGTGATGCGGTACTCGTTGATGTAGTCGTGCACTGTTTTGCCTGGTTGCAGGGTCACGTCACCTGCTTGGAGGTCGTGCAGCCAGCGGTTAGCGTAGCGCTGGTCATCCTGACTCAGGCGGGCGAAGCTGTCATGCAGCTGTTCCAGCAGGTCATCGAGCGCATCCTGCGGCACGCCGTCCTGGAGGGCCTTGAGGTACTTGTTGAACTTGCTGTTGAGGTACTCGGCATCAATGCGGTCGGTGTCGATGTGAGTGATGTGCACGTCAATGTCGAAGGGTGCATCCTCAGGCGACTGCTCTGAGTCGTCGCCTGCCTTGCCGAGCTCCTTGTAACGGGTCACCAGCGTGGTGTAGGTGTCCTCGGAAAGTTCCACCACGATAGGCTCCAGCAGGGCATCGAAGTAGTAGGTGTCCTTGTCCCAGGTGAAGCCCTGCACCTGCGCGGCCTGAAGCTCCCGGTACATTCGGTTGAAAGTCTTGGCGAATTCGCCTTGGTCTGCCTCAACGTCGGGTAGCTGCGAATAGTCCGGCTGGCCGGTCTCCGGGTCGGTAAACAGCGCCGCGATGGTAGCGAAACACTCGTTGATGGAGGTGAGGTGGTCATCGAGGTGGTCCACGAACAGGCCGAAGGGCTTGTCACCTGAATACAACTTCACCGCACGGTCGATGTTGTTCTTCATCGTGTGTGGCTTGCGGTAGTAGCGGATGGAACCGAACGGCTTTTCCGGGCCGAAGATGCGGTTGGTGCGTGAAAAGGCCTGGATAATGGACTCGTATTCGATAACCTTGTCCATGTAGAGGGTGTTCAGCCACTTGGAGTCGAAGCCGGTGAGCATCTGATCCACCACGATGAGGAGGTCGATGTGCTGGCTACGATCATCGAGGAAGGCCTTGGTGTTGTAGGGCGCCTTGTGGGCCAGGCGCTTGGAAACATCCTTCTTAAACTCATCGTGAGTCGGCATAGTGAAGTGCTGGCCATAGGCGGCGTTGTAGTCGCGCAGAATCTCCAGCAAACCGTCTTCCTTGAACAGCTGGCTGTCACCAGTGTTGTCGATGTTAGGGTCAAACAGCGCCGTGACCTTAATGTGCGGGTACTGCGCCTTGAAGATGCGGTAGTACTCCACTGCTTCAGGGATGCTGGAGGTCGCCAGGATGGCATGGAACATACTGCCCCGACTCAACTGCGCCCAGTGCTTGTTGATGTCGCTGGCAACCGCCTGGCGGTGGTTGTCGTGACGGTACTGAGTGATAGGCAGGTAGTCTTCGATACCCTTGGCGACACGCTTGGTACCACTGTCGGTGTCTGTCTCGTACACTGTGTCATACACAGTGGCCATCGGGACCTGGTCCTTGTCCATAAACTTGTAGTAGACAGCCGCCTTCTTGGGGTCCGCCAGAGCCTCGTCCACGGACGTGGCCTTGGCCTCCTGGAGAGCAACCACAGTGCGCACATCATGCTCCCGGAAGGTTTCCACCATCTCCGGGTCGAAGCCGAGGACGTTACCGTCGCGAATACCGTCGGCAATTGAGTAGCGGTGCAGCTCATTGCCAAACAGCGTGGTCGTGGTGGAGTGCTTCTTCTGGTTCTCGCCGTGGATGGGCGTGCCGGTGAAGCCAAAGAACAGCGCGTTCGGCAAAGTGCGCTTAATGGTGGCGAGCATGTCACCAAAGGTGGTGCGGTGTGCCTCATCGACGATGAACACCACACGCTTGGAGCGGATGATGTCTAGGTCGGCTTTCTTGACGGAATCAGCATTAACCCTGCTCATCTTGTGCAGCGAGGTCACGATGAGGGTGGAGCGCTTGTCTTTGAGCAGCGTGGTGAGATTGGCAGCACTGGAAGTATCTTCCACCGCGATGCTGTCGCCACCGTAGCTGACGTAGTTCTCCAGCGACTGCGTGCCCAGCTCCACACGGTCAAGGAGGAACACTACCTTGTCGGCGTTGTGGGAGTCTGCGATAAGCTGTGCGGTCTTGAAGCTGGTAATCGTCTTGCCGGAGCCAGTGGTGTGCCAGACGTAACCGCCGAGTTGGTCACCGCTGTCCCAGGCGTGACGGTCCACGCGGTCAGCGATACGCGAGGCCGCATAGTACTGGTAGGAACGCATAACCAACAGGTTGCCGGAGGCCCGGTCAGCGACGGTGTAGAAGCCGATGAGCTGGTGCGCCATCGGAATGGACAGCAGCGCACGTGCCATATCGTCCCACTGGTTGACCGGCTCGTTGTTGAAGTCGGCCCAGTGAAAGAAGTAGTCCGGGTTGAACTTTGCTGACCCTGGGTTGGCGAAGTAGAGCGTTTCCTCCGGGGTCATCGCCACAAAGATTTGCACCAGAGAGAAGATGCCCTGGTAGACACCCTCGTGGGCGTACTTAGCTACCTGGTTGGCGCCTTGCGAGACAGGCACGCCTGAGCGCTTCAACTCGATGTGGAAGACCGGCATACCGTTGATGAGCAGCATCACGTCGCCACGTCGGGTCGGCAGCAGCTCATTGGCGGTCTGGAAGCGCGGCTGGACGGCAATCTGGTAGCGCGACTGGCCACCGGCAATTTCTAGGCGGTCGTAGATTTTCAGGCTGACCTCGGAGCCGAAGTCGGGGGCCTGCGGTGCATCTCGGGTAATGGTCACGGTGCGACCGTTGATGAACTCGTTGAGCGCCAGCGGCGTACGCAGGTTGTTGACCTGCTCGATGATTTGCGCCATCTCGCCCTGGGTAAGCGGCACGTCTCCTAGCAGGTTACGGCCCCGGTTGTTGGCATAGAGGATGTCTGCCCAGTTGTCGATCAGCTGCTGTTCTGTCGGGAAGAGCAGCAGCTCCTTGCTCCAGCCGTGGCGAGTGAGCAGGTTAATGAGCGCAGCCTCAAACTCAGCCTCAGAACGAAATGGTGTGGTCATGACAGCTCCTTAGATGAACATCCGTTGCAGCAGCGCCGTCTTGGCTTGCTTGAGGGACGCAATGTACTGAGCCTCGGCGGCGATGAGCTGGTCGAGGTTGGTGAACACTGCACCGATGGCCTGTTGCTCTTCGAGGGTGGGTGGGATAATTGCTTCAGCCTCTGCCAAGTGGCGGGCGTTAAGGGACGGCAATGCACCGCTCTGGGTGAATTGGGTTAGGTCCACGGTCTTGAGGTAGGTATCGGCGAACTGAACATCCCAAGACTCAGTATTCAAAGAGAATGCCATGAGATTGTTATCGAGGAGGAAAGCGTTGTTGACGAGCCTTTTCCGTCCCAGGAAGACAGCAGCACCAACCTTGGCAAATAGAATTGCAGGAACTGCCGTTACGGATGTCCAGTGATTGCGAACAATCTGCCCTTCCGTGACATAGTGGTTGGCGGATTGCAGTTGTAGTTCATTTCCTGGCGCAGAGAGGTCAGATACCTTGTAAAAAGGCAGTCCAATTGTCCCACCTTGTTCACGTTCTGGGAACCCAACGCCGGACCTGAATGCGCCAAGTTCACCCAGGGTCGTTTCTTCCCACTCACCACTGAAGCCATCCAGCCGCAGCTCGGGCAATGTCTGGCCCTCCTGCGGGAACATCCGCTGCATGAGCGCCGTCTTGGCCTGCTGCAGCGCCTTGTGCTTGAGCGTGTGCTGGTTGATGGCCGCGTCGAGGTTGGTGAAGATGGCGCCGATGGCCTGCTGTTCTTCGAGAGTGGGTGCATAGTTAAGAGGAAGTTCTAGGAACTCAGGAAAGCTGATGCTCTTGCCATCGCGAATACCGAAGGTTACGAAGTGTAACTGGTGGATAAAGTGCGAAGAAGCAAACACAAAACGCCAGAACTTGTGATCATGACGAGAACTCTCTCGCGCGCGAAACACGTGGTACGCGGGGGAGGTAATTCCCTCATAATACGAGTGCGCGAAACCGCCTTGGAAAGACCTCAAGTGGACGACGAAGTCCCCTACACAAACTCGCTTGTACCCCACTTCATTCGCTCGGTTGTGCTGGATGGTGTAGTCCACCATGCTGCGGGGGACCATACCCCTGGTTTGTGTCGCTGAAAGGACTGGAAGATCTGGATACCCACGGTCATCGGTCTCAATGAAGATCTCCCGAGCACGCTGAGCCTCCCACTCACCGTCGAAGCCCTCCAGGCGCAGCGCGGGTACGTTGTGGCTACGCATCACGACCACCACCTAGCAGCTCTTGGAGTGCAGCTACGGCCTGCATGTCGGCGGCGTTGCCGGTAAGCCCGCTCAGTAGGCCAGCGAGTTCCTGCTCTGTCTCGCGAATCTGCACGTCGAGGTCGGTCAGCGCGACGGCGTACTTGTCGTGCAGATCCTGGACGCGGCCGGCCAGGTCTGCAAACACATGACCAGGGATTTCACGCAGGTCATCCATAAGCGCAGTAATCCACTTGGCGGTGAGCACCTCATCCACTTGCACGTCGGTAAGCGCTTCGATGGTCGCGTAGGTGTCTTTCTCTAGCTGCTCTTGCGCAGCCTTGAGGTTCTTCTTGAGCTTGTCCCGCTGGGCGATGAGCGCCTTGGCGCTGAGCATGGCAACCTCGGTGCTGCCCTCCGGCCAGGTCTCACCCTCGGCCAGCTTCGGCAGGTCCTTGATGGCCTTGTTCAGCTCGGTCTTCTTGAAGGCATCCTGTTTGTCGTTAAGTACCTCGGCCAGGTCGATCTTGTCGTCTTCGCTTAAGCCCTCGATGAGCTGTGTTAGCTCAGATACAGCTGTGTCCACGTCGCGACTTAGCTGCGTTACCTGGTCCTTCTGTTGCGGCAGGTAGAAGGTCTGCACCAACTCGTTGGGAGCAACGCGCCCATCCCATCCGATTTGGACATAGACCTTCTTCTTTTCCTTGGTCTTCCACTCCATCACGGGGTCGTTGACCCGCACGGCATCGAGGCCTTCGGTCTGGATGATCTCCAGGTCACCGGCGGTTTTGGCCCAGCTGTCATGCAGTACCTGGTAGCTCTCGTAGGCATCGACCAATGGTACAGGGTCGAGTCGGTCGAACAGGTCTGCCTTGAGCTGGTCCTCGGTGGTGGTAATAGGCACGGTGGCCGCGCCGTCTACCAGCAGCGCGTGCAGCTTCTCCGGCAGGTCGGATAGTGCAGCGTCAACCTGGTCGCGAAGTGCCTGGGCTGCAGGGTGTTGGTTGATGGTCTCGCGCAGGTTGGTGGTCTTCAGCTCCGCGTAGCCTTCTACCTTCTCGGTAAACAGTGCCTCACGCAGTCCCGGCAGGGCGGTCCAGTAGTGCTCCAGGGTGTCAATTTCGCTGGTGGGAATGCCGCCGTGCATGGTGGCGTACAGGTCTACAGACTCAGGCGGCAGGGTGGCAGAGACGTAGCGCGGGATGTTGAGGTTGTGGCCGTTGGCGCGAATCTCGTCGCGGGTCACGACCTTAGCGAAGTGCGGTACGTCCACGCGGTTGTGAACGGCATCGACGATGCGTTGGATGTCACGGGCACGCAGGTGGTTGTACTTGCCCTGCTTGATGAAGCCCTGAGAGGCGTCGATGAACAGCATGTCATCGCGGTCACGTTCTTGCTTGAGCACCATGATGATGGTCGCGATACCGGTGCCGTAGAAGATGTTGGACGGCAGGCCAATGACGGCGTCGATGTGGTTGGCCTCGATGAGATTGCGACGGATGTCGGCCTCTGAGCCGCTACGGAACAGCACGCCGTGCGGCAGGACGATGGTGAGAATGCCATCAGGCTTGACGTGGAACAGCTCATGCAACAGGAAGGCGTAGTCGGCCTTGGTCTTGGGTGCTAGACCAAACCGTGCGAAGCGCGGGTCAGCCTCGTTGCCTTCGGGTTCCCACTTCTGGGAGTAGGGCGGGTTGGAGACTACGGCGTCTACATAGAGCGGCTGGTAGGTCTGCACCGGGTCGGCCTCGTCGAACATCGGCCAGTCATGGGCCAAGCTGTCACCGTTGCGGGCGACGATATTGTCGGCCTTCACGCCGCGCATGACCAGGTTCATACGAGTGAGGTTGTAGGTGTTCTCGCGCAGCTCCTGGGCGAAGTACTTAATACGGTCTGGGTCACCCATGCGCTTGGCGACGGCCTGGCCGATGTTAAGCAGCAGAGAGCCAGAGCCGGAGGTTGGGTCGTAAATCTGAATCTCGTCGCGGCCCTTGAGGTGGTCAGCGACGATGTTGCTCATGATGAGCGAGACCTCATGCGGGGTGTAGAACTCGCCTGCCTTCTTGCCCGCGTTGGCCGCGAACTTCTCGATGAGGTACTCGTAGATGTAACCCAGCACGTCATAGCCCTGCTTGCCATCAGTGGGGATGTCATCGATAAGGTCCAGTAGCTTCTTGATGGCAGAGGTACGGGCAGCGTCGGTTGTGCCCAACTTCGACAGGCTGGTGTCCAGGGTGTTAAGGATGCCTTCGAAGACGTGCTTGCGCTCCGGGGCGATGTTGCGCTTAAAGGTAGCCAGGCCGTCGCGCACGTGAGCGATGGAGAAGTCGTTACCTAAGTCTCGCCACGTCGAGTACAGGTTCCCGTAAGTAAGGAAGTAGCCCAAGTTGTTACGCACAAGGGCCACGGTGTCAGTGTCGGTCTCAACGAGCGCATCTGGCAGGTCTTCCGGTTCAGCGTCGTTATTGAGCATGAACTGCTCTACTTGGTCGGACAAGAACTTATAGAAGATGAAGCCGAGGATGTAGTCCTTGTACTCGTTGGCCTCAATTTTGGAGCGCATATTCTTGGCCGACTCCCAGATGCGGGAGGCAAGTTCTTGTTTATTCATGGGGTCGCTTTCTTCACTAAGGCATTAACTACATGGCTCGATTGTGTACACCGAGTGCTTCGGCAGGTCTTTTGGCCCTGAAATTACAGCCACGGGATGTCCGAAATAGTATGCCATTATTGTGACCGTATAACAATTAGCGAATTGGCGATTGTGGACAGCGGGGGTTAGTTCTTCCATACGATTTTGACTCGCGTGGGGTCGAATCGTTTGTTTCCGGTCGTTCCGGGAAGGATGTGGATCTCCGTCAACAGCTGCGCAAGCCGTCACTTATCCTCCACCGAGGCTGCATTCCACCACTGGCGGAAGTCCACATCCTCTACTGTGGGGTGGGGGAACGAGTATTCGATTGTTTCGTTTCCCGCGGTGGCTGGGATTTTTGCCCGCGTTCTGGGCGGAACGCGGGGTCGGTGCGTGGGGCTAGTGTGCGCCGAAGCGCACAATGTCGAGCATCGCGTTTCGGTAGTTGGAGGCGTGCTGCTGGAGTTGTTGAGTTTGGGCGATGATTGCGTTGAGCTGCTTGGAGGCTTCCCCAATGCGCTTTTGCTCGTCACTGCCTAGTTGCGGGATTTCGATTTCACGCACGCGTCGGGTTTTCATATGCACGGAGGAACCCAGTGTGGCGTGTTCGTTGAAGCTGGCGTTGATGCTGGCTGCGAGGAAGTCCGCGTCGAACGTGTTGCTGCGAATGAGGGTGACGGTTGTTGCTGCGGCCCAATTGTCTCCGTCTTCGTCGAAGACGAATGCGGGGATGTTGCTGGAGTTGGGAACAACCACGTCACCCTTGTGGACTCGCACGGTCCGCGGGGTTTCCTTGACGGTCCGCCCGCTCCCCGCCCGCGTCCCTGTTACAAGGTGCAGCTCGGCACCGTCAGTTTCTTGGTCGGTGGTAGTCGAGTGCGCTCGCACGATTTCCACGTCCCCGCGTTCCTGGAGGTCTTTTAGGGTCAGGATTTCCTCCGCAAGCGGCACGTTGCCTTTGGGGAGCGTCAGTGCGGAAAGCTGGCTCAGCGAGTTTTCCAGGGCCTTTTCTGATGCGGCAAAGTTGTCTCGCGCATCAGACGCAGCGATTTCTTCGCGGAAATACTTTTCAGGCAGAAGCTCGCTGTCGTTGGTGACGATTTCGGCCAGACTGAGCTTTCGCGCCGGAATCGAGACCTCCGCCCCGTTCCGCAGGGCCGTGACCCATTCGCCGATGTTCTCGACCGGGTTGTCTTCATTGGTGGCATCGGCAACCCAGACCTCGTCCGCGGCCTCTGGGTCGTTGCACAGCACCCAAAGCATGGAGGGAATCGAGGTGTGCGCGAGGAGCTTTGAGGGAAGCTGGATGATTGCTTCCACGCTGCCGCGCGCGACCAGCTGTTGGCGAAGCTGGGCAGACGTGTGCCGGAAGCCAGCTCCAAGTGGGGTAAGGACATAGGCGTGTCCGCCTGGTGCGAGATGTGCAAGTGCGCTGAGCAAAAACACCTCCTCCGAGTGGAGGGTCGGGCTGCTAGACAGGCCGACGGAGGTCAACAGGGTGCTGCACTCGTCGGGCCGGACGCGCATGCCAAACGGTGGTTCGATGACGACCAGGTCTGCTTGAACGTCCTGGGAAAGCTCGTCGGAGATGGCGTTGGCAGTTTCCAGGGTTGCGTCGACCTCGTGGAGGGCTGCGTTAAGTCGCGCCGCTGTGATTGCGTCGTTGGAAATGTCGACTCCATGCAGGTGGGCGCTGGGTTCTACCTTTGCCAACTTGAGGAGTGTTCCGGCAAGCCCACAGGCAGTGTCGAGGACCGTTGTGTTGGGTTTGATGCTGGTCTTCGCAGCGTTGGCCAGCAGCCGCGTTGCCATGGATTTAGGGGAGCCATATATGCTCAGTGAGCCGCGGCCGCCCAGCCCGACGCATGCTTCGAGGATGAAATCGCAGGCGGCGGCGTAGTCGGTGAAGTCCACGCTGTCGAGTCCCTGGAGGAGGGAGGTCACCCATTTGTCATCGCCGGCTGCCTGGATGTAGTGGTCCAGGCTGGTCTTCGAGAATGGGGTGAGTTCCGACGGCCAGGTGACGTTTGCGAGAGCTTCGCAAAGGGATGCTCGGTCCTGACACTGGGCAATTGTGGCCCAGTAATCACGGCGGCGAGCTTCGAGCAGGTAGAGGAGAACCGTGGCGGTCTGGAGGTTGAGTCCGAACGCGGAGCGAAGCGAGTTAAAAGCGGCGGCCAGGCCGACCCGCTCCCGCTTTGCAGCGAAGTCGTCGGGCAGCAGGTCTCGGTCTGCCAGCCAGGTCTTCACCTCGTCGTAGTTGAAGCGGGGGCGGCGGGCCGGGGAGTCGGCGACGGGCTGGGGGAAGTCGTCGTGACGGGCACGCCAGTTGGAGACGGCAGCTGGAGTCTTGTCGGTGAGGGCAGCAATGTCTTTGATGGTCAGCTGGCCGGAGGGGGTGTTCAATGTTGTGTCTTTCTGGGGTTCTAGGCCGCCTGGACGGCCTGGGTGGTGGTGTTGATGACGTTGGTTGCGGCGAAAGCCAGTCGCTTCGAAAGTGTGAAATTGTGAGCGTAGACGGTGGTGGGCAGTCCCTGTCCGGCGAGTTCGGAGATTTTCTCAGCGTAAATTCTGTCGCCGGAAACAAGCACAAGCTCGTCAAAGCGGGGCGGGAGATTTTCGCCCATAACCTCCAGCAGCCGATAGTCGGCTCCATTGTGCCCGGTGCCCCCAAGGATGCGGGCGTGAGGCCATGCCGCATGGACGTTGGTGATGCAGTTTTTGTCGACAGCGACGACAACGTGGTCATTGTCGGTGGGGGCAATCCAATTGTCGAGTGTTCGTCGACACCAACGCGCCTGGGCTGGGGTGGCAATGGGTCCTCCGTTGAAGTTTTCTGCGTCAATGAGGATGATGCGGCGTTTCATATTGAACTCCTTGTGTTTATTCGTTGTTCGCAAAACATAATTTAACCCATCAACACACACGTGTCAACACGAACCCATCAACACATCACCAATTTTTGACAAAATGCCTGTTCATAGCCATTAGGAAACCGTTCAACACAGACCAAAAAACGGGTAAAATGAACCTATCGACACACGTTTGTCGCAACACCATGCACACATTTCCCCTCGATCCCCGGACATATCCCGCACTAAAGATGTGCACACCCGGCGATTATCGTTAAGGCCATGATTCGCACACTCACCACACGCGCGCACGGTGGGGATTTCCCACCTGGCGGCCGACAGCGCCAGGCACCGCCGCGCGCGCACTGTCACCTGGATTTTTACCCTGGCTGCGATACTTGCGGCCGTCTGCTGCGTCTCGCTCACATTGGTCCGGTGTCGATTTCTCTTGACCGGATAGCCCAGGTGTTCACCCCCACGGTGTCTACTTTCCGGGGGTCGGGCCCCCTCACTCGGGATGGCCAACCCCGTCGACTTCGAGAACCACATTGGTTTAACCACCAGTAGAAAAGAAATAGCCGCCTAACCACTAGGTATCTCTACTATGTGTCCACAATTTACGGGCAAACCCAGTCAATCATAGAACACACTTGGCTGACACCGCTGATTAATCTCGACGAGCTTTACTATCTACTTCGTAGGGGTCGTCAGTTAAGACACCACGAAACATATCTTCGTTTAAAAATTTGAGGATATCGAACAAAGTATCCGCAGTTAAGACAAGCTCATCGGATTGATTCATGTAAACCGAGGGGTTGAGATCGCATTCCTCCATACCCTCCCGAAGGTCAGAAGCATCTAGAGAAGCGAGGTGCCCTCTACGTGCGATGCTTTCTATACGCTTGGCTACCCGAGAGTCACGTACTCCCTTCGCCAGAAGAATCTCATAAGATTCCTGCGTCATCGGGGTTGAATCCTTGATCCCATCGATCCAGCCTTTCGCCATCTTTTTAAGTTCTTCCTGGCCTCGGAAGATGGCAGCAAAGGCAGTCTGGTTGAACACGAATAAGTGCTCTTCTGTAATGATCAGGTCCACACAAGAGTCGAAAGCGAAGACTGCATGATGCGCAAGACTCAGCTCGTCATCCAAGAAACCTAGTCTTTTTTTACGTAGCCCACGTAAAGGATTGAGCTTGCGCAGGAAAGTTACAGAATCCGATCCGATACCAAATTGGAAAGCGTAAAAGTATGGATCTGTTTTTAAGAGGGTCTTCCCCTCCATCTCGGCTATATATTGAGTATCAATCAAAGCCGCTAGAAGGGGTTGCACATTTGACTTCGAGACCTGAGGCACCTCTCCGACTGCCTCACACGTGGTGACGAGATAAGTCTCCTTAGATACGGGACGGGCAGGCTCCCATTCTTCAGGATCTCTCTGCTTCCGATTTTCAAGTACTTCACTCGCAATTTCTGCAAACATATCTTGAGCATCCTGTGCGAGAGCCACTCGTCTCAGAGAGACCTTGTCGTCATTTGATCGATAACCAAGAATGAGGCGGACTGGCTTCGTCAAATCCACAAAATCGAGAAGTTCATCAGCGGTGCTTTTGTCCATAATTCC
>NZ_JAYWLQ010000012.1:0-22164 GCF_040946485.1 Corynebacterium sp. LK2537
AACATAATTCAATAGCACTGGAGCACCCGGTAGAAGCCAGAAACAAGGTTTCTACCGGGTGCTTTCGCATGCCCGGACGTCTGTATGCGCCCAAATTGCATCGCAAAAGGAAACGAGTCTCTGTTGTATCGACGTTCTTTGCTTGTGCGCTAACCCGGTTTTGGGCTAGCGCGCCTAGGTGATTGTCGTCGCCGTCATCGGCGGGTCTACAATGACGAACTATTGTCTACTTCTTGAGAAAGTTCGGATTTACACCATGCCCTTTAGCTCTTTTGACAATGCGATTAGTAGCCGCGGTTACGTCACCCCTGAAATGGAGAAGGTGTGGTCCGTCCGAGAGACCATCGCCGGGTGGTACGCCGTAGAGGCGGCGTTGGCAGCGGCGCAGGGCCAGGTGGGGATGATCCCGGAATCCGCGGCGACTGCCATCGTGGACAACGCCCCGGTCAGCTCTGAGGTAGAGGAGGCTATCAGCCGGGGTGCGATGGGCAACCCCTTCACCCTAGGCCTAGATGCGCTCCGCGCGGAGCTACCCGAGGACGCCCGCGGCTGGGTTCACTTCGGGGCGACGACCCAAGACATTCTGGATACCGGGCGCGCGCTGCAGATCAAGGCGAGCCTGGATCTGATCATGCATACCCTGCGTCGCCTGATCGACGTACTCGTGGACCTGGCGCACGAGCACGCGGATACGGTGATGGTCGCGCGTACCAATGGACAGTATGCTCTGCCAACCACCTTGGGCTACCGGGTGGCTACGTGGGTCAAGGCGCTGCGCCGTTGCTACGGGCGGCTGCAGAACACTCGCGATCACGTGTTGCTCGTGCAATTTTCCGGCGCGGTGGGCACCTATGCCGCAATGGGAGAGTACGGCTCGACTGTCGCACGACTGGTCGCCCGCCGCTTAGGCCTTGAGTTCGAGGAAATCGCCTGGCACGCTCAGCGAGACACGATCACGGAGCTCGCGTGTATCGTCAGCATCTACGGCCAGACCTTGGCCAAAATCGCGGAAGACCTCTTTGAGATGCAGCGCTCCGACGCCGGCGAGGCCGAGGAGGAACTGGACCCGCACTTCTCTGGCTCAAGCACTATGCCGCAGAAGCGGAACCCGTTTACGACCATGAAAATCTCCGCCGCCGCGCGTATGGCGGCGGGCGCGGCGTCTACCATGCTGACCCAAACTCCTAGCGCGGATGAGCGCGACCACCGCGCCATCGAGGTCGAAGGCGATTGTTTGCCGCGTATCTTCGCCGCCGTGGAAGGTGCCGGCCGAAAGCTCGAGAAGCTACTCGGCAACCTCTCCTTCGATGCGGATGCCCTACGCGCCAACGTCGAAGCCGAGGGCGTGTTAACCATGACCGAAGCCATCATGATGGAGTTCGCCAAGGTCATTGGCCACGGAGCGGCCCACGACCTAGTCCAGGACTTTGCTACCCAGTACCGGGACACGGGGATTAGCCTGGAAAACTTTATCGCTGGCCGCCCCGAGGTCGCCGACCAGCTGAAGTTTGTGGACCTGACGCAGATCCAACGGCCGGAGAACTATACGGGCCTAGCAAGCGAAATCGCCCGCGCCATTTAGTAGCACGGGCGATAAAGCGGTAGGGGATTTACCTACGGCGGAGCAGAAGGGCTGCCAGGATGATGAGCAGGAGGATGCCGCCGCCGACGGCGATCCACATCAGGTTGATGCCGCCTTCGTCGGATTCGGATTCCTGAGCCTGCTGGTCGGTGTCAGTGTTTTCGGGCTCCTCGGCCTCAGCAGTCTCGGTCTCTTCCTCTTCGGCACTCGGCGGGGTGTCGGACGGCGGCGGGCCGTCGGCGTTGACCATGCGCCATTCGGGGCCCTCGACAGGCTCGCCATCCACGTCGAACGCGATCTCATACGGCTGGTCGACGCCTGTGGTACCCGCGCCAATCCCGTAGTTCATGGAGATTCCCACGTAGTAGTCGCCGGCGAGGGAAACGGCCGCGCCGCCGCGGTTCGCCTTACGGTTTTTGTAGCGGACCGGTCGGTCAATGATCCCCGTACCGGTCTCGGTGCTTTCGTCTCGGGTAGTGTTGACGTCGAAGTCGGCTGCTGGAGTCCGGTTGGGGGCATAGATGACACCGTTAATACTGTCGAGATCGTCGCGCGTGGACTTACCAGTGCGAATGGTGACCACGGGGCGCTGCTCCCAATCCACCGGCAGCTTATAGAAGCGGTATTCGCCGGGAACGATCGTGTCGGAGTAGGTGCCGGGTTCGACCTCGACGGCGTCGGCAAAGCCGGTGCCGCCGGTGATTGGCGTGGCGTCCTCTAGGGTGAGAGCTTCGTGTTTGTCACCTATGCGCCCGGTATCCCCTTCGGGAAGACTCTCCAGGGTCTTTTCATCTGGAACGGGTTCGAAGGAGACCTGGACCTCGAAAGACGCGTCACCCGACTGTTCTGTGGTTGTGTGAATATCGTATCCGAGGTACCACTGGGCGTCGTCGCAGTCACCGCCGTCGGCTGGCTCGATCTTGGCGACGACAGGCTCGGGAGCTTTGAATGTACTCAGGTCCGTTGAGCCGTCTGCTAACCCGATTTCATGAACAGAACAGTCTTTACCTTCGGAAGTATTCTCAGCTTCCTCGAGACGATAGAAAAGGCTAGCGATTGGAGTGTTGTTGTCGAGGGCTCCTGCATCACCGGTGGCGTCGCGGTCGGGGAAACCGGTGACGGAGACGTAGGCGTTGTAGCCCTCGGGGACGGCGACGCGGATATAGCGCAGGCTTTGGTCCTTGTCGTCGTTCGGGGTCGTGCGGGTGTGGTAGAGGCCTTCGCCCAGCTATTTGGCGTCTTCGATGGTGTCAGCGAATTCGAATTCTGTGCCGGCGGCTTTGTGGGTAGTCACGGCGCGCTGAGACAGGAATTTCAAGTCCTCGGCGAGCTTGTCAGCGTCGTCGGCTTGGCGGTACTCGCCGCCGGTGGCTTCGGAGATGCACTCGAGTTCTTCGCGGGCTTCGTCGTCGACCTTGAATCCGACGGTGTGGATGGCAAGGCCTACTCCGTCGTCGGCCAGCTCTTTGGCTACGGTGCATACTTCGGGAGGTGCGCAGGTATCGATGCCGTCAGAGACCAAGATGATGGAGCGTTCGCCGTCGTCGGGTAGCTCGTCTGCGGCGTGGCGCAGGGCGTTGCCCATCGGGGTGTAGCCGGTGGGAGTCAGGTCGCCGATGCCTTTGCTGAATTTGTCTCGGTCGAGTTTGCCGACGGGGGAGAGGGTCTCAATGTCCTGGCAGCCGGCCTCGTGGTTTTCGGGTGCGTCGGTCTCGTTCGCGCCGTAGGCGACTAGACCCATGGTGGCGGTATCGGAAGCCCGTCGAGGAGTTCGTGGGCGGCTTTCTTGGCGGAGTCCATTCGGGTGCCGTCGCCGTCGGGTTGGAGCATGGAGCTGGAGGCGTCCATGATGAGCACCGAAGAAGCCTTGTCATCCTGTGCGGAGGCTGCGGGCGTCCAGATGCTGACAAAGGCTGCCAGTAGAGCGAGGACCGCTACAACGGCGGTGACTCGCTGTGGTTGTTGTCCTGTTCGTGTCATGGTGTGCCTCTTTTTAATTTCATTAGTGATATGGGGCACATCAAACATATATTGACCAGACAACTGTCGCTACTTAAAGCCGGTTACGGCTTTGTAACAATGCTTAGATACGCAAAACCGCCCGCACCAACGGGTGGTGCGGGCGATTGTTGAGCTCGGGTTAAGAGAGCTCTGGCGGCTAGAGGACCAACAGGTCGAACTTGGTGGCCTTGACGTCGCTCAGGCGCTTGCGGGCGCGCTCGAGGCGCTGCCACTGGTCCTGGGGGATGGACTTGCGGGCGATGTCGACGACCTCCTGGTCCGGGGTGCCCCAGGCGATGGGCATCGGGGAGATCTGCTGCCAGTGGTTCTTATCCGAGTTGGTGTGGTGCCCGCCAATCGCGGCGACGGGGACCTTGGTGCCGACCTTGCGGTCCACGCCCGGGATGGAATTTACCCGGCGCAGCGCGGCGCCCCAGCGGGGCTCGGCTTCCGGATCGACGTTGGTGTTGACCAGGGCCAACAGGTACATCTCTCGGTCGGTGACCTCAGCGATGACACCGGGGGCGAGCGGGTAGGAGTCGTAGAGCTGCTGGGCGGTGCCCACTTTGCGGGAGGAAAGCACGCCGACCACGGCGCACATGATGCCGAACAGGATGATGCCCAGCCCGACGGTAAAGCCCCATGCGGATTCGACGAAGTACCACAGCGCCGCGCCGATTATCACCAGGAGCACGCCCATGATGAGTCCGGACATCAGCAGCCGCTTGGAGTCCCGGAGCAGTTCGTTGTGCTTTTTCGCGAAGGCCTCATCGACCTCAAATTTAAAGATCTTCATCGCTACCCAAGTCTACTGCGTCGACCAAGCGGTAAGCATATCCCTGCTCCGCGAGGAATCGCTGCCGGTGGAGGGCGAACTCGGCGTCCACGCTGTCGCGAGTGACCACGGTGTAGAACTCGGCCTCGTTGTCGTCGGCCTTGGGGCGTAGCAGGCGGCCCAAGCGCTGGGCTTCTTCCTGGCGCGAGCCAAAGGTGCCGGAGACCTGGATGGCCAGGGCGGCCTCCGGGAGATCGATGCTGAAGTTTGCCACCTTCGAGACCACCAGGGTGGTGGTCTCACCGGCGCGGAAGGAGCGGAAGGCCTCCTCGCGCTTGGCGGTCGAGGTGCGGCCGTCAATAACGGGCGCGCCGAGGCGCTCGCCGATGGTCTTGAGCTGGTCGATAAAGCCGCCGATAATGAGCGTCGGAACACCCGGGTGAGAGGAAACGAGCTGGTCGACCACGCGGTATTTCGCCTCCGCGCTGGCTGCTAACCGGTAGCGGTCCCGCGTCGGCGCGGTCGCATACGTCATGCGCTCCTCCGGCGTCATTTCCACGCGGACCTCGGTGCACTCGGCGGTGGCGATATATCCGGCGTTTTCCAGGTCCTTCCACGGGGCGTCGTAGCGCTTGGGCCCGATCAGCGAGAAGACGTCACCCTCTAGGCCGTCCTCGCGGATGAGGGTGGCGGTAAGGCCTAGACGGCGCCTCGACTGCAGGTCGGAGGTCATGCGGAAGACGGGGGCGGGCAAAAGGTGGACCTCGTCGTAGATGATAAGGCCCCAGTCGCGGGAGTCGAACAGGTCCAGCGCGGCGTATTCCCCGCGGGTCTTGCGCGTGACCACCTGGTAGGTCGCGATGGTCACCGGCTTGATCTCTTTCTTCTCACCGGAGTACTCGCCGATCTCCGAGGCCGTCAGGCTCGTGCGGCGCAGCAGCTCATCGCGCCACTGGCGTCCGGCCACCGTGTTGGTCACCAGGATCAGGGTGGTGGCTTGGGCGCGGGCCATGGCGGCGGCGCCGACCAGGGTCTTGCCCGCGCCGCAGGGCAGCACCACCACGCCGGAGCCGCCCTCCCAGAAAGAATCCGTGGCCTGGCGCTGGTAGTCGCGCAGCTGCCAGCCGTCTTCGGTCAGGGCAATCGGGTGGGACTCGCCGTCGACGTAGCCGGCGGTATCGCTGGCCGGCCAGCCGACCTGCAGCAGCGCCTGCTTCAGGCGCCCGCGGTGGGACGGCGGCACCGCGAAAGTGTTTTCGTCAATTCGGGCGCCCAGCAGCGGGGCGACCTTCTTGTGGCGCTCTAACTCCGCGAGGATGGCCGGTTCCGCCGAGGTGAGGATGAGGCCGTGGGCCGGGTGCTTGTCAATGCTGACGCGGCCGTAGCGCGACATCGTCTCCGCGACATCGACGAGCAGCGCCTGCGGGACGGGGAAGCGGGAGTAGCTCTCCAGCACGTCCACGACCTGTTCGGCGTCGGGGCCGGCGGCGCGGGCATTCCACAGCGCCAGGGGCGTGATGCGGTAGGTGTGGATATGCTCCGGCGCGCGCTCGAGTTCTGCGAAGGGGGCAAGCGCCCGGCGGGCGCTATCGGCCTCCGGGTGGTCGACCTCCAGCAAGACGGTCTTGTCGGATTGGACGATGAGCGGGCCGGGCATAGGGCGGTGGTTCTCCTCGAAAACGGTCGGGGACAACCCAGCGCGGCTTGAGCCTTGAGGCTGGCTTGAGCCTTGGGGCCTACCCCTTGAGGGCAGCGCGCCAGGTCATTTTCTTTCCGTTATTGAGGATAGCGCCGCGGTAGATGCGGGCAACCAACCAGATGACCGCGGCGGTGGTCGCTGCGAAAAGCAGGTAGGACAGCGCCAGCTGGGCGGCGCCGAAGTTGCCCACCGCGTACTGCATCGGGGCAGTCAGCATGGAAAACGGCGGCAGCCAGCCGGCCACCTGCATGAGCGTGGAGTCCAGGTTGTTCCAGCCGAAGGCGGGGACATAGGCGGTGAGGATGAGCAGGATGAGGATCGGCGTCTGCGTGGACTGGAGGTCCTCGGTGCGCTGGATGAGGGAGCCGGCCGCGGCGTAGAGGCTGCCGAAGAAGAGCAGGCCCAGCAGGCAGCCGACCAGCATGACGCCGAAGAGGCCCCAGTCGAGCGAGAAGCGGTCCGAGAACTCGGTAAACGCCAGAGCGGCGGCGCCGGCACCGACGAGCACCAGGGTGGTCACGAAGCCGAAGATGGTAACCCCCAGGATCTTGCCGGCCAGGAAGTCCAGCGGGCGGACGGAGGAGAGGATGATCTCCACCACGCGGGAGGACTTCTCCTCGGTCACGCGTCCGCCGACCAGGCTGGCGAAGGTGATGACCGAGAAGATGATGATCATCGCTGCGGCCAGCACGGTCAGCACGGAGACGATGTCGTCCTCGCTGCTGGCCGTGCCGTCGGCCTCGTCCACGCTGACGAGGTTGACCGTGGTCTCCGGCAAGGCTTGGGCGTAGTCGGCGGGGCTAACCCCGAGCTCTTGCAAGGCGGTCTGGCTGGAATACGCCTCGACGACCTGGTTGATGGTCGCGGTCATGGTCTGGCTGGGATTCCCGTCCTGACTGATGAGGTCCCAGCCCTTTTCGCCGGGGACCAGGGCGGCCTCGGCGTCGTCGTTGCGGACCAGCTCGGCGGCCTGGTCGGCATCGTCAGCCGCCCGGGCGTTCAGCCCGCTGTTGTCGAAGGCCTCGGTGGGCATCTCGACGACGGCGACGGTATCTGGCTCGTCATCGGAGCCTAAGAAGAAGTTGGCGGCGGTGATGCCGCCGATGGTTACTAGCAGCAAGAGGGCGACGGTGATTTGGACGGCGCGGGTTTTGGCCGTGATGGCCATCTCGCGCTTGGCCACGGTCCAGATGGTGGCGGGGGAAGAATAGCGCATGAGTTTAGGCCTCCTGGTTGGTCGAAGAGACGACGTCGCGGAACAGTTCGGTCAGGTCAGGGACCACGCGGCCGAAGGCGTGGACGGGCCCGGCCTGGAGGGCGGCGCGGAGGATGGTCTGGTCGTCCACGCCCTCCGCGGTGAGCACCACGTGTTCGGGGCCTTCCTCGACGACCTCGCAGCCGGGCGGGTACCAGCCGCGGGCCTCCGTGGCCACGCGGTAGCGCACCGGGCCGGAGTTTCGCAGCTCTTCGACGCCGCCTTCAGCGACGAGCCGGCCGTGGGAGAGGATCCCTACGCGGTCGCACAGGCGCTGGACCAGGTCCAGCTGGTGGGAGGAGAAGAGCACGGCCGCGCCGGAGCGGGCGCGCTCGACGAGCATCTCACTCATGACCTCCACGGCCACCGGGTCCAGCCCGGAGAAGGGCTCGTCCAGGATGAGCACGTCCGGGGAGTGGATAAGCGAGGCGGCCAGCTGCACGCGCTGCTGGTTGCCCAGCGACAGATCGTCCAGCTTGTCGTCCTTGCGCTCGCCCAGGCCGAGGCGCTCGAGCAGCTCGCTGGCCTTGGCCTTTCCTTCCGCGGTCGGGATGCCGTGGAGGGAGGCGAAGAAGGTCAGCTGGCTTATCAGCGACTCCTTGCCGTAGAGGCCGCGCTCTTCCGGCATGTAGCCGATCCGGCGGCGGTTGCTGTCATCCAGCGGCTCGCCGTCCAGGCGGACCTGGCCGGAGTCGGTGGACAGCACGCCCAGCGCGATGCGCATGGTGGTGGACTTGCCGGCGCCGTTGGAGCCGACGAAGCCATAAATCTCACCCGCGTCGACGTTGAGCGAAAGATCGTGGAGGACACGGTGGTCACCGTAGGACTTGTTGAGTTGGTCTATTTCCAGTCGTGGCACAAGAGGGCCTTCCGGGTCGGGTCGATGTTCGTAGTAAAATATTGCATAAACACAACATTGCGTCAAGGGCACTTGCAATATTACCGCCGGAGTAGCTTCGCTGCGTGCCGCGCGGAAGGGCCGGGTCGGCCCGATTAGTCCAGGGCGAGCGAGGTAATCCGGGACAGCGGGATGCGCACGGTCCGCACCTGGGCGCGGGCGTCGACCTGCCCGCCGGAGACCGTCAGCGGCGTGGCCCGCAAGGATTTCTGCGCCCCGGTCTTGGTGGCATAACCGATGACCACCGCCCGTCCGGAGCGCACGGCCGCCTGCAGCAGATCCAGGTCGGGGCCGGTTGCCGCCGTCGGCTCGTCGGGGCGGCCGGCGCGGACGGCGTCGACCGCGGCGTTTAGGGCAGCCGGGGATAGCTGGCTCGCCGAAGGGTGGAAGGCCTTGGGCGGGGGCACGGTCGCCCGCAGCGGGGCGACCTGCACCGTGGCGCCGGCGGCGTCCTCGGCGGCAGGGCTCAGGCCGGCGCGGTGGAGCTTGTCCAGCAACGTGCGCAGCGGCAGCTGGGATACGGCCACGGTGGGGGCGAGCAGGCGCAGCTCCGGCACGGCGCTGACGGCCTGAGCAAGCACCGCCGGGTCGTCGCTGCGCAGGTACGCGTTGGCCGGGCCGGCGCGCAGGGCGCCGTGGCGCCGGGCGCTATCTCGTACCAGGTAGCTCACCGGCTGCGGGACCTCGTTCGCGGAGTGCTCGGAAAAGAAATCCTGGAAGTCAGCGGCCGACCAGCCGGCATCGAAGCCGCGACGCAGCGACTCCTCGCTCAGCCGATAGGTGCTGGCCAGGCCGGGTGATTCGATATCGGCAATCAGGGACAGCTTCGCCTGGACGGGGCTGGTCAGCGGGCCCGGGGCGATGACGCTGAGATCACCCTGCAGGAGGAAATAGGAAATCTCCTCCGGCGCGAGATCGGTCGCGTTGCCGGTCAGCGCGGTGGTGGCGCGCCCGCGGGCGATAAGCCCCAGCCACTGCGCCTCCGCGGCGAGGGCGTTGATGGTCTCCTCGCCGGTAAGAAGCGCGAAAAGCGGCGAGGAAAAGCGCAGCTCGGCGTAAAATTCCTCCGCGCTGAGTGCACGGGCGCGGTGCCGGTAGACCTCCAGGACGCGCTGCCGGTAGTCGGGCAGGTGCGCGTCGACGGCCTCCTTGTCCAAGGGCCGCTCAGCCGACCACGACTGCCACGGGCTGGCCATCCACGCCTCGATGAGCGCCTGCCAGCGCTCGCCCAGGGCCAGATCCTGCCAGTCCGTCGCGGCCGCGGTGGGGGCCAGGAAGTTGCCCTCGTAGCCGGTGGGTTCGCCGCGGCCGAGCAGGCCGGCGCTATAGCCCAGGTGGATCAGCCGGGTGATGCCCGGCTCCGGCAGGCCCAGCGCCTTGGCCAGCTGTTTCACGCTCGCCTTGCCCACGGACTTGTCCTTGAGCAGGCTGACAGGGCTGCGGCCCAGGTGCTCGATGAGGCGCTCGAGCTCGCGGGCGACGTCGAGTCCGCTGGCAGCCCCGGCGGCATCGGCGGCCGGATCCGGGTGTGGTTCCTCGGGCGGGGCGATCGGCTCGAGCGGGATGACTGGGTGCGCGCGCCCGTGGACGGCCCCCAGGACCGCCCGCGGCAGGCGCAGCGTGCCCGGCTCGGGGCGCAGGACGAACCCGCGCTCTTCGAGGTTGGCCACGGGCTCTTTGGCGAACGTGCTGGCCGCGCTGGCGCCGCCGGCGTGGGCAATCCCCTGAACTACCTCGAGCTGCTCTTCCGGCAGCTGCGCCAGGTCCGCGGGGGTAACTTCCACCTGGTTGAGCAGCGACCAGCCAGTCGGCAGCGCCGGCATCACCTCGGCCGGCAGCATCACCTTGTCCGGGCCGGTGCGATACAGCAGGGCGCGCTCGCACAGCGCGTCGGTGATGGGAGTCGCCGCGACCTCGCCGGCGCCGACCTCTTCTAGCTCCGCTCCGAGGTTGGCCGCGCGTTCCAGCGCAGCTAGCAGGTCAGCCGAGCAGTTGCCCAGCGCGCGGGCGATGGAGGTCCGCAGCAGCAAACGGGTGGCTAGTGGCGCCGGCCCCGGCGGGGGAGGGACCGCGGCGTCGGGGCGGTGCCCGAACAAAGTAGTGAGCTGATCCGAGTCCAAATTAGCGAGGAAATCCCGGTACTGCGCGGTGCGGCTGGGGCCAGAAGGGGTGATACTCATCGTAGAAGACAAGTTTAGTGCCATTTGAGTTACTTTTTTCGCGCGGGTTTGGCACAATAAGGAGTATGTCGAATGTAGAGAAGAAGGGCTTTGTTTCTCCGGCTTGGCCGCAGAACATGGAAGGCCGCGAACACGCCATTACCGAAGTTACCGCTCCGTTTGCGGGTGCCTCCAGCCCGTACGGTGACGACACCGTCCTGCCGCTGCCGGCAGACAAGCTGAACTACGTGCACCCCTACACGCGCATCAACAAGTAGTTCACCCGCAGCAATGCCCGGTCTGGTGACCGGGCATTTTTCTATGCCTTAGCCACCCCTGCGCCGGCGGCGCGGGGTTCATCCGGGCACGTGGCTCCAGGTGCTGCAGGAGAGATGCCAAAAGGCGCCACCCGGGGTGGGTGGCGCCTTTTCTTTTACCTGTTGGAGATGACTCCGGCCGGGGCGGGGCCGGCGTGGACCTTTCTTAGAGGTTCAGGATGGAGTCGATCTGGCCGCGGTTAGCGGTGTAGAAAGCGTTGAAGTCGTGGCGGTTGGCCTCGTAGAACTGCTGGATCGGGGCCGGGACCTGGATGCCGTAGGTGGCCAGCTTGGACTTCACGGTGTTGTAGAGGGCGTCGACGGCGAGCTCGCTGGAGCCAGCGTTAGCGGCCTCCTTGACGGCGGCCGGGGCGTTAGCCGGAGCGGCCGGAGCCGGGGCGGCGTTCGGGTGAGCGCGGTCGGTCGGGGCGGAGTTCAGGCCCAGGCTAGCGGAGCAGGCCGGCCATGCGCCCCAGCCCTGGTTAGCCAGGACCTTTTCGGCGACGAAGATCTGCTGCTCACGGGTAGCACCATCGGCGGTCGGGGCGAACTCGTTGCCGCCGTAGGCCTGCCAGGTGCCAGCGTTGAACTGCAGGCCGCCGTAGTAGCCGTTGCCGGTGTTGATGTTCCAGTTGCCGCCGGCCTCACACTGAGCCAGGCGGTCCCAGTCGGAGTCCGGAGCGGCCGAGGCGGTCGGTGCCAAAATGGCAGCGGCGGCACCGACAGCGACGGTGCTAGCGGCGAACTTGGTGGCTACGGAAGTAGTCTTTGCCGAGTGGCGTCCCATTGTTGAAGGTCCTCTCTATTTCCCCGGTCGGTTACAATTCTTTTGCACGTAAAAATTTGGCCGCCAGCGCGGGAAGGTGGTTAGTCGGGGATGTCTTCGACCAACGCGGCGGCCAAGTGCCTAGACGACAGAGTATCGGTTTATAACGAAAGTGTCACGTTCTCGACACTTTTCGACACACATCGACGGGCCCCGAGTGGCGCGTGTGAAAACCTTAAAGCGAAAACCGCAGGTGAGACGATCAGCTCCCAGGGAAAATTTATCCATGTGAGATGGATCACCGCGGTGTTATTGTGGACCGATTATTGACTTCATTTTTGGGGCCGCCAGGGGTTAGAATGGTGAGTTCCATTATGAGAAGAAGAAAGTGGTGAACCAACGTGCCCATCGGTAAGGTCAGGTGGTTTGACGCGGAGAAGGGCTTCGGCTTTGCCTCCAACCCGGGGGATGAGGACGTCTACATCGGCCGCAACGTGCTGCCCAAGGGCGTGACCGAGCTGCACCCTGGCCAGCGTATTGAATTCGATTTCGCGGCCGGCCGCCGCGGCCCGCAGGCGCTGCGCGTGAAGGTGCTGGATAGTCCGCGCCGCCGCAGCCCCGGCCGCAAGCCGGAAGAGCTCGGCAGCATGATCTCGGACGTAATGACCGTGCTGGAGACACAAGTACAGCCGGCCTTAAGCGCCGGGCGTTACCCAGAGCGCAAGACCGGCCGGCAAGTCGCAGAGATCCTGCGCGCCATCGCCAAGGACCTAGACAACTAGATCCGCGCTGGACGATAAGTCCAGCGCCTGGGCAGCTAGTTGTTCTGCTCCTGCGCGGCGCGCTCGGCATCGGACATCGTCGATAGCGACCAGACCGTGGTGTAGGGGGTTTCCTCCCCGCCTGAGTCCGTGCCGATCATGATGGCGGAGACCTCCACCACCATCAGCTTCGGGCGTTCCTGTTTGTCCCCGGACGTGGATTCCTCAATCGGATCCACGGAACCGGGGATTTCTACTGTCTCGGTGTCGTAGGCGCCGTGGGTGGTCTCGTCGTTGGCGGCTGGGTCGTCGTAGATGCTCAGCACCCGCCACTCGTGGTTGTGGATGGCCTCCGGGATATCCAACACCAGCTTGTCGTCCGGTCCGACCTCCAGGTTGGGGACGTCCTTTTCCTCGCACTCGGTCCCCGGCTCGCAGGACATATACGGGTGGACCTCGAGCTCCTTGTCGCCGACGTGGGCGGTAACCGCTACCTCTTCCGGCTCCGGGCCCGGGCGGCTGTTCCACCAATTCTGGAATAACACCACCGCCACCACGATGACGATGACGGCGATGATCAGCGCCAAGACCTGGATCAGTTGCTTGCGTTTTGCCTCTTTGCGGGTGGCCATGGGCATAGATCTTACTCGAAGGTCACGCGGTAAAGATCCGGCCACCGCTTACCGGTTAAGTAGAACTCGTCGGTGCCCGGGATATGGGCTATCCCGTTGAGCACGTTGTCGGGGTTAGGCGCGGCGTTATTGGCCAGCCCCGAGGCGTCGATGACGGCGTCGACCGTCCCGGTGGCCGGGTCGATGCGCAGAATGTCGGTGGAAAACCAGACGTTCGCGTAGATCTTCCCGTCGACGCACTCGAGCTCGTTGATCTCATCGATCTCTTCGCCGTCCAAGGTCACCGTGACCCGGTCCAGCTCGTCGAAGTTGTCGCGGTCCATAAAGCGCAGCGTGGAGGAGCCGTCGGACAGCGCCAGCCGGTCGCCCATGTCGCACAGGCCCCAGCCCTCGCCGGAATACTCCGCGGAGCCGGTGGGCTCGAGGGTATCCGCGTCGAAGGACAGCGCCGTGCCCGACTTCCACGTCAGCTGCCAGAGCGTGTCGCCGCTACGGGTAATGCCTTCGCCGAACTGATCGTCTGCCAGCGCGGTCGACTGTTGCGGGGAGGTCTCGCCCGGGACCAGCCGGTGCATGCCGGATTCGCCGTAGCGCCCGGTGCCCACCAGGAGGTTGCCGTCCTCGTCAACTTCGAGGCCCTGCGTGAACAGGCTCTCGTCGTAGTCGAGGCGCTCCACCACCCGCGCCTGAAGGCGCTCGACCGCGGGGGCGGCAGTGGTGGCGGCCCCGTCTTCCGGGGCGGAGGCCGCGTGATCTGCGCCGCGGTCGGTGTCCGGGGTGGCGCTGCAGGCGCTCAAGGCCAGGCCGGCGCAGGCCAGAAGCGCGCCTAACCGGCGCGTTTGCTGATGCTTACGGGGGCGCTGGCGGTGACGTAGTGGCGACAAGAGGGAACCCATACACCATATTGTGCCGCATATGCACCATAATGATTCGATGTGTCCTCTAAAAAGCGCCAATCCACCTCCACCAACCCGCTGCTGGGCCCCGCGGCCGTCGACACCGCTCGCTGGGCCCTGGAAGAACTAGGCGACGGCGACGTCGGCCGCCACATCGGCGTCGGCGCGCTGAGTCCGCACGCGGTGACCCACCGCTTCGCCGCGGACGTGCCCGGCTACCACGGGTGGGAATGGCAGGCGGTCCTGGCCTGCGCCGCCGGCAGCGACGAGGTCACCGTCAGCGAGCTGGCCCTCGTCCCCGGCGGGGAGGCCCTGCAGGCGCCGGACTGGGTGCCGTACACCGACCGGGTGCGCCCCGGGGACTTAGAGCCGGGCGACGTTATGCCGCCCGCGCCGGGGGATAGCCGCCTGAGCGATGACGGCACGCTAAGCCAGGCCGGCTGGAAGGAGGCGGCTAAGCGCTGGCAGGCTGCTTACGGGCCGGAAGCGCCCATGGCCGCCCAGGCGCACCTACAGTGCGCGACCTGCGCGTTCTTCCTGCCGCTGAAGGACAACTTCGGCGTGTGCGCCAACGAGTACTCCGCGGACGGGCGCGCCGTCCACGCCCGCTACGGCTGCGGCGCCCACTCCCAGACCACCATCGCCCCGGAGCCGGCGGTGGACCCGGACACCGTCTTCGACGACGAAGCTCCCTTCTATTAATCCTTAGCTGTCACTTCTATTAATCCTTAGCTGTCACCGGCAGCAGTAGCTGTTGACGCAATCGTTATTGCAGAATGCGTCGCTGTTGCCGCCCCGGAGGATTTCGGCCGGGCGGGGGTGGAGGATTTTGTGCGCGGGGCTGACAAGTATGAAACTGTTAGCGGTAAATCAATAGGGCACGGTGACATTAGTAAAGGGAAGTCAGCTCCATGCGCGCGACGCTCGATCGCTATTTCAAAATATCCGAACGCGGATCTACCATTGGCACCGAGATTCGAGGCGGGACCGTCTCGTTTTTCGCGATGGCCTATATCATCCTCCTCAACCCGCTCATCCTGG
Source organism: Corynebacterium sp. LK2537 (assembly GCF_040946485.1). Classification (NCBI taxonomy): domain Bacteria; kingdom Bacillati; phylum Actinomycetota; class Actinomycetes; order Mycobacteriales; family Corynebacteriaceae; genus Corynebacterium; species Corynebacterium sp. LK2537. The sequence continues at coordinate 14,783 of NZ_JAYWLQ010000012.1, forward strand.
GTACCTCCCAGGACGTCGAGGGCAACACCCTGGGAGTGCCCCAGGTAGCAGCCGCCACCGCGCTCGTGGCCGGCGTGATGACCATCGCCTTCGGCGCCATCGCTAACTATCCCTTCGCTTTTGCGGCCGGCCTGGGGCTGAACACCTTCGTGGCGGTCAGCCTCGTGGCCACGGAGGGTCTGACCTGGTCGGAGGCCATGGGCCTGGTGGTCATCGACGGCATCATCATCGTCATCCTGGCGGTCTCCGGCTTCCGTACCGCGGTCTTCAAGGCCATCCCGGCCTCCATGAAGGCCGCGATGGGCGTGGGCATCGGCATGTTCATCGCCATGATCGGCTTCGTCGACGGCGGTTTCGTCACCCGCGTGCCGGACGCGGCGAACACCACCGTGCCGGTCAGCCTGGGTATCAACGGTTCCATCTCCACCTGGCCGAGCCTGGTCTTCGTGCTGGGTCTTATCATCTGCGCGGCCCTGGTCATCCGCAACGTGCCGGGCGGGCTGTTCATCGGCATCATCGCCACCACGATCATCGCCATGGTCGTCGAGGCGCTCACCGGCGCCGGCTCCGCCGCGGAGAACACCGGCGGCTGGAACATGGCGGTGCCGAAGGTACCGGACTCCCTGGGCGGGCTGCCGGACCTGTCGATCGTCGGCGCCGTCGACCTGCTGGGGGCGTTTAGCCGCATCAGCGTGGTCGCCGCGACCCTGCTGGTTTTCGCTCTGGTGCTGACCAACTTCTTCGACGCCATGGGCACCATGACGGCACTCGGCCGGCACGGTAACCTGACCGACTCCGAGGGCAACCTGCCGCACCTGAAGAAGGCGCTGGTCGTCGAGGGCTTCGGCGCCGTCGTCGGTGGCCTGGGCTCGGCGTCGTCGAACACCGTCTTCGCGGATTCCTCCGCCGGCATCGGCGATGGTGCGCGCACCGGTCTGGCCAACATCGCCACCGGCGTCCTGTTCATCCTGGCCATGTTCCTGACCCCGCTTTACGAGGTCGTGCCCATCGAGGCCGCCTCCCCGGTGCTGGTGGTGGTCGGCGTCATGATGGCCGGCCAGCTCACCGCCATCGAGTGGAACAAGATGTACGTGGCCATCCCGGCCTTTTTGACCATCGTCGTGATGCCCTTTACCTACTCCATCGCCAACGGCATCGGCATCGGGTTTATCTCCTTTGCCCTGATGTCCACCTTCGCCGGCAAGGCCAAGGAAATCCACTGGCTGATGTGGCTCATCTCCGGCCTGTTCGTGGTCTACTTCGCCATGGATCCCATCATGGGGCTGGTGGAATAGCGTGCGCTAGATTAGGGGGCATGGAAAGAACTTTCATCGCCGACCCGAACGACCCTCGCCTGGACGATATCCGGGACTTGAACAAGTCCGATAAGTCCGGCGAGGGTTTAGTCATTGCGGAGGGCCACCTGGTGGTCTCCCGCCTGGTCGAGTCCCCGTTCCCGGTGCGCTGCCTGGTGGGCTTTCCGCAGAAGATCGACCAGTACGTCGAGACCTACGGCGAGCCCGGCTGCCCGGTCTACGAGGTCGAGCGGGACACGCTGGCCCAAGTCGCCGGCTTCGACATGCACCGCGGGCTCGTCGCCGCCGCGGACCGCGCGCCGCTGCCGGCAGTCGGGGACGTGGTGGATAAGGCGCGCACGGTGGTCGTGCTCGAGGGGGTGGGCGACCACGAGAACATCGGCTCCATCTTCCGCAACGCGGCGGGCCTGGGCGTGGACGCGGTCTTGCTGGGCAGCGGCGCGGCCGATCCCTTATACCGGCGCAGCGTGCGCGTGTCCATGGGGCACGTATTGCGCCTGCCTTTCGCCCGCTTCGAGGGCGGGTACACCACCTGGCAGCGTTCGCTGGACGTGCTGCGCGAGGCCGGCTTCCGGCTGGTCTCGCTGACCCCGGGCGGGGACACGCATATCGCCGACGCCGTCGCCGGGGCGGAGAAGGTGGCGCTGCTCGTCGGCGCGGAGGGTCCGGGGCTGACCGAGCACGCGATGCGCGCGACCGACGTGCGCGCGAGCATCCCCATGGCGCAGCACACGGATTCGCTCAACGTGGCCACCGCCGCGGCCGTGGCCTTCTACGAGCGCCAGCGGTCCTTGAGGGACTGAGAGACCTTGCGTGAGGCTTTGGACCACCACTTGTTCGCGGTGGCGCCCACGCGCCGGGCGGCGGCCGCAGAGGCCTGCGCCAGGGCGCGGAACTCGTCGCCGGTGAATTCCTCCTCGGCCGCGGCGTCCTCGTAGTCGTCGTAGTCGGTGTTGCCCGGGCCGATGCCCAGCTTCGACGTCGACGCCGAGGTCACCCGCGCGATGCTGGGGCGCTTCGGCTTGTCGATCTTCGGCTCTGGGCGCCCGTCCACGGCGTAGCCCACCACGTCCAGGTCCGGGCCCTGGGCGCTGATGTCGACGCCCAGCCAGCTGCGCTGGGCTTCTTCCATCAGGTCCCGCGGGCGGAAGGGCAGAGCGATGCCGCCGGTCGAGTCGTTGTGCTCGCCGGCCCAGTAGGGCCCCTCGAAGGGCTCGGGCAGGCCGGAGTCCTCCAGCACCTCCATGCGGGTGCAGCACAGCGAGCGCTTGAGCTCGCCGCCCTGGAAGTGCGCGAAGCCGGCGTAGGTGTCCTCGTCGTGGTGAACGAAGGCGTAGAGGTTGTCCCACGGCGCCGCCTTGCGCAGGGCATGCGGCAGCTGGGAGAGGATGATGCCCTCGCCCTCAATCACCGTCTGGACCACGGTCACGCCCGGGTAGCCGCCGATGTAGTATTCGGCGCTATCAGCGGGGGCGGAGCGGTTAAAAGGGAACTGTCCGATGGGAGTGATGGGGAAGGCCGGGTTGAGCTGGGCCAGGAACTTGCGGCCATAGCCGCGGTCGGCCTTGGGCTCAGCTTCGAGAACGGCAGCGGGGTTAGGGGAGGTCACGTACCACAAGGTAATGACGGCGCGGGAAATATCCATGGTCCTGGTAGTCGCTTAGTTTTTCGGGCGCTTGGTGTTGGCACGCACGCCGAGTAGCACGTCCTCCCAGTGCGGGGTCACGGCCTTGCGGCGGCGCTTGGTCGGCTTCTTTTCCGGATCCGGGTTCTGGAGGAATTCCTCCGGGGAGTTTTCCTCCGCACCGCTGTGCTCTGCGGAGTCGGAGCGGTCACGATCGGCGTCGCCGGAGTCCGTGGGCGCGGAGGCGTCGTGCAGGGACTCGCCGTTGGCGGCGGAAACGGCCGCGGCGTCGTGCTCGTCGTCCCAGTCGTCGCCCAGCACTGCGGTCTCGTAGCGGTTGCCGCGTCCCACCGAGGTCAGCGAGCGCACCGGCTGCGCAAAGTCCGGGTCGGTCAGGTCAGCGGCCACGGAGTTGCGGGCCTCGACGGTCGGCTCGGAGGTCATGGTCTGCTTGAACAGCCACTCGGCCTCGTTGTCGGACAGGCCGGCGCGCCAGCGCAGGCAGACCACCCAGGGCTCGCCCTTCTCGCGGTAGGCGTCCCACTCGGCCTCGGCCAGGGTGTGCCCGCGGGCGGCGAAGGCGGTGGCCAGTACCTCCCAGAGGGTCAGCTTGGCCGGGCCGTCCTCGCGGACCGGGTGGGCCTGCTTGGCCAGGTCCGCTACCCGGTAGCGCTCCAGCATCACCGGGTGGGCGAAGGATTCGAGGCGGGATTCGTCCACGCCCAGCTCCTCGGCCAGGCTGGCTGCCGTTGCCCCGGCCCGGATGCGGTGCTGAATCTCCGCCGGGCGCAGCGGCAGGGCCTTCTTGGACTCCGCGTGCGTGGCCGGTCGTGCGCGCCCGGTGCCGGAGGTCCCGGACGGCGACGCCGCGTGCAGGCGCGTAGGCGTGCTTGCCGCCGCACTAGCGCCGGCGTGGTCGGCGTGGCCGTGCACCTCGCCGGTGGCGGAGCCTTCGTGGTCTTCGCTGCCCGCAGCGGCAGAGACGTCCTGCGAGCTGTCAGCGTTTTCATTCCCGGCGCTGGTCTCGTCATCCGTAGGGCGGATGGTCGAGGCCAGCGTGGCGCGGGTCGCGTCGTCGACGGCGAGGAAGAATTCCTCCCCATCGTCGGCGCGCAGCACCAGGGATGATTCGGTTGAGTCGCTGTTAACTAAAAACAGCTCGCGCATGCGAGTCTCCTTCAGCCGTGGAGGACAGGGTTACTTGTGATGGGCTCCACTGTAGTCGACCCAAGGCAGAATTTATGCCAAGTCAGTGGGTATGTTGGCGGCACCGGCCTCCAGGCAGTAGTCAATAGCCTGGGTCAGGGTGCGGATGTCTTCCGGATCGATGGCAGGGAACATGCCCACGCGCAGCTGGTTGCGGCCGAGCTTGCGGTAGGGCTCCACGTCCAGGATGCCGTTGGCGCGCAGGACGGCGGCCAGGCGGGCGGCGTCGACGGTCTCGTCGAAGTCGATGGTGCCGACCACCAGCGAGCGGGCCGCCGGATCCTGCACGAAGGGCTGGGCCAGGGCGTGGCCGTCCGCCCACTGGTAGAGGATCTCGGAGGAGGCGCGGGTGCGCTGCGTCATGCCGTCCAAGCCGCCGTTGTCGTTCATCCAGCGGACCTGCTCGTCCAGGAGCAGCAGCGTGCCGATGGCCGGGGTGTTGTAGGTCTGGTTCTTGCGCGAGTTGGTAACCGCGGTCTTGAGATCCAGAAACTCCGGGACGTAGCGATCCGTGGCGGAGATCTTGTCGACCCGCTCGAGGGCGGCGGGGGAGAAGGCTGCCAGCCACAGGCCGCCGTCGGCGGCGAAGCATTTTTGCGGGGAGAAGTAGTAGGCGTCCGTGGCGCTGATGTCGACGGGCAGGCCGCCGGCGCCGGAGGTGGCATCGACCAGTACTAGCTGATCCCCGTCGGCCTTCGGCCGGGCGACCGGGGCCATCGCGCCGGTGGAGGTCTCGTTATGGGCCCAGGCCACGCAGTCGCAGTCCGTGGTGTCCGCGTGGAGGGGATACGGGGCCGAGCCGACCGGGGCGTCGGTGATGACCGGCTCTTCCAGCCACGGGGCCTTGGCTGTGGCCTTGGCGAACTTCGAGGAGAACTCCCCGTAGGTTAGGTGGGCGCTGCGGCGCTCGATGAGCCCGAAGGCCGCGGAGTTCCAGAAGGCCGTGGCCCCGCCCAGGGACAGGACGATCTCGTAGCCCTCCGGCAGTTGGAAGAGCGCGCTGAGGCCCTCGCGGATGGAGCCCACCAGGTTCTTTACGGCGGGCTGGCGGTGCGAGGTGCCCATGATGTCCTGGCCGTGCCGGGCGAGGTAGTCGATCTGGGCGGGGCGCACCTTGGACGGTCCGCAGCCGAAGCGTCCGTCGGTGGGGAGAAGTTCAGTTGGCAAAGTTAACTCGGGCGTCGTCATGCGCATAGCCTAAACGGCGACCAACCTATTTTCTGTCAGTTATTAGAATTTAACCTAGAATGGGTGTACCGGTAACGGGAAACGAGGCGGTAGCGGCATTTAACAGGACGCTTGTCCGGTTGGTGTAGTAGGGGTCACAGATAATTGGTAAAGTGGTGCCTGGTATGCCCGAACGCTTTTAGGGCATAGTATCGCTGGGTAAAGCCGACCGCATCTTTTTCTCTGGCTCCCAAGCGCATGAAGGATTACAGAAAGGACAAGCACGTGGCTTCTGAAGACAACAAGGTTGTACTGCACTACCCGGGTGGCGTGTACGAGATGGACATCAAGCAGTCCACCGAAGGCGACTCCGGTTTCGATATCTCCAAACTTCGCAACGAGACCGGCCTGGTCACCTTCGACCCGGGATACGCCTCCACCGGCTCCACCGAGTCCAAGATCACCTTTATTAACGGCGAAGAGGGCGTTCTGCGCCACCGCGGTTACGACATCGCGGACCTGGCAGAAAACGCCACCTTCAACGAGGTCTCTTACCTCCTTATCAAGGGCGCTCTCCCGACCGAGGAGCAGCTGACCCACTTCAACCAGGAGATCCGCCACCACACCCTGTTGGACGAGGACTTCAAGGCCCAGTTCAACATCTTCCCGCGCGACGCCCACCCGATGGCCGTGCTGGCCTCCTCGGTTAACATTCTGTCCTCCTACTACCAGGACCAGCTGAACCCGCTGGACGAAGAGCAGCTGGACAAGGCGACCGTCCGCCTGCTGGCCAAGGTCCCGATGTTGGCCGCCTACGCCTACCGCGCCTCCCAGGGCAAGCCGTACATGTACCCGGACAACGCGCTGAACGCTCGCGAGAACTTCCTGCGCATGATGTTCGGCTACCCGACCGAGCCCTACGAGGTCGACCCGGTCGTGGCCAAGGCCCTGGACAAGCTGCTCATCCTGCACGCCGACCACGAGCAGAACTGCTCCACCTCCACCGTGCGCATGATCGCTTCCGCACAGGCGAACATGTTCGTCTCCATCGCCGGCGGCATCAACGCCCTGTCCGGCCCGCTGCACGGCGGCGCCAACCAGGCCGTGCTGGAGATGCTGGAGGAGATCCACGCCAACGGCGGCGACGCTACCGACTTCATGAACCGCGTGAAGAACAAGGAAAAGGGCGTCCGCCTGATGGGCTTCGGTCACCGCGTCTACAAGAACTACGACCCGCGCGCGGCCATCGTCAAGGACACCGCGCACGAGATCCTGGAGCACCTGGGCGGCGACCACCTGCTGGACCTGGCCGTGAAGCTGGAAGAGATCGCCCTGAACGACGACTACTTCATCCAGCGCAAGCTGTACCCGAACGTGGACTTCTACACCGGCCTGATCTACCGTGCCATGGGCTTCCCGACGGACTTCTTCACCGTCCTGTTCGCCATCGGCCGCCTGCCGGGCTGGATCGCTCAGTACCGCGAGCAGCTGGAGATCAACACCAAGATCAACCGCCCGCGTCAGGTCTACACCGGCGAAACCCTGCGCAAGGTTTCCCCGCGCGCAGAGCGCTAAAACCCACAATTCCGCAGGACGGCTGCCCGGCCCGGCTTCGGCTGGGCGGGCAGTTGCCTTATACTAGGGAATATTTGGTTCAGCGGTAGCCCCACTGAACATGCCAAATCTTCCCAATACTCCCAAGGAGAACTCCCCATGGATAAGCCACAGATCGAAGCCCACACGGAGCCGGCGCCGACTGACGTCGTCATCGAGGACATCGTCGTCGGTGACGGAGAGGAGGCACAGCCGGGTGGGCTGGTCGAGGTTCACTACGTGGGCGCGGATTACGAGACCAACCAGGAATTCGACTCTTCCTGGGACCGGGGCCAGTCCATCGAGTTCCCGCTGACCGGCCTCATCGCCGGTTGGCAGGAAGGAATCCCCGGCATGAAGGTGGGCGGGCGTCGCCAGCTCATCATCCCGCCGGAGAAGGCCTACGGCCCGGCCGGCGGCGGGCACCCGCTGTCCGGTCGTACGCTGGTCTTCATCATTGACCTGCTGCGCGCCTC
>NZ_JAYWLQ010000013.1:0-21877 GCF_040946485.1 Corynebacterium sp. LK2537
AAGCATTCCCCTTAGTTACAAACCCTGGCTGTAGTTTTACTGCTTCTGCAAAAGGGTAAGTGCGCTTTTCGCTTGTTTGAATTACTGGAGTTTGAACTCTACGACGTCTACTTCTGGGGTGGCCTAAGAATTCGGTCCAGTTGGTTTAAGCGTTGACCGTGTTTTCATGTTTCCATTGTTCCGCATACTTCCGCGGGTTGAGGTGGCCCAGCGAGGAATGCGGGTGGAAGTTATTGTACCGCTGCGACCACTGGGCCATGAGCATCCGTGCGTGTTCGAGATTCTCGTTGCTGTTGTCTTCTAAGAGTTGGTCACGCATTCGGTTGTGGAAAGACTCGACATACCCGTTATGCTAGGGCTGGCCTGGCGGGATAAACGCCTGAATCGTTTCATCCTCCCCAGCCCATTCGTTGAGCGCATGAGCGATGAACTCAGGGTCGTTATCCATCCGGATCACCCGCGGGCGCCCGCCTTGGTCACAACAAGCGAGGTCGAGCAGCTCGATCACCGAGTTCGCGTCGATCTTCTTGTCGACCGTGAAGGCGACGTGCTCGCGAGTGTATTCATCGATGATGGTGCAGATGTTGATCGTCTTGCCGTGCCATGTTGAATCGAACTGGAAATCCAGCGCTCACACGTCGTTCGGGTACTGGGCGGCAGGAACATCGCGCTGGCCGTGATCATCGACGCGTTTGCGCTTCTTCCTGGGTAGGACGCGCAGGCCTTCTTCACGCCAAATCCTCCGGAAGGTTTCCCGGCATATCCCATACCCCTCGGTGAGGGCGGTCCTCCAGGCGCGCCGGTGTCCCCACCGGCGGTGATCACGCGCGAACTCGTGCATCCACGCTTTTAGGTCCGCGTGCTTATCCGGCTTGCCCTGACGGATCCTAGCGCGCCGATAAGCACTACGAGAAAGTCCAACGATCTGGCAGGCACGCCTGTGGCAGTAGCCCAGCCCATCGAGATGCCAGACGGCATCATGACGACGAGCTGGGCTTAGAAGTTTCCCTCCGATAATTCTTTCCATGCCGCCTTTTCCAGCTCTGCCTGCCCAAGGAGACGTTTGAGGCGCGTGTTTTCCTCGCGCAATCGCTGGAGCTCTTTAGCTTCGCTCTTGGTCATCGCCCCATAGGTTGCCTGCCACCTGTTCAGCGTGGCTTCGCTGATCCCCAGCGTGGTGAGGATTTGAGCCGTGGTCGATCCGGATTCTCTGAGTTCTCGAGCCTTATCCAGCTTGCGAACAATCTGCTCGGGAGTGTGTTTACTGAACTTCTTCACCATTCATACATTCTCCCCACCCACAGGCAGGGCATCAATGGACAACACTCAAGTCACCCGGACCTAAAAACCTAAGACACTCCAAACAGAAAAGACACGCTAACCAAACAAAATATTGACTGGTTAACGTGTCTTTTTAATGGAAGATAATTAAGTGAGAAAGCTTGCACGATTGGTGGAGGTTTTGTACCCTTCCGTGTTTAAGTAAGCAGATAGCTTTTTATATAAGGATTCTGCTCCAAATTCTCCATCAATTATTTGGTAAGGGATTGAATCTTTATCCTGCAACAAAGCTAGTTGTATATGCTCGGCACCTGTTGTTTCAGTCCCTGATTCTTGAGCTATTACTTGAGCTTTTTTCAGAATCTGTTCAGCTCGTGGAGTCAGCTTCATTTTTCTCCTAGACTATTTTATGCGAGGACAGTTTCACTCCATTCCCAGTATGGTTCCTTGAAAATTGGATTGATATGCCTGCATATCCATAGTCTCCGACCGCCCTCTATGTCTTCGGTTTCAACCATTTCACCATCGTTGGCTGGGCCGCATTGTTTTTTCGGCACTCCGTCTGGATGAGCATCTACTTTTGTCCATCCATAGGGCATAACGTTAATAGGGGCCGAGGAAGAAGTTAGGGATGGAGCCGGAGCCGCAGTTGCAGTACCTGAGGGCGTAAATGCGAGTGCAGCCGCAACCATTGAGCTTATAAAGAGACCACGTGTCTTCATAGATATTACCTACCTGTGATTGGTATATGGTTCCTTCCCGGAGCATAAAACATTGAGATAACAAGGTCTAGTGAGTTGATGGAAACGTAACAGGAAATAGACTTTGTGTTCACTTTCAGCTCGTTCTATCCAAGCGTTTCCTTGACATAGCGGTGAACAGTGCCCACCGAGCAGCCAATTTCTGTTGCAATAGCGCGCATAGACAAGCCCTTGGCTCGCAGCTCCTGGACGCGCCCCTGAAGCGTCCGGGGTTTAGTTTCGGAGGGCTATTTGCCCTGTGGAAAACCAGGGGCGGGAGTAGTACCCCGGCTGGTTTACAACGTCCGGAGGGCGTGCGTGTGGGCGTGTTACGGTGATGGTGGTCTGCAAACCACGCCAGCTACTGGTGGGGTGAGCAGCTTCCTCGTCGGTGCGCGGTAGGGTCCGCGCGTGTTCGTGGGCTGTTCTGCGCGCCTAGTCGGCGAGTGGACAACCCTACGACGTTAGGGAGGTGACCAATGGGTCGACACTCATTGGAAACGCCCGGTCGCAAAAGAAAAGACCTTGATGCCACTGAGTCTAACCGTCTCGATGTGGCTACCAAGGTCATAATACTTGCGACCGCAACAGTGAAGCTCGTGACCGCGATGCTTCACATGGGCCTTTAGGTCCGATAGTCCCAGCCGAGTACCAGTCGGTTGGGGCTATTTTTATGTGCAGCGTGGTTGTCTCAACCATGCTGATACTGCTGAGTGTAGCAAGAAAGCACGTTTCGTCAACCGAAGCGCCGAATCTAATCGGTGTTTTCACGGCGAGAAGGAACCATACGCACTCGTTGAACAGCTGTGCTTGCCGTACTCGAGGGTAACCTCAGTTCCACTGGTGGCCATTCGGGCAAGCCTGGGGGCGTTGTTCGACCCATTCGGTGGCCATTAGCGGGTTACTCGCTGGGCCTGGGCAAGGCCTAGGTTAGTGACTGGGCGTGCGTCGAAGGGGTGAGTTTGGTGCAGGATTTGGTGGGCTACCTCGCGGGCGCGGTGTGTGTAGAGGGCTTTGAGCATGGCGCCGGTGGCTGCTGCGTCGTCTACTGCCGCGTGCGCGCGCGGGTTATCAACCCCAAGGCGCTGGAGGAGAGAGGACAGCTTATACGGCCCGGTGGGTAGTTCCTGCTTGGCTAAGGCGATGGAATCAACAAACGGCAGATAGATGGAGTCGTTGGAGTCGAAGCGGTTGATCTCGCCGAGAAGCATTTTTGCGTCGAACGGGGCGTTGTGGGCAATGAGCACCATGTTGTCGATGAAGGAAGCAAAGTCGGTGATGATGTCTTCGAATTGTGGTGCGTGAGCGACCAGGTCGTTCGTAATCCCGTGGATGCTGGAGTTGGTGATGTTCTTCCCGCCTGGGTTGATCAGGGTGTGCCACGCACCGACTTCGGTGAAGGTGTCATCGAGTAGAACTGCGGCTAGCTCGATGATGCGATCTGTGCCCTTTTTAAAGCCGGTGGTTTCAGTGTCGATGACAGCGAAGACAGGCCGGCCCGGGGGGTGAGTTGCCGCTTTGCGGCGCTGTAGCGCTGTGTGGCGTATTCGGCGATGTCGTAGGCAGCGTGGTACTTAGCGCGCGCTGAGCGCACGGTCTCGTGCAGGAAATGGCTCATAGCGGTTAAGGGTACGTGCCGGTGTGGACATGGAGGTTGTGTCAGGGATTTTGGGTGGTGTTTTAGTCTTGGTGGCAGCGGTGAACCTTTAGTGGTGGCCGTGAGCCATGGGGGGTTTGGTGGCAACCAAATCGCTTGCGATTTGGGCGGCAGCCCAACGAGCCGAAGGCGAGGCGGGAGCCTAAACCGTAACCCGTATTGAACGGTTTTGTTGGTTGATCCCCTGTGGGGATATAGATCTACAGGGATATAGTTATAAGCCACCTGGGAAAATAGGTAAACCCGCAGGTAAACCCCTGTGGATAAGTGGCTCTGTATTGGTAAATATGCGCAGCCGTATTGGTAAATATGCGCAGCCGTATTGGTAAATATGCGCAGCCGTATTGGTAAATATGCGCAGCGCAAAACATCGTATTGGTAAATATGCGCAGCCCGACCTGCAGTTTTTTGGCGTATTGGTAAATATGCGCAGCCGTATTGGTAAATATGCGCACGCTGTTTTGGGGTAAAAAGAAAGCGCCCCAGGAGGGGCGCTAGTCGTTCGTGTTCGTTTTAGTCGAGTTCGGGGCGCGGTGGTTTCTGCTGAACTGATGGGGCAGTCCTCGTGACCGTCACACCGTCTGTGTTGGCTTCGATTCCTGCTTCTGGCCACGCTGTCGTGAGTTCAAGAATGGCTTTCTTTATTTCATTGCGGAAGTTAACCCAGTCTTGGCCTGTTTGCAGGATCTTGGTTGCGAAGTTGGCGGCGATCATGTCCCAAGTGAAGGTGTAGGCTTCGCGGTTGTTTTTCGCCAGCCAGTATTGCTTTACGGTGAGCCAAATGTAGAGGTCCATTGCGCGGGGCTTGCTCAGCTCGCGCAGGACGTTGAGGTCGATGGGGATGGGAGCTTCGGCAATGTGGCGGAAGAACTGTGGGGTGAGTACTAGTTCTGATTCCATGAAGCTTCCCTGGTTGGGGTCGCGAGAGTCGAACCAGAGGTTCCAGTCTTCGAGGATCTGAGTGTTGCGGCCCCGTGCGTGAATTCCGTCGTCGCTTTGGACAGTGATGAAAGAACCTGCGATGCGTAGGAGTTGCTCGCGGATATTTTTCAGGTTTCCGGTTGCGCCGCCTGTGCCGCGTCCGGTGATGCCGATTGCTTGGAGGAAGTGGCTCATGGAGTGGCCTAGTGGGATGCGGCAGGCTTCGTCGTGGGTGATTTTGCCTTCTTTGAGTCGACCGGCATTAGCTACGGCGCGGGTGATGATGTAGGCCATGATGAGGCGTGGGTACTTGCCGTAGGGGACTCCTCGTTGGGAGAGGATGGTGATTGTTCCCTGTGGTGTTTCGACGGTGCGGTTGTTTCCCTCGGTTTTGCGGTAGGGGAAGAGTGCTTGGACAAACAGTTTGGAGGTGTAGCCGATGTCTTGGGCTTGGAGGAGTTCTTGTGCGGCGTCGTGTTCTTGCCTGCGGGCTAGTTCTTTGGCTGCTTCGAGCTTGGCGCGCCAATCGTCTGACGTGTGTGGGGGCTGCATGGTGCCTTGTCTCCTTTCGGATTATCGACACCGCCCGTGTTGTGCTTTGCCCGCTGTCCGTGTGGAAGTGGTAAAGTCTTAACCGACACGGACGGTGTCGCTTGTTTTTGGACCCCCGCTAGAGTTGGCGCTCGATGATGCGGGGGTTTCCTCATGTTTTGAGGAATGTGCGCGCCCTGGACTTGAACCGAGGGTGTGTGCCACTCGCGCCGCGTACCCGGCAAGTGCCGGGTACGGCTTTTGTTTTCTCCGCCTATTAAATCACATCAGTGTGACTTACTGGGAGATTTAGTAATGGTGGCGGCTCTTGCCAAGAAGCCTTATCGGCTGTTTGCTTTGATGAAGCTTGCTCGGAACCTAAGGCATTAGTGGAGTCACTCTTGTTCTTCGGACTCGTCTTTTAGCCCGTTGAGCATTATTTGGTTAAACAAGTTGTTGATTGTCTTCTCTTCGAAGTCTGCAGCCACTTGATTCCAATGGAATTCTTCTAGTTTGGGAAGCATGGCTGTAATAGCCATTTTCAAGTAGAAACCTCGACTACGTTCTGTCCTATCGCAGAGAGCGTCGAGTCGTTCAATGATTTCATCTGGCATCCGTACAGACACCACACGTCCGGAAGGGTGGGGTGCTTGTTTCATATGAAGTATCCTCTCCTTGGCAGCAATGGTAAACATTGTTTACCATACGCAAGGCTGGAGGAGTCTTCTCAAACTCTTTAACAGCATCATGAGCGGCGGTGCCACAGAGAGGAAGGACGCCTCCGTGGACGCACTGCCATTTATCGGCTACCAATCATGTCCCCAGCTGCACTCATCGCCATGCCGGTCTGGATGCTCATTGCCCAGATGCGAAGCGCAGGATTGGGGACAGGAATCATCAGAGCACTAGGCAGAGTAATCGCCTGGTCTTCCTCACCTTCCTCGGCGTGATGGTTGGCTCCATGGCTGACCACTACGAGCACGCTACGGACGAGACCAACGACTTGCCATACTCCAACACGTATGCCGCTGCGCCCGCCAACCCCGACGAGTACTACGACCCGAGCGAACAACATTAGTCGCAGTTACCAACGCCGAAGACTGTCTTTCTCTCTACTGGCCACCCTTCTCATGGTTACCATCGCCGCCAGCGCCCTTAGTGGTGCTGGCGGCTTCGTCATCGTCCTGGCGCTCACTGTCGCCAGTATGCGACTCGTCTTCTCTAGGTGAATCGTTCACACTAGGAGAAGACTCCTTAGCAGTCTTGAGCATTGCGTTGAAATCTCGCTGGCTCATACCGACGAGCTCGCGCACAAGCTCTTTGGACTCGCCTAGGTCGATAATGACTTGCGAGGCTTCGCCAATCTTTTCATCGAGTTTCTCGCGCTGGTCGATAAGGCTGAGCAACGAGTTGGTGCTCTTTTTCCGGTAGCGCAGCTTTCGCTTTCCTTCTTCGAGATGCTGGCGCAGTTCCTGACGCTTCTTCAAACTTCTACTTGCGGTAACCATAAACCCACAATGCCAGCGAACACACCGCCCCGCTCCTGACACAAACACGACGCGGGAAGTTCGGCGTAATCGGAAGCAATCAGTGGACTACCCCTGCAGGCTTTCGACAGCGCTATAGGCCTGCCACGACGCGCGCAAGCGCGCTTTCAGACACACACTATATGCACTCTTAGTGTTAATCGGGTTTTGGCTGCTAGACTAGGGCGCATGATGACCCTGCGCGTAGTCAACAGCGGAACAGGTTATGAGTACCTGTTGCGCTCTGTGGCTACCAATGATGGGCCAACAGATGCGCCAAGTTTGTCGAAGTATTACGACGCGAAAGGAACCCCACCAGGGCGGTGGTTAGGTTCTGGTCTGGCCGGTTTGAACACCGAAACGGTCGCCCAAGGTGGGGAAATCACCGAGTCGCAAATGGCCGCGCTATACGGCGAGGGCCTGCACCCAGATGCGGATATGAAGATGTCCGAAGGGCAGAAAATCAAGGACGTCCAGCTGGGGCGTCCGTTTGCTAACTTCACGAATGATGTTCCGGTTTTGGTAGCACTTCGTGACGCGGAACGTCGCCATAGGCAGACTGCTGGCACGCTGATGAACAAGCAAGAGCGCGCCGAATTAGTCCAGGATATTGGCCGAGAATTCTTCATTGAAGAGCACGGAGTCGAGCCGCAATCGGGCCGGGAAATCGTCAACTGGGTCAACGGATTAAAGGACAATGTGCGGCAATCTGTGTCGGGTTTCGACCTGACTTTCTCGCCTGCTAAGTCCGTGTCGGTGGCGTGGGCGTTGTCCGATGAGAAGACCGCGCGGCGCATTGAGGCGCTCCACCACCAGGCCGTAAAGGAAGCTATTGCATGGGCAGAAGACAACGCATTGTTTACCCGAATTGGCAAGCAAGGTCGTGAACAAGTCAAGACAAAAGGCTTCGTCGCGTCCGAATTTAAGCACTACGATACGCGCGCAGGAGACCCTGATCTGCACTCGCACGTGCTGGTATCTAACAAGGTTCAAACCGAAGATGGACGCTGGTTGTCTATCGATGGGTACACGTTGATGAAGGATCATCAGTCGATTTCGCACCGCTATGACTCCATCTTGAACACCCTGCTTTCTAACCAAATGGGCTACACATTCACCGCCTGTGACCACGGGGCAAATAAGGAACCCACGTGGGAGATAGACGGTATTTCCGAGTCGCTGATGGAGTCTTTTTCCAAGCGTCGACGCGGCGCACAGCCGGTCTATAAGCGACTCGTGGAAGAGTTTGTTGCCGAGCGTGGAGCTACGCCGAACTCAGTTGAGGTGGGTCGTTTGTGGCAGCAAGCCATCTTGGAAACCCGTGACGCAAAACGTGAACCAGAAAGCCTTTCCGAGCTTCGCGCAGGCTGGAGAAAAGAAGTTGCCGCCCGCGAAAACGGGGCAGAAGAACTCGCTGCCATTACCCAACTTGTAGCAGAAGACACCCGTGATAAGCGCCCAGCCTTTCACGCAGAGGAACACCTTCCGGGTCTTATTGACGAGGTTTTAGACACAGTTACCAGGCGTCGCTCTTACTTTCGCGCCTCGCATGTAACTACTGCAGCGGGCGGAAAACTCCAGGGCTATCGCTTCGCCTCACTTGCCGAGCGCGACCTTATCCACGCCACTGTGGTGGAAGCAATTGTGCGCGATAAGGCCATTTCCTTGAATGACTTTGACGTCCTGGAACTGCCCGAGGCACTCAAAAACACGGCAGGTAAAGCCCGCGATGGCCGCGCTGATAGCGAGCTTTATACCACCCAGGACATTCTCGATACCGAAGACAAAGCACTGGCCGCACTCAACGAGCCGGTGGCCGCATTTGCACCCTCTCACGCGATTGATAAGGCACTGGATGAGCACGAAGCTGAGGCTGGTTTCCGTCTTAACGCCGGGCAGGAATCCATGGCGCGTTACCTACTTACCTGCGGCACATTGGCCGCTACCGGCGTCGGCCCTGCAGGCACCGGCAAGACCGCATCTATGCGTCTGGTTGTCAACGTGTGGGCCAATGAGGGCCGCAACGTGATTGGTCTGGCCCCGTCTGCGCAGGCGGCAGAGGTGTTGTCTAAAGACTTAGGCTTTGACGCTTGTACCATCGACAAGCTCACCTACACCTGGCGCGGAAACCACCCAACAAAGCCCGGCCATAGCCTTAAAGACCTTCCGGTTTCTATTAACGCAGGCGATATGATCATCGTCGATGAGGCCGGCATGGCCTCGACCCCTAACATCGGATCACTGCTAGAAATTGCCGAAGAAGCAGGCGCAGTCGTGCGCTTTATCGGTGACCATAAACAGCTCGGCGCGGTCGAAAACGGCGGACTTTTCGGCGCTATGGTCAACGCCTCTGGTCGCACTGATAATCAACTATCCGAAGTCGTGCGCTTTGGCGGAGACCGTGAACAATCCGCCACCAGCTTGCGACTGCGTGAGGGTGATTCGTCTACGTTCGACTTCTACTCACAGCGTGGTTGGGTCAATGGTGGCGCACGCAGCGACATGCTGGATAAGGCCGCAGCAGACTACCTGGCGGATATTTCTAGCGGTAAAACCAGCCTTCTTATTGCTGCCACCAACCGCGATGTGGCAGCACTCAACGAGACAATCCGCGCCCACTACATCGCCCACGGCATTGTGGACACCACCATGGAAGCCCAGCTTTCTAGAGGCGAAAAAGCAGGTGTCGGCGATACGATCCTGGCGCGCAAAAACCAGACTTTCTACGACGGCGAGACCGCAACGAGTGCCCGTATTAACAACGGCACGCTGCTTACCGTCACCGGGATTTCTGAGAACGGCAGTATCACCGCACGCAACCAAACCACCGGCGAGGAACTGTGCCTGCCAGCAGACTACGTCAACGACAATGTGCAGCTAGGTTATGCTGCTACCGTCCACCGCGCCCAGGGCAGCACCGTGGACTGCACCCGCGCGGTAATCGACCACCACGTCGATAGGGCCGGGCTGTATGTCGCACTGACACGCGGCAAAATCGCCAACCACATCTATGCCGTTACCGAGCACCAGCTAGATGAACTTGCCGAGGAAGGCCACTACCACTACCAAGGCATAGACCACGCCCCGAGTGCTAGGGACGTCTTTAATAAGGCAATCTCGCGCGATACCACTCCGAAGGCTGCACGCGAGGTCATCGCCGAGGTCGTAGACGAGCAAACCTCACCCGATCGCATGATGGGCCTGTGGCTTATGGGCAAAGACGAAGCCACCAACGACTTCATCGACGCCTACCTGCCGGACTGGATCGACACCCTACCCGGCGACCTTGCCCTAAAAATTGAAGCCAGCGACGACGGTGTAGAACCCATCCGCCACGGCTGGGCACGGCTTATTGACGCAGGCATTGACCCGCGCACCGTCATGGACGCTGCTACCCGTGATATTGACAACGCCCACGATCCAGCACGGCTTATCCGCTACCGCCTGGATGAACAGCTCCGCCTGCGCGATACCGGCAGGCGTAACCAGCTGCCGCCTGTATCTGGTCAGACAGATATAGAACTCGATACCTGGCTGCGCACCCACAACCCCTACGACCACGCCGAGACCACCCGCCTTACCGGTAAAGAAGGAAACCTCAACCGGCTTAACCAGTCTGTGCTGGCAGAGCACGCACGCTTTGCCTACTCGAAGGTTGAGTCGCTGACCTGGCAAGAGGCAAGCATTGCCACTCGCCTCCACGAGGACAAGAATGCCGCTGTCAATGAGGTACAGGCTAACTACCAGAAGGTGCGTCTTGATGCTGCGCGCATTCGCGCCTATGAGCAGGCCATGGCAGACCACAGTGCAGCCCTTCGCGACGAAGAAACAGCCCGCGCAGACATTGAGCACCACCGCCTACTGGCAGAGGACTACACCCGCCCGGTAGCCGAGCGGGCCTACGACCACGACGCCGACGGATACGATACGTACCAACACCGCATAGACCAGGCGCACACGCGTCTTGAACAGGCGCAACAGCGCCGCAGCTTAGCTCATCAGGCCATTGAGAATACTGGTGCTAACTTGCCGGAGGCAGGTCTGTGGGACGAAATCTGCTACCGCGCCGACGACACCGAAGAATGGAACAAGCGCCTCCACGCTGCCGCGCAACACGACAATGACCACACGCAGAGGCTTCAACAGCGCCTCGATACTATCCGCCGCGAGAAAATGGACTTCGCCGACCGCGCCGACATCGCCACACGCTTGCGCGCAGAGGAAATCCCCCATGATGTTTCCGATCATGCAGGCTACATCGCCGATGAAGTCAACCTACTTGCCGCACAACGCACCTACGAACTACGCCGCCTGGACGTAGACGAGCCAGCACAAGAGACAATCCGCTACATGGTCGCAGAAACCATTGCTGCTGCCTACGAACCAGACAATGACGAGGCTCACCACGACGAACAAGACACCACCGTCCAGAACGCCATAGAGGAAGAGCAGCCAGCACCCGAGACCACAGCAGAAGACGAAAGTACCGACAACACCCAAGACGAAGGCGCCGGCGAACTGCACGAGGGCGCGCAAGCTGGTCTCGACTTCCTCGCCAGCCTAGGCCTCGGCGGCGAACAGCAAAGCATTACCAACGACAGCGACCACACTGACGAACAAGCACCCGCCGACGAGCTTGAAGAAGAACAAGGTCCAGAGCTTTAGAAAACAGCGAGGTCAATGCGCTAGTGTCCACATGCGTATATACCTATATACGCATACACGTATATAGGTATATACACCAGGTAATCAGCTTCTTTCCTCGAGCCATCGTGTTGCCCACTCTTCAAAAAGTTGGGAGATGCTCTTCTCTTCTTCCACTGCAGCGAGTTTGAGCTCTTTAATCAATTGTCGATCGCGGACGTATAACTGAAGACGTGTCGCTTTATCATTAGCTTGAGCGAACATCTTTGTTGAAGGCGAGCTCTCCGGCCTATTCCCAGACGATTCTTCCCGCGCCTTATTCTTAGCCTTTGGAATTGCCATTGTTTACCCCTTAATCCTCAAATGCTGCGACTACTTCTCGAGCCAAAGAATCCCACACCCTTGTACTGCTGGGCTTTGTTCCGAAAGCACGACGTGTAGCCGCCCTAGTTGGGATGACTGTTTCAGCAAGCGCTGCAGTCTCATCACCCTCCAGCTCGGCATGGACTTCATCTAGAAGTTTTTCCCTCCTGTCGACATTCGACAGAACAACTGCTGTTGGTATCCCCATTTCTATTAGCCAAGAAAGCGTTACCTGAGTTCGATCAATATCCATCGGGGACACACCAGTGGGAAGAAGGACTAAATCGGCAGCCTCGGCGCTTTCGGTTATGAAAGCTAAACCACCTGGAGGGGTATCGACTATAAGAAAGTCCGGATTGTTCCCCCTTCTGACAATTCCAGAGAAATCACTTGAGCTGCGGACAGATTCGATAGGAAATGGAAAATCCTTCACTTTGGTTGCCCATCGGGTGGCAGATTGCTGGGGGTCGCCGTCTGCGACTGCGACCGTATAGCCCATCTTCCGAATTGCCTCTGCGAGCATTACTGAAAGCGTGGTCTTTCCCGTACCACCCTTCGACTGAATTACGGAAATTACTCGAGTCATACAAAAAGAATAGATTCAGGAAGGATTTACCTGGGTAGTGACATGCGTATGTGTGTATATACATGCTATGCCGAGGAAAACAGGCTGTACGCCGGTAACCCCACGGCCATGCTCAACGATGCGATGGCCGGGTGGAAGGCCGATACGTTGGCTGGGCTGGATAGCCTGCTGATCGCCGGGGATAAAGACACCGTGGACGCGCTGAACCGTGCGGCCCAGCGCGTGCTTGTTGATTTCGGCCGGATCGACCCGACGGGGCCGGAGTGTGGACTGAGCACGACCAACAACCCCTAGACGGGCTTTGTTGGTGATGTGGTCATCACCCGCCGCAATGACTACTCGTTGACCACCCAGGACGGGTCACCGGTGCGCAACGGTCAACGCTGGAGGATTGAACAGATCGGCGCAGGTGAGGTCACGCTGCGCAGCTGTGACGACGACCAGCAGGGCGTGGTCGTGCCACGGGAGTATCTCGCCAACCATGGCCAGCTGGGGTATGCCACCACCGGGCATTCCAGCCATGGGGTCACGGTCGATTCATCCCGAGTGGTTATGAATGTCGGCCAGGCCGATCGGGCAGCGGTGTATGTGCCCATGATCCGAGGTCGGGACAATAACTCGCTGTATCTGGTGGAACGTGCCCCGGTGGCTCCGAGACCGGGCATGGACACAACCCCACCCCAGTCCAGCGCAGGAAATCGACCCAGTACGCGGCGGATCTTCTCACGGCAGCCTGCCAGTGTGACCGGTCGGATGCCGCCCCGCACCAGGTGTGGGAGACCGCCTGCCGGGAGTGGAGTTTGGAGCGGCTGTCGTCGAACCAGGGCACAAGGCCAGATCCGTTTGCTGGCCCCCGGATGGCCGAGGTGATGCCCCAGCGCCAAGACAAGCGCACCCAACGGTGGATGACTGACGACCGCAATGTTTGCACCACCCCGGTGGTACGGGCTGATGAGGACAGGCCATTGCAGATGGTGCCGGGCCACCTGCTGGCCTGGCTACACGACAACCCCGGCCAGGCCCAATCCGGTTACCAGCACGCACGTGACAACCAGGAGGCTATTTACCGGTACAACCAGGCGGTAGACCAGTGGACCCAGCTGGATCAGCAAGCCACGCAGACCGGTAAAGACCTCCAGGCCTGCCAGGCCCAGCGCCGAGGCCTGGGACAGGCCCGAAGAAGAAGGGACTGTTGGGCAAGCTGTTTGGCGGGAACTCCGCCGAGGACGACCAGCGGATGGCGCTGGGCGAACAGATCGCTTCCCTGCGACAGGCCAAGCAGGGCATCGAGGTACAGATGCGCGCGGTGGCCACTGAGCACGGGATCAAGACCCACGTGGCGGTGACTGGCAAGGACGGCCAGTCAGCAGATCGCCGGGTGGCGTTGTGGCAGCAGCTTAGCGACCCCGACGAGGTGGCCACCGAGACGGAAGACCGTAAGGCCGTGCAGGCTAACGGAGAGACCCCGGAGACCCTAGCGTTGCGCCGTCAGTGGCAGGAGATGGTCGATGCCGGGCTGTGGAACCACCCGAGCCGACCGATCACCGGGTTTGCTCACGCGCTGGTGCGGGATCACCTGATGGGCGGGCAGGACTTCTCTGATGCACTGTCTGCCCAGCTTGGCCAGCCACGTCGCCAGACAGGCCAGAACAACTAGCAGGAGTGGGGCACTAACGCCCGCGACGACGGGATGGAGCTGTAGGCAAGAAGTTGAGAGAAGCCCTGGCCAGGGCAGTCAGGATTTGCGGTGGAATGAGTGTGGTGAAGGGGAGCCACCTACCGAAACAGGCGCCTGGACTGCTGGGGGAATTTATCCATTCGGGCGCCGGGGCGCCGAGTCTCTCCGACATGCCTCCTGAGATAGGGACACCAAATTGCGAAGTTGATGGACAGCTCGTACTATTATCATGTGATGATATAACGCACCTAGATATAACTGGAGGTGACATAAGGTGGGGAAGAGACCGCCGTTTGATGACGGGAGTGTTCCTGATGTCGCGTTAGCCATTCTTCTCAGTCTTGGAGAACCGAGGCATGGGTATTCGATCATGCAGTACTTGCAGGAGAACACGGAAGGCGCGTTGACTCTTGGTCCAGCGTCGGCATACACGACGCTTAAGAAGCTCAACGAGGCGGGATTCATTGAGGAAGTTGAGTCGGATAGTCGTCGCCGCCTCTATCGCATTACTGAGGCGGGGGCAGTAGTGGCCGAAAGAAACGTCACCAAGCGCAGGCAGTTCACAGCCTGGGCGGAACAACTACTTCAGGAGGTTCAGCAATGACCGTTCGTCTTAGTAACGGCTTGGCTTTCAATCAGGACCGGGAAACAAAGCTTTTTCAGGACATGGCCCGTAGGGGCAAACACCTGGACGGAACTGCTTTGATGGGACATGGATGGTCGTTCCGTGATGGGCCAGCTGAGGATTGGGTCTATCAGATAGTTTATGAGACTGATCCCGACCCGGAGTTTTTCGACCTGTGCCGGGGCGCCGGGTGGTCGCATGTTCTCAGCGACGAAGCGTTCCATATTTTCCGTGCCGCACCGGGCGCAACGCCCCTGCGTACCGAAGGGATCGACCAGATCGCGGAAGTTAAGAATCAGCGCGACAGTTACATTCGATACAGCATCATCACGGCGCTTGTGCTTCTCGCTGTCTATGCGCTGCTCAAATTGGTCGACTGGAGTAGGGGCGTTGAAATCACGTGTGTCATTATCGCCCTCATACCGGTCGTCTACACGTGGATGCCTCTAGCGGGCTTCCAGTGGCGCCTACAGAAGATCCGGGAGCAATGACTTGAACCTCAGCTGTACTTTCACGAGACCAGAAAGGCCAGTAGAGCTAGCAGTAGTGGGGTGCCAACACCCGCGATGATGGGATGGAACTGTAGTCAACCGCGGGCTAGCGGTTGTTCCGGGTGTGCTTTCTATCCATCAGCCACTGGTGGCCCCACTGTTCGAACAGGGCGGACAGGCTGGTGTCGTCTTCTAGTGCTGCGATCTTGAGCTCTTTAAGTAGTTCGGGGTCTTTGACGTAGAGGTTCACTCGCGCGGTGGGGCTTTCCGCGTCCGCGAACATCTTTTGCGACGGGGTGGCTTGCCGGGGCGCTTGCTTGGCCACAGGCTTTTTGGGCATGTCTCCGATAGCCATCGTGTTTTCTCCGCTTCTTTACTCGAACGTTTGAGTTAGTTCGTCTGCCGGCACCTTCCACGGCTCGGTTAGTACCGGGACGGTTCCGAATGCTCGCCGGGTCGCCGCCCGAGTCGGGATCACGACATCCGCTAACGCGGCGGTCTCATTGCCGACCAGCTGGGCGTGCACCTCGTCGAGGACGACGCTCGCGCCGATCAACGTTGGTGAGCACCACTGCCGCCGGTGCATCAAGGCCGGAAAGGGCCTCCAGGGTGCTCTGCGTGCGATCAATCTCCATTGGGGATACACCCGTGGGAACCAGGATCATCGAAGCGACCGATGCGGCAGCACCAATGAACTGGCTAACCCCAGGCGGTGTGTCGATGATAATGAAGTCCGCAGAGGTCTCGCGGCGTAGCTGGTTGTTGAGATCGCGAACCGTTGCCGCCTTGATGACGGGGAACCCGAGGTTGCCGGCGTGCTGTGACCAGCGGACAGTGGACTGCTGGGGGTCCATGTCCAAGACGGCGACGTCATGCCCACTCTCGGTGAGGGCGGCGGCGAGGAACATCGCGGTGGTGGTCTTCCCCGTGCCTCCCTTGGACTGGATGGTGGAGACGATATGCGGCATAAGACCAGCTTAAAGCGGGGAATGATCAAAACCCGGGAGAGACACGTGCGTACATGCGCATAAGCGCATGTACGCACAGGTGGCGCGAGGTGGCGAGGTGTCCCTGCCGCCCCCACGGGCATGTGCGCTTATGCGGCTCTGCGCATAGCTCGACATTCTGGAAAGGGTTTCAGTCTCGTGTTGCACGCGCATGCGCGTATGCGCATATATGCCTATGCACATGTCCGCATACGGTGCGTTAGGCGAGGCTCAGGCCACGGCCGTGTAGGACACACCCCTAGGGCTTGTCGGCTGCTTGAGTGGCTGTGGTGAGCCCTTGATTCTTGCTCGCATAACCTGTAAACATGTTTACATGAGTGGTTCGGTGATTAGCTTGCGTATCGATGATGAGCAGAAGCGGCGTTTGGATGAGCTGTCGCGACGTACGGGGCGGCCGGGTTCGTTTTATCTCCGGGAAGCGTTGAGTGCACATCTGGCTGACCTGGAGTATGTGTATCGCTTGGAGGAGGAGGCTGCTCAGGTTCGTCGCGGGGAGTTGGGAACTGTGCCGTTGAGTCAGCTGGAGCGCGAGTGTGGCTTGGGAGATTAGTTTTTCTCCTCGGGCGGTGAAGTCGTTTAAGAAGCTCGATACAGCTGAACAGCGGAGGGTGAGTAAGTTTCTGCGGGAGGTTGGCGCCCTTGAGGACCCGAGGTTACGAGGTAAGGCATTAACAGCCAATAAGTCGGGTTTGTGGCGCTGGCGTGTGGGGGACTATCGGATCATTGCTGACATTGTGGACGCGCGTGTTGTCGTCGTTGTGGTTGACGTTGGGCACCGCTCGAAGGTCTACGACTAACCCCTCTGTCCGCGCCTCCGGTGGGTTCACCGTTTTCCATCACGCGACTGGGGTGGGGGTTGTAGATTGTGGCGTTGAGGGGGCTAACCCCCAAGGTCTTCTCGACTAGTGGTCGCCCGCGTTGAGCGCCCCGCCCCCCTGGTGGCAGCTCCGCCGGCGACCACACCCCTTTTATGTCCTTGCTTAGTGTCTGCTTCCTCCCTGGCGCACCCGCAACCAGGACTGGTTGGTGGTGTGTGGGTGTCTTTGTGGCAAGCGAATCTTTGATTCGCGCGGCAGCCCCCAACTGAGCCGATAGGCGAAGGCGGGAGTATGCCTACTGCATACGGTTAACCCGCCCGCGGTGGGCACTGTGGTGCCCCGCGGCCATATTGCCCTATTGAGTTACTGTTATATACGACCTGGGGTTTTACAGATCACTGCAGGTCAACCCCTGTGGATAACCGCAACCGTGTGGGCAAATCTGCGCAGCCTGACCAGGTGAAACGCGAAAATCTCGTGAGAGTGCCTTTTTAGGGCACACCCTATTGTTACACGTGCCTGCGGCAGAATGTTTGCTGTACAATAGGGTCGTTCCTAGCATTGTTTTACACGTGTCTAGTGGGGTCTAGGCCCTAGACTTACAGAAGGTGGTGAATGTGATGTTGTCGTCTGACGGTTTCCATGACGCTGATGGTCTCGACGGGGCACAGTTGTCTGACTTGGCGCGGGTGGTTGAGCCGTATCGTGATGCGGTCATCGCCCAGGAGAATGGTGCCTCTACACTCTCGCGGGGCGAAGACTAATGGGCAATGACTCCGGTTCGCATGGGCAGCGGGTGGGCTATATCCGTGTCTCCACGGTGGAGCAAAATAATCAGCGCCAGAAAGAACTACTCAACGCTTCCGGCAGGATTGACCGGTTCTTTGAGGATAAGATTTCCGGCCGCACCAAGACTGCGCGCCCTGGGCTTGTCGAGTGTATGGCGTATGTGCGCGACGGGGACGAACTCGTCGTGGCGTCGATTGATCGCCTCGCCCGCTCGCTAACCGATCTGCGCGGTATTGTTGATGAACTTACCGGCAAGGGTGTGACTGTTACTTTCCTGCATGAGAATCTCGCGTTTGCGAAAGACACCACGGATCCGCGCGCGGATTTAATGCTCGGTATTTTGGGTTCGTTTGCGGAGTTTGAGCGGGCCATTATCCGCGAGCGCCAGGCGGAGGGGATTGCGTTGGCGAAAAAGGCTGGCAAGTACAAAGGCCGCAAGCCTGCTCTTAGCCCGCAGCAAGTGGCGGAGATTAAGCGACGCACACTGGCGGGGGAGTCGAAAGCAGCCTTGGCGCGGGAATTCGGGGTCACCCGTCCTACGGTGTATCGGGCGTTGAAGAACGTCTAAGCGTCGGCGGCGTGAGGGTAAATCTGCGCACCCACAGTGCCTGCCGCATGGCAGGACATATGCCTAAGCATATGGCAAGGCATACGCTATAACATATGCTTTAGCATATGTTCACCAGGACGTAGTGTCACCTGCATGGTTTCATTCCCCGTAAGACATGCAGGAGGGTGCCGGGCGTTATGCACAGCTCTTTTTCTCCGGTGGGAAAGTGGCTTAACGTGCCCGCGCGGCCAGGCGGGCAGCGGGTGGGCTTATATGCTTGATGGTTATGGCCCCTACGACTGTTTTCGACCGCGCTACCATTCGCCACAACCTCACCGAGTTCAAACTCCGGTGGCTTGCCCACATTAAGCAATGGAAAGCAGAAAACCGGCCTG
The DNA here is from genome assembly GCF_040946485.1 of Corynebacterium sp. LK2537. Lineage (NCBI taxonomy): Bacteria > Bacillati > Actinomycetota > Actinomycetes > Mycobacteriales > Corynebacteriaceae > Corynebacterium > Corynebacterium sp. LK2537. The sequence continues at coordinate 18,603 of NZ_JAYWLQ010000013.1, forward strand.
CGACCGAGTCGAGTCACGACCAACAGTTCTGGGGCGACCTGCTGGACTGCTTCGGGGTCAACGCCCGCGACCTGTATCTGTATCAGCGCAGCGCTAAACGCGCCTCGACGGGGCGTACCGGCAAGATCGACATGTTCATGCCCGGCAAAGTCATAGGTGAGGCCAAATCCCTCAGTGTCCCGCTCGATGATGCTTATGCCCAGGCCCTCGATTACCTGCTAGGCGGTACTATCGCGAACTCGCACATGCCAGCTTACGTCATCTGCTCCAACTTCGAGACCCTACGGGTAACCCGCCTGAACCGCACCTATGTCGGCGATAGCGCCGACTGGGACATTACGTTCCCCCTAGAGGAGATTGACGATCACGTCGAACAACTCGCTTTCCTCGCCGACTACGAAACCACCGCCTACCGGGAGGAAGAAAAGGCGTCCCTGGAAGCCTCCCGGTTAATGGTGGAGCTGTTCCGCGCCATGAACGGCGACGACGTCGACGAAGCCGTCGGTGATGAAGCGCCCACCACGCCGGAGGAAGAAGACGAGCGTGTCATGCGCACCTCTATCTACCTCACCCGTATCCTCTTCCTCCTCTTCGGCGACGACGCAGGCCTGTGGGATACCCCGCACCTATTTGCCGACTTTGTGCGCAATGAAACCACCCCGGAGTCTCTGGGCCCGCAGCTCAATGAGCTATTTAGCGTACTCAATACTCCCCCGGCGAAGCGTCCTAAGCGTTTGCCGTCAACGTTGGCGAAATTCCCGTACGTCAACGGTGCGTTGTTTGCCGAACCGTTGGCTTCGGAGTACTTCGACTACCAGATGCGCGAAGCCTTACTTGCTGCCTGCGACTTCGACTGGTCAACCATTGACGTCTCCGTCTTTGGCTCGTTGTTCCAGTTGGTGAAATCGAAGGAGGCCCGCCGCAGCGACGGCGAACACTACACTTCTAAAGCCAACATCATGAAGACCATCGGCCCGCTGTTTTTGGACGAGCTTCGGGCTGAGGCCGACAAACTGGTGTCTTCTCCCTCGACGTCGGTGGCCGCGTTGGAGCGCTTCCGCGACTCTTTGGCCGAGCTGGTGTTCTGTGACCCTGCCTGCGGTTCTGGAAACTTCTTGCTTCTGGCGTATCGGGAGTTGCGCCGGATTGAAACAGACATCATTGTCGCTATCCGCCAGCGTCGCGGCGAGACTGGTATGTCGCTCAATATTGAGTGGGAGCAGAAACTATCCATCGGGCAGTTCTACGGCTTCGAGCTGAATTGGTGGCCTGCCAAAATTGCTGAGACCGCCATGTTCTTAGTTGACCATCAGGCGAATAAGGAGCTTGCCAACGCTGTGGGCAGGCCACCGGAGCGGTTGCCGATTAAGATCACCGCCCACATTCACCACGGCAACGCCCTGCAGCTTGAGTGGGAAGACATACTGCCAGCTTCTGCCACCCAGATCTATATCTTCGGTAACCCGCCGTTTTTGGGGCATGCGACGAGAACTGCTGAACAAGCTCAAGAACTCCGAGATTTGTGGGGCACTAAGGATATTTCACGCTTGGACTACGTCACGGGCTGGCATGCGAAGTGCTTGGACTTCTTTAAGTCCCGAAAGGGTCGTTTTGCTTTCGTCACCACCAATTCAATTACTCAAGGTGATCAAGTTCCACGGCTTTTTGGGCCTATCTTCAACGCAGGGTGGCGCATACGTTTTGCACACCGCACGTTTGCGTGGGACTCTGAGGCTCCCGGTAAAGCTGCTGTCCACTGCGTCATTGTTGGCTTGGATAAGGAGAGTCAACCACGCCCACGTCTGTGGGATTATCCCGATGTAAAGGGCGAGCCAGTCCCAGTGGAAGTAGGCCAGTCCATTAATGCTTATCTAGTAGACGGCCCTGACGTGCTCGTGGAGAAATCGAAAGCGCCCATCTCGCCTGTAGTTACTCCCGCAGTCTTCGGGAATATGGCCCGAGATGGAAGAAACCTACTCGTTGAGGTCGACGAATATGACGAGGTTATAAGTGACCCAATAGCGGCGAAGTATGTTCGCCCTTTCCGGGGTAGTCGAGAGTTAATGAACGGCTTAGACCGGTGGTGTCTGTGGCTTGTAGACGTAGCACCGTCAGATATTGCCCAGAGTCCGGTGCTAAAAAAGCGGCTAGAAGCAGTCAAGGCTTTCCGAGCTGACAGCAAAGCGGCAAGTACACGAAAAATGGCTGAAACTCCGCACTTATTCGGCCAGCGATCCCAGCCGAGTACTGACTATCTCTGCCTACCGAAGGTAGTAAGCGAACGCCGTTCTTATTTCACCGTACAAAGGTATCCTTCAGATGTAATTGCTTCTGACCTAGTATTCCATGCTCAAGATCCAGAAGGTCTAATGTTTGCCCTAGCGTCGTCGTCGATGTTCATCACATGGCAGAAGACCATCGGAGGACGTCTTAAATCTGACTTACGGTTCGCAAATACTCTGACGTGGAATACTTTCCCTGTGCCAGAGTTGGACGAGAAAACGCGGCAGCGAATTATTAAAGCGGGCAAGAAGGTGCTCGATGCCCGCGCGCTGCACCCGGAGCGCTCGCTCGCGGAGCACTATAACCCGCTTGCTATGGCACCGGAACTCATCAAGGCGCATGACGCTCTCGACCGTGAAGTAGATAAGGCGTTTGGTGCGCCCCGAAAGCTCACGACCGTCCGGCAGCGCCAGGAGCTGTTGTTTGCCAATTACGAAAAACTCACCACGCAGCAGCCCTAAAAGCACCTGACATATGGCGGGCCATATGTTTCGCCATATGCCAGAGCGTATGTTAGGCCATATGTGAAAGCATATGTCTGCTTCTACAGGCCACTATGACCAGTGTGCGTGCTGGTAGTAGGCCTATATATTGCGGGGGAGTAGTGGTGTGGCGTGGCTTGTACGCCAGGTGTTGGTGGCGCGGAATACTTCGCCTTGACGCAGAATCTTGAGCCCAATTTCGCCGCGCTGAGACCCGAAGAGGGCGTGGAGCATGTTCACCGTGGCGGTCGCATCAGCTACCGCTCCGTGCGCGTCGGGGTTGCCTAGCCCTAGGCGGTTAAGGAGTGCCGGTAGATTGTAGGGGCCGCGGTCGAGTATTTGCTTGGCAAGGTCAATGGTGTCAATGAACGGGAAGAACTCGTCTCCGTCCTCGTCCTTGTCGACGCCGGTCATGCGGTCGACCTCAGCAACGATCATTTTTGAACACTAGAACACGTGGGTGTGGGGGGGGGGGGGGGGCTTTTTTTCTGACTCCCCCCCCCCCCCCCC
>NZ_JAYWLQ010000014.1:0-10056 GCF_040946485.1 Corynebacterium sp. LK2537
GACTGACAGCCGGTGTCGGTGATGTCATCCTGACTCGTCGCAACGATTCAAAGCTGGTGACCAGCAACGGCGATGTTGTCCGCAATGGTCAACGCTGGGTCGTTGATTCCATCGGAAAAGACGGTTCCATTACGGCCCGACGGTGTGATGATGATTTAGCCACTGTGACACTAAACCGCGACTACCTCGATAAACACACCCAACTGGGCTATGCCGCTACTGGTCATAGTTCCCAAGGCGCGACCGTCGACGTCGCCCGTGTGGTGGCAGGGGTTGGCAACCTGGACAAGGCCAGTGTCTATGTGCCGATGACTCGTGGGCGTGAGGGCAACTTCCTCTATATCGCCGAGACCCAGCCAGGAGACACCGAGACCGGCCACGGCCAGGTGAATCAGGTCGCACGGCGTGAGTCTGCCGAATACGCCCGCGACCTGCTGGTGTCCGCAGGAATGCGCGAGCAAGGAGATAAAACACCCCAGGCGCTGTTTGGGCAAGCCAAGCAGGACTGGGAGCTGACCAAACTCGTCAACCAGCCTTCCCAAACGGACACCGACAACCCGTTTGTCGGCACCGAAACGGGTAAGTACATGAGCAGCTTTGCCGCTAAACGCGAAGCACGCTTTGCTGACTTCCATGCCCGCGCCCAGGCCAACAACGCCGACGAGGTGCCAGAACCGGAATCAGGCAACGAGCACAGCGCTACACCGTCCAATGACGCCGTGGAGCGTATCGATGCCGAGATAGAACGGGTAAACAATCAGCTTGAGACGCTGCGCGGTGAGTACGACCAGGCTAACCAGCAGGTTGAACAGCTCGGACAGCAGTATTCCAAGCAAGATTCTGTAGTGCGCGAGTTCGAGGACACGAAGAACTCGAGGGGATTTTTCGGCAGGCTACGCCACGGCAATAACGACCAGGCCCTCCTAGACGAAGCAATCAACGTGCGCGACAAGGTAGCTGCATCCTATGACCAGGCCGTGGACTATCGCGACAGCTTTACTGATCCGATTCGCCAGCTTGAGACCGAGCTAGACGAACTGCGCTCCCAACGCAGCGACGAGCAGGCGCTACAGAACTCCCTGGACGTCCTCGACTCACTCGGTATTAGTACCACCGCAGATGATGAGATGCTCGCCCGGTTTCACCAGCAAGCCGCCACAGATAGCGACTACGACAACGACCAAGACAACTGGTTGGATAACGCCTCAGAGAGCGAGGGGCCAGAGCTTTAACGAAAAATCTCCGTCCCCTCGTCGATGCCGAACCTATGGTAAACAATGTTTACAAAAGCAAATAACGCTCACGAGAAAAAAGAGTAGGACTGCCAAAGACAATACGTAAACAATGTTTACGACAGGCAGAGGAAGGACTTACGTCAATGGTTCAAGGATCCCACCCCTCCGGGCGCGTGGTATCTGTACGAATGCCCGAAGAGATCATCGAGCGCCTAGACACACTGTGTACTCGCACCGGACGCAGTCGCGGCTTTTACCTCAAGATGGCAGTAACAGCCATGCTGCCCCAATTGGAGGAATACCACTGGGAACACGTTGCTGCGGACTTCGAAGAAAAGAGCATTGAAAACGAGTTTTACCGCATTATGCTTGCTGGACTTTCTGCCGAGTCTGACGGTAAAGAAAACTAAAAGTGCTATTTTCCTGCGCTTTTACCTTTACAGGCACCTGTAAAAATGTATTACTGTAAACCTGTAAAGCAGTATTTACTTAAACCTGTAAAGTGGTAGGGGCAATGATTTATCCACCTAGGAGAAGCCATGATCATTACCGCCATTAACGCCAAAGGTGGCGTTGGCAAGACCACCACAACGATGTTTCTTGCCACGGTTTTCGCCAACCGAGGAAAGACCGTGACCGTAACCGACCTAGACCGGCAGGGCTCGGCACTGGAATGGTCTGAACGCGCAGAGGATGGAGGAAGCCCCTTGCCGTTTGAGGTTGAGCTGTCCATCCCCAAGCGCGTCGATAGGCAAGCAGCGCTCGTCGGAGACGATGAGTTCATGTTCATCGATGTCCCGCCAGGAGACGAGAACGCTATCGAAGCAGCAATCGCAGTCAGCGACTTCATCATTCTTCCGACCCGTTCTGCTGCTGCCGACCTCTCCCGAGTATGGGAGCTGCGCGACGCAGTCAACGGAACACCTCATGCAGTCTTACTGACGTTCGCCAGGAAAGGCACCAGCGCCCTTGACGCGGCACGAGAAGCGCTCGAAGCAGAACACATGCCGCACTTTAAAACCGAAATCCCGCTACGCGAAGATATGCACCTAGCGTTCGGATACTGCCCAGGCCCAGACATGCACGGATACGACCACGTCGCCGACGAACTCATGGAGATGATGAAATGAGCACCAGTAAAGAACGCGCCAGGGCGCAGCAAGGCCCGCGAACCTCAACGAAAAAAGCCGCGAAGCTAACTCCAGCAGCCGAGAAGAAAACAGTGCGAAGCGCATTCCACCAACCCACAGGCCGCGACTACGTCAAGAAGATGACGATTGAAATCGACCGCGACCTTCACGCAGAACTTAAAGTCATCGCCGCCCAAAAAGGCGTGACCATCCGCGAGATTGTTAGCACCTACCTCGAAGAATACGTCCATAACAATAAATAAAGGTTTACAGGCATACAGCAATACAGGTTTACAGGGCCTGTATTACTGTATTGCTGTATCCCTGTTGCTCTGGATAATTCGCCACCGTATGGGTAAATCTGCGCACGCGTGATGGTAAATCAGCGCAGTCTGAACTGGGGTTTTCTTCCGTATCGGTAAATCTGCGCACGCTATTTTTTCATGAGGGTAGATCAGCGCAAGGAAAATGGGGTTGTGTGGTAAATATGCGCAGTCTGACCTGTTGAAATGTCTGTTGTGTCAACTTCTGCGCACTCGTATCGGTAAATCTGCGCACGCTTTTTTGCGTGATGGTAAATATGCGCACGCCGAACTGGGAAAATGCGCCGTATCGGTAAATCTGCGCAGTCTGATTTGGGCAAAAAGAAAGCGCCCGCGTGGGGCGCTTGTCGTTTGGTGTGGTTAGTCGAGTTGGGGCTTTGGTGGGCGCTGCCGGATGGAGGTGGCGGTCTTGGTGACGGTTACTCCGTTAGTGTCAGCGGTGATGCCTCAGCGTGCAGGTTGTGAGCAGCAGTAAAACTGTACGCGCCGACGACTGAAGTCATCTGTGCATTCAAATTGTTAGTACGCACTGAGAAACGTCATGACGCGACAGTGCGAATTGCGCAATTCGCGCAGTTAGCGCAATTCGCGCAGAGTATCTGCTGCTAAAAGCTATTTTTTCGTGTGTCATGGATAGTAAGTAACACCGGTGTCATTTAGGCTCGGTGGGAGACAATACGAAAATGAAGAAAGCCACCGGGCGGCAACCCGATGACTTTCGCTTATCACCCAGCACATCTCTGGGAGAAAGCATGGCCATGAGTTTACAGGCTTACGCGCAGAATGCGCACACTAAAACACCGACCCGTGTCGAGCGCGACCGTGGTGGACTGGATAACACCCCAGCATCTGCCAGTGACCGCGACATTTTACGCGATCATCTAGGCCGCGATGTACTCCACGGTTCAGTCACACGCGACTTTAAAAAGGCCTATCGACGCAACGCTGACGGTACGAACTCGCCGCGTATGTATCGCTTCGAGACTGATGCTTTAGGACGGTGCGAGTACGCCATGCTCACCACCAAGCAGTATGCCGCCGTCCTGGTCGTTGACGTTGATCAAGTAGGTACCGCAGGCGGTGACCCCGCAGACTTAAACCCGTACGTCCGCGACGTGGTGCGCTCACTGATTACTCATAGCGTCGGGCCGGCCTGGGTGGGTATTAACCCAACTAACGGCAAAGCCCAGTTCATTTGGCTTATTGACCCTGTCTACGCTGACCGTAACGGTAAATCTGCGCAGATGAAGTTGCTGGCTGCGACTACGCGTGTGCTGGGTGAGCTTTTAGACCATGATCCGCACTTTGCCCATCGTTTTAGCCGAAACCCGTTCTACACAGGCAAGGCCCCTACCGCTTATCGTTGGTATAGGCAGCACAACCGGGTGATGCGTCTTGGAGACTTGATAAAGCAGGTAAGGGATATGGCAGGACACGACCAGTTCGCCCCAGCCCCGCGCCAGCAGTTTAGCTCTGGCCGAGAACTCATTAACGCGGTCAAGACCCGCCGCGAAGAAGCTCAAGCATTCAAAGCGCTTGCCCAGGACGTAGACGCAGAAATCGCCGGTGGACTCGACCAGTACGACCCGGAACTTATCGACGGCGTGCGCGTTCTCTGGATTTCCCAAGGAACCGCAGCACGCGACGAAACTGCCTTTAGGCATGCGCTTAAGACTGGCCACCGCTTGCGCCAGCAAGGCCAACGCCTGACAGACGCGGTGATCATCGACGCCTATGAGCACGCCTACAACGTCGCACACACCCACGGCGGCGCAGGCCGCGACAACGAGATGCCACCCATGCGCGACCGCCAGACCATGGCAAGGCGCGTGCGCGGCTACGTCACTCAATCCAAGAGCGATGCCTACAGCGGCTCTAACGCGCCAGGTAAAGCCACCAGCAGCGAACGCAAAGCACTAGCCACCATGGGACGCAGAGGCGGCAAGAAAGCAGCAGAACGCTGGAAAACAGACCCCGAGGGAAAATATGCGCAGGAACGCCGTGCGACTTTGTCCGCTGCGAATAATCGACGTACTGCCACAGGAAAGAGTAACGCATTCAGAATCGCAGCTTTCTTTGCTGATACCTTTGGCCAGACCGGTCAATACCCGTCTATTCCTGATGCTATGGAAGAGTTCGGTGTATCGAGACCGACGGTAAACCGGGCTTTAAGGATGGCAGGTATATCTCTCCCCAGAGGACGGACTAAGTTACCAAAATAAATGTGTCACGCCATAAGCAATATACGGTTCCCCTGCCGCTAGGCAGTTAGATAAAACCTCACTTGAAGAAAACCTTGAGGGGCAGGGCAGCTTATATGCTTTTAACATGACTTCCTCTGCTCTCCTAGACCGTGCAACCATTCGCCATAACCTCACCGAATTCAAGGTGCGCTGGCTTGCCCATATTGAGGAATGGAAAGCAGAAAACCGACCAGCCACTGAATCAAGCCATGACCAACAGTTCTGGGGCGACCTCCTCGACTGCTTCGGCATTAACGCCCGCGACATCTACCTGTACCAGCGCAGCGCTAAACGAGCATCGACCGGACGCACCGGCAAAATCGACTTATTCATGCCCGGCAAAGTCATCGGCGAAGCAAAATCCCTCGGGGTCAACCTCGACAATGCACACAACCAGGCGCTGGACTATTTGTTGGGCGGTACTATCCCGAACTCACAACTGCCGCCCTACGTCATCTGCTCCAACTTCGAGACCCTGCGTATCACGCGCCTCAACCGCGACTACGTCGGCGATACCGCAGACTGGGACGTTACTTTTAGCCTTGCCGAGATTGACGAGCACGTCGAGCAACTCGCGTTTCTTGCCGACTACGAGACTTCCGAGTACCGCGAGGAAGAAAAGGCGTCCCTGGAAGCCTCCCGGTTAATGGTGGAGCTGTTCCGCGCCATGAACGGCGACGACGTAGACGAAGCCGTGGGCGATGAAGCCCCAACCAACCCGGAGGAAGAAGACGAGCGTGTCATGCGCACCTCTATTTACCTCACCCGTATTCTTTTCCTCCTATTCGGAGACGATGCCGGACTCTGGGACACCCCGCACCTCTTCGCTCAGTTCGTGCGCAACGAAACCACCCCAGAAACCCTCGGACCACAGCTCAACGAGCTATTCCGCATCCTCAACACCCCAGAAGATAAGCGCTCTAAGCGCCTGCCTGGAACCTTGGCGAAATTCCCCTACGTCACTGAAAGCGAAAGTCGCCCAGTACGCGTGTCTATCATGCGCGTGCTGGGCGACTTCTATCAGCCGGCGTACTGGTGCGCGTTAGCGGCGTGTGACGGTGGGCTTGCAAGGTAGTCCCCAGCCGGTGGTGTGGGCGGCGTTAAACGGCTCGGCCTGGTCGATGATTTGGCGTGCAATCTTGGCCGCTTCGCGCCCGAAAAGTTTGTTGAGCATGTTCCCTGTCATTAAGCAGTAGTGCAGATGGGAGGTAATGGGCTTGGCTCGCTTACGAATTGGCCATAGATGCCCAAACGACTGTGGGGACGTTAGTGGTTGGCGTATTTAGTGACCTGTAGGGCGTTTAGTTAATTGGGAATTAACATCGATAAAGCTTTGGATAACTTTTCCGTTATATCATTTACTTAACTAACCGATTGTGAGTAGCGTAGGTCGCACGGAGCGCTGGTTCTGCTCTGGTTCATTTGTTTGAAATTAAGGGAGCTTTTCATGTCAGGTTTGAGTAAAACTACTCCAATCGCAAGTTCGGGTATTAAAAGAATGCTCGTCGGCACAGGGGCACTATCTCTTGTTTTCGCTGGGATGGTGACGATTGGCGAAACTCCTGAAGCTTCGGCGACTACTTGCGGCTACCACACTGAGCACATTGACCGAGAACACAATTGGGGGGATGTGACTATTCCTGTAGTGGATGTAACTGTTCCTTTTCCTGGTGGCAGAGTTGAAACAGCATTCTGGGGAAATTGCAGTGGTGGAAACGAAAAGATCAAGGTTAATGCAGAAAGTGGAGATTACGAAGTTTGTGTTAACCCAGGAGATTCCCAACTTGGCACGACTCGAGAAGGGAAGAAAATTTCCGGCGCTTCAAAGATTGGAGCGTGCTAAATAATGGGAAAAATTACTCGTAAAACACTTTCGACAGTTATTGCTGGATGTACAGCACTAGGCTTGTTGACGGTCAGCCCTATCGCTTCAGCTTCAGTATGCGGTTTCGTGGGAAAAGCTACGGGGAGCCCTATCGCCGGCAAAGGCGACGATGGAAAATACGAAGAGGCCGTTTACACTAACTGCAAAAACCATCCAGTAAAGATTAAAGTTAAGTATTTTTACGCATCCGAGGATAGGTGTGTAGGGCCTGGCGAAACCCGGCTAACCGTAAACCCGAACTTAGGAGCCTTGGTTGGGGCAGACGAGATCGGTAGTTGTTAAGGGATAGGAAATCTCCTTCCCTAAAGTATTCTTTTATCGGAAGGAGATTTTATTATGGATAAGCAGTCTTCCTACCAGGCCCTGCATGGGGCGTCTCCGCAGCAGGCCGTGTCACGGTTTTTCTTGAGATATTTTGCTTTTAAAGGGTCAGCCTCTAGAAGTGAATACTGGTGGATTTTTTTCTTCTTGACTATTGGTTCATTCTTCGTCAGCATGCTCGATAATCATTTAGGTGATTTTCATGGAGTATCGCTAGAAGAAGTGATAGCAGCAATCGTGTTTCTGCCTTTTCTTGCGTTGCTATCGAGACGGCTGCAAGATGCGGGATTCTCCGGAATTCTAGTTGTATTATTTTTTATCCCCATAGTGGGAACTATCCCTTTAATGATCATGACCCTTCTTCCCTCAAGTGATGACAAACGTCATCTCTTTTTCCAGCAGAAGGTGTCGCCTTCAAGCCAAAAGGAAGCACGATCGGCTTAAAGGAAAGTCTGGCAATCGTAAGCATTCAAGTGTGTGGTTACGGAAGTCTTTAAGGATAAGGGAGAGACTGGCCTGATTTTTGGTCAGTTCCTTCAACCTGTCGGGGGGGCGACACTAGTCGTTGTGCGTGGTGTTAGTTCATGGTTCTCGCGTTGCCGCGAAAGTTGCTTACGCGACTTCCTTGCCCATGTAGCTGTCACGCCCTGGCACAACCAACTCCACTGAAAGATTCGCCGGTTTTCTGCATTGACCTCGTCTGAATGGCGCTTAATCGCCATATTCTATGGTACATTTGCAACAAGTTGCCTAATGGGGTGTCCAGGTGGTCGCCGTGGTGATTGACAGGAGGTGTCGGAGTGCTGACTATCGCGAAGATGGGTGCGCACTCTGTGGCCTATTATCAGTCCACGGTTGATGAGAATCGGGGGACGGATTCGTACTATTCCGAGGACGGAAAGCAGCCAGCTTCGGTGTGGCTTCGGGGCGAAAACATGGCTGAAGTTTCGGCATTTTTGGGCGCTGAAGATGGTGCGATCGTGTCGGGGAAAACGGTTGAGGATTGGTTCAATAAGGCGGTCGCTCCGAGCGGTGCGGGGCTTGGAAATGCTCCGCGAAAGGATAGTGTTCCAGGCTTCGATCTGACGTTTTGCGCGCCGAAATCTGTCTCCTTGTTGTGGGGTATGGGCGCAGATTCTGCCGTGCGTGGCATCGTCGATGAAGCCCACCAGGCGGCAGTATCCCAGGCGCTGGATTACTTGTCGGAGCATGCCAGCTACACGCGAAAGCAAGTAAAAGAGCCGACGGGAAAGCGTCTTATTGTCGAAAAGTTGGCGGGTATTTCGGGCGTGAAATACGAGCACCGCACTTCACGTGCGGGCGACCCGCATGTGCATTCACACGTGTTGTTGGCGAATAAACAGCTATGCCGCGACGGTAAAGTGCGCACGCTCGATGGGGTGAGTTTGTACCATGAGGCGCGCGCGGCAGGCATGGTGTATCAAGCCACGGTGCGTGAAATCTTGAGCCAGAAACTCGGTGTGGAGTTCGGCGACGTGGTCAATGGATGCGCTGAAATTGTCGGTCTTGATGACCCAGAATTGATTGCGTCGTACTCGACCAGGGCGCGTGAAATCGACCAGTGGCAGGCCGAGAACGGGCTTGAAACCCGTGCGGCCTATGAGCGTATCGCGCAGAAAATCACCCGGCGTACCAAGGACACCGAGACCCCACTAGACGAGCTAGAAACCGAGTGGGCGCGTGCTGAACACGGCGCGCAGGTGCGTGAGTTTGTGGCCGGACTTGTGCCAAACAATGAAGCGCCAGCGCGCGCGGTGGGTGAGGATTGTTTGCCGAAACCAGTCCAGATTTTAAGCGCGGTTGTTGCAGAACGCTCCACGTTTACCCGCGCTGATGTTGCCGAAAAAGCAGCAGAACTTATCCGCCCAGGCGCAGTTTCCCCGGAGGATATGACGGTCACGGTTGAGGGGCTGGTTGATGCTGCGTTGGCTGCGCACGGTACATGGTCGGTGACCCCGGAGAAGTCCCGCGAGCTGGATAATACCCAGCGTGAAGGCTCGCAGAAATACACCACTGTCGAGGTGGTCGACGAGGTTGAACGTGGCGTTGATATGGCTACCGCGCGCGTGGAGCGCGGGGTTACCGCCGAGTCAATCCAACCGGTCGAGGGTGAGCTTTCGCCTGCGCAGGCTGGTGCTATGCGCGCGGTTGTCGGCTCTAACTATCTGGCGTCTGTGGTGGTCGCACCGGCTGGTGCCGGTAAGACTTCTTCGCTCAAGGCCGCGCATAAGGCATGGAATCAGGCTGGTAAACACGTCGTAGGCCTAGCTCCTACGGGTAAGGCTGCTGACGTGATGGTGGGTGAGAATGTGGCCGATGAATCCATGACGATTGCGCGCGCTTTTGTCGGCACCGACGATCTGACACCGGAGCATACAGCGGCGAAGCTGGGCTGGAACCGGGACACCGTTGTGGTTGTTGATGAAGCTGGCATGGTATCTAACCTCGATACGATCCGTGTGCTGGAGACTGCCACTGCTGCCGGCGCGCGCGTGGTCTTTGTGGGAGACCCAGAACAATACTCGGCGGTGAAAGCTCGTTCTGGTCTGCTGGCTACCTTGTCTCATGAATTGCCTGATGCCGTGGAGCTACGCGAGGTGTTCCGCCAGCGTGATGCGGGTGAGCGTGAAGCATCGAAGTGGCTGCGCGGTGGAGAGGAAGCAGACGTTTCTCGTGCCGCCGAGTGGTACATGCAGAACAAGCGCCTGCACGCAGGATCGGTTACGGCAATGATGGACGATGCGTTGGCCGGGTGGCGCGACGATACTGCCGCAGGAAAGCAGTCCTTGCTGGTTGCAGCAACCCGCGACCAGGTCACCGCGCTGAATGCTGCGGCGCAGAAGATTCGCGCAGAGCGCGGCGAGATTAACCCCGAGCACCGCCTAGGTCTGTCCGATG
>NZ_JAYWLQ010000015.1:0-5510 GCF_040946485.1 Corynebacterium sp. LK2537
CAGTGATGTTTGAGAACTCAATAGTGTGCCAATGTACTTTTTGCATTTGTGTGGATGGTTGTGTTGGTGTGTGCCGGATGGCGCTTTCAGTTGGGGTGTCATTGAAATATAATTTTTCTTTCTGGCTGCATTGATGTGATTGTTTACATAATTTTGTGAATTTTTCATTTTTTCTTTGTAGTAATTCTTTTTTGGTCAGTATGCAACATGCGTTTTGTGTTGTGTGTTGGTTTTGTTTGTTAGGTTTGGGCTTTTCACGAGCCTTTTTGTGGAGAGTTTGATCCTGGCTCAGGACGAACGCTGGCGGCGTGCTTAACACATGCAAGTCGAACGGAAAGGCTCCAGCTTGCTGGAGTACTCGAGTGGCGAACGGGTGAGTAACACGTGGGTGATCTGCCCTGCACTTCGGGATAAGCCTGGGAAACTGGGTCTAATACCGGATAGGACCGCACTTTGGTGTGTGTGGTGGAAAGTTTTTTTCGGTGTAGGATGAGCCCGCGGCCTATCAGCTTGTTGGTGGGGTAATGGCCTACCAAGGCGGCGACGGGTAGCCGGCCTGAGAGGGTGGACGGCCACATTGGGACTGAGATACGGCCCAGACTCCTACGGGAGGCAGCAGTGGGGAATATTGCACAATGGGCGGAAGCCTGATGCAGCGACGCCGCGTGGGGGATGACGGCCTTCGGGTTGTAAACTCCTTTCGCCAGGGACGAAGCGTTTTTGTGACGGTACCTGGATAAGAAGCACCGGCTAACTACGTGCCAGCAGCCGCGGTAATACGTAGGGTGCGAGCGTTGTCCGGAATTACTGGGCGTAAAGAGCTCGTAGGTGGTTTGTCGCGTCGTCTGTGAAATTCCGGGGCTTAACTCCGGGCGTGCAGGCGATACGGGCAGGCTTGAGTACTGTAGGGGTAACTGGAATTCCTGGTGTAGCGGTGAAATGCGCAGATATCAGGAGGAACACCGATGGCGAAGGCAGGTTACTGGGCAGTTACTGACGCTGAGGAGCGAAAGCATGGGTAGCGAACAGGATTAGATACCCTGGTAGTCCATGCCGTAAACGGTGGGCGCTAGGTGTGAGACCCTTCCACGGGTTTTGTGCCGTAGCTAACGCATTAAGCGCCCCGCCTGGGGAGTACGGCCGCAAGGCTAAAACTCAAAGGAATTGACGGGGGCCCGCACAAGCGGCGGAGCATGTGGATTAATTCGATGCAACGCGAAGAACCTTACCTGGGCTTGACATATTTAGGTTCGCGGCAGAGATGTCGTTTCCCTTTGTGGCCTTTATACAGGTGGTGCATGGTTGTCGTCAGCTCGTGTCGTGAGATGTTGGGTTAAGTCCCGCAACGAGCGCAACCCTTGTCTTATGTTGCCAGCATTTGGTTGGGGACTCATGAGAGACTGCCGGGGTTAACTCGGAGGAAGGTGGGGATGACGTCAAATCATCATGCCCCTTATGTCCAGGGCTTCACACATGCTACAATGGTCGATACAATGCGTTGCGACACTGTGAGGTGGAGCTAATCGCTGAAAGTTGGCCTTAGTTCGGATTGGGGTCTGCAACTCGACCCCATGAAGTCGGAGTCGCTAGTAATCGCAGATCAGCAATGCTGCGGTGAATACGTTCCCGGGCCTTGTACACACCGCCCGTCACGTCATGAAAGTTGGTAACACCCGAAGCCGGTGGCCCAAACTTGTTAGGGAGCCGTCGAAGGTGGGATCGGCGATTGGGACGAAGTCGTAACAAGGTAGCCGTACCGGAAGGTGCGGCTGGATCACCTCCTTTCTAAGGAGTTTTTAGTTTTGCCCACGGTTGTGGGTGTTGGTGGTTTATGTGTCTGTGTATGGCACTGCCACTGTGTTGTAATCGGGTGGACGCACGCCCCCAGTGAATGAGGCTGGGTGCAATCATTGTTTTTTAAACACAAATGCTTACATTCCTTGTTGGTTTGTTGTGTGAGTATGTTGGTGCATTGTTGGGTGTCTGGGGCATTAGTGTTGTCCTGGTGCTAACACACAACTTGCAGTTGGCCACGGTGTGGTTGGTTGTGGTGTGTGTTGGGTGTTGTGTGAGAACTGTATAGTGGACGCGAGCATTTACCACGCGTGGACAGCTTTTGTTGTTTGTGTGTGGTGTGATGTGATTTCTTGTTTTTCTTAATTTTTGTGTGTTCACCCGCCATGAGGACGGTCTTTGTTGGCTGTTTTTGTGGTGGTGTGTGTTCGTTGTGTGAAGGGCGCATGGTGGATGCCTTGGTATTGTGTGCCGATGAAGGACGTGTCAGGCTGCGTTAAGCCTCGGGGAGTTGTCAAGTAAGCGTTGATCCGAGGATGTCCGAATGGGGAAACCTGCCACTCGTTGTGGGGTGGTACCTGCCCATGAATTCATAGTGGGTGTGGGGGTTACGCGGGGAAGTGAAACATCTCAGTACCCGTAGGAGAAGAAAATAACGAATGATTCTGCTAGTAGCGGCGAGCGAACGTGGATGAGGCTAAACCGTGTGTGTGTGATACTTGGTAGGGGTTGCGCATGCGGTGTTGTGGGGTTGCAATGTGAAGTGTCTACCAGTGCTTCGTTGTGGTGTGTGTGTTAGCTGAATTGGCTTGGAATGGTCAACCGGAGTAGGTGAGAGTCCTGTAGGTGAAGGTGCACATAGCATGATTGTTGTTGTCCCCGAGTAGCAACGGGCTCGTGGAATCTGTTGTGAATCTGCCGGGACCACCCGGTAAGCCTAAATACGTGCAATAACCGATAGTGTATTTAAGTACCGTGAGGGAATGGTGAAAAGTACCCCGGGAGGGGAGTGAAATAGTTCCTGAAACCATGTGCTTACAATCCGTCAGAGCACCTGAAAGTGTGTGATGGCGTGCCTTTTGAAGAATGAGCCTGCGAGTCAGCGGCATGTCGCGAGGTTAACCCGTGTGGGGTAGCCGTAGGGAAACCGAATCCTAATGGGGTGTTGAGTGGCATGTCCTGGACCCGAAGCGGGGTGATCTACCCATGGCCAGTGTGAAGCAGCTGTAAGAGGTTGTGGAGGCGCGAACCCACGTAGGTTGAAAACTGCGGGGATGAGTTGTGGGTAGGGGTGAAAGGCCAATCAAACTCCGTGATAGCTGGTTCTCCCCGAAATGCATTTAGGTGCAGCGTTACGCAGAAAGCCTAGTGGAGGTAGAGCTACTGGTTGGTTGAGCGGGACTACAATCTTAGCAACATCAGCCAAACTCCGAATGCCGCTAGTGTGTGCGTGGCAGTGAGACTGTGGGGGATAAGCTTCATAGTCGAGAGGGAAACAGCCCAGATCGCCGGTTAAGGCCCCTAAGGGTATGCTAAGTGGAAAAGGATGTGGGATCGCGAAGACAGCCAGGAGGTTGGCTTAGAAGCAGCCATCCTTGAAAGAGTGCGTAATAGCTCACTGGTCGAGTGGTTCTGCGCCGACAATGTAGTGGGGCTCAAGCATACCGCCGAAGCCGCGGCAACAATTTTTTGTTGGGTAGGGGAGCGTCGTGCACGTTGTGAAGCAGTATCGTAAGGCGCTGTGGAGTGTGTGCGAGTGAGAATGCAGGCATGAGTAACGAATTGGTAGGTGAGAATCCTACCCGCCGGATGACTAAGGGTTCCTGGGTCAAGTTCGTCTTCCCAGGGTGAGTCGGGACCTAAGGCGAGGCCGACAGGCGTAGTCGATGGATAACCAGTTGATATTCTGGTACCCGTATATCCGCGCCCAATGGTAAAGCAGTGATACTAACCACCCATGCCACTATGTACTTGCCCTTTCGGGGGCTGGTCGTGGTTGGTGTGCGTGGGGCCTGAACTGTGGTCCAAGCGATGGGGTGACACAGGTTGGTAGCCATGCCACTTAATGGATTGTTGGTGTAAGCGTGCAGACTGTGGTGTAGGTTAAATCCGCACCACATAAGGTCGAGGCGTGATGCGTAGCCCGTAGGGGTGAAGTTGGTGATCCTGTACTGTCGAGAAAAGCCTCTAGTGAGTGGGTGTACGGCCCGTACCCTAAACCGACACAGGTGGTCAGGTTGAGTATACTAAGGCGTTCGGGTGAACTGTGGTTAAGGAATTCGGCAAAATGCCCCCGTAACTTCGGGAGAAGGGGGGCCACTGCTGGTGCCGCACTCTTTGCGGTGTGTGTGCTGGTGGTGGTCGCAGAGAATAGAGGGGTCCGACTGTTTATCAAAAACACAGGTCCATGCGAAGACGTGAAGTTGATGTATATGGACTGACGCCTGCCCGGTGCTGGAAGGTTAAGAGGACCTGTTAGGAACCTTTGGTTCCGAAGCGGAGAATTTAAGCCCCAGTAAACGGCGGTGGTAACTATAACCATCCTAAGGTAGCGAAATTCCTTGTCGGGTAAGTTCCGACCTGCACGAATGGCGTAACGAGACCTCTGCTGTCTCAACCACAGGCCCGGTGAAATTGCATTACGAGTAAAGATGCTCGTTACGCGCGGCAGGACGAAAAGACCCCGGGACCTTCACTATAGCTTGGTATTGGTATTTACTATCGTTTGTGTAGGATAGGTGGGAGACGTTGAGACTATCACGCTAGTGGTGGTGGAGTCGTTGGTGAAATACCACTCTGATGGTAGTGGATGCCTGAACCTTGGCCCATGATCTGGGTTGGGGACAGTGCCTGGTGGGTAGTTTAACTGGGGCGGTTGCCTCCCAAAATGTAACGGAGGCGCCCAAAGGTTCCCTCAGCCTGGTTGGCAATCAGGTGGTGAGTGTAAGTGCACAAGGGAGCTTGACTGTGAGAGTGACGGCTCGAGCAGGGACGAAAGTCGGGACTAGTGATCCGGCACCTACTTGTGGATGTGGTGTCGCTCAACGGATAAAAGGTACCCCGGGGATAACAGGCTGATCTTCCCCAAGAGTCCATATCGACGGGATGGTTTGGCACCTCGATGTCGGCTCGTCGCATCCTGGGGCTGGAGTAGGTCCCAAGGGTTGGGCTGTTCGCCCATTAAAGCGGCACGCGAGCTGGGTTCAGAACGTCGTGAGACAGTTCGGTCTCTATCCGCCGCGCGCGTTGAAACTTGAAGAAGGCTGTCCCTAGTACGAGAGGACCGGGACGGACGTACCTCTAGTGTGCCAGTTGTCACGCCAGTGGCAGGGCTGGTTGGCTACGTACGGGAGGGATAACCGCTGAAAGCATCTAAGCGGGAAGCCTGTTTTAAGATGAGGTTTCATTACAAGGCCCCCGGAAGACTACCGGGTTGATAGGCCAGACCTGGACGCATCGTAAGATGTGAAGGCTACTGGTACTAATCGGCCAAACAACCAACACCACACAAGCTTAAATAATGTTAAGCGGTGTGGAACAAGCAAAAGCAAAGCAAGACATCGTCACGTTGTCGTGTTCGCGTCCACTATGCAGTATCTGACACAACACCCGAAAACCAGACACCAAAAGGTGCCCCGGATGTTTGTCGGTGGTCAATAGCGGCAGGGAAACGCCCGGACCCATTCCGAACCCGGAAGCTAAGCCTGCGTCGCGCC
>NZ_JAYWLQ010000016.1:0-3723 GCF_040946485.1 Corynebacterium sp. LK2537
ATTCTGGGTCATCAAGACCGACGATTTCCGCGCACCCATTGACCACATCACCGAACTCCACGCCGAGTTTTCGACTCAGAATTTCGCGCACCGTGGCCTGATACACCATGCCCGCCGCACGCGCTTCGTGATACAAACTAACCCCATCCAGAGTGCGAGCCTTGCCGTCCTGGCACAACTGCTTATTCGCCAACAACACGTGGGAATGGACGTGAGGATCGCCCGCACGTGAAGTTCGGTGTCCATATTTCACGCCAGAAATACCCGCCAATTTTTCAATGATCAGACGCTTCTTTGACGCAGTAGGGTCTTGCTTTCGCGTATAGCCGGCATGCTCTGATAAGTAATCCAGTGCCTGACTTACTGCCGCCTGGTGGGCTTCATCGACGATGCTACGAACCGAAGAATCAGCACCCATGCCCCACAACAATGAAACAGATTTCTGCGCACAAAACGTCAGATCGAACCCCGGAACCCCTTTATCCCCGAGAGCTTTTCCAAGCTTTACACCACTCGGAGCAACCGCCTTATTGAACCAATCCTCAACTGTTTTTCCCGACACAACAGCGCCGTTTTCGGCACCCAAAAACGCCGCAACTTCGGCCGCTTTTCCACCCCGAAGCCACACCGAAGCTGGCTGCTTTCCGTCCTCGGAATAGTACGAATCCGGCCCTCGATTCTCATCAACCGTGGACTGATAATAGGCCACAGAATGCGCGCCCATCTTCGCGATAGTCAGCACGCACGCCACCTCCTCTAACCAGCACGGTGAGCATCTGAACACCCCTAAGCACTTCTAGTGCAAATGTACCATATCCTAGAGCGCTTAGCGCTCGTAGAGCGTGGTCAGCATAGAAAAGCCGCCGAGTTTTCGGCGGCTTTTGGCTGTGTCAGGTAATCGCTATCCTCCCGGGCAATCTGCCGAGATTCCGTGGTGGCCTCGGGAAAAAGCACGTACAGGGCGGGGCTGTCGGGCACGAAAAATTCAGGGGCAAGCGTGCGGCGCAGCCGTACGCGCGGCAGCGCCAGGTGTCGACGCAGACGGCGACGGCGGCTGACTTGGTTATCGCTGACTTTGAACGCGGCTAACGCCAGCCAGCGCGCCCGCCCCGTCCGGGGCGCTCTATGCGCTCTTGAGCGTCGAGCACATCACCCAGGCGTGGTGCAGGCGTCTCAGAACGCGGAGAATCGCTGGGGCTACTTAGGTCCGATCCCCTTCCAGGTCAAGGAAGCTGAAATAGGGGACATCCTCAACAGTTTCTCCAACAATCCCGAAGACCCTATTGCTGATTTTGTCGAGATCTTCCTCGTTCTTTTTTCGGACAGGGAAAACAAACTCTTGCTTTATTACGTAAGCTCGAAGATCCTCAAAATCGCCCCTACCTGCTGCTTCGATAGCTAGATTATAGTCGTCTTCTTCGGTTTCCACTGCAACGGGAGAAAAGTCATCCAATTCGTGAAATTCTTGAGCGAAGGAACTTTTAAACCGCTTTATCAGCCTTTCAAGTTCCGGTTGAGAGCAGTACAAATGCAACTCTTCAACGAATTTCTGCTCAACTATTCCGTCCTCGAAGGAGTTTGCCGTCATGAAGAAACCTTTTCGCTCGCTATCCGCAGTCGCTATTAGCCTAATGATCGCCCTTTCCGGGGCGCAGGGAACAGCCAGCGCTACCCCAGCCACTTCCTTAAGCAGCGTTCCACCAGAAATCACACCCTATGCTGTCTACCGAGTGCAAGTTAAGTGTCCTATCGTCAACCTCCGCAATGAAGCAACCGGAGAGTACATATGGGGCTTTGGAAACACGAAAGCTGCAGCAGTCAAAGACGCCAACAACAAGCTGTATGGCAAGAAAGGGACCGGATTCAAGCTGAAGCATTGTCGAATGGTCGCTTAATCGTTCCCTCGATTCGTTCACAGTTGGCACGAACCAAATCAAATGTCTCGAAGCTGGTTGCGGTTTAGTGCAAAGGTCTCATAACCTAGAGCGCCTAAGCGCCCGTCGGGGGGAGGTCAGCATTGAAAACCCGCCGAACCCTCGGCGGGTTTGGTCGTGCCAGGCAATCTCTAGCCACGACTGCGAACGCCAGGACATGACAGAGACACGAGGCAAGGAAGTCGCTTGTGCGACTTCCGCGGCAGCACGAAAACGCGAACTATCGCCACACGGCAACGACTAATCAGAACGGCGGCTCTTCAACAACTCATCGCGCTTATCTCGCTGATACCGAGTCAGTAACTCTTCCGGCATTCGCAGAACCTTAATGTCTTCCAAAGCATCTAGGTCTTCTTGCGATGCATGGGTTTGAACGTGACCATTTCCCATCGACTCCGCGCAACTCTCTGAACGCATGCCAGAGAACATCATCGAACGCCTAGGCCTTTTATAGAAAAAGAGACGATATATAGCTAAACTTAGTACTGCTGAGGTTACCCTCGTTTAGTGGACACCCTATTTGTGCGGATCTTGTGTCCGTAGGAGAGGATGTTCATTGTGAGTCAACAGCGCAAGAAATACACGCCGGAGTACCGGTGTGAAGCCGCGAACCTGGTAATCGAGTCGCAGCGCCCGATCGCTCATGTGGCTAAGGAGATCGGTGTTTCCGCCGGGCTTTTAGGCCGGTGGGTAAAAAATGAGCGTGAACGCCGAGGAGCATCAGATGGGATGAGTGAGTCTGATCTTCGTGCTGAGAATGCTCGTTTGCGCCGTGAGCTGGCTGAAGCCAAGATGGATAACGAGTTTTTGTCAAAAGCGACAGCCTTCTTCGCCGCAAAGCAACGCGAGCAGAAAAGTTCGAATTAATGCAGCGAGAGAAGGCGAACTACAGCATCAAGCGCATGGCACGGCTATTAAAAGTGTCTCGATCTGGATATTACAAATGGGCCCATGCGCAGCAGAAACGGCTATCTGGCGAAGATGATCGTGTTGCATTTTACGATGATGTTGACCGTAAGATTCATCAGATTTGGAAAGACTCCGATGAAGTTTATGGTGCTCCGCGGATCACCGCAGAACTTACCGAGCGCTACCACATTGTGCTTAACCGTAAGACTGTGGCTAAGCGGATGCGCATGATGGGCATTGCAGGGATTTCACCGCGTGCCTTTGTTCCAGTGACAACGGTCCAAACCAAGCGTAAGTCGAGTCTTCCTGACTTGGTCAAGCGCATGTTTGATACTGGTGAGCTCAACCGAGTATGGATGTCAGATATTACCTACCTGCGCACCGGCCAGGGCTGGTTGTATTTGTGCGCGGTCCGCGATGGTCATTCCCGCAGAGTACTGGGCTGGGCTATGGATAGCGTTCAAGACACAAGTTTGGTCGAACGGGCCCTGCAGATGGCGCATACACTACGCGGTGACGTTCCTGATGGGCTGGTGTTTCACGCTGACCGCGGAACGCAATTTACCAGTGAGAAGCTCTGGGAAGTGTGCCGCAACCTGGGCATTGCCCAGTCTGTGGGGCGTACGGGCGTGTGCTTCGATAACGCGATGGCCGAGTCGTTCTGGTCGACGCTAAAGACTGAATTCTATGACCGGCAGCGATGGCTTACCCGTGATGCTGCACGCAAGGCCGTTGCCTACTGGATTGAAGTCGTCTACAACCGTCGACGCCGACACTCCGCACTCGGTATGGCAAGCCCCGTCGACTTTGAGAACCGCATTGGTCTAACCACCAGCAGAAAAGAAATAGCTGCCTAACCACTAGGTAGCTCCACTACGTG
>NZ_JAYWLQ010000017.1:0-1320 GCF_040946485.1 Corynebacterium sp. LK2537
TGGGGTTACCCGCAAATCGTGGACACGTTGTTAAGCTGCTTAGGGGTTAAGCAGCGGCCTTCTTATTACCATTTTGATCAGCGAGCTGGGCTTCGAAATCGACGGGGCTTACCATCCCGATGGACGAGTGGCGACGGCGCCGGTTGTAGACAATCTCAATCCAGCGAGCCACCGCCTTCCGGGCGTCGTCACGGGTTCGCCATTTCTTCCGATCGTAAAATTCGGTCTTCAATGTCGACCAGAACGACTCGGCCATCGCATTGTCAAAGCAGACACCGGTACGGCCGACCGATTGTGCAATCCCTAGTTCTTGACAGACCTGCCACAGTTGTTCGCTGGTGAACTGGCTACCACGATCGGCGTGGAAGACCACGCCGTTGGGTATTTCACCACGCAGGGTGTAAGCCATGCGCAGTGCACGTTCAACCAGGTAAGAATCCTGCACACTATCCATGGACCAGCCTAGGACTCGGCGGGAGTGTCCATCGCGGATAACGCATAGGTACAGCCAGCCCTCATTCGTGCGTAGATAGGTAATATCTGACATCCACACTCGATTAAGCTGCCCTTGATCAAATAGGCGTTTCACCAGGTCTGGAAGCGTGGACTTCCGCTTGGATTGAATCGTCGTTACGGGAACAAACGCCCTAGGTGAGATGCCCTCAATACCCATCATCCGCATGCGTTTGGCCACGGTTTTACGATTCACATAGACCCCAACCTCGGCGAGTTCTGCAGTAATCCGTGGGGCACCGTAGACTTCGTCAGAATCTTCCCAGATGTCATGAATTTGCCTGTCTAACTGGTCGAGGAATCTCTGACGCTGATTTTCACCACGAAGCCGTACTGCTTGAGCCTTTTGCCATTTATAGTAGCCAGAACGGGAAACCTCTAATAACCTGCTCATTCTTTTTATACTGTAGTTCGCCTTCTCCTGCTGTATTAGCTCAAATTTTTCCGATCGCGTTGCTTCGCAGCGAAGAAGGCGGTGGCTTTTGACAAGAACTCATTATCCATCTTGGCCTCAGCTAACTCACGACGCAGGCGAGCATTTTCGGCTCGTATATCAGCATCACTGCGGCCGTCTACCGAGCCTTGGCGTTCCCGCTCGAGTTTGACCCACCTGCCTAAAATTGTCGCTGATACGCTAATTTCCTTAGCCACATGAGCGATTGGGCGCCCAGACTCGATGACCAGTCTGGCGGCCTCCTGCCGGTACTCCGGGGTGTACTTCTTCCTTGACGAATTCACAATGAACATCCTCTCCTACGGACACAAGATCCGTACTAATAGGGTGTCCACTACTCGAGGGTAACCTCA
>NZ_JAYWLQ010000018.1:0-1307 GCF_040946485.1 Corynebacterium sp. LK2537
TGAAGTGCCCCGGGTTTTGTTCCTAGGCATTTGCCTTGTGTTTTATTATGTCGTGGCTTGGGTGGTGTTCCCAAAATTCGGTTTCCACCTCAGCCGGCGTATGGTAGCCGAGGCTCTGGTGCAGTCGTGATTCGTTCCACCAAGTGACCCACTCGAACGTGGCTATTTCCACGTCGACCACGTCGTTCCATGTGCGGGTATGGATGATTTCGTTCTTGTAGGAGCCGTTGACGTTCTCAGCCAGAGCATTGTCATAAGAATCCCCGACAGTTCCGGTGGAAGCGGCAATCCCGTGCTGGGCAAGTCGCTCGTTGTAGACCACGCTGACATACTGTGAGCCGTGATCCGAATGGTGAATGAGCCCTGTTGTTTCCTCAGCACACACGATCGCCTGGTTAAGAGCTTGCAACGGTAACGCTTCCGTCCGCATCGAGTCTGATAACGCCCACCCAACGATCCGTCGAGAGTAAACGTCGGTGACAAACGCGGCGTACACAAAGCCTTTCTTCGTGCGCACATAGGTAATGTCGGCCACCCACAGTTTATTCGGGCCCTGAGCTTTAAACTCACGCTCGACCAAGTCTGGGCGCAGATCAGGCACATTAGGCTTACGGGTAGTGAGAGGTGATCTGCCTTTGCCTTTGCCAGAAACGCCGGCTAGGCGCATCAACCGAGCAGTTTGTTCACGACCGATATCAATTCCGCCACGGCGGAGAGCATGCCACATTTTCCGCACACCATAAACACCGTAATTATCCCGATGAACAGCACTAATGCGTTCAACCAGCACAGCATCGCGAAGGCGACGAGCACTTAATCCACGGGCCTTGGACTGGCGATACCCACGCGAGGTGATAAACCCACCAGCCCGGTTATTTTTCAACGTCTTACAGATGAACTCGACGGAAAAACTACTCCGGTATTCATCGATGAACCGGATCATTTCCGACGTTGTGGGTCGAGTTCCGACGCGAAAAAAGCTGAGGCAGCTTTCAGCAGCTCGTTAGTGTCGCGAAGCTCTTGAATTTCACGGCGTAGCCTAGCGTTTTCGGCGGCCAAATCTTCAGGCACAGGATCTGGGATGTTTCCTGCACGGCGGGCCTGCTGAGTCCATTGACGAGCTGTGTGCCATGAAACCCCCAGCTTTGGAGCTACTACCTGGCACGCGGCTTGCATCGACATATTTTCCGCCAAGATGCGGTCTTCCACAAGACGGACCACACGGTCCTTGGCATCCTGGTCAAATTTCCTTGGCATGTTCCAGATTTTCCCATCTACTCAAACGGAACAAAACCTGGGACACTTCA
>NZ_JAYWLQ010000019.1:0-973 GCF_040946485.1 Corynebacterium sp. LK2537
CTAGGGCGTGTCTCCTAATTGTGGGCCTGTGCTCGAGCATGATTGAGGTGTGTCACAACGGTCTAGATTTACGCAGTTCACGAATGCACAGTGGGAGCGAGTTGAACCACTTCTGCCAACGAATGAGGGCCGTAAAGGCCGCCCGTTTGGTGATAGCCGCCGCGTTGTAGAGGGCATCATCTACCGGTACCGCACCGGAATCCCGTGGCGAGATCTCCCCGACCGGTATGGTCCCTGGCAGACGGTGTGGAAGCGGCATCGCCGCTACGCAACCGACGGCACCTGGGACCGCGTATTCGCGCACATCCTCGCCGAGGCCGATGCAGTGGGCGACATTGACTGGAACGTGTCAATCGACGCGACGATCAACCGTGCTCATCAGCACGGTACGAACCTGCCGCGCCCTGATCAGGACACAGGGGGCTCTATCGAATTACAAGAATCTGCCGTTATGCGAGATTGAACCGGCAGGTCACGGGATCGGGAGATCACGCGGAGGGTTGAGCACGAAGGTACATTTTGCTGTCGAGGGGCATGGCCGGCCGCTGTCGATTGTGGTGACGGGCGGGCAACGCCATGATGGCGCGATGTTGCAGGAAGTCCTCGGCGATATTCGGGTCCCGAGAATTGGGTGCGGGCAGGCGCGGACGCGCCCTGATGCGTTGCTTGCTGATCGCGGGTACACGTCACGGGTGAACCGCGCGTATCTGCGTGAGCGCGGCATCGCCGCGGTGATTCCGGAGAAGTCTAATGAGATCGCTGCCAGGAAGCGTAAGGGTCGTGCTGGCGGGCGACCGCCCGGGTTTGATGCGGAGCTGTACAAAGACCGCAACGTGGTCGAGCGGGCCTTTGGGTTGATGAAGCAGTGGCGCGGGCTTGCGACGCGTTATGACAAGCTCGCGGTCACGTATCGCGCGGGAGTGGTGCTTGCGGCGATTCTGGTCTGGTTACGCATATAAGAGACACGCCCTAG
>NZ_JAYWLQ010000020.1:0-547 GCF_040946485.1 Corynebacterium sp. LK2537
CGTCCGCCGTCAGCCGTTAGGTGCCGCCGCCCCAGGGCGGGTCCCATGTCACCTTGCCGTGTCTTCGGTTGACCCTGCCGTGTCTGGGGTAGGTGGGGTCGTCGTCGTTCCAGGAATTATGGAACTCGCACAACAAGGTGAGGTTCTCCTGGTTGGTCTCGCCGCCGTCTACCCAGGGGTGGATGTGGTGGACCTGGCACTCATCGGCCGGCTTGCGGCAGTTTGGCCAGGCACAGGTGGTGGTCTCGGCCTTGGCCATGTCCTTCTGCTTGGGTGAAGCATGGCGCTGGTAGCGGTATTGGTTGACCGGCCCGCGCCTAGGATCCACCAGGGTGGCCAGGCCCGCGTCCCACAGGCATTGGCGGACGTATTCGGCACCCGTCATGGTGGTCCCGTTGGTCAGCTGCAGGGTGATCTCATCCCCGTCACCGGACAGGATACGAACCCAGTCGGGCAGGGAGATGACCACGTGCGTGGCCTTCGGCTGCTTGTTCAAGCCGCCGCTGAAAAGGGCCTCGACGTCGGAGATGGTCTTAATCGAGGCCCA
>NZ_JAYWLQ010000021.1:0-376 GCF_040946485.1 Corynebacterium sp. LK2537
TCTGAAGGCTGTCATGTCGGATGTTGCCGCCGCAGCGCACCATCGCGCGTGCCAGACGTTCTTCGGGCACACGACCTACACGCGCAAGCAAGCCGCCGCCCGCCGGGGTGCCGCAGAATCCGGACACCACCTCGACACACTGCTGGTGTTGGACAACGCCTTCCGGCGGGTGCGCAACCAGGGCGAGGCCTGGGCCATGCTCATCGAACTGTGCAACACGCCTGGCTCCACCAAACAACTACGACGCCTAGCCAACAAGAAGGTCCTGGAGCTTAACCGCCCGGCACCGCCGGCCGAAGGCGTGCGCGTGACCCGACGCAAAGACGGACCGAGTACTTTTTCTGTTACCGGTGATCCGGAGTTGGTGGAAAACCTT
>NZ_JAYWLQ010000022.1:0-376 GCF_040946485.1 Corynebacterium sp. LK2537
CCTGAAGGCTGTCATGTCCGACGTTGCCGCCGCCGCGCACTACCGCGCGTGCCAGACTTTCTTCAGGCACACGACGTATACGCGCAAGCAGGACGCCGCCCGCCGGGGTGCCGCAGAATCCGGACACCACCTGGATACCCTGCTGGTGTTAGACAACGCCTTCCGCCGGGTGCGCAACCAGGGCGAGGCCTGGGCCATGCTCATCGAACTGTGCAACACCCCCGGCACCACCAAACAACTACGACGCCTAGCCAACAAGAAGGTCCTGGAGCTTAACCGCCCGGCACCGCCGGCCGAAGGCGTGCGGGTCACCCGCCGCAAAGACGGCCCCAGCACGTTTTCGGTGACCGGGGACCCGGAGCTGGTGGAAAACCTC